>JAZRPY010000014.1:0-197184 GCA_045649415.1 Clostridia bacterium | reverse complement strand
ACATAAATTCAATGTAAAATTCGTGATTTTCGAATTTTACTACATATATTTCATTATTTTCAGATGCTATATCTTTGTAATACAGCTTAAAATCTATGTTTTTTTGTTTTGCGAGGTCTGCGCATTTTGCTACAGCCTCTTACTTTTCAAGAAGCTTTGCAATAATATTCCTTGTATTGTCGCGTGATTTTAATGTCATTTCATCTGCATCATCAGGAACAAACAAAACACCTGCATAAACCTCGTCGATTATAAAGTGCATATCCTTCAAGATTTTGCTATCAGAAAGCTTTAGCGCAACAGCATTGCCATTTTGACGGACAATATCTTCATCAGGTATGCCAGATAAGTCAACATAATCATCTAAGGGTGCAAATATATCCTTATTTAAGTAATAGGACAAATTTGGCTCGTCAAAAATGAGTAGGTCGCCTTTAGCATTTTTAAAATGATTTTCTAATTGCGCCTGCGCAACCAAGTCGGTATCACTCGTGCGTTTTTCGGTTATATAGTACGGCGATAGGACTATGCTTTTTTCTCCATCGTTATCTATATCTTCTGCAAAATCTTTTAATCTTTTGTCTATATCATACTCTTCTACCGTCAATGGGTGTGAAAGAGCCGATACAATCGTAAGGTCACGGGGGTTTTCTGTTGTATTTTCTTTAAAAATCTGCGCGCATAAATACACTACAAAAACCAACAATACAGCTGATATTACGCGCCATTTATAATAGTACCAAAAATTTTCAAGCTTTTGCAAAAAAGTGAGTTTTTTCTTTTCGTTCATTACCGCACCCATTATTACTTGTCAAGTGGCTTCATTGTGGGGAACAACAAAACGTCTCTGATTGCTGCTGAATCTGTGAGCAACATACACATTCTGTCGATACCAAAACCGATACCGCCCGTAGGAGGCATACCGATTTCTAAAGCGTTCATAAAGTCCTCGTCTGTTGTATTTGCTTCTTCATCGCCCAAAGCAAGTAATGCTTCTTGCGCGCGGAAACGCTCTCTTTGGTCGATGGGGTCGTTCAATTCAGAGTATGCGTTTGCCATTTCCCAGCCATTCATAAAGAACTCAAAACGCTCAACATAGTTGGGGTCTTCGGGTTTTTTCTTTGTTAAAGGAGAAATCTCAATCGGGTGGTCCATAACAAATGTTGGCTGAATGAGATGCTCTTCTGCATATTCTTCAAAGAAAAGGTTTAGAATATCGCCTTTTTTGTGATGCTCTTCGTATTCAACATGTTTTTCTTTTGCTATAGCACGTGCTTCTTCTACTGTATTAATTTCGTTAAAGTCAACACCTGCGTACTTTTTAACAGCATCAACCATTGTAATTCTTTCAAACGGCTGTCCCAAATCCATTTCAATGCCGTTGTAAACGATTTTTGTCGTGCCTAAAACCTCTTGTGCTACATGGCGGTAGAGATTTTCTGTCAAATCCATCATACCATGGTAGTCTGTGTATGCCTGATACAACTCCATAAGAGTAAATTCAGGATTGTGGCGTGTGTCTAGACCTTCGTTTCTGAAAACTCTGCCGATTTCATAAACTCTTTCAAGTCCGCCGACGATTAATCTTTTTAAGTACAATTCCAACGAAATACGAAGCTTAAAATCTTCATCTAAAGCATTAAAATGTGTTTCAAAAGGACGAGCAGCCGCACCGCCTGCGTTAGAAACAAGCATAGGTGTTTCAACCTCTAAGAAATTCTGTGCGTTCAGGTAGCTGCGGATTGCTGCTATGATTTTTGAACGCTTGATAAATGTGTCCTTAACATCTGCATTCATAATAAGGTCAGTATAGCGCTGACGATATCTCATATCGGTATTTGTCATACCGTGGAATTTTTCAGGCAATGGCTGTAATGATTTCGATAAAAGCGTGATTGAGTTTATGCGGATTGAGATTTCGCCTGTTTGTGTTGTGAAAACCTCACCCTCTGCGCCTACGATATCACCAATGTCGTACTTTTTGAAGACGTTGTAGTTGTCCTCACCTAAAATATCCTTTTTAACAAAAAGCTGAACTCTGCCGTCCATATCCTGAATGTCGGCAAAGCCTACCTTACCCATACCGCGCTTTGACATAATTCTGCCTGCAACTGTAACGATTTGCCCGTCTAACGGAGAAATCCTTGCAACGATTTGCTTGTCCTCGCCACGAACAGATACTGTGCGCTCTTCTTCTGTGTATCCTTTGCAAATATCCTTTGTGGAATGTGTGCGGTTGAATTTAGTTATTATAAACGGGTCAGACCCTGCGTCAACTAACTCTTTGAGTTTATCTCGTCTTACCTGTAAAATTTCCGAAAGCTCTGAAACATTAGCATTGTTATTTTCTTGTGACATAAGAAAACCTCCCATAATACATATAATTATATTTATTATACTACAAAAGAAGTAATTTGTAAAATGTTTTTTACAAAAAACATTTACTTTATCTTGAAAGTATAAAAATTTACTATTTTACAAAAAAAACTTAATATTTTACAAATACTTTTCTCCTTTTTTTTGGTAATATATAGCTGTTGCTTTTAAGAATGTAACACGCTATAAAAAATATAGCAAAAGGCGATAAAAAGTATTGCCAAAATTTAGATTTATATGATATAATATAATATAATATAATTTAAGGTATTTAAACCAACAAAGCACAAGGAGGAAGTAAAATGGCATTTTACAACACATTTAAATTCGCCCCTCCTGAGTGGCTTCCATTCCAGGACCGCGAAGTTTTAGACAGCGTAGTTAACGAAGATTTCTATGCACGTCAGGGAAAGAATTTTGAAAACCCCGATTTTGAATTGAAGGTAGTTCACGACGTTCATAACTACTTCGCAACAGACCTAATGCAGCGCATCAGAATGTCTGATGTTAAAAACGAGAAGCTGGTATTAATCTTACCCAGCCCAGAAAATGCTGTATTCATCAGTGTTACAGAGGCGTTAAACAAGTTTAGAATCAGTTGCAGAAACGTTCATATATTCTTCTTATATGAGTATGCAAATGAAAAGGGTGAGGTAGCACCTTACCAGAGTCCTTACAGCCGTTCAGGTCACTTTATGAGATATTTCTACGAAAAGCTTGACGCAGAGCTTCGTATGCCTATGGACCAGATTCACTTCTGGACAAACGACAACATCGATACATATTCAGACGAATTAGCTGCTTTAGGTGGCGCAGATGTAGCTTACACAGCATTAAGCTGGTCAAGCGGTATCGGTGCTATTGACCCAGAAAGCTTCCCTGCAAAGACAATGGACGAGTTTGCAGCTATGGGTTCACGCTTAGTTACACCTATGATGGAAATGATTGCACACGATTCCCTTCGTGGTATGTTCGGCTGTGCGGGTGACCTTGGAAACGTACCTCCCAAGGCTGTCACAGTAGGTCCTAAGGACTTAATGGCTTCAAAGCTTTGGATTGACGTAGAGTACTTAGTAGGTTGTGGCGGTGCTGCTCACCAGAAGTTCCCGCTAAGACTTGCTATGTTCGGACCTATCTGTCCTGAAAATCCAGGCTCATTAATGAGAATGCATAAGGGTATCTGCTACTTGTCAGATGCTGTTGCAGATGCACCACAAACATTGCCTGATTATGACTACTTGATTCCTGCATTAGAAGAAATCAAGAAAAAAGAAGAAAGATAAGGCGGAACAAAAAATGAATCGCAGTTTATTTGATTTTAAGCCAAGCGAGTGGCTTCCTACACAGGATAAAGCCGTTTTGGAATATTGCAGAAATATAAAAAGAGAAGAAATGGATATAACAAACGAAAACGGATACAGTGTTCGCGTTGTTCCTCATCCTTCAAGTGCAGTAACATGTGAATTGTTTAACTGGATTTATAAATCAGACGTAGAAGACAAAAAGACAGTTATTGTTTTCCCTAACTCTTGGAGAAACATTTACAAAGCAGCTGTAGAAATGTGTAACAACTTTAATATTTCAGGACGTAACATCCACGCTTTCTGTATGGATGAATACGCTGATGAGGATGGTAACGTTGCACCTATTACATGGCAGCGCTCATTGGGTGGTCACTTCATGACAGAGTTCTATATGAGCTTCCGTGAAGACTTACGTCCGCCTCTTAAGCAGATGCACTACTACACAAATGAAAATATTAATTACTATTCAGATATGATTGCCGAAGAGGGTAACGGCGGTGCCGACTTAATCATCTCAGCTACAGGCTGGGTTGGTCACACAGCATTTATCGACCCTAATACAAAGAGATTTAAAGCTGATAACTTAGAAGATTTCTTGAAAATCAAGGCAGGCTTCGTTGACAACCATCGTTTGACAAATATACAAAACTCAGGTGCAGGAAGTGCGTTGTGGCACACACCAAGATACTCTGTATCAATCGGTCCTTGGGACGTAATCCATGCTCGTGAGCACTTAGAACGTCACGACTTACATTCACCCGGTGGATATTCTTCATGGGAAAGAATGATTTCAAGATTACAGCTTTACGGACCTGTTTGCATGGAGGTTCCCGCATCTATCTACCAGCTTACAAAAGGAACAATTTATGTTAGTGAAGCTATGGCACTTCCTATTGAAGCAAAGGATATTATTGCACTTTAATAATAGGTAAATTTTAGGAGAAAACTTATGGAAAAATATCTTTTAGGCGTTGATGTTGGCACAACCGGCACAAAAACAATGCTTTTTTCCGAAAATGGTGAAGTATTAGGTCATGCATACAAGGGGTACTCTATGAGTACCCCTAATGTTGGTTTAAGCGAACAAAGTGCAGATGACTGGTATGATGCTGTTACGGAAACAATCCGCAAGGTATGTTCTGATAAGGAGATTGCAAAAAATGTCTTGGCAATTTCATTATCAACACAAGGCGGAACATTAGTGCCAATAGGCAGCGACTCAATCCCGTTGCGTCCTGCAATAGTGTGGAATGACGCGCGCTGCGAAAAGCAAAAGCAGGACTTTATTACAGAAGTCGGCGACGACAAAAAAATGTATAATATAAGCGGATGGCACTTGGGAAATAAATTACCTGCATTGACCATTCGTTGGCTCAAAGAAAATGAACCAGAAATTTTTGAAAAAACAGAGCTGTTTTTAACTGTTCCTGATTATATTTCGATGAAATTGACAGGAATCGCCGCTGTTGATTTATCCAATGCCGGTATCAATCAGCTGTGCGATATAAAAGAGCGCAGATACAACAAAGAAATATTAGAATTTTGCGGTATTACTGAAGACCGCCTTCCAAAGCTTGTTCCGTCAGGCGAAAAAATCGGCACACTGACAGAAAAAGCAGCAAAAGAATTAGGTCTTACAACCGATACTGTATTAGTTTCAGGCGCCCACGACCAATACGCCGTGGCCCTCGGCGCAGGAGCAACTAAAAGCGGCGATATGTTGATTGGCTCGGGCACGTGCTGGGTTGTTACAGCAATAAGTGATGAGCCGAACTTCGCATCAGGTCTTTCTCAATCTGTGGCAGCGGTTCCCAATATGTGGGGAAGCCTTCAGTCACTTTCATCAGGTGGCGTATGCCTGGATTGGCTGAGAAAGAACGTTATGCAAAAAGAAGACATATCATATCAGCTTATTGACGAAATGGCAGAAAGAAAAAAAGCGGCAGAAGAGGGCTTGTACTTTTATCCGTTCGCAGGAAAGGCAAACAAAACCGAAAGGCTCACAAAAGCCAGCTTTTTCGGTATGGATTTATCACATGATAGCTTTAATCTTGCCCGCGCCGTTATGGAGGGTGTAGTATTCCAAGTCCTTTGGATGATGGAAAGCTTCAACACAAAGCCATCAAGCGACGGGATAATTCTTTCAGGCGGTGCGACAAAAAGCCCGATATGGTCACAGCTTTTGGCTGACATTTCTGGTTTACCCGTGCGTATTCCTGATGTTGCTGACCTCGCTTGTGTAGGTGCAGCTGTTATGGCAGGCGTTGGCTGCGGATTATATGAAAACGAAGAGAGTGGCTACAAAAAATTAGCTGTTAATGAAAAAATCTTAAAACCAAATTTAGAAAAAACAAAGATGTATTCCTTATTATTTGATGATTATAAAAAGAGAGCAGGATTAATGAAATAAGGAAAAGCGATATCGGAAATGCATTTGCCGTTTTGGCAGCATCCCCTGATTTGATGTTTGACTTTAGTGCAAACTGCTGTGATATAGCTATTGAAGAGGTAATCAAAAACGCAGGTGTTAAGCACGTTATGTATGGTACAGATATGCCTATTTTGAGAATGAAATGTAAGCGTATCGCAGAAAACGGCACATATATCAACCTTGTTCCTCCAGGTATTTATGGCGAAGGGTTAGAATCTGATCCACACATGAGAGAGGTTTCGGAAGAAGCCAAAGAAATTACATTTTTTGCTTATGAAGAACTGCTTGCGTTCAAGCGCGTAGCTGAAAAATTAAATCTTTCACGTCAGGATATCGAAAACATTATGTATAACAATGCAATGGAATTGATAGAAGGCGCAAGAAGAGATATTTACGGAAAATAACAATGTGTAATTAATAAAATTTTTTATAAAACGAGGTGTTCATTATGGAAAAAATACGTTTGGGCATAGTAGGCTTAGGCCACAGAGGAAGAAATATGTTTAAGTATGCAGTCGAAGCATTTGCTGACCGCGTTATCCCTGTTGCTGCTTGTGACATATTCCCCAGAAACTGGTACGAAAAACAATGGCTTATTGATGTTCCTATGAGTGAGCTATGTCCTGATACAAAGTTCTACGAAGACTATGACAAAATGCTTGAAGAGGCTGATTTAGATGCAGTTATCGTTGAAACAGGTGCAGACATTCACGCTGAATTCTGTGCAAAGGCAATAGCTAGAAACATCAATGTTCTAACAGATATTCCTGTTGTTGCAAACCTTCAGGAAGCAGAGGATTTATGGAAAGCAGCCAAAGACACAACCGCTATAATTTCTGTAGGTGCAAACCCCAACGAGCAGAAATTCGCAGTTTTACTAAAGGAATTTTACGACAAGGGACTTTTGGGTAAGCCCTATGTTATGGAAGGTGAATACATACATTGGAGTCTTCCAAAGAGTGATGAAACAGTCCACCTTAACGAGAATGGTGACTGGCGCAGACTTTTAATACCGATTCGTTATTGCACACACTCATTAGGACCACTTCTTGCAATTTTGGAAGAGGAATTGAGAAAGGTAAGCTGTTTCGGAACAGGTGTTCATGCTGACGACTATCCACCTTCAAAGTTTGCACCCAGAGATGAAATGATGTGCGCACAGTTCCAGACAGATTCAGGCGTTGTTGTAAGAATTATGAAAAACGGCCGTTGTCGTTCTGATATAGGTCATCACAACTATCGCGTATTCGGTACAGAGGGCTATATGGAAAGAATAGAAAGAAATGAAAAGCCTGTAATAAGATACAACTCTATGAAAGAGTTAGATACAAAGCTAAAGGAAATCAGTGGAGAATTTATGCCTCCGGCTTATGCTGACAACGAAATGGCACTAAAAACAGGTCATGGCGGTATGGACTATGCGTTACTTGACCATTTCTTCCATGCGCTTGAAACAGGCGGTCCTGCACCTATTTCTTTGAAAGAAGGTCTTGCTATGACACTTCCCGGCATCTATGCTGAAGAATCAGCAAAACGTGGCGGCGAGGTTCTACGTATCCGTTATCCTTGGGATGAAGACTGGACAACCGAAATTAAATAATTATAAAGAAAATCTTATAAAGAAACATAAAAAACACCAAGTCGATGACTTGGTGTTTTTTATGGCACCCCCTGCGAGAATCGAACTCACAACTAACCCTTAGGAGGGGTTTATTATATCCATTTAACTAAAGGGGCATATGAACAAAGGTATTTTACTACAAAACAAAAGAAAAGTCAAGAAAAAAGGAGTTGCTTTTTAAAAAAAACAACTCCTTTTAATTATTTTTCACTATTTTCTTATCAATCTTATAGTTTCTTACATATAAAAGTAAATCAATTCCAATCATAATGAAGTTAAGAACATAAAAGAACGGAGATTTCCCAAATTCTGCATAAACTCTAAAATGAATGAATAATAGAAAAACCCTATCTTTTTACAGGATTTTTGTTTTGATTTCACCAACAAAATAGATGCTAGTGATTTTTAGTCGATATGCAATCTTCGATTGCTCGATATTTTCACTTCGTAAAATCGATATGAAATAAATCTCGTTACCGCAAGGCAACATATCGAGTGCGTCAGCACATATCGAGTCATTTATGACATATCGAAAATCTCGCAAGAGATTTATATCAATGAAAAAAACGACTTGTCGAAACAAGTCGTTTTTTCTGGTGGGAGAGGATGGATTCGAACCATCGAAGCTAGAAGCAACAGATTTACAGTCTGCCCCCTTTGGCCACTCGGGAACTCTCCCTGGAGCTGGTGATGGGACTCGAACCCGCGACCTGCTGATTACAAATCAGCTGCTCTACCAATTGAGCTACACCAGCATATTAAGTTTTTGGTGGGAGTTACAGGGCTCGAACCTGTGACATCCTGCTTGTAAGGCAGACGCTCTCCCAGCTGAGCTAAACTCCCATAAAAAAGTTGTGGTCGGGATGACAGGATTCGAACCTGCGGCCCTCTGGTCCCAAACCAGATGCGCTACCAAACTGCGCTACATCCCGATTAGCAAGACCAACCATTAGTCTAATCTATCCAGACGACTTGTATATGATACCATTTTTTAAACATAATATCAATGAGAAAAAACAAGCTTTATAAACAAATATAATTCTAATACTTTGTTTTTCTTTAAATATCTTTAAATATCTCTAAAATTCTAAAAAAATAATTTTAGTAAAATCGCAATAAGGAATATAAAAACTGCCATATAAAATAGCAGTTTTTATACAATATTCATTGTCAAAATCAAAAATTGCAAAAACAGATGTTTTTGCAATTTTGGGATTTTATAGCTTGTTTCTTTGTATTTTACCACTTGTGGTTTTGGGAAGCTCATCCCTGAACACCACAATTCTTGGATACTTATACGGAGCAGTATGCTCTTTAACATAATTTTGAATATCCTTTTTTAATTCCTCTGTTGGCTCAACTCCCGGCATCAGCACAACGCTTGCCTTAACAACCTGACCTCTTATTTCGTCAGGAGCTGCCGAAACTCCACATTCCAGAACATATGGAAGCTCCACAATAACACTTTCGATTTCAAATGGCCCGATTCTATAGCCTGACGATTTGATAACATCATCAGCTCTACCTACATACCAATAAAATCCGTCCTCATCACGCCAAGCAACATCGCCTGTGTGATAAAAACCATTGTGCCACACCTCATTGGTTTTCTCTGTATCATTATAGTAGCCCTTAAACAAGCCACAGGGTGCTCCACCACTTACATTAACAACAATTTCTCCAGGTTGACCTGCCTTCACAGGATTTCCGTCAGAATCAACAAGACTGATATCATAAATCGGTGCAGGCTTACCCATTGAGCCAATCTTGTGAGGTGCACCTCTTAAATTACCAATCATCATGGTGCTTTCCGACTGACCGAAGCCTTCCATAATCTGCAAGCCTGTTGCTTTTTCAAATTGTCTGTAAATTTCAGGATTTAACGCCTCTCCTGCAGTAGTTATATGTGTTAGTGACGACAAATCATATTTTGATAAATCCTCCTTAACCATCATACGAAGCATGGTAGGTGGTGCACAGAAGGTTGTTATATTATGCTCCTTGAACATAGACAAAATATCTGCTGCATTGAATCTGTCAAAATCATAAACAAAGGTTGCTGCCTCACATAACCATTGACCATAGAATTTACCCCACATAGCCTTTGCCCAGCCTGTGTCGGAAATTGTGAAATGTAATCCGTCAGGCACAACATTATGCCAATACTTAGCAGTATGGAAATGTCCGAGTGCATATTTATATGTATGTTCTGCAATTTTAGGATATCCTGTTGTTCCCGAGGTGAAGAACATAAGCATTGTGTCATCACCACATGCAGTGTCCTCTTCCCTTTCAAAATGAGTGGAGAACATTGTGAATTCCTCATCTAAGTTTCTCCAACCCTCTTTATTTTCACCAACGATAATTTTATTAACAAGCTGAGGACACTTTTTAGCTGCAATATCAACCTGTTCTGTTACCTCACCCTTTGATGTACATATTATCGTGCTTATTTCTGCCGCATTGAATCTATATTCAAAGTCATGCTCCAATAACTGATTCATCGCAGGGATTGCAATTGCACCAAGCCTATGAAGAGCAAGCATTGTGTACCAAAACTGATAATTTCTACCCAACACAAGCATAACCTTATCTCCCTTTTTAACGCCAAGGGATTTTAAATAGTTTGCAACTCTGCAGGAATTTCTTTTTATGTCCCTAAATGTGAACACATTCTTTTCCTTTTCATTGGATATATGAACTAACGCCACCTTATCAGGCTCTTTTTTTGCAATTTCATCAACAATATCAAACGCAAAGTTGAACTTATCCTCGTTCTTGAATTTAATTGATACAGGAGTACCTGCATCATTTTCCTCTGTTTCAATAAACTTATGATAAATTCTCTTTTTAGTGTCCCTCTCCACAGGCTTTGATACTACCTGTTTGGTTGTGTGTAATTCAGGCACGGGATCACCAACAGGATTTAAAACAATGGCATAGAAAATGCAATCCTCACCATTTACTGCAATCATTCCATGAGGAGTGGAGCTATCATAGTATATACTGTCTCCAGGGCCTAAGACCTCGGAATGCTCACCGATTTGCACTTTTAAATGTCCTTTAACAACAATATCACATTCCTGTCCTATATGAGTTGTGACCTCTATTCCCCTTTTTTCTGCCTCAGCATCATACTTACATTCAACATACAATGGCTCAGCAATTCTGTTACGGAAGGCAGCTGCCAAGTTAAAGTAGGTCATACCATGAGCCTCATCAATTCTCTGACCTTCTCCATTTCTTGTCATAGTATAAAATTTCAAATTTGGACTTCTACCTTCAATAATATCGGTAACATCCACATTGAAGGCAAGGGCACATCTGTAGATAAAGGCAAAGTTTAAGTCCTGCATACCATTTTCGCACAAAACATATTCTTCCTCGCTGACATCAATTTTCTTTGCCATTTGAGATACTGATAAGCCCTCAATTTCTCTCAGTTCCTTGATTCTTCCCGAAATTTCTTTGATTTTAAAATCAATTTCAGTCATATTCTTCATATATTTACCTCCTGTTTTGGGACAAAAACTAAAAAAACTCATCCCAAAAGACTTATAAAATTCCTTTGAGACGAGTAAATAATCAACCCGCGGTACCACTCAAATTGCAATCGGTTCTCCCGACTACCACTTTCGGAGTCTGTCAACTCTTATGCATTAACGCAGCAATCACGGAGAGGCTCTACTCACAAAAATATTGCTTTCTTCCTCTCGGCTCGGAAGCTACAGCTAACAGAGAATTCTCAGCGATTTGCACCACCCATCACCTCTCTAAAAGAGAACCACTTCTGCGCACTCTTCGTCAAAGCCTTTACTTTGCTAATCAATATACCACAATTTTTAAACATTGTCAATACTTTTTCTCTAATTTTTACAATTGATTTGTTGTAAATTAGAAAAAAGCTCAAAGAAACCTTGACAAAATATTATAAAAATGCGATAATAACTAAGATGGAGTAGTATGGCTCTATAGCGTTAAAAATTTTATTACATTATTTAATGTAGTAATTATATAATATTTTGGAGGATTAAAATGGAAGATAAGAATAATATCGCAAAAACCTACGACCCTGCTGCCGTGGAGGACAGGCTATACAAGGAATGGACCGAAAAGGGATATTTTCACGCAGAGGCAGATAAAACCAAAAAGCCTTTCACAATTGTTATCCCACCCCCCAATGTAACAGGTCAATTGCATATGGGACACGCCCTCGACGAAACTCTTCAGGATATCCTGATAAGATACAAGCGTATGCAGGGATATTCTGCACTTTGGGTTCCCGGAACTGACCATGCAGGAATTGCAACCCAGATTAAAGTTGAGGAGAATCTAAGAGTTAATGAGGGATTAACCCGTTATGATTTAGGTAGAGAAAAGTTTTTGGATAGAGTTTGGGATTGGAAAAAGCTCTATGGTGACAGAATTATAAATCAGCTCAAAAAAATAGGTTCTTCTTGTGATTGGGACAGAGAACGCTTCACTATGGACGAGGGTTGCTCAAAGGCAGTTCGCGAGGTGTTTGTTAACCTATATGAAAAGGGATTAATTTATCAGGGCTCAAGAATTATAAATTGGTGTCCTCATTGTATAACTGCTCTTTCCGATGCAGAGGTTGAACACGCGGAACAAGGTGGACATTTCTGGCATATCAAGTACCCAATCAAAGGTACAGACGACTATGTTGTGGTTGCAACAACCCGTCCTGAAACCTTATTTGGTGATACTGCAGTTGCAGTAAACCCCGAGGACGAAAGATACAAAGACTTAATCGGAAAAACTCTTCTTTTACCATTAACAGACAGAGAAATCCCTGTTATTGCTGACGAGTATGTAGATAAAGAATTCGGAACAGGTTGTGTTAAAATCACTCCTGCTCACGATCCTAACGACTTTGAGGTTGGTCAAAGACACAATTTAGAGCAAATTAAGGTCTTGAATGACGATGCAACTGTCAACCACTACGGTGGCAAGTATGAAGGCATGGACAGATATGAAGCAAGAGAAAAGATGGTTAAGGAGCTTGAGGAGCTTGGCTTATTATTAAAGGTTGAGGAGCACTCACACAATGTTGGTCAATGCTATCGTTGTGGAACAACAGTTGAGCCAATTATCTCAAAGCAATGGTTTGTTAAAATGAAGCCTTTGGCTGAGCCTGCTATGGAAGCTGTTAAGTCAGGGGATATTAAATTTGTTCCCGAACGCTTTTCAAAAACATATATGAACTGGATGGAAAATGTTTACGACTGGTGTATCTCCCGTCAGCTATGGTGGGGGCACAGAATTCCTGCATTCTATTGCGACGATTGTGGTGAAACCTTTGTATCTAAAGAGGATTTAACAACCTGTCCGAAATGTGGTGGAAAGCTTCGTCAGGACGAGGATGTGTTAGACACTTGGTTCTCATCAGCTCTATGGCCCTTCTCAACTCTTGGCTGGCCTGAAAAAACTGAGGACTTAGACTATTTCTATCCAACAAGTGTACTTGTTACAGGCTATGACATCATTTTCTTCTGGGTGTCAAGAATGATTTTCTCAGCTCTTGAGCACACAGGCAAAAAGCCTTTTGAGCATGTGTTCATTCACGGCTTGGTTCGTGACTCTCAGGGCAGAAAAATGAGTAAATCCTTAGGCAATGGTATCGATCCATTGGAGATTATTGATAAGTATGGTGCAGACGCTTTGCGTTTCACTCTTGCAACAGGTAACGCACCTGGTAATGATATGCGTTTCTACACCGAGAGAGTTGAAGCGAGCCGAAACTTTGCAAATAAGATATGGAATGCATCAAGATTCACACTTATGAATCTTGATATCGAGGAGAATATCCTTCCCGACGCTTCCTTATTACAACTTGAGGACAAATGGATTATCTCAAAATACAACGATGTTGTAAAAGAAGTTTCCGATAATTTAGATAAGTTTGAGCTTGGAATTGCAGTTTTAAAGCTATACGACTTTATTTGGGACAATTTCTGTGACTGGTATATCGAGCTTGTTAAGCCTCGTTTATTCGACAAGGAAAATCCAACAGCCAAAACTGCTCAATATGTTCTTACTTATGTATTGTCCAACACAATGAAGCTTCTTCACCCATTTATGCCATTTATTACCGAGGAAATATGGCAACATCTTCCTCACGAGGCTGAAAGCATTGTTATAAGCTCCTTCCCTGTTTATGACGAGAAGCTCTCTTTTAAGGCAGAGGAAAAGCAAATGGAGATTATAATGTCTGCAATCACATCTGTGAGAAATATTCGTGCAGAAATGAATGTTCCACCTTCAAAGAAGGCTAATATGTTTATAGTTACTGACAATACAGAGCTATTCCAAAAGGGTGTTTCATTCTTCCAAAAGTTAGCATCTGCAAATGAAGTTATTGTGGATAGCTCAAAGGCTTCAGTTCCTTCAAATTCTGTGAATGTTGTTGTTGAAGCAGCAGAGATATTCTTGCCAATGGGTGAGTTAGTGGATAAGGATAAGGAAACTGAACGACTAATGAAGGAAAAAACTCAGCTTGAGGGTGAAATAAAGAGAGTTGAAGGAAAGCTCAACAACCCTGGCTTTGTTGCAAAAGCTCCACAAAAGGTTATTGACGAGGAAAAGGAAAAGGGCGAAAGATACAAGGATATGCTTAACAAGGTCTTAGAGAGCCTTGAGGCATTGAAAAATATGTAACAAAAAAATCTGCTTGAAAAATTCAAGCAGATTTTTTTATTATTCCTCATTATCATCCATTCTTGTCAATTCAGCAAGTGAGTTATGGTCATAACTTTCTGAGTACACCTCATATCCACCCTTTTTTGAGTTAAATTGTTGCTCGCCTTTGAATATCTTGCTGTCCTCTTTAGCCATTTCTACAGTATGTATTCCCTGTTTATACCATCTTTCCAATATTTTCTCCATATATGGAAAGGATAGCTTTGCAGTCTGGATTATACATTGCTCATACGCATGAGAAATCATTTCCTCATCCATATTATACATATCCTTCCATCTTGTTATGAACTGCTCCTCAGTTTGACTCAATCCCCTGTCTAAAATACCAAGTGTTTTTCTAATCTGATATATAAAGCCTGAACGCTCCGATTCCTTTTTAAGATACTCATTTACTGCATCAATACTTGTTACCCCTCTTTCGTGCCAGGAAATTGCAACCTTTTCAACATAGCTCATTCTACGCTTTTCCTTGGAAACGCAGTATTCTAAGAGCATCAATATAACCTCAGGCAAGAACTTCAAGCCATCATATATCCAATATAAAGTTTCCACATCCGAAGGATTTAAGGTCTTTCCTAAAATCTCCTGTGCCACCAAAACCATTTCCGACAAGGTGTTATTCTCTGCAATTGCCATTGCGACCTTGTCCTGAGAATACTCAGGGCGTTTTTGCTTTTGTGGGACTACCTTTATATCCTGCTTATCCTCTATATCCTTTTGTGGCTTTTTGTCAACATCAAAGGACACAACATCATCATATACTCTGACTAATCCTTCTTCCTGCCAATAATTAACTGCCTGAATGACATCACTTTCCAATAAATTCAGCTCTCTTGCAATAGCTGAATATTCTATTAACTCATTATTTGTTGCTGCATTCAATGCCATAAGATAGACCTTAACAAAGCTTGCATTTGCTTTTGGCATATATTTTTCGATAAATCGGGCAGGCACCAACACATATTTTTCCTGCCATTCAAACTTAGGCATATTTCACATTCCTTCCATATATGTAAAAATTTAAAAATTTTTATAGCACACCTATTGACAACACTTGACTTATATGATATAATCAAACATTGTATAATGATAATAACATGGGCTTGCTATTCGCAAGTTATTGGTTTTGTATGCTATGAAAGTTATTATAGCATACCATTTTAAAAAAATCAATACCCAATTTTATTTTAGGTTTCTTCCTATTATATAGCAAGCAATTTATTATCGTTAGCTTATAAAATTTCAGACGAGGTGATAAATGAATGGTGCACGAGGTACAATTAGGCAAAAATACTAGACTCAGCTACTCTAAAATTGACGAAGTTTTAGAAATGCCTAACCTTATCGAGGTGCAGAAGAAATCTTATCAATGGTTCTTAGAGGAAGGATTGCGTGAAGTTTTCCACGATATCTCCCCTATCGTTGACCATTCCGGACATTTGGTGCTGGAGATTTTTGACTACACTCTTGATTACAATTCAAAGTATTCCGTTGAGGAATGTAGGGAAAGAGACGCAAAGTATGCTGCTCCCTTGCGTGTTAATGTGCGTTTAATCAACACTGAAACAGGCGAGATTAAGGAACAGGAAATTTTCATGGGTGATTTCCCATTGATGACAGAGCAAGGTACCTTTATTATCAATGGTGCAGAGCGTGTTATCGTAAGTCAGCTGACCCGTTCCCCAGGAATGTACTATAGCTTTGAAAGGGATAAAACAGGTAAACCACTATATTCTTCACAAGTTATCCCCTATAGAGGTGCATGGCTTGAATATGAAACAGATTCTAACGATGTATTCTCTGTGAGAATTGATAGAACAAGAAAAATACCTGTAACCATTCTTTTAAGAGCAATGGGTCTCGAAACCAATGGTCAAATTCTTGAATATTTTGGTGAGGACTCACTACTTACTGCTACATTTGAAAAGGATACATCAACTAATCGTGAAGAGGCTCTATTGGAAATCTATAAGCGTCTTCGTCCCGGTGAGCCATTGAACCTTGAAAATGCGCAATCACTTATTTTTAATATGTTCTTTGACCCCAAGCGCTATGACCTTGCTCATGTAGGTAGATATAAATTCAACAAAAAGGTAGCTTTGGCATCAAGAATTGCAGGAAAGGTACTTGCAGAGGATGTAACCAACCCAATCACAGGTGAGTTAATTGCATCAAAGGGCGATGCACTTAGCACGGAAATGGCACATGCTATTGAGGATGCAGGAGTTAATCGTGTTACTCTTCTTGTGGAGGAAAAGAAGGTTGTTGTTCTTTCTAACGAGATGGTACCTCTTAAAAATTATGTTGACTTTGATATCTCCGATATTCCTTTCAAGAAGGTTTGTCGTTCAGTTATCGAAGAAATCGTAAGTGGCAAAGACTATAAGGAGGACGGAGAAGTTCCTACCGAGGAGGAAATCAGAGAGCAGATCAATCTTCGTGCAGATGAGCTTAGTCCTAAGCATATCACTATTGAGGATATGTTTGCATCAGTTAACTATATAGTATGTCTTGCAAACGGAGTAGGCGAGATTGATGATATTGACCATTTGGGCAACAGGCGTCTAAGATGTGTTGGTGAGTTATTGCAAAACCAATTCAGAATAGGTCTTGCTCGTATGGAAAGAGTTGTTCGTGAAAGAATGTCTATTCAGGACTTGGAAATCATCACTCCACAAACTCTTATCAATATAAGACCAATCAGTGCAACCATAAATGAGTTCTTTGGCTCATCTCAGTTGTCACAGTTTATGGACCAGCCAAACCCATTGGCAGAGTTAAGACACAAGAGAAGAATTTCTGCATTAGGCCCTGGTGGTCTTTCAAGAGACCGTGCAGGCTTTGAAGTCCGTGATGTTCACTACTCCCACTATGGGCGTATGTGTCCTATCGAGACTCCTGAAGGTCCAAACATCGGTCTTATCACTTCATTGGCTACCTTTGCCCAGATTAACGAGTATGGCTTCATTGAAGCTCCTTACAGACGAGTTGACAAGGAAAAGGGAATTGTTACCGATGAAATCGTATATATGACTGCTGATATGGAGGACGAATTTATTATTGCACAGGCTAATGAGCCTTTAGACGAGGAAGGACATTTCCTTGACAAAAATGTATCTGCAAGATATCGTGACGAAATATTGGAAGTTCCGGGTAGTGAAATCGACTACATGGATGTATCTCCAAGACAGTTAGTGTCTGTCGTTACAGCTTGTATTCCTTTCTTGGAAAACGATGACGCTAACCGTGCTTTGATGGGGTCTAACATGCAGTGTCAGGCTGTACCATTATTAACAACCGATTCTGCAATCGTGGGAACAGGTATGGAATATAAGGTTGCCAAGGACTCAGGCTCTGCAGTGCTTGCAACCGAGGCAGGAACCGTTGAAAAGCTTTCTGCAGACGAGGTTGTTATCAAGGGTGACGGAACAGGTGAAAGACATCATCATAAGATGATTAAATTTGCTCGTTCCAACCAATCAACCTGTATCAACCAACGCCCGATTGTTGAGGTTGGTGAGCATGTTGAAAAGGGTGATATTATTGCCGATGGTCCAGGTATGGATAATGGTGAGCTTGCTTTGGGTAAGAACATCCTTATTGGATTCATGACCTGGGAAGGCTACAACTACGAGGATGCTGTTCTAATCAGCGAGGAATTAGTTAAGAACGATGTATTCACATCTATTCATATTGAAGAATATGAGTGTGAAGCTCGTGACACAAAATTAGGTGCAGAGGAAATCACAAGAGATATCCCAAATGTATCCGAAGATTCACTAAAAGACTTGAACGAGGAAGGCATTATCAGAATTGGTGCTGAAGTTCGTGCAGGTGACATTCTTGTTGGTAAAGTAACACCAAAGGGCGAAACAGAGCTTACAGCTGAGGAGCGCTTGCTTCGTGCAATCTTTGGTGAAAAGGCGCGTGAAGTTCGTGATACCTCACTTCGTGTGCCACATGGTGAAAATGGTATTATTGTTGATGTTAAGAAATTCACTCGTGAAAACGGTGATGAGTTACCTCCGGGTGTTAATCAGGTTGTTCGTTGCTATATCGCACAAAAGAGAAAAATCTCTGTTGGTGATAAGATGGCAGGTAGGCACGGTAACAAGGGTGTTGTTTCAAGAGTTCTTCCTCAAGAGGATATGCCATACTTAGAGGATGGTACTCCACTTCAGATTGTTCTAAACCCCTTGGGCGTACCTTCTCGTATGAACATCGGTCAGGTGCTTGAAATGCACTTGGGCTATGCCTTCAGAACATTGAGTTTGCAAACTCCTGAAGAGATTTTAGCAAGAACTATGAACCTTATTATTGATAAGGTTGAACAAAGTCATTTAGAGCATAAGGACAAGATTTTGACTATCCTTACTGCTGCTGATCCTGAGGTTAATAAATCTGCTATTATGAAGAAGATTTCTTCATCCAAAACTATTTCTGCAGAGGAAAAGACAGAGGTTGAGCATATTATTGACTATAGCATTGAATATGCAAAGAGAATTGTTGACGCAAAAGCAAAGGTTGGTCCTGATGAATATATCAAGATAGCAACACCTGTATTTGATGGTGCTGAGGATGAAAACCTAAGAGAAGCCTTTGTTATGGCAGGATTGAGAACTGACTTTAAGTCAGATGTATATGACGGTCGCACAGGTGATAAGTTTGATAATCCTGTTACAGTTGGTGTGATGCACTACTTAAAGCTCGACCACCTTGTTGACGACAAAATCCATGCTCGTTCAACAGGTCCATACTCACTCGTTACACAACAACCTTTGGGTGGTAAAGCCCAGTTTGGTGGTCAGCGTTTCGGTGAAATGGAAGTTTGGGCACTTGAGGCATATGGTGCTGCATATACCTTGCAGGAAATCCTCACAGTTAAGTCTGACGATATCGTTGGTCGTGTTAAGACATATGAGGCAATTGTAAAGGGTGAAAATATTCCAAAATCAGGTATCCCTGAAGCATTCAAGGTATTGGTTAAGGAATTGCAATCACTTGCTCTTGATATCCGTGTTCTTGACCAGGATTATCAGGAAATTGACCTTGTTAAGTTCCTTGAGGATGATGACGATGATGATGTTATCAACAAGAACGATTTAATGTCGGAAATGGAGAACAGAGAATTGTTCGCCAACGACCTTGAAGACGAGGACGACTTAAGCGAGGATATGACCATAGAGGATGTTGATGATATGGACGATTACACAGATCCATTGTTCTTTGACGAAGAGGACAATGAAGTTGATGATTCGACCATTCAGCTTGACGATTTTTAAGAGTAGGAGGTTTTTTTAAATATGGGAACAGAATTTAATTTTAAGGCAATACAAATTGGTTTAGCCTCTCCCGAAACCATTAGAAAATGGTCTTATGGTGAAGTAAAGAAACCCGAAACCATAAACTATCGTACACTAAAACCGGAGAGAGATGGTCTTTACTGCGAAAAAATCTTTGGTCCTACCAACGATTGGGAATGTCATTGTGGTAAATATAAAAAAATAAGATATAAAGGCGTAATCTGTGACCGATGTGGTGTTGAGGTTACAAAATCAAAGGTTCGTCGTGAAAGAATGGGACATATCGAGCTTGCAACACCTGTATCACATATCTGGTACTTCAAGGGTGTTCCATCAGCTTTGAGCCTTGTTCTTGACATTTCACCACGAAGCCTCGAAAAAGTGCTTTACTTTGCAGCATATATTGTTACAGATCCTGGAAAATCTAATCTGGAGCAAAACCAGATTTTATCCGAAAGAGAATATCGTGAAGCATATGAAAAGTATGGTGAGAAGTTCTCTGTTGGTATGGGTGCAGAGGCAATCAAGGAGCTATTGGAAAAGACTGACCTTGAAAAGCTTTCTGCTGAATTGAAAGAGGAATTGGATGCTCTGTCAGGTCAGGGTCCAAAGAAGGCCAGAATAATAAAGAGATTAGAGATTATTGAGTCATTTATCTCCTCAGGCAACCGCCCCGAATGGATGATTCTCACAGTAATCCCTGTTATCCCCCCCGATCTAAGACCTATGGTTCAGCTTGATGGTGGCAGATTTGCAACAAGTGATTTAAATGATTTATATCGAAGAGTTATCAACAGAAACAATCGTCTTAACAGACTTTTGGAGTTGAGCGCTCCTGACATTATTATAAGAAACGAAAAGAGAATGCTTCAAGAAGCTGTTGACGCACTTATTAACAATGGTCGTCGTGGCAGAACTGTAACAGGCCCTGGTAATCGTGCATTAAAGTCACTTTCCGACTTGTTAAAGGGTAAGCAAGGTCGTTTCCGTCAGAACCTTTTGGGTAAGCGTGTTGACTATTCAGGTCGTTCAGTTATCGTTGTTGGACCAGAGTTGAAGATTTATCAATGTGGTCTTCCAAAGGAAATGGCAATTGAACTGTTCAAGCCTTTCGTTATGAAGGAGCTTGTTGCAAGAAACTTAGCACACAATATCAAGAGTGCAAAGCGTATGGTAGAACGCTTAAAGCCTGAGGTATGGGATGTTTTGGAGGATGTTATCAAGGAGCACCCCGTTCTATTGAACCGTGCACCTACACTTCACAGACTTGGTATTCAGGCATTTGAGCCTCGTTTGGTAGATGGAAGAGCCCTGAAGCTTCATCCATTGGTATGTACTGCATATAACGCCGACTTCGACGGTGACCAGATGGCAGTCCATGTACCACTATCTCCTGAAGCTCAGGCAGAGGCAAGATTCTTAATGCTTTCTGCAAACAATCTGTTGAAGCCTCAAGACGGACACCCTGTAACAGTTCCTACACAGGATATGATTCTTGGTAGTTACTATTTAACAATTATCAAGCATGATGAGCTTGGTGGTAAGGATTATCCTGGAAGAGATGTAAACGAGGAGTGGCATCCACACTGCTTTATCAGTGAGGAGGAAGCACTTTTAGCTTATGATAACAAGGAGTTAGGTCTTCATACGCCTATCAAGTTAAGAGTTGAAAAGGAAATCAATGGTGAAATCAAGTCAAAGCTTATCGATGCAACTGTTGGTAAGATTATTTTCAACCAAAACATTCCTCAGGATTTAGGTCTTGTTGACAGAACTAACCCTGAAACAATGTTTGACCTTGAAATCGGCTTTGATGTCACAGTCGGCAAAAAGCAGCTTGGTGATATTATCGGAAGATGTATCCGTAGTCATGGCACAACCGAAACTGCTGAAATCCTTGACCTTATCAAAGCTACAGGCTACAAGTATTCAACAAAGGGTGCAATCACTGTTGCAGTTTCAGATATTGAAGTGCCTGAAGAGAAGCAACAAATTCTTGCAGATGCAGAAGTTGAGATTGAAAAGATTACCAAAAAGTTCAGGCGTGGTTTGTTAACCGACGAGGAACGCTATAACCAGGTTATTAAAACATGGGCAGGCGTATCTGAAAAGGTTACACAGGCTATGATGAATAACCTTGGAAAATTCAATCCAATCTTTATGATGGCAGACTCAGGTGCGAGAGGTAGCGTTAACCAGATAAGACAGTTGGCTGCAATGCGTGGTCTTATGGCAGATACACAAGGTAGAACAGTCGAAATTCCTATTCGTGCAAACTTTAGAGAAGGCTTGAATGTACTTGAATACTTCATTTCTTCTCACGGTGCTCGTAAAGGTCTTACCGATACTGCACTCCGTACTGCTGACTCAGGTTACTTGACCCGTCGTCTTGTTGATGTTTCTCAGGATGTTATTGTTCGTGAAAATGATTGTGGTACTGAAGAGGGTATCTGGGTATCTGCAATTATGGACGGAAATGAGGTTATCGAGCCATTAAAGGATCGTATCATTGACAGAGTTGCAAGAGAGGATATCATTCATCCTGAAACTGGTGAGGTTATCACAAAAGAAAACGAATTGATTACCCGTAACGCTGCAGACAAGATTATTGCTGCAGGCATCAAGAGTGTTCATATCAGAAGTATTCTTACCTGTCACACAAAAACAGGTGTGTGCTCTAAGTGTTATGGAACTAACCTGGCAACAGGAGACCTTGTTAATGTTGGTGAGGCAGTTGGTATTATCGCTGCTCAATCTATCGGTGAACCTGGCACTCAGCTTACAATGCGTACCTTCCATGCCGGTGGTGTTGCATCAGGAAGCGATATCACTCAAGGTCTTCCTCGTATTGAGGAATTGTTTGAGGCAAGGCGTCCTAAGGGACTTGCTATCATTTCCGAAATTGGTGGTAGAGTAAGCATTGCTGAGCAAAAGCAAAAGAGAGAAATCACAGTAACCAACGACGAGCTTGGAGAGGCAAAGACCTATATGATTCCATATGATTCAAGCATCAAGGTTGCAAATGATGATATTATAGAAAAGGGTGACCCACTAACTGCAGGTTCAATCAATCCTAACGATATCTTGAGAATTAAAGGTCCTCGTGATGTTCAGGACTATATCACAAGAGAAGTTCAAAGAACCTATCGTATGCAGGGTGTTGATATTAACGATAAGCATGTTGAGGTTATCACACGCCAGATGCTCAGAAAGGTAAGAGTTGAAACTGCAGGAGATACCGACCTTATTATTGGCTCACTTGTTGACCAATTCGAGCTTCAGGAAGCTAACAAAAAGGTTATGAAAAATGGTGACGGCATACCTGCCACATCTTCACCTGTATTGCTTGGTATCACAAAAGCATCTCTTGCTACCGATTCCTTCCTGTCAGCAGCATCCTTCCAGGAAACCACTAAGGTTCTGACAGAGGCTGCTATTAAAGGAAAAATTGACCCATTGCTTGGTCTTAAGGAAAATGTTATCATTGGTAAGCTAATGCCTGCCGGAACAGGAATGCCTGTTTACAAGGATGTTGGCATTACCATAGATGGTCAAGAGGTTGACGAATCAGAAATCAAATAATTGATTATGAATAAAGCGTATTCTTCCAAAGAATACGCTTTTTCTTTTACTTTTTAACAAAAATATATTGAAATTATCCCTCCATAAAGATATAATATAAGTATATACATATGAAATGAGGAAATAGCTATGGAGTATATAATTCTTGCATTATTGGCAATCAACATAATAGTATCAATAATTCTTTTGATAATGAAAAATAAAAAGGGGGTTAATGGAGAGTTCGACAGCTTGAGAAAAAGCATCAATGAAACAACACAGATGTCTGTTAAAAACTTAGGCGACCTTTTGTTAGCAAGCCAGAAAAACACTGATGAAATGCAAAACACCAAAATTGGTGAAATGGATAAAAACATAACCAAAAAGCAAGAGAAAATGAGTCAGGCTCTTGCAAATTCAATGACACAAATGGAAACAAGACTAAAAACTCTCGAAACCTTAAACGAACAGAAATTAGAGAATATGCGTATTACTATCGAAAAGAAGCTTTCCTATATTCAGGAAGACAACAACAAAAAAATTGAGGATATGCGAAAGACAGTTGACGAGAAGCTTCAAAAGACCTTAGACGATAAAATGAGTCAATCCTTTAAGCTTGTGAGCGAAAGGCTCGAACAGGTTTACAAAGGACTTGGTGAGATGCAGACTCTTGCAAATGGTGTGGGAGATTTGAAAAAGGTATTGTCTAATGTTAAAACAAGAGGAATTTTAGGAGAAATTCAGCTTGGTGCAATATTGGAAGAGATTTTATCCCACGAGCAGTATGAAACAAATGTTGCCACTGTTCCTAACAGTAAAAATGTGGTGGAATATGCCATTAAAATGCCACTTGAGGATGACTCCTTTATATATCTTCCAATCGACTCAAAATTCCCCGGTGATACCTATGCTGCCCTTCAGGACGCATATGACACAGGGGATACAGAAAAAATCAAGGAAGCAGTTAATTCTCTTTCCACAAGAATCAAGGCTTGTGCAAAAGATATTCACGAAAAATATGTTGAGGTACCATACACAACTGAATTTGCAATTATGTTCCTTCCCTTTGAGGGACTTTATGCAGAGGTTGTAAACAGAGGTCTTGTGGAGGTCTTACAAAGGGACTACAAGATAAATGTTGCAGGTCCAAGCACAATGGCGGCATTATTAAACAGCTTACAGATGGGATTTCGTGCAGTAGCTATCCAGAAGCGTTCTCTGGAGGCATGGGAGGTTTTGAGTGCAGTAAAATCCGAATTTAACAACTTTGAAAAGGTACTCTTAAGCACTCAGAACAGATTAAATCAGGCAAACAAGGAACTTGATAGTCTTGTGGGCACAAGAACAAGAGCAATAATAAGAAGGCTTCGAAGTGTCGAGAGAATGGAGGACACCAAGAAAGCCGAGAAAATTCTTATGCTTGACCAGGAAATTGAGGAAATTATCGACAACAATTAAGAATGAAAATTTTTCCTATTTTTATAAATTGCTTTTAATTTATTAAAATTTATGATACAATATTTATGTCACCTTTATATAGCTCGAAAGGAAGAAAAATAAAATGCTAATCTGGATTATTATATCCTCTCTGTTAGTTATTCTTGACCAGGGGATAAAGCTTTTAGTTATAAACAATCTCTCACTAACAGACACATTTGAGTTTATACCAAACATAATAAATTTCATATATGTTAAAAACACAGGTGCAGCATTTTCAATGCTATCAGGAAAAACCTTTATTTTGGGGATTTTCTCTCTTGTTGTATGCATTGCTCTGATATGGTATTTAATAAAGCATACACCACAGGATATATTTCCCCTTATTTCACTATCCCTTATACTTGGTGGCGCAGCAGGAAATCTTATTGACAGGCTATTTCGTGGATTTGTGGTAGATTATATTGAGCTATGCTTTATCAACTTCCCCGTTTTCAATCTTGCCGACATAGGTATAACTGTAGGTGCTGTTTTGCTGATGGTATATGTAATATTTATAGATGGGAAAAAGAAATAAATGGATAATTATATACTTACTGTAGATGAAAAATCCAATGGACAACGACTGGATAAATATATAGGTGATGCTGATGTAGGCATTTCCCGTTCCTATGCAGCTAAGCTTTTAGAAAATGGTGATATAACTGTAAACGGAAGGGAGATTTCAAAAAACTACAAGTTGAAATTAGGAGATGTAGTTGAAATTGAGTGTCCTGAGCCTGAATTTATTATGGCAGAGCCTGAAAATATTTCCCTTGACATTGTATATGAGGATGACGAGCTTTTAGTTGTGAACAAGCCTCAGGGAATGGTTGTTCATCCTGCCTGTGGAAACTACACAGGCACACTTGTTAATGCACTTTTATATCATTGTGGCAATTCCCTTTCTGCTATCAACGGAGTAGTAAGACCTGGAATTGTGCATAGAATAGACAAGGACACAAGTGGCTTGTTGGTTGTTGCAAAAACAAACTCAGCACATATACATTTGTCAGCGCAAATAAAGGAAAAGAAGGCAAGTAGACGATATATTGCCCTTTTAAATGGTAAGTTATCTCAGGACGGTACCATTTCAAAGCCAATCGCAAGACACCCGTCCGACAGAAAGAAAATGGCAATTGTGGCAGGTGGGCGTGAGGCAGTAACTCATTATAGAATTTTAGAAAACTACTCAGGCTATACCTTAGCCGAATGTATTTTAGAAACAGGCAGAACACACCAGATTCGTGTTCATATGGCATCCTTGGGGCACAGCATAGTAGGTGACAGGGTTTATGGCATAAAAAAAGAAAAAATAAAGACCGAAGGTCAGCTTCTTCACGCTGCAACCCTTGGCTTTGTACACCCGAAAACCTTAGAGTATATAGAGTTTTCTGCTCCCCTTCCCCAATATTTTGAGGAAATTATAAAAAAGCTTGAAAATACTATATAACAAGTAAATTTTATGTGAACATTTAATTGCTTTTATTGATAGAATTTTTAATTTATGATATTATTTAAGGAGTAACTGATTATGGATAACAGATGTATTGGTATTTTTGATTCCGGACTTGGTGGTCTTACTGCTGTGAAGGAAATCAAAAGTATTCTTCCAAATGAAAATTTAATATATTTGGGTGATACCGGAAGAGTTCCATATGGAACTCGTTCAGAGGAAACCATTATAAAGTACTCCTGTCAGGATATTGACTTTTTAAAAAGTCATAATGTGAAGCTTATTGTGGTTGCTTGTGGAACTGTGAGCTCGGTTGCATTGCCAAAAATAAAGCAATCAGATGTACCTGTTATCGGTGTTGTTGATGCAACCTCAAATGCCGCCATAAAAGCTACTAAAAGCAAGAAAATAGGTATAATAGGAACACCTGGAACTATAAAAAGTAATGCCTACAGTGAAAAAATTCTTTCAAAAGATAACTCAATAAAAACCTATTCAAAGGCTTGTCCTTTATTTGTTCCTTTAGTGGAAAACGGACACTTTGACACAGAGGTTGCAAGGCTAATTGTAAAAGAGTACCTCGAACAAATAAAAGAAAATGGAGTTGACACTCTTATTTTAGGTTGCACTCACTATCCCCTGTTAAAAAAGGTTATTGGTGAGTTTATGGGTGATGAGGTCACACTAATTGATGCAGGTCAGGAAATTGCGAAAGAGGTCAAGCTTAAATTTTCAAATCTCCTTTCCGACAATACTGAAAAAGGCGAATGCAAATACTATGTTAGCGACAACATTGAAAATTTTGAGAATTTAGCATCATTGTTCCTACAGAGCGACATTAACGGGCAGGTGACAAAAATTGACATCGAAAACTATTGAAAATCCAAACGCAGTATTTAATATCACAAACAATCAATGCTTTGACGAGCATCAGGATACAATAAAAATATCCACTGAGGGAAAGTTTTATTTTAGGAATGGTACATATTTTTTAATGTACAAGGAATTCACAGACCTTGGGGATGTGTCGGTGATGATAAAAGCAGAAAATGATATGGTGACTATCAAAAGGACAGGTTCCTGTAACACCCGTATGCAATATATCCAAGGTACAAAACTAGAAATATTATATAGCGTTCCCTTTGGTGATTTGGTTCTTGAGCTTGAAACTGATTATGTTGATTTCTCTCTTTCCCAGACAAATGGTGGATATATTGAACTTAAATATAAATTGAACATTAATAACGAAACTTACTACAACAATATGAAATTAGAGGTTGTTTTAAATAAATAGCTATAGTTATATCCCGAAAGGAAAAGGTGACAAAAATGAAATTGAAACGCTTTATTCTGGCAGCTCTGGCAACGGCAACTATATCCTCTGCCACAGTTCTTGCAGCCCCTGCTCAAAATCACTATGGTTACGATTATTTTGAAAAACTTATGATGTATGCTGCAAATCTTTACATAGACGAGAATGTGTCTTATGAAGAACTGATAGACAAAGCTCTTAAAAAAGCAATTGACGACAATCCTGAATTTCTTCAGCCACTCCTTAAGGCAGGCTTTGCCTCCTTGGATGAATATAGTGAATACTACACTCCTGAGGAGTTCACACAATATGTTGATAATCTTAACAACACATTCTATGGAATCGGTGTTGTGATTCAGGTGGTTAATGACTATATCGAGGTCACAAGCTGTATTGAAGACGGAAGTGCTATAAAGGCAGGCGTCCGTGCAGGCGATAAAATAATTGAAGCAAATGGTGTGAGTCTATATAGAAAATCTCTTTCTGAAGCACAGAATGCGATATGTGGTGAATTAGGCACAGATGTAAAAATCAAGGTTTTGAGAGGCGACGAGGAACTGACCTTCTCTATGAAGCGTGCCCCTGTTTCTACCGAAACTGTAAGCTATGCTTCCTTAAAAGGCAATATTGGTCTTATTTCAATATCCACCTTTGCAGATAAAACTGCAAATGAATTCAAGGATACACTAAAATTCTTCGATGAAAAAGGAATTACTAATATCATTCTTGATTTAAGAAATAATCCGGGAGGATACTTAAGCACGGTGGTAGATATTGCAGGAACAATTGTTCCAAAGGGCATTATTGTTCAAACAATATATCGTCAGGAGGAAAAAAATGTTACCTTCTACTCCCGCCTTGACAAGCCAAAATATAAATTTGCAGTCTTAGTGAATGAGAATACTGCCAGTGCATCAGAGGTGCTTTCAAGTGCTATTCAGGATTCCAAGGTTGGCGTTCTTATTGGTGAAACCACATATGGTAAGGGCGTTATTCAGGATATGTACAGAATTGAAGATGGTGGCTTTAAGTTAACAACCGGTCATTACTTAACAAGAAATGGTGCATCAATCGACAAAAGAGGAATAAAGCCTGATTTTTATGTTCTTAACACCCGTCAGCCCGTGGATGTTTCAAAATATACACCCTTTGACTACAAAATTAAATGGAAAATGGGTGACAATAACGATAGTGTTCTTGCCGCCAAGGAAAGACTATACCGACTTGGATATTATGTAGGCACATTAGACAAAAACTTTGATTATGCTCTTCATCAGGCAGTAACACGCTTTCAGGCAGACACAGGACTATATCCATATGGTGTTTTAGACATTTCAACTCAGGTTAAAATCGAAAATGTATTTTATAAAACCGATGAAATTTTAGACACTCAATTTGAAACTGCCTACACCTATTTTGGTGGAAAACTTGAGGACCTTCAAAAAGAATAATATAAAAAAATATGCGAAGCTTAATGCTTCGCATATTTTTTATTCTGCCTTCAATATCAGTTCATTATCCTGTCTTTCGACAATGATATTAACTCCCTTTTTGATTTTTCCTTCCAGAGCAAATTTTGATAATTTATCCTCAAGCAAGGTTTGAATTGCTCTTTTCAATGGTCTTGCACCATATTTCACATCGTAGCCCTTCTCTAAGATAAGTTCCTTTGCATCATCGCCAACGGTGATTGTTGCTTGTTTTTCTTTTAGCTTTTTAACAATATCCTCAAGCATCAAATCGATTATTTTTCTAAGCTCCTCCTTTGTTAAGGGCTTAAAGGTTACAACCTCATCAATTCTATTTAAAAACTCAGGTCTGAAATGACTTTTCAGGCTCTTATCCACATTATCCGACAAGGTAATCTCGTTATTTACTCCAAATCCCAATCCATTTGGCTTGAATTCCGAGCCTGCATTGGTAGTCATAATAATAATTGTATTTTCAAAATTAACAATCTTTCCATGACTGTCTGCCACTCTGCCATCATCAAGAATTTGCAGGAACAGGTTGAATACCTCAGTGTCTGCTTTTTCTATTTCATCGAGTAAAATTACTGAATATGGCTTTCTTCTGACCTTTTCAGTTAATTGCCCTGCATCATCATAGCCCACATATCCTGGAGGTGAGCCAATCAACTTGGATACCGAGTGCTTTTCCATAAACTCGGACATATCAAATCTTATCAATGCATCCTCTCTGTCGAACATAACCTCGGCAATAGTTTTAACAAGCTCGGTTTTTCCAACACCTGTGGGGCCTGCAAATATAAAAGAAACAGGTCTTTTCTTAATTGAAATATCGGCACGACCTCTCCTGATTGCTCTTGCAACTGCCGATACTGCATCCTCCTGACCTATAACTCTTTCGTGAATTCTATCCTCTAATTTCAATAACTTGTCAGTTTCGGTTTCTGTTAGTCTGTGAACAGGGATTTTTGTCCATCCCTCAATAACTGCAGCCACATCATCAAAGGTGATTTTTGCCTTTCCTGCTTCTTTTTCGGCAAGCGCCATTGAGGATTCTATCTGGAGTCGCTCACTTTTTAATTCTGCAACCCTTTCAAAGTTCTCTTCCTTGGTTGCATCCTCGTTTTCTCTGTCAATAGCCGATAAGCGTTCCTTATAAAGCTTTAAATCATATAACGCCTTATTCTTTAGATTTACCCTTGAGCCTGCCTCATCTATAACATCTATCGCCTTATCAGGCAGAAATCTGTCAGTTATATATCTGTCCGACATAATAACTGCTTCCTTTATGATTTCGTCCGATATTTTCACATTATGATAGTTCTCGTAATAATCCTTGATGCCTCTTAAAATCTCAATGCTCTCCTCAGGAGTAGGCTCATCCACAAGCACAGGCTGGAATCGTCTTTCTAAAGCACTGTCCTTTTCAATGTGTTTTCTGTACTCCGACAAGGTTGTGGCACCAATAATCTGGATTTCTCCTTTTGCAAGGGCAGGCTTTAAGATGTTAGCGGCACTCATTGCGCCCTCAGCATCCCCTGCTGCCACAATATTATGAATTTCATCAATCACAAGAATAACATTTCCTGCCTCAGTTGCTTCATTTAAAAGATTTTTTAGTCTTGCCTCAAATTGTCCTCTGAATTGTGTTCCTGCAACCAATGCAGTGAAATCAACAAGATACAACTGATAACCAAATAGCTTTGGTGGAACATTCTTTTCAAATATTCTCATTGCAAGACCTTCTGCAATAGCAGTTTTTCCAACACCGGGCTCACCTAATATAACGGGGTTATTTTTTGTTCTCCTGTTCAAAATCTGCACAACTCTGTCAATTTCCACATTTCTGTTGATAACTCTATCCACCTTACCCATTGTGGCCTTCAGGGTGAGATTTGTTCCATAAGTATCAAGAAGGCTCTTTTTACCACTCTTTTTACTATTCTTTCCCTTTTCGGCTTTTTGTTGGGTTTTATCTTTTTTGTCATTACCACCAAACATACTGGTTAAGAATTCAACAGGAGCTATCTGCGCTCCTCCCTCTTCCTGCTCACTATCACCGTCAAATGACTCCATACCCTCCATATTAGCCATAAATTCCGACATTTCACCATTTAGCATTTCAATATCGTCCTCATCAATACCAAGACTTTCCATCATTTGATTCAATGGTGCAATTCCAAGCTCCTTTGCACAGGGAAGGCAAAGTCCCTCTTGAATAGTTTTATCCCCTTCCATCTTAGCTATAAAAATTACTGCAGGATTTTTATTACATCTTGAGCATAATTTCATTTTCATTCTTTTCTCCTCTTTCAATCTATACTATATATTTAAGGCTTAAATTTCTGCATTTTAAATTTATTTCTCCATTTTGGTATTATACCATACTTTTTCATAATATTAAAGCATTTTTTTTATTATTTATAAATAATTTATATTTGTAGTAAAAAACCAACAATTTTCCTATCTATTGCCACTTTTATTTTGTACAGGCTATAGCTTTTAACACTTTCTTAATAAATTTTACTTGAAAAATACACACTTTTCCTGTATAATATATATGGCGTTTAATAAAATTGTAATAATTTTAAGGCCAATTGCATATAAATATACTATGGCAATTTTTGTCATAAGTATATCACTTATGAAAGGAATGTTATTTAAATGAATCAGCGACAAATCGCCGCTATTTTAGGTATCCTTGTTGGCGTTGGAACAGGAAGCTCTATTCTTAACCGATATTGTACAGGTGGATATAAAATAGTGGTTGAAGGTCAAACAATCGGATATGTTGATGATGATTCGAATTTTGAAAATGCCTTGTCAAGTGTCAACAATGCACTTGCCTCGGAATTTGGTGACGAATATACTATAAATCCTGATGTGGAAATAACAGGAACAATTATCAACAAGAGTATGCTCACCACAACTGATGAGCTTCACAATAATATTGCCACCCTTTCCGATTATATGACCGACGGATACATATTAGTTGCCAATGGCAGAGAGATATGTAATTTAAAAACTAAAAAGGAAGCTCTTGATATAATCGACGATATAATAGACAAATTCAGGATTGACGGAGGAGTATCCACCATTCGTGAAAAGGTTGAAATAAAGGAAAAGAAGGTCAGCGCCTCAACTATAATGGATTTCGACGAAGCATTTTCCTATATTATTGACAACTCCCTGTTAAATGTTAAATCTACTATTGCCACAGTTTATTATTCAACAAAGGATTTTGAGGTTATTGAACAGACTGACGATACTCTTATAAAGGGTGCAAAAAAGGTAATGAACGAGGGTGAGGTCGGAGAATACAGAGTTTCTGCAACCATTGAATACAACAATGGTGTTTTAGCAGGAAAAAGCATTCTTTCACAGGAGGTTATTTCTCAGCCTGTGGCCCAGATTGTTAGGGTTGGCACAAAAGAAGTCCCAAATTCAGGTACAGGCAGTTTTATAATGCCTACCTCAGGCAGACTCTCCTCAGGCTATGGAAGTCGTTGGGGCAGAACCCACAAGGGGATTGATTTGGCAGCCCCAATAGGTACTCCCATTGTTGCATCGGACACAGGCGTTGTTATCCATTCTCAATCAAGTGGTTCCTACGGAAAAGTGGTTAAAATTGACCACAACAACGGATTTGTAACTGTCTATGCTCATTGTGACGAGTTATTGGTCAGTGAAGGAGAAATTGTTTCTAAAGGACAATTGATTGCCCGTGTTGGTAACACAGGAAATTCAACAGGTCCACATTGTCATTTCGAAATCCAATTAAACGGAACTGCACAGAATCCGTTTGACCATATATAACACTAAAAAAGCTGTTGTTTATGCAACAGCTTTTTTTGATTTTTAATTTTATAATAGTGACCTTAATATATTGACTTTTAAAAAGAAAAATGATAGAATATAATGGAGGTAAAATGATTATAGAGGATGTGGTTTGAATGGTATATATGTGGCTTATAGCAATTGTTTTATTCTCTATTGTTGAAATGGTAACTGCACAGATGGTTTCCATATGGTTTATCGTAGGCTCTATTGCCGCTTTTATAGGTGCTTTGTTAGGAGCAGGCTCAACGATTCAATGGGTGCTTTTCATTGTTGTTTCTGCTATCACTTTAATTCTGACAAGACCACTTATAAAGAGATATATGAACTCACCTAAGGAAAAAACAAATTTAGATGCAATAATCGGTAAAATTGGAGTAGTTACAGAAGAAATTGATAATATTAAGAGTAGGGGTCAGGTAACACTTGATGGTTCTACCTGGTCTGCAAAAAGCTCAGATGGTGAGCTGATAGCAAAGGATGTTTTGGTAAAGGTAGAAAAAATTGAAGGGGTTAAGCTTATAGTTATCCCCAAAGCAGAGTAAAAAGGAGAATGTATTATGGGATTAGTATTTATTGTTTTAATTATTGTCTTGATAGTTTCTTGTATTAAGATTGTGCCACAGGCAAATTCTTATATTGTGGAAAGACTTGGTGGCTTTCATGCTGCTTGGGGCGTAGGATTGCATTTTAAAGTGCCTTTTATTGACAAGGTTGCAAAAAGAGTCAATTTAAAGGAGCATGTTGTGGACTTCCCTCCCCAACCTGTTATCACAAAGGATAATGTAACTATGCAGATTGACACAGTTGTATATTATCAGATTACAGACCCGAAGAGCTATACCTATGGTGTTGAAAGACCAATGATGGCAATTGAGAACCTAACTGCCACAACCCTTAGAAATATTATAGGTGATCTGGAGCTCGATGAAACTCTTACCTCAAGAGATACTGTCAATACAAAGATGCGTACTATTCTTGACGAGGCAACTGACCCGTGGGGAATTAAAATAAACAGAGTAGAGCTTAAAAACATTCTTCCACCGAGAGAAATTCAGGACGCAATGGAAAAGCAGATGAAGGCAGAAAGAGAACGCCGTGAATCAATCCTGATTGCTGAGGGAAGCAAAAAATCTGCAATACTTCTGGCAGAAGGCGAAAAGGAGTCTGCAATTTTAAGAGCTGAAGCTAAAAAGCAAGCTGCCATCAAGGAAGCAGAGGGTGAGGCTGCTGCGATTTTAACAGTACAGACTGCTATTGCAGAAGGTATCAAGAAAATCAACGAGGCTAACCCTTCCGACTCATACATCTCACTAAAGGCACTTGAAAGCTTTGAAAAGGTGGGTGACGGAAAGTCAACCAAGATTATAATTCCTTCACAGATACAAGGTCTTGCAGGTCTTGCAACCTCAGTTAAGGAGTTAATGACAGATATTAAGAACGAAAAATAATAAAGGATGAAAACAAATGAACAGCTTTGATATTAAAACAACTATATATTTCGGGGACAATGCCCTTGACCGGCTTTCCCAAATTCCATATAAGCGTATATTGATTATCACAGACCCTTTTGTTGTTAAAAGCGGGATGCTACAGATGGTCACATATAAGCTTAATGAGGGAAATGCAGAATTTGATGTCTTTTCAGATGTGGTTCCTGACCCACCCATTGAAAAAATTACTTTAGGGGTAAAGAAAATGGCAGAATATAACCCTGACGCAATTGTTGCAATCGGTGGAGGAAGTGCCCTTGATTCTGCAAAGGCCATCCGTGAATTATATAAAAAGGCAACAAAAAATGAAAATGTTGCCCTGATTGCTATTCCCACAACAAGTGGAACAGGCAGTGAGGTCACAAGCTTTGCAGTTGTGAGTGATACAGAGAAAAATGTTAAATATCCACTTGTGTCGGATGATTTATTGCCTGAGGAGGCAATATTGGATGCAGAGCTTGTTAAAAGCGTACCTGCAACTGTTACTGCCGACACAGGTATGGATGTTCTCACCCATGCAATAGAGGCGTATGTAAGCTTGAAAAATAATGAATTTTCAGCAGCGCTTGCTGAAAAAGCTATTGAAATATGTGGAGTTTTTCTCCTCCGTTCATATTTTGACAATAATGACACTCATGCAAGGAAGAAAATGCATGTTGCATCTTGTCTTGCAGGCCTTGCATTTAATTCTGCGGGTCTTGGACTGAACCACGGAATCGCTCATGCAATCGGTGCTCAGTTCCATATTCCACACGGCAGAGCAAATGCAATGGTTCTTCCCCATGTTATAGAATTCAATGCCGACATTAACAAGCACTCAAAAAGTCGTTCGGAGTATTTGCCAGCAGTAAAGAAGTATATAAACATTGCAAAGCTTTTAGGACTTAACAACTTTAATGAAATAACAACCGTCCGTGCTCTTGTGAGCTGGATTCAATTTATGATGAAGGAAATGAATATGCCACTATCGATTTCCCAATGTGGTATTGACAGAACGGAGTATTTTAATGCTATCGATTCAATGGCAGAAAAGGCATTGGCAGATGCCTGCACTCCAAATAATCCTCGAGTTCCTTCTAAGCATGAAATTTGCTCAATCTTAGAACATTTATATAATGTAAACTAAAAAGGAGTAGTAACATATGAAGGTTATTGCAGCTACACACAACAAAGGAAAAATAAAGGAAATACAGAGTATTTTAGGCTCTCTTGGTTTTAGCGTTATCGCTCAGAACGAGGCAGGAATATTTATTGAGCCCGAAGAAAACGGAAAAACTTTTTGTGACAATGCTCTCATAAAAGCCCGTGCCGTTGCAGAGTTTTGTGATTGTGCAGTAATCGCAGACGATTCAGGGCTTTGCGTTGATGCATTAGACGGTGCACCTGGAGTATATTCTGCAAGATATGCAGGCGAAGATGCAACGGACGAGGAAAGAGTTCAAAAGCTTTTATCCGAATTAAAAGACGAGGAAAACCGAGCCGCAAAATTCGTGTCGGCAATTGCTTTTATCTTCCCTGACGGAGAAGAAATCATCACCACAGGAGAGGTTTTAGGAACTCTCACTCACAAGCCTATGGGTGATGGTGGCTTTGGGTATGACCCAATATTTTTCTCGCCAGAGATTGGAAAAACCTTTGGAGAGGCAACAAGTGAGGAAAAGAACAAAATAAGCCACAGATACAGAGGCTTAGTGGCATTATATGAAATATTAAAGGGACGAAATAATCTATAACAAAAGAGGTACATAGCTATGGACATTCACGCAGAGCAGCTTGTCTTAAAAAAGAAAACTGCTGTGGATTATATAAACGCAGCCTTGGTTTCTTTAGGACTTACTATTATCTGGTTTTTTACAATCGTATTTTTAATCCATTTAAAAACCGTTGCAGCCCTCATCATCTTTTTCTCAGGTTGGGGTGCTATGAAGCTTGTTAAATCAATGAATATTGAATATGAATATGAACTCACAGCCCACTATCTTGACATTGCAAAGATTATGGGTAAAAGCTCAAGAAAAGACATTGTAAGCATAGATATGAACAATGCCCAACTTTGCAACTATACCTCTTGTTTAGAATTTTCAAACACCCATGGTATTGTGAAAACCTATGAAGCAGTTGCAGGCTATAGTGATATTGAAAAGGTTTTTATTGACTTTACAGACGAGAATGGAAGTAAGGCAAGACTTATATTTACTCCTAACGAAAAAATCAAGGAGAGTTTAAAATTAGTAGCACCAAGAATAGTTATGCTCTAAATTATAAAAAGGAGGAAGGCACAATGATTTTGGGAATAGGGACCGACATAGTTGAAATTTCAAGATTTAATCATCTTATACCCTTAAATTCATTTATGGAAAAGTGCTTTACTCCACAGGAAATCAAATACATAAATAACAGGGCTCAGTCTGCTGCGGCATGCTATGCTGCAAAGGAAGCATATTCCAAGGCATTGGGTACAGGAATACGAGGTTTTTCCTTAAAAGATATTGAAATTTTTCACGACGAGTTGGGAAAACCATATATAAAGGCATATAACCAGGCTGCGACTAAGGGAAATATATTCCTATCCTTATCTCATTCCAAGGACCTTGCAACTGCCTTTGTTATTATTGAAAAATAAAATGATAAATTTATAAGGGGTGATTTGTATATGAAAATCTGTACTGCTGATAAAATGCGTATGATTGACAGTTCTGCCTCTGAAATTGTGGGCATTCCTTCAATAGTTTTAATGGAAAATGCTGCATTGGCTTGTGTTTCACAGATAGAGAAGCTGAAGGTTAAAAAAATAGGCATCTTTTGTGGCAAGGGCAATAATGGTGGTGACGGCTTTGCAATCGCCCGACAGCTTTCCATAAAGGGCTATGATGTGAGTGTCTTTTTGGTATGTGGAGAGGATTTTAGAAATGACGCCCTTATAAATTATGACATTATAAAAAATATGGGAGTACCAATCTCCCACATCACATATGCACATGATTTGGAATATTATATATCAACCTGTGATTTAATAGTGGACGCTATTTTCGGCACAGGAATAACAGGTGCTGTAACAGGTGATGCTCTTGATATTATCAGGGCTATAAACACTAATGCAAAAAAGGTGCTTTCAGTAGATATCCCCAGTGGAGTTTCTGCAGATGACGGATATGTCGGCTCTGAGGCTATAAAAGCTGATATCACCGTTACCTTTGTCGCATACAAAAATGGAATGTTCCTATACCCCGGTGCAGACTACACAGGAAAAATTATTCTTTGTGATATTTCAATTCCTGACTATATAATAAAAAATGCGAATATAAATGTTAATACCATTGATAAAGAATTGGCATCCTCCCTCCTCCCGAAAAGGAAAAACAATTCCCAGAAGGGTGACTACGGAAAGGTGTTTATGGTTGGCGCATCCACAGGAATGACAGGTGCGATTTCCTTAGCCTCAAATTCAGCTTTAAAATGTGGTGCAGGACTTGTGACTGCAGGCGTGCCTGAGGAATTAAACTCCATAATGGAAATTAAATTGACCGAGGCAATGACTCTGCCTCTTGATAGCGAAAACGGAAGCCTTACCTTTTCAGGCTACAACAAAATATACAATAAGATGTTGTCCTCAGATGTGCTTCTGTTCGGTCCCGGTATGGGCAGAGAAACAGACGGAGAACTGTTATTGAGAGAAATTCTTTCAAATTCCGATATACCCATTGTAATCGATGCCGACGGATTATATCATTTATCCCAGACCATCGGCTCATTGGATTTATGCAATTCAAATCTTGTTTTCACTCCTCACGAAATGGAGTTTGCAAGACTTATTGATAAGCCGATAGAGGAGGTAATAAAAAACAGACTTTCCCTATCCTTAGAATTTGCAACCAGACATGGAGTCACTCTTGTTTTAAAGGGACATCACACCATTGTAACTGCTCCCGACGGAACTCAGTACATAAATACCACAGGAAATCCCGGTATGGCAACAGGTGGTAGTGGAGATGTGTTATCAGGAATGATTGCAGCCTTTATAGCAGGTGGTATGGATGAAACCGATGCTGCAATCCTGTCAGTTTATCTTCATGGCTTGGCAGGTGATATAGCAGCCGAAAAATTAGGTAAAATATCAATTACTGCTTCAGATATATCAGATAATATCTATGAGGCAATATCAAATATTTCCACTGGAAAATAATCAAATTTTATGCTACAATAAAGAGGAATGAATTATGGAAAATAGAACATGGGCAGAGATTGACACAGATGCTTTAGCCTATAATTTTAACCAGATTAAAAAAATAACAAAGCCTTCCACCAAAATAATGGCAGTTGTGAAGGCAGATGCTTATGGTCACGGAGTTGTTGAAGCAACCAATGTTTTGATAGAAAACGGTGTTGACTATTTAGCAGTTGCCTGTAGTGATGAAGGAGTTCAGCTAAGGGACCACAATATTGATGTTCCTATTCTTATTTTGGGTGCCTCCCAGAATGAGGATTGCGACACCCTTATTACCCACTCCCTTACTGCAACAGTTTTCTCCTATGACCTTGCCAAAGTTTTATCAGAAAGGGCAACTGAGCTTGGGAAAATCGCTAAAATTCATATCAAGCTTGATACAGGAATGTCCAGAATTGGCTTTGTTGCAGGTGTGAATGATGAGGAGTTGTCTGATACAATTATAAAAATCAGCAAGCTCCCCAACATTGAAGTTGAAGGGATATTTTCCCATTTTTCAACCTCTGACGAGCCTGATTCATCCTACACCCAGCTTCAATTCAACAGATTTATAACAGTTTGCAATATCTTAGAGGAAAAGGGACTCAACATCCCAATCAAGCATATTGCAAACAGTGCCGCAATAATTCAATATCCCCAAATGCATCTTAATATGGTAAGAGCAGGGATAATTTTATATGGACTATATCCTTCAAAGGATGTAAATAAAGAAAAAATTAACCTTAAACCCGTCATGACAGTAAAATCTCAGATTACCATGATTAAAACCATTTCGGATAAGCGTGGCGTCAGCTATGGCAAAACTTACATAACCAATCAACCCACAAAAATTGCAACTGTGCCGATTGGTTATGCTGACGGATACACGAGATTGTTGTCAAATAAATCTAAAATGGCAGCGAAAAACCAACCTGTGCCTGTTATCGGCAAAATTTGTATGGACCAATGTATGATTGATGTAACAAATGTCAATACTATTAACACAGGTGATGAAGTAGTCATTTTTGGAGCAGATATTGTGACAGCAGATGAATTGGCAGACATAATCGGAACTATTAACTACGAGGTTGTTTGTATGATTTCAAAGCGTATTCCGAGAATTTATTTAAAAGACGGGAAGGTGGTGAAAACCCTTAACTATCTTAACAAAATTTAAGATATTCCAAAAAGAATAAACGGGGGGCCTGATTACTTTGTCACAACTAAAAAAGGTCTTTTTAAAGCTCACATTAGTGAAAAACAAAACCAATACTCATATGATATCTGATTTGATTTGTAATAAGGATAAATTGGCTTTGAGAAATGCACTGAAGAAAGGCTATAAAAGGATGTCCTTAATAAATCTTTCGTTAGCAGAAATGTGTTTGGACGCCGACAACGAAGAGTTTAGGCAATATGAGGAAAAACTGACGGAGTGTGAATAGTGGTGATTGTAAAAAGAGGAGATATTTATTATGCCGATTTAAGTCCTGTTATTGGTAGCGAACAGGGTGGCATCAGACCTGTTCTGATTGTCCAAAATGATGTCGGCAATAAATACAGCCCAACTGTGATTGCAGCAGCTATAACCTCGCAGATTAACAAAGCGAAGATGCCTACGCATATTGAGCTTGCTGCAAAAGAATATGGTCTTAACAAGGATTCAGTAATCCTTTTGGAACAAATCAGAACAATTGATAAACAACGCTTAAAAGAAAAAACAGGGCATCTTGACAAAGAGTTGATGTCCACAGTTGATGAAGCTCTCTTAATCAGCTTCGGGCTTGGGAGCTTTTGATTGATACCTTTGATATTGAATTTGACAGAGAAGCTATTCGGAGGTAAAAGCGTATGAAACTACTGAGCATAAAAAATGGTATGTAAAAGCTTTACATACCATAACTATATTAAATACCAAAAGCAGCTATATTATTTTATAGCTGCTTTTTATTTTTCTTTAAAAGTATCAGTCCTATAATCATTATGATGGGATATATAACACTTGTCAATATGCCTGCCTTCATTGCAACACCATCTAAATTCATTCCTGTTGTTGTTACATATTCAATAACCTCTGGCATACCCTTAACAACATCCGAAACTCTGCCTGCCACCCAAGGCCCTAACGAACAACCAATGTCACCAAAAATTGCCATCACTCCAAACATTGCAGCACCACTTTTTGGAAAACAGTTTGCAGCATATGATAATACTCCCGGCCACATTATACTAACAGATACGCCTGTTACTGCACAGGCTACTAAGGATACTATTGGATTATTTTCAAATACACACACCAGATAGCAGATAACACATAACACACTGCATCCCAATAGGGACGACCTTAAATTCTGCTTCCCTCCATTAAACCCATACCACACTCTTCCAAGTGCCATTAAGAGTGCAAAGGCGCAAGGTCCTAACAAATCCCCCACAATCTTTGAAACCTGCAAGCCCTTTTGCGCAAATAAGCTTGCCCATTGTGCCATAGTCTGCTCTGCTGCACCTGCACCAAGCATCAAAAGAATAACCAACAAAAAAATTTTTTCCCTGAACAAAGACTTTATAGGCTCTTTTTTCTCCTTAATTGTTTCAGGCAATGGTACATTCATAAAAAGATATATGTTGATTGCAGGAATAATTGCCCAAAATAATGAGATCCATTTCCACGAATTATATCCGAATATATTTAGTGCAAGAGTAGATAAAAGCACCACTACTAATTGTCCCCAACAATAGAATGAATGTAAAAGGCTCATTGCACCTGTGCTGTTCGATGATGGAATCAAATCTATAACAGGGCTTATAACCACCTCAATCAAGCCTCCACCAAGGGAGAACAATATAACTGATATGATAAGTCCAATATATGGGTCACTCATAAGCTGAGAAAGAAAACCCATTCCTACCAAGCCCAGTACCGAGAATATATGTGCAGGTATTGCTGCTCTTCTGAAGCCTATTTTATCAATGTATTTTGCAGCAAGCACATCTAACCCTATCTGTACTACGAAATTTAATAAAATTAAGCTTCCAAGTCTGGTGAAGGATATGTTATATTCGTTCTGAAATATAATAAAAAAAACGGGCATAAGATTTATAACTATTGCCTGGGTTATGTATCCTATATAGCACGCAAGCTTGGTTGTTTTATAGGTGAACCTGTTCATTCTTCTTTCTCCTTCACACATTCTTTTTTCTTGGCGTAATATAACATTATAGCCTGATAATTTAAAACTGACTATAACTCAAATCAGGCAGAAAGGTTTATTATTATGCAATCGGATGTTTTATTTTCATTGGGACTTACCCTCTTTGCAGGGATGTCCACAGGTGTTGGAAGTATTATGGCATTGTTTGCCAAACGCACCAACACAAAATTCTTATCCTTTTCCTTAGGCTTTTCTGCAGGTGTTATGCTATATGTTGCAATGATTGAAATTTTCACAAAGGCTCGTGGATACCTATCCTCTGCCCTTAATGATACATATGGGTACTGGCTATGTGTTATTTCATTTTTTGCAGGCATACTCTTAATTGCCTTAATAGATTTTTTCATCCCGTCCACAGAGAATGATATTGGTGCAAAAAAACAAAATCCACAGAATAATCGATTAAAAAGAATGGGAATTGTTACTGCACTCACAATCGGTATTCATAATTTCCCTGAGGGAATGGCAACCTTTACCTCTGCTTTGAAGGACCCACATTTAGGCGTTGCAATTGCCATCGCCATTGCAATCCACAACATCCCTGAGGGAATAGCAACCTCTCTTCCCATTTACTACTCCACAGGCAGTAAGCTATCGTCATTTTTAATTTCCTTTTTATCAGGAATGACCGAGCCTGTCGGTGCTATAATCGGATATCTTCTATTAAAACCATTTTTCAACGACATCACCTTTGGTGTGCTTTTCGGCATAGTTGCAGGGATCATGGTCTTTATCTCCCTTGAGGAGCTGCTGCCGATGGCACACGAGTATGAAAAAAGCAAAGTCACTATTGTGGGCGTCATTATCGGAATGGGAATTATGGCTTTGAGTCTTTTACTGTTTATATAAGCCATTAAATAGCCGACCATAAAAGGTTGGCTATTTTTATTTATCAAGCACTATAACATCCTCTAATTTTCTTTTTGGTACACGAATATTTCCATTATCATCACGATAATATTTAATATCATCATCGACCATATCCACATATTCACTTTCCTGCTTGGGATACCCAAGTGCCACCATATTGAGAAGTGAATAATCATCCTCCGAAATACCTAATATTTTTAATATCTCAGGTCGGTTTATTGCTCCTAACCAACAGGATGCGATGTTATATTCCATAGCACCAAGCAAGATATTTTCAATCACTGCTCCCACATCTGTTGTGCAATCCTCTTTAATTGAATTATCCCCGAGAATTGCAATGTATGCAACAGGTCTTTCATCCTCAGCCGGCGCTCCGTCCTTTAAATATCCCGCCCACTTTGTGTTGGGATAAATTTTAGCCAAGCTCTCATCATCTGTTATAATAGCAAATTTAACGGGCTGAAGATTTACTGCAGTGGGTGCAAGCCTTCCAAAATTCACAAGCTCCCTTAAAATAGCTCTATCAATCTTCTTTTCCTGAAACTTTCTTATTGTTCGTCTGTTTAAGATTGCATCCCTGATATTCATAATTTTTCTCCCTTTATTTCAAAATCATATTTTTATATATTATATACTACCCCACTCCTAAATTCAAGTGAAATTACACTATTTATATAGTAAAATTCCACATCTTTTTATAGTTTATTTTTGTATCTTATATTATTTTTAGTTAGAAAGAAAATTTTTTGAAAGAATTTTAAAAAAACGCTTGATTTTTATATTTATTTGTGGTAGAATATACGGGTATTATGTATTAGACTATATGGAGGTGAATTCAAATGCCAAACATTAAATCAGCAAAAAAGCGTATTAAGGTAATTGAAAAGAAGACATTGATCAACCAAATGCACAAGACAGCAATGAAAACTGCTATCAAAAAGTTTGAAAGTGCAATTGAAGAAAAGAATGTTGAAAATGCAAAAACATTGTTCAACGATGCAGTTAAGAAGATTGACCAAGGTATTAGCCAAGGTATCATCCACAAGAACACTGCAGCAAGAAAGAAATCTCAATTGGCTATAAAGCTTGCAAAGCTTGATGCATAAGATTATCTTAAAAGTAAAACGATAGAGCTTATACAAGCTTTATCGTTTTGTTTTTTTGTTTGAAAATTTTAGTAGGAGTAAATGTATGAGTAATTTTAAAAAAACATTGTCGTTATTCAAAACCTTTTTTAACATCGGTCTTTTCACCTTTGGTGGTGGCTATGCCATGATTCCCCTTATTCAAAAAGAGGTGGTGGACAACAAAAAATGGATTACTGATGAGGATATTTTAAATATAATAACAATTGCCGAATCAACCCCCGGTCCTATTGCAATCAATGCGGCAACCTTTATCGGCTTTAAGGTCTGTGGTATTTTAGGCTCTTTCTTTTCAACTCTTGGAGTGGTTGTGCCTTCCTTTATAATAATTTCTATACTATCCTTTTTTATCACTCAGTTCCAGAATCTTCAGGTAGTCAAATTTGCATTTGAAGGAATAAGAGTCGGAATACTTGTTCTGATTTTAAAGGCATTGATATCAATGTACAAGCAAGCACCAAAGGGAATAATTTCATATATCCTTATGGCACTTTCCTTTGTTTTGGTAGCAATATTTAATGTGAATGTTTTATTTGTTCTCATTCTATGCGCTATAGTAGGCTTAATCTCCTCAATGGTTAACAAAGGGAGGGCATTAAAATGATTTATTTAACACTTTTTCTGACCTTATTTAAAATAGGTCTTTTCACCTTTGGTGGTGGCTATGCTATGCTCCCCTTAATTCAGGCAGAGGTGCTTGGAAATAATTGGCTATCCACAGACGATTTTATTAACTTTATTGCAGTAAGCGAAAGCACTCCCGGACCATTTGCAGTTAATATTGCAACCTATATTGGTACAAAAATGGGTGAGGCATCAGGAATACTGGGTGGAATATTTGGTGCTTTCTGTGCAACCTTGGGGGTTGTTCTTCCCTCCTTTATCATCATATTGATTGTGGCAACCTGCTTTGAAAAATTCAAGGAAAGTAAAATCATAAAGGGTTGTATGTCAGGATTAAAGCCTGCCACCGTGGGACTTATTGCATCTGCAATTATATCTATTGCCATAAATGCATTTTTTCACGATAGCTTTTCCGTTAAGGCAATGACTGATATTTCCTTTATAATTTCCATGGGAATATTCTTAATTATGGCATTTCTTACCTTTAAAAAGAAAATGCACCCCATTATTATCATACTATTATCGGCAGTCTTGGGAATAATTGTAGGATATTTAAAAATGCTTATATAATCAGGAGAAAGTATTATGAACAATAACCTCACAATCCGTCAATCAAGAATTGACGATTATGAAAGAATTTTGGAAATTTATGCGTATGCGCGTGATTATATGAAAAGAACAGGAAATCCAACCCAATGGGGTGACACCTATCCTGATATTGAAATGGTTAGGAATGATATAAAAGAGGGTTTATCTTATGTGGGCGTAGATGACAGGGACATTGCCCATTGTGTTTTCTTTTTCAAAATCGGCAGGGACTCCACCTATGACATAATTGAGGGTGGAGAATGGCTCAACAATGAGGAATATGGCACAATCCACAGAATTGCAAGTGATGGAGAATATTCCCACACCTTCACTCCCTGTCTTGAATTTTGCAAAAAGCTTATAAAGAATATTCGTATTGATACACACGAGGACAACAAGGTTATGCAACATATTTTGGAAAAACACGGTTTTTTTAAATGTGGAATTATCTATTTGTTTGACAACACTCCACGAATTGCATACCACCTCACCAGCTATTGATTAAATGGAAGTAACGCTATGAAAAAGAATTATATTTTACATATTATATCACTTTTGATATTTGGAATAAATGGTATAGTTGCAAGCTATATTACCCTTTCAAGCTATGAAATTGTGTTTATGAGAACATTGCTTGGTAGTGTAACTATGTTGGTTATTCTATTTATATCCACCAAAAGCTTTACCCTTTTAAAATATAAAAAGGATGCTCTTTTTATAGCTATATCAGGAATTTTTATGGGTACAAGCTGGATGCTTCTTTATGAAGCATTTGACAAGGTGGGCGTAAGCATAGGCGAGCTACTCTACTATTCAGGACCTGTTATTGTGATTATCCTATCTCCTCTCATATTTAAAACAAAGCTCACTATTCCAAAGGTAGCAGGCTTTGTTATGGTGCTTTTGGGTATGCTTTTTATAAATGGCACATCAGAAAAAAATTCACTCAATCCCTGGGGTGCTTTTTGTGGCGTTATGTCGGCAGTAACCTATGCAGGTATGATTATCTTCAACAAAAAGGCAAAAAATGTGTCAGGACTTGAAAATTCAACCCTTCAGCTTGTGAGTGCATTTATTACTTTATTTGTGTTTATGTTCTTTAAAAACGGACTTAAAATATCAGTTCTCCCCTCCGACATCCTCTGGATTTCGGTGTTGGGAATTGTAAACACAGGTCTTGGTTGCTACCTATTCTTTTCCTCTGCAAAAAGCCTGTCTGTGCAGACAGTTGCAGTTTTAGGCTACTTAGAGCCACTATCGGCAATTTTCTTTGCATTGCTGATTTTAAAAGAAGCGCTCACACCTATGCAAGTTTTAGGCGCAATCCTGATTTTATCGGGAGCAATAGTTGCAGAGTTATATAAAACCAAGAGTTCAAAAATGCTGTAAAATGAGCAATATCATATAAGAAAAAACCTGTCTTGATATGATTTGTGTGATAATTACAAAAGGAGCTTGATTTTGAAAATCAAGCTCCTTTTATTTCTCCCTCAATTCCATAAGGCGTAACCCTGTTTAAGTGGACTTTATAGATTTCTCCTGAAATGTCCTTATCAGTTTTGACTATAACTGTGAGATAGTTATTTGTTTTCCCCTCAAACCACCCTTTTTTCTTTTGAGATGGTTGTTCAAAAAGTACCTCCATATCCATACCCAGAAAGGTGCTTTCAAATTCCTCTTTTGTTTTTGAGGTAAGCTCTATTATTTCCTTACTCCTTCTTTCCTTAACAAAGGGTGATATCTGGTCAGGTCGCTTCGCTGCAGGTGTTCCCTTCCTTTGAGAATATTGGAAAATATGTGCATCAGCAAATTTAATTTTTCGGGAGAACTCAAGAGTTTTTGAAAATTCCTCCTCATCCTCTCCCGGAAATCCTACCATAATATCGGTTGTGATTGCAACATCAGAATATGCCTCTCTTAATGCCATAACTATATTTTCATACTCTTTAGTTATATATTTTCTGTTCATTCTTTTTAGTGTTTCATCGCACCCACTCTGCAATGACAAGTGAAAATGGTGACATAATTTTTTCGCACCCTTTATCTTCTTTATAAAATCCATATCGAAGGTCATAGGCTCAATTGAACTTAGTCTTATTCTTCTTATACCCTCAATTTTGTCAGCCGCCAATATTAAGTCACCTAAGTCATACTCTCCCCCATCTTTTCCATAGGAGGCTATATGAATACCTGTTAAAATAATTTCCAGAAATCCTTCCTCTGCAAGCCTTTTTATCTCACTTATAACCTCATCAAAAGCTCTGCTCCTGATTGGACCTCTTGCATATGGAATGATGCAATAGGAACAGAACTGATTGCATCCTTCCTGTACCTTTATAAAGGCTCTTGTTCTGTCGTGATAAGTTTTTAATGACAAATCCTCAAAGCTATGAGTGTGCATTATGTCCGATACATAATCAATGCATTGCTCTTCACTGGCCTTTTTAGTAAGCTCAACAATATTTTTTCTGTCCTTTGTGCCTATAACAACATTGACGCCCTCAATTTTTTTAACTGCATCAGGTGCAGTTTGTGCATAACAGCCTGTTACAACCACTATTGCTTTTGGGTTTTTGTTTTTAGCTCGTCTTATAATCTGCCTTGACTTTCTGTCACTCATATTGGTGACTGTGCAGGTGTTTATAACATAAACATCAGCTATATCCTCAAAGTCAACAATTTCATATCCCGACTCCTCAAAAAGCTCTCTTATTGCCTCAGTTTCATATTGGTTGACTTTACAGCCCAATGTGTAAAATGCAGCCCTTTCCATATATGTCATTTCCCTTTCCTAATAAAATTAGTTATAATCTATCAATATCTACATCAAATAATAGTACTATTATATAAAAAATTTCATAAAACTGCAATAGGTATTGACTAAATTCAAATAAAGTTGTATTATATAGATAGATTAAGTCTATATTTTGGAGGTAATTTTTATGAAGACATTTAATTTAATACTAAACTCAATCAATGATGTAAAGGACTTTGTTAATATTGTTTCAAAGTACGACTTCGATGTGGATTTAACATCAGGCAGATATGTTGTTGATGCAAAATCAATTATGGGTATATTCAGCTTGAATTTATCAAAGCCAATCAAGGTAGAGGTTCACAGTAACGACTGCGACGCTTTCATTGATGAACTTAAAAGATTTATTATTGAATAAGCTGTTTATGGCTCCATCTTATGATGGAGCTTTTTTTAATGCATTCAATATTTTTTTGCTGACACCTTACATTTTCTTAAATTAAATTATTTTTTTGAAAACTATTGACAAATCACATTTTTACTGTATTATATGTAGTAGTACAGATAATACAGATGAAAGGAGGGACAATATGTTCAAATTAGATTATCGGGGTACAAAGCCAATATATGAGCAGATAAAAGACAATATAAAGGAATTGATTATTTTAGGAGTCTTAAAGGAAGAGGAAAAGCTTCCGTCGGTTAGAGAGCTGGCATCAAATCTTGCAATCAATCCCAACACAATCCAGAAGGCATATAAGGATTTGGAGGCAGAAGGATATATATACTCAAAACGAGCCTGTGGTTGTTTTGTGTCATCCCCATCTACAATAATAAAAAGCATTGACGAAAATCAGTTGTACGAGAAATTAGATCGACTTATATCAAAGATGCTATATTCTAAAATCAAAAAAGAGGACATTATAAAGCATCTTAATAATATTAAAGAAAGGAATGAATAATAAATGATTAAGGTATCAAATCTCACAAAAAGCTTTGATAAATTCAAGGCACTTGATATGGTTACTCTCAATGTATCCCAAGGCTCAGTTTATGGACTTATTGGTCCTAACGGTGCCGGTAAAACTACATTGATTAAAATTCTCTCAGGAATTTATACTCAGGACAGTGGAGAAATAAAAATGAATTCCGAACCCGTGTTTGAAAACGCTCTCATAAAAAATGATTTGGTTTTGATAAGTGACGACCTTTTCTATTTTTCTACATACTCAATCAAGGATATGGCAGACTACTATGCCAACATCTACCCCAACTGGAGCTGGGACAGATTTTATGCATTGAAGGAAATATTTAAAATTGACCTAACAAAGCGAGTTAAAAGGCTATCCAAAGGAATGCAAAAACAGGTTGCATTCTGGCTATCAGTATCTGCAATGCCAAAAATTATGCTTTTAGATGAGCCTGTGGACGGCTTAGACCCTGTTATGCGTAGAAATGTGTGGAGAATTATGCTTCAGGATGTCACCGAACGGGGAACAACTGTTTTAGTGTCAAGCCATAACCTGAGAGAGCTTGAAGATGTGTGCGACCATGTGGGAATTATGCATCAGGGTAGAGTGGTTCTTGAAAAGGCGTTGGATGATGTGAAGGGTAACATACACAAAATCCAATTAGCATATAACCATGAGCTTCCCGAAGCACTCAAAAGTAGTCTTGACATTCTCCATACGGAGCAATTCGGCAGTGTATATATGTTGATTGTTAAGGGAAACAGCGAGGAAATATTAAAAAATATCGGATACACCTCTCCCCTTATCTGCGACATTTTACCTCTCACCTTAGAGGAAGTATTTATTTATGAGTTAGGAGGTCTTGGATATGAGTTTGAAAATATTATCCTATAACAAAAGCGTAGTAAAATCAGATTTTAAACGCTTCTGGTGGATTTCGGCATTGAATACACTTTTTATTGCCCTGTTCTTTACCTTCATTTATGTTTATGCAATGTGGGACAGAAGCACATTAGAGATACCGAATGAATTTTTATACTCACGAATTCATGGTCGCAGCTTTGGTGCATTTTTCTTTGCCTTTGTGTTTCCGCCATTTCTGGCAATACTGACCTTTTCATACTTGAATTCATCAAATTCAGTTGCTTGCCTTCACGGACTGCCTGTGACACGCTTGAAGTTCTTTATGTCGCATTTTTTCAGCAGTAGTGTGATGATAGCTCTTCCGATTGTTATAAATGTGATAATAATGCTATTGTTCAGATTAAACGATAACATCAGGAATTCATTTTTAGTAAACCATTTATTTATCCTTGCAGGCATATATCTGTTGTACGCATTTATATCCTACACCTTTGCAGCAGCAGTTTCTATGCTCACAGGAAATTCAATTGCAGCAGTTGTGTTTACATATTCATTTGCAGTTCTCCCTGTAATTGCAGAGATATTTGTTGACTTTTTCTGCTCTCAGCAATTATATGGCTACAAGAGAGGCACTAATTTAGTAATTACAGATTTTCTCTATGTATTCCCTGATGGCTTTATAAACCATCCCTCAAACATATTGAAATATATAATTTTGATACTCCTTTTTGCTATTCTTGCTTATTTCCTATATAGGATAAGGAAATTGGAAAATTCGGGAGAGGTTGTGGCATTTCCAAAGCTTCACCCCATATTCATCTACGGAGTTGCAATTATTATAGGTGCGGCAGGCTATGCATATTTATCTGAACTCACCAACATTAAAAACATTCTCTTTTTAATACCTCTTGGTGTTGTGGGAGTTATTGCCGCACAGATGATTGTTAAGAAAAGCTTCAGGGTTAAAAAGCTATATAAACCCGTTATAATCTTTTCATTGGCAGTTTGTGTGTTGCAGTTATTCTTCCAGCTTGATATTATAGGCTTTGAAAGACGAATTCCCAAGCTTGATAAAATCGAGTCTGTTCTCTTTGAAAACAATGTGAACACAGGGGTTAGATACACATATACAAACGACGGAGAAAAAATAAAATATGAGTCTGAAAATCGTAACTTCCAATCAAAAGAGGACATAGAAAATATAATTAAACTACACCAAAGGCTTATAGAGGAAAGAACAACTAAGAATAACTACTCCTATAATACCTCAAATATAACCCTTGCCTATGAGCTTAACAACGGAAAGAGAATTGTGAGAGAATATACTATAGACTATTCAACTCATAAGCCTGAATTAGAGCCTATTATTGAGTCGGAGAATATGAGAAGGATATACTTCCCAATCCTATCACCTCAGGAAAAGAACTATGAGCAGATGAAGATTCATGACTCAAGAAAGGATGTTGATTTAGATTTTTTCAAGGACGATACCGAGATAATAAACAAATTCCTATGGGCTCTTTCAGAGGATACAAAGGCAACAGATTATGAGAATTTTGCTCGTCGCACCCCTGCTCTTACAACCATCAGGCTCACCTACACCCGTCCTGCATTCTATGAGGATGGAGCACCTGTTCCTGAGGATAAGCTGCCTGAAATCACAGAAAATTATCATGTGAGAGAAGACTACAAAAATACCATTGCCCTGTTAGATGAGCTTGGATTTTACGATATGCTTCCAAAAGCAGAGGACATCAAATTTGTACATATTGAATACTACGACGAAAATATGATGCCCACAGCAGAAGCAATCAGCATTGATGATTTATATAAAATGGATATAAAGATACCCCTATCGTCAAATGTAATGGTGGTTGAGCAGCCTGACAGGATAAAAATGCTATATGAATATATAGATAATTTCCCGACGATTTCGGACCCCGACGCCAGTATGATTTTCTATTTAGACAATAACAACGCCTTTAGTGTTGAAATTGACCTGTCGGATGAAAAATTGCCTGATTTTGTTATACAATAAAGAAAATCCCATCACTTTTTTCAAAAGGTGATGGGATTTTTATCACTGAAAATGGGACAATTTTACCAATAGTAAAATTATCCCGTTTTCATGGAGCAGATGGCGGGAATCGAACCCGTAACTTAAGCGTTGGGAAGCTAATATTTTACCACTAAACTACATCTGCATATTAAATTTTATTATTAAATAGTGCTTTTGTTTAAGCTATATTCATTATGCTCTCAAGTTTTCGTATGTCAAACGAAAAAAATGTTGACAAAAGGCGAAAAATGTTGTAAAATGTAAATATGAATATGAAATATAATTTCACATAAAACTTTGTGGAGGTTTTTAAAATGAAATTTGGCGGAAAAATAAAAGATTTGAGAAAAAAGGCAAAGCTTAATCAGGACCAGCTTGCAGAATTGGTTGGTGTATCAAAAAGAACAATCCAGAACTATGAAATTTCCAATATGCACCCAAAACAAAGAGAAATCTATTATAAGCTTGCAAAGGTCTTTGATGTAGATGTGAATTATCTTTTAACTGAGGACGAGGAGCTTTTGATTGATGCTTATGAGAAGGGTGGTAACGAAGCAGTTCGTGACATTTCTCAATTGGTTGACAGTGTTTGTGGCCTTTTTGCAGGCGGCACTCTCCCCGACTCCGATATTGATGCTGCAATGAAGGCAATATCCGAAGCGTACTTTGCAGTCAAGCAAGAAAATCTAAAATATTCATCCAAGAAGAACTAAGGAATTTAAATATGTTTGCAGATAAAATTCATCAAAAGGTTGGCTTTCTCATAAGAAAATATAACACCTGCGACCCATTCAAAATTGCAAATGACGCTGGCGTTATGGTGATTTCAAAAGACTTTAAGGACCTTAAAGGAATGTACACCATAATTAAAAGAAAGCGAATAATTATTATAAACTCAAATTTATCCCCTGAAAAACAAAGGATAGTTTGTGCCCACGAGCTTGGACACGATATGCTACACAGAGAATTTGCGAAGAACAAAATTTTTCGTGAATTTACTCTATATGATATGGAAGGTCGCTGCGAATATGAGGCAAATATGTTTGCTGCTGATTTGCTCATTTCTGACAAGGACATAAAGGAGCTCGCAATTTCCTATGGCTATGATATGGGGCAGATTGCAAAAAGGCTTAATACAGATATCAACCTCATAGGAATAAAGCTTGCCAATATGAACTACAGGGGTGATAATTTCAAAATCGGAATTCCACCTGAAAATAATTTTTTAAAAAAATAATGCCGAGAACAATATCTTTTAGTTCTCGGCATTTTCTATCTTATATCCAAATCCTTCAGCACATTATAGAGCTTTTGTAACGCCTTTTTTTCTATTCTCGACACATACGACCTGCTTATTCCCAATATCTTTGCAACCTCTTTTTGAGTTTTTCTGGGAGTGTCATCCATTCCATATCTCCAGCACAAAATGTCATACTCACTTTTTTTCAGTACCCTCTCCATAATTGTTCTCAACACCTCTCTGTCACACTTTGCAGAGATACTGTCGGCAATATCCTCGTCCTCCGAGGGCAGAATGTCGGCAAAGGACATATTATTCCCTTCCTTATCTGTGCCGATGCACTCATCAATTGATATTTCAAGGCCTTGTTTTTTTAAGCTTCTTAAATACATAAGCACTTCATTTTCAATACATCTTGCAATATAAGTAACAAGCTTTGGATTTTTATCCTTATTGAAAGTGTTTATACCCTTTATAAGTCCTATTGTACCTATGGATATCAAATCCTCTGAGTTGTTGTCATTACTATATTTTTTAGCTATATGTGCCACAAGTCTTAAATTATGCTCAATGAGTATATTCTTAGCCTTAGTATCCCCATTTGCCATTTTTTCAAGGCACTCTCTTTCCTCCTCCTCTGTCAAAGGCTTCGGAAAGCTCCCTCCCCCACTCACATAGCCTATAAAGAATAAAAGATTGTTTACAAGGCTCATTAAAAAATTAAACATAAAAAATCCCCCATAAATATTTATCTACCACTAATTTATGATGGATATTTTTAGTTTTAAAACTATCTTGTTGTCCTGATTCAAAAAAAATACAACCTGTGGGTTGTATTTTTTCAAATCTATTAAAGCTGTAATGACGGAACTGCATTCAAGGTCAAATCCATAGTATCCCCGTTTATATAATTATAATATCCTGCACAAGCAATCATTGCGGCATTGTCAGTACACAAAACAGGTGGTGGGAAAACAACCTTTATACCATAATTTTTACTCATCTCCGACATTTTTTCTCTTAACTGGGAATTGGACGCAACTCCACCTGCCAATGCAATTATTTTTGAATCAGCCTTGATGGCAGCATCAATTGTGTGCTCACATAAAACATCAGTAACTGCTGCCTGAAAGCTTGCCGCAACATCAGCCTTATTAACCTCTTCACCATTCTGCTCTGCCTTATGCAGATGATTGATAACTGCAGTTTTAACTCCACTAAAGCTAAAATCCAACGAGTCATTATCCATTCTAACCCTCGGGAACTTCCACGCTTCAGGATTTCCCTCCTTTGCAAGCTTATCAATCAATGGTCCACCCGGATATCCTAAGCCAAGAACTCTTGCAATTTTATCAAATGCCTCCCCTGCTGCATCGTCCCTTGTTCTTGCCAATATCTCCAGATTATTATAGTCCTTGACCTCTACAATATGGCTATGTCCACCCGATGCCACAAGACATACAAAAGGTGGCTCAAACTCGGGATGTGCAATAAAGTTCGCCATTATATGTCCCTTAATATGATGAACTCCAACCAATGGCTTTTTTAATGCATAAGCATAAGCCTTTGCAAAAGAAACGCCCACCAGCAAAGCTCCAACAAGTCCGGGACCATAGGTAACTGCAATAGCATCAATATCATCAATTGTAACCCCTGCTTTATCAAGCGCCTCATCAACAACCACATCAATGCTTTCAATATGCTTTCTCGATGCAATTTCAGGCACTACTCCACCATATAGCTTATGGGTTTCTATCTGGGTATTTATAATGTTTGATAAAACCTCCCGTCCGTCCTTCACAACTGCTGCTGCAGTTTCGTCACAGGAACTTTCTATTCCAAGTATAAGCTTACTCATATATACCTCCAAAATATAGTGTCATAATCAAAGCATCCTCTTTGGGATTTGTGTAGTAATTCTTTCTTTTACCTATTTTCTCAAAGCCAAAGCCCTCGTATAAAGCAATTGCAGCGATGTTGGATTCCCTCACCTCCAGAGTCAGAAGGGATAGCTTCTTTTGGTTTGCAGTTTTTATCATTTCCTCCAAAATTCTTGAGGCAACTCCCTTTCGTCTGTGGATTGGTGCTACTGCGATATTGGTTATATCTCCCTCATCTGCCACATGCCAAAATCCACCATATCCAATAACCTCACCATTTTCCTTTGCCACAAAATAGGTTGCTATCTTATTATTGCATTCGTCAACAAAGGATTTTTGAGACCAAGGGACACTAAAACACTCTTTGTCAAGTTCAGCAAGACTCTTTGCATCCTGCTGAGAAATTGGTAAAATTTCCATTTATCTCACCCTTTTATTATGAGTTTTCTAAAATCCTGTCTGCTGCTTTATTAACTGCTTCGTAAATTTGTTTTGCAGTCACTAAATAATCTTCAACATCCCCACCGAATGGGTCCTCAATATCCCCTTCAACCCTTGAAAATTCACACAAGGTAAAGGTTTTACCCTCTGCAACATTATTAAAAACCATTTTGTGCGCAGGAGTCATTGTGAGGATTAAATCACTTTTTTCTATCAATTCTTCATTTATAGTCTGGGCATGATGACCTGTTAAGTCAATCCCATACTCATACATGGCAACAATTGCCTCACTGCTTGCATTCTCGCCATCATTTGCAAATATTCCTGCTGACTCAATATTTATATCCAAGCCCTTTTCTCTTGCAACCTTATCCATCAGGACAGCTGCCATAGGGCTTCTGCAGGTGTTACCTGTGCAAACAAATAAAATATTCACAAAAACTCACTCTCCAATTTATAATCTAAACTCTTATAACCCTGTTTGCAGCCGATTTATAAAGTCTGTTTTTGACTGCCAGAGCGTGCTCATCCTCTATTGAGAATTCAGCAAAAACTATATCAATATCATGCTTATCAAATTCCCTTAAATAATCGAAAAGTTTATTGGCATATTCAACATTATCCCTGCCTGCGTCCAACACAAGCTCTGCATTATATTCTCTGCCATTTTGGGAAATCACACCGATTCTCTTATTCTTCTCATTTGTAATACATTCGGTTATTTTTTCATATACTCTTCCCTCGTTCCCCTCCACCACAAAAACCTCGGCATCAGGGGCATAATGCTTATATTTCATCCCTGGGCATTTTGGTGATTCATCCACCTCAACTGATTTTAAAACATGCTTATCTATCACCACATCAGGAAGAACCTTTTTAATATCCTCCTTAGTTATTCCACCGGGTCTTAAAATTGTGGGAACACTTCCTGTTACATCAATAACCGTGGACTCCACACCCACTCTGCATTCTCCACCATCAATAATTGCATCAATTCTCCCCTCCATATCAGCTATAACATGCTCAGCCTTTGTGGGACTTGGCTTGCCTGAACGATTTGAGCTTGGTGCCGCAATGGGAGCTTTGCTTTTTTTAATAAGCTCCAACGCCACAGGATGCTCAGGAATTCTTACTGCAACTGTGTCAAGTCCTGCTGTGACAACCTCAGGCACACATTCCTTTTTTTTCATAATCACAGTGATAGGACCCGGAGAAAAGTGTTTGAATAGCTCCAATGCATCATCAGGCACTTCTCTTGCTATTTCATACACCTGCTCAACATCTGCCACATGGACAATCAATGGGTTGTCTGATGGTCTTCCTTTTGCCTTGAAAATACTTAAAACTGCCTCCTCGTTCATACAATCTGCTCCCAAGCCATAGACAGTTTCAGTAGGAAATGCAACCAAGCCACCATTTTTTATGATATCACCCATCTTTTCTATTGCTTCCATATCAATATTATCAGGGATAATTTTCTCTATCCTGGTTTTCATAAGCTTTAATTTTTGCTCCTTAGTATTACTTAAAATTTTTCAGTAAGTTATATTTCAAATTCCACATTTTCTCCGACATATCCACATAATACTTATGTGGATTTTCAAATCTCTTTACTTCCTCCCAGAGTCCATCAACCTGCATTCTGCAATATTCCTGAAGCACCTTTAACTCAGGAGTTTCATATATACATTCACCATTTTCGAATATCTTTTTGAGTAATGGTCTTGCATAAAAATCCGTTACGGTTTTTCTTTTCCATGTATATTCAGGATCAAATAACTCATATGGTTTTCTGTCGTCTAAAACCTCGTCGTGAAGAGTTATAACATCTGCAATTGCCTTTGAGGTTTCTCTTGAGTATAGTCTATAGATCTGTTTAAATCCCGGATTGGTGATTTTAGCAACATTTTCACTTATCTTGATTTTTGGAATCAATTCACCCATCTCATTCTCTACTGCAACAAGCTTATACACTCCACCAAAAACAGGTGATGATTTTGATGTTATCAGCCTTTCACCAACACCAAAGGAATTTATCTTTGCACCTTGGATTATAGTATCTCTTATAATATACTCGTCCAATGAATTGGATGCTACAATTCCACAGTCCTCGAAGCCTGCATCGTCAAGAATTTTTCTACACTTTTTAGACAGATATGTTATATCTCCCGAATCAATTCTTACTCCCTTTGGTCTATATCCCATTGGCAGAATTACCTCATTGAATACCTTGATTGCATTGGGCAAGCCTGACTTTAGAACATTATAGGTATCAATCAAGAGTGTACAGTTATCGGGATAGTTTTTTGCATAGGAATAAAATGCATCATACTCAGAGTCGAACATCTGCACCCAGCTATGTGCCATTGTACCAAGAGCAGGCACCTTATAGTCCCTGTCAACACAAGTACAAGCAGTTCCAACGCATCCACCAATATATGCAGCTCTTGCACCCATAATCGCAGCATTTGCTCCCTGTGCTCTTCTTGAGCCAAACTCCATAACAGGTCTGCCACCTGCTGCTCTCACAATTCTGTTTGCCTTGGTAGCAATCAGGCTTTGGTGATTGATTGTCAATAACAATGCAGTTTCAATCAATTGTGCCTGAATAACAGGTCCTTTTACCGTTACAATAGGCTCACCCGGGAATATTGGTGTACCCTCGGCAATTGCCCATACATCACAGGAGAATTTAAAGTTTTTAAGATATTCCAAAAACCTATCATCAAAAATATTTTTACTTTTTAAATAATCTATATCTTCATCTGTGAATTTTAGGTCCTTTAAATATTCAATTAACTGCTCTACCCCTGCCATAATGGCAAAGCCACCATCGTCGGGGATGCTTCTGAAAAACATATCAAAATAAGCAATCTTATTCTCAAAGCCTTCAACGAAAAAGCCGTTGGACATAGTCAACTCATAAAAGTCCATAAGCATGGTCAGGTTCATTTTGTCCTTCATTATTTTTACCACCCTTCTCTAATTTTAGATTTATCTGTATGCTCCGAATTTATTAAGTATTTTCAACAGCTTGTCCCCCGCAGGTAAAAGCTCTATTTCCTCTTTTGTTAAAACTCTCAATGCTACAACAAGCACTAAATATACAACCATCGCAATGCCTATACTGAATCCTACCGCAACAAGATTGATATTTACAATTGACATTGTGATTTTATATACCAAAACTGCAACAATTCCCATAGACAATACTGCTGCTAATGGCTTTAAAACATACTTTTTAAGACTTAGCCTTAAAGATGTGTTCTTGCACAGGATTGTGAAGCCATATGAGAATGAAATCACCTGACAAGCTATTGACGAAATAGGTGCTCCATATATGTTTATAGAGGGTTGTCTTATCAGTATCACATTTAAGATAAATTTTGCAATACAACCCATAAATAAGCCTGTTGCAGGTGCATATATTTTCCCTATTCCCTGCAAAGATCCTGATATAGTCTGGTTGAGTGCTATAAATATCAATGCAATTGAGCTTATTTGCAATAGTTCAAAGCCCATCTTGGCATTTGGATATAACAATAGGTATATAGGCTCTGCAAGTGCAATATATCCAATAGCACAGGGCATAATTATCAGGATTGAAATAAGGAAGGAATATGAAATCTTTTCTCTTGCTTCCTTTTTATTTCCAACTGCCAATGCTCCTGCAATAGAGGGTACAAGTACGGTTGAGAATGCAATATTCATTGCAATAGGAAGATTTAAAAGAGTGTCACTCTTTGCTAAAATTCCCGATAATCTTAACGCTTCCTCCGTCAACTCCTTTAAAGACGGATTATATATTGCAGGAACTGATGCATACCCAGGTATCATATCACGAAAAGCAATTTCAATGCCTCGTGTTATGGTAGCAGTATCCACAAGTCTGTTAACTGCCGATATAATTCCACCTAAAGATATCGGGATAGAAATCATAAGAATAGTCTTGCACATCTTACCAAATGGCATATTGATTGTTTCTGTATTGCTTGCTTCTATATTTGTACGGATATTTTTCTTTTGTCTGTTATAGAAGAAAACCAAATATACGAAGCTAAGAACAGTTGCAATTGTGGATGCAAAATTTGCACCTGCCGCCATACTATACGCCTTCACCTCAGATGATGCATAAATAGACAAGCCTGCCATTACCCATACAATTCCCACTGTTAGAATACATTTGAAAATCTGTTCAAGCACCTGCGACATACTTGTTGCCTTCATATTACTCATACCAGTGAAATATCCTCGGATTACTGCCGACAAACAAACAAATATTACCGAGGGTGCCAATGCCTTTAGAACATATTTTGCGCCATCTGCATTAGCCTGACCAAGAATAGTTCCCACTATGAAATCTGCACCGAAGAAAAGAATTGTCGCACATACAAGTCCAACAAAGAAGAATAAAACCATTGCAGTTTTAAAAATCTTATGCGCACCTCTATGGTCACCTATTGCAATTCTTTCAGAGGTCATTTTGGAAATTGCATTGGGAATACCCACTGAGGATATTGCAAGCAGAAGAGTATAGACCTGGAAGCCTGTGTTATAATAACCATTTCCCGAATCACCAAAGCCGTCAATATTGGTTATTACCATTCTATATACAAGTCCTAAAATCTTAATCGCTATCTGTGCAAATAAGATTATGGACACATTTGTCATAAAGGAATTTTTCTTACCCATTTTTTTACCTTCTTTTATATTATTTTAAAAAAGCTTGTTATACTTTTGTTTTATTCTCAATTAAATCTATTTTCTCTCTTTTGGATAGCTTCTTTATTGCATACTCCCTTTGCATTGCTTTTTCCTTAGTCATAAATTCCTCATAATAGACTAAATTCACTGGGAGTCGGCTTTTAGTATATTTTGCACCCTTACCAAGATTATGAGTTGCAATTCTTTTTTCTAAATCGTCAGTGTATCCGCAATAAAGAGTTTTATCGGCACACTCTAAAATATACACATAGTGAGTTTTGATTGCCTCAAATTCAAAAAATACACATAGCCACACACACTTTGTTGTTTTTGAAACTCTGTGTTTTTCGTGAGGAAGAATTAAAATACTGTCACCTTTCTTTAATTTCTTTTTTCCATCCTCAAATTCAAGCTCTGCTTTGCCCTCTAACAAACACACCCACTCTGCTTTTTCCTGATCCTGCCAGGATGTTGTGTGTCCGTCAGAGAGAATTTTTTCAATCTTTACATTCTTGCTTTCGTGGATGATTTTTGTTATCTCTTTTTCAAATTTTTTCTTTGGAAAATCAAATAAATCTATACTCATTTTTTAAAAATCATCCCCTTCTTTATAATGCAAAATATCTCTGTGCCTTATAAAAATAAGTCACAGAGATTTTAAATAATTAAAGCATTAGGTATTTGCAAACAATTATCCCTGCAAGCTTTTTATTGACTCTTTCTTATCAAGAATTTTCTCCAAGCTTGATAAGTCCGAAAATTGCATAGTTGATAATATCAAAAAGCTGTGCATCAATATTTTCCGACACCAACAGAACCCCGGAATTATCAAATATTTTTCTTATTCTCGAAAGCTTAATAATAATCTGGTCGGTGATAGACTCCTGTTGCATACCACGCCATGCATCACCATAGTCGTGATTTTTCTTCACCATAAGTGCCTTTACCTTGCCTGCTATTTCCATATATATCTTCATAATTTCCTCAACATCCACCTTGTCTGCAAGGTCTGGGTTAACAAGAATTTCGTCATGGTTGGGGAACTTTTCAGGGTAAAGAATTCGAAATAACATAATAATTCCGTAGTTGATTATGCCGATGTATTCTCCGTCCCTACCCTCTTTAACTAAGGAATGGTCATTATTTTCCTCTAAAACCGAAATTCTTTTTGCCTTAATCCATAGCTGGTCAACTAAAGACACATTTCTGAAAAATAGCCAGGTAGGACCATAGTCGCTTAATTTGTCCCTGAACAGCTTACCGCATTTGTCAATAATCTCATCAAATTCCTTTTCTAAATTAGCCACTTTTTTTCCCCTCTTTTTATAGATTTTCCCTGATATATGAAATCATATTTTTAATTGCCTCATCAACAGCCATATCTGTTGAGCTTTCGTCTGTACGCTTTTTAAATTCAACAATGCCCTCACCTGCTTTTTTACCAACAACAATTCTTGCAGGTATGCCGATAAGGTCAGCATCCTTGAACTTAACACCACAGCGTTCATTTCTGTCGTCAATAAGAGTTTCTATTCCTGCATCAGTTAATTCCTTATAAATCTTTTCTGCCAAATTAACCTGCTCCTGTTCCTTTGTGTTCACAGGGACAACAACTGCCTGATAAGGTGCAATTGAAACCGGTAAAATCATTCCATTTTCGTCGTGACTTTGTTCAATTGCTGCTGCAATACAACGGGTTACACCTATTCCATAGCAACCCATAACAACCACCTTAGGCTCACCTGATTCGTCTGTGTAGTTCAAGCCAAGAGCGTCGGAATACTTTGTTCCAAGCTTGAAGATATGACCTACCTCAATTCCCTGAGCAGTTTTAATAGGCTTACCACACTTAGGACACTTATCCCCATCAGTGATAACTCTTATATCTGCCACTACAAATGGGGTGAAATCCTTGTTGATGTTCACATTTTTGTAGTGATAGCCTGTGTCGTTTGCGCCGATTATGAAGTTTTTCATATTCTCAACCTCTAAATCAACATACACAGGAATATCAAGTCCTACAGGTCCTGCAAAGCCAACCTCTGCATTGGTCAATTGTCTTACAATTGCAGGCTCTGCCAGTTCTAAATCATCTATGCAACCAACAAGATTTTTTAGTTTAACCTCGTTAATTTCCCTGTCACCTCTTACCATTGCGGCAATATACTTATCGTCTGCCTTATAGATAATGGTTTTTGCAAACACATATGGCTCTGTGCCAAAAAATGCCACAAGCTCCTCGATTGTATGTACATCAGGAGTTTCAATCTTTTCCATATCCAAATCTTCATTATTGAATTCCTTATCTTCAGGAATACATTGTGCCTTTTCATAGTTAGCGGCATATCCACAAGCATCACAATATGCAATTCCATCCTCACCAACAGGTGATTTTACCATAAATTCCTGTGAACCACTGCCACCCATAGCACCTGAGTCTGCATCAACAATTGTGAAATCCAGACCTAAGCGTGTGAAAATTCTGCAATATGCATCATACATCTTCTTATATGACTCATCAAGTCCTTTTTCATCCCTGTCAAAGCTATATGCATCCTTCATGATAAACTCACGGCTACGCATAATGCCGAAACGAGGACGAGCTTCATCTCTGTACTTTGTTTGAATTTGATACAAAGTCATAGGATATTCCCTATATGAACGAACCTCATTTATAACTGTCTGAGTGAAGAGCTCCTCGTGAGTTGGACCTAAGCAGAAATCACGGTCATTTCTGTCCTTCAGCTTAAACATATTGTCACCAAAAACATCCCATCTGCCTGATGCCTGATATGCCTCTGCAGGAAGAAGTGCAGCCATCAATAATTCCTGTGCACCTGCTCTGTCCATTTCCTCTCTTATTATATTTTCCACCTTTTTCAATGTCCTGATACCAAGAGGAAGATATGAATAAATTCCTGTTGCAAGCTTTCTTATATAGCCTGCTCTCATCATTAGCTTATGACTCATTATCTCTGCATCTGATGGTACTTCACGCATAGTTGGTAATAACAATTTTGATACTCTCATTACATTTTTCCTTTCAAGTTTTAGTTTATTGCATTATATATTAAACTATCTCTGCTCCTGATTGAATTTCCTTTACAGTTGTAAGAGCAGTCAGGTTTCCGTCGTGCTCTGCTGATAAAATCATACCATAAGACTCTAATCCCATCATTTTCCTCGGCTTAAAGTTAGCGATAAATACAACATTCTTTCCAATCAACTCCTCAGGAGTGTGATACTTTGAAATTCCCGACAAAATCTGCCTTGTTTCACTACCTACCTCAAGAGTAAATCTCAATAGCTTTTCTGACTTGGGTACCTTTTCGCATTCAATAACCTTACCCACTCTTATGTCAAGCTTTTCAAAGTCCTCAAAATCCACATAATCCTTGAAGGGAGCAATCTGGATTTTTTCCTCTGCCTGATTTTCCTCCATAATCTCCTCCAATTTCTTTTCCATATCAATTCTCTGGAATAGTGGAGTTGCCTCTCCTACCTTTGTACCCTCTTTTATTACCCCAAAGGTTTTTGCACTTTCAAAGCTATATTCAGGATTTCCAATCTGTGCCACAATTTTTTCTGCAGTTTCAGGCATAAATGAGGATATCAATGATGCAATAATTCTGATTGTTTCCAAAAGATTATATAAAACTGTTTCCAATCTTTGTTTTGTGTCATCATTCTTTGCCAATACCCAGGGCATTGTTTCGTCAATGTATTTATTAGCTCTGTCAACAACCTTCCATATTTCGTCTAAGCTATCCTGAATATGATAGGTCTGCATTTTTTCATACACCTTTTGGGATGCGTCTAACGCGATTTTCTTCAAATCCTCATCAAATTCTCCACCATTTTTACTGCTTCCAACAACACCGTCGAAGTACTTATTTATCATTGCAACAGTTCTGTTCACAAGATTTCCAAGTGTGTTTGCAAGGTCGGAGTTGTATCTTGATATGAATGTGTCATATGTGATTGTTCCGTCCTGAGCAAAGGGCATTTCGTGAAGTGAATAATATCTCACTGCATCAACTCCAAAATGTCTTACCAGGTCCTCAGCATATATAACATTTCCTCTTGACTTAGACATTTTCTCCTCCCCGAACAGCATCCAGGGATGTCCGAACACCTGCTTTGGCAATGGCTCACGCAATGCCATAAGCATAATAGGCCAATAGATTGTGTGGAAACGAAGAATGTCCTTTCCAATAATATGCACATCTGCAGGCCAGTACTTGTTATATAATTCACCCTTATGGTCAGGGTTATAACCTAAAGCAGTTATATAGTTTGACAATGCGTCAATCCACACATACACAACATGCTTATTGTCAAATTCCACAGGAACACCCCAGGTAAAGCTCGTTCTTGACACGCACAAATCCTGAAGTCCTGGCTTTAAGAAATTATTTACCATTTCTTTTTTTCTAGACTCAGGCTGAATAAAATCAGGGTTGTCCTCAATATATTTCATCAGTTGGTCCTGATATTTACTCATCTTGAAGAAGTATGCCTCTTCCTTGGTTCTCTTTACCTCTCTGCCACAATCAGGACATTTTCCGTCCTTTAGTTGTGTTTCTGTCCAGAAGGATTCACAAGGAGTGCAATATAATCCCTCATATTCACTCTTATATATATCACCCTGGTCATACAATTTTTTGAAGATTTTCTGAACTGCCTCAACATGATAATCATCAGTGGTACGAATAAACTTATCATAGCTGATGTTTAGCATATCGGCAATATCCTTTATCTGTCCTGCAATTTTATCAACATATGCCTTTGGCTCAACACCCTCAGCCTCGGAAATCTCCTGAATTTTTTGTCCGTGTTCATCTGTGCCTGTTAAGAAAAACACATCCTCACCCACATATCTTTTATATCTTGCAATAGCATCTGTCAAGATAAGCTCATAGGTGTTGCCTATATGTGGTTTTCTTGATGTGTATGCAATAGCAGTTGTAATATAGAATTTACTCATTGTTCTCTCTCCCCTTTAAAGTGTTTATTTATCATTTAAATTTTTGAAAAAGTATTTTACATTTTTATATTCGTTCTTTATAAATCTTCCGATTGCCTTTAATAGCTTTATAGGAGCATGGAACACCCCTGCCCTGTAGAAGCTAATCACAACCATAAGTATGATAGGGCCTAAAATCATACCCCCGATTGAAAAGGTTTTGTATCCTACATACATAGCCATTAAGGTGAGTATTGGTGGTAAGCCAAGCTTTGAACTTACAATTTTTGGCTCTACCATCTGTCTTGTTAGCACAATGGCAAGATAAATAATTATGAGTCCTACTCCAAGCTTTACCGAGCCATTCAAAAAGCTAATCAATGCCCACGGCCATAGCACTGCTCCACTTCCAAAGAAGGGCAAAGCATCAAGCACTGCAATACCTATTGCAATTAACAGGGCATAATTTACTCCAAGAATTGAAAGACCTGTGAAAATAAGAACAAAGGCTATACTCATAATTATTGCCTGAGCCTTCACATATCCACCAAGATATTTTTTTAATTCCATATGAATGTTTGCCATTTTTTCGGAAAAGCTTTTAGGAATAATTTTTCCAAAAAATCTTTTTATTTTTCTTGCATCTGTCACCATAAAATATAACGACAAGATAAATATAATAACCGATATTAGTACTCCAGGTACACTCTTTGCAAAATCCCCTGCCTTTTCAAACACGGGAGTCTTTTCAAAGAAGTTCGACACAAACTCCAACAACTGAATTTTTATACTATCTGCAATTTTCTGAATGTATTCAGGCATAGCCTCATAAAAATCCGAATACCTCTCTGCAAAGCCTTCAAAGAACATCATCATTTCATTGTATATGTCAGGAGATTGCTGATAAAGACTTTTTACCTCGTCAACAATTTTCCACACAACCGAGGCAACCACTCCACCAAGAACTCCTATAGTAACAACAATAACCAATATTGCCGACACTCCCCTCGGAAGCTTTAATTTTCTTTGAAGCCTGTCTGCAAACGGGTTAATTGCCAAAGACAGAAGATATCCGAATATGAATGGCAGGAAAAGTCCTATAACTCCCCCAAGAAATTTAAAAATGTCGGACAACATAAAATATGCAAACACCAAAAGAATAACAAATACCAAGGTTGATAAAAGCACATGCCAACCATTATTCTTTATTTTCATATTCCAACATCTCCTTTTTATTTTATTCCTCTAAAAAATGCTTCATAAGGGTATGTCCCTGTTCTATATAAACACCTGTTTTTTCTGCATTTTTTTCGGTGTATGTGTAGTCACTTTTCTTTTCGTTCCCTGATTGATATATTATATATGGCACAGGGTCAGAAACATGAGTTTTTAAGCTTATTGGTGTAGGATGGTCTGGTAGGATAAGCATTTTATAAGAAATATTTCTTTTTTCAAGCTCGTCCTTCAAATATCCTATCACCTTTTCATCTATTCTCTCAACTGATAACTTTTTCTTGTCTGCATCTCCCTGATGTCCACACTCATCAGGACCTTCCATATGTACATAAACGAAATCCTGTCCATCTAAGAGAGTGTCAAGTGCCGCTTTTGCTTTTCCCTCAAAGTTGGTGTTATAATTTCCGTTTGCACCCTCAACATCAATGGACTTCATTTGGGCACAGATTGCAATTCCCTTTATTAAATCAACTGCTGAAATCACGCTTGCCTTTTTACCATAAAGCTTTTCAAAACTCTCAAGCTGAGGCTTTGTGCCTTCTCCCCACACCCAGATAGATGTGGCAGGGTTTTTGCCCTCTTTAATCCTTTTTTGGTTGACAGGATGCTCCTTTAATATTTTTACACTCTTTTTCATCATTTCCAAGAGCTTTTCTGCGCCCTCACCCTTTGGCAGATATTCAGTTATTTTTTTGTCTGAAATATCATGAGGAGGAGTCAGCACAACATTAGTAGAACCCCCATCCCAAACAAGCAGATGCCTATAGCTTACACCACTGTAGAAATGAATAATGTCGGTGTGAAGCTCCTTTTCAACTGCATCAATCAGCTCGCTTGCCTCGTCGGTTGAAATCTCACCTGCTGAATAATCAAGCATAGTTTTATCGCTGTAGTCCTCTTCATCAGACAAAGTAACTAAGTTTGCTCTAAAGGTGATATCACTATCCTTTAACTTAACTCCAATACTTGCAGCCTCAAGAGGTGATCTTCCACTATAGCATTTTTTTGTGTCATATCCCATAACTGCAAGATTTGCAACATCACTTCCTGGCTTCATTCCATCACAAACAGTTTTTACCAAGCCCAATTCTCCGTGCATTGCCATATAATCCATATTAGGTTTTTTTGCAACCTCAAGTATAGTTTTACCATCAAATTTCTCAACCTGGTAATCTGCCATTCCGTCACCAAGTATAACAATATGTTTCATTTTTATTTACCTTCCGCAATAAATTATTTTTTAATCTTAAACAAAATTGCAATACACCCCGGACCTGTGTGAGTTCCCACAATCGGACCAAATTCAGAAAATAAAGTTATCTTAACATCACCGAATTCTTCCTTTAGTTCTTCAACTGCTTCCTCACCCGTTGCCAAATCCGAATGAATTACCATAAATTCCTTGTTGTCTTCATCAAAGTCAGGGTTTTGGGAAATCATAGACACAAGCTTCTTTAGAACCTTTTTCTTACCTCTTAGCTTTTCCAAAGGCTCAATCAATCCGTCACGAATAGTTAAAACAGGCTTGATATCAAGAAGTGAGCCTACGATTGCAGTTGTCTTGGTTATTCTTCCTCCCTTTTGAAGATACCCAAGGTCATCAACAAGAAGATAAGCCTCCCAGGTTTTCATACGCTCCAGGCTTTTGTCAATCACACTATCTGCGCTCTCCCCTGCTCTCACAAGCTCGGCTGCATATAAGCATGCATCTGCAATATAAATCGAATAGCTCAAGGTATCAACAATTCTTATGTCTGCATCAGGATTATCATTTTCCTTTATCTCTGCCGCAATCAGTTTCGCTGTGTTACTCTGTCCACTGCCCTTTGATGAAATTGCAAAATATATAACTGTTTCGTGAGCCTTGCTCTCCTCCAAAAAATAATCATACATATCCTGATATGGAGTCTGTGATGTTGTTGGAAGGGCGTCGCACTCTTTGAGCTTATTATAAAATTGCTCATTGGTTATATCAGCTCCGGAAACATATGTGTCCTCACCAAACAAGGTTAAAAATCTTACTATTCCAATATCATTTTTTATTCTTAATTCCTCAGGCAAGTCTGCCGATGTATCAACAACTAATTTTATATCTGCCATAATTTTCTTCCTTTCTTTCCTACCATTCAAATTTCGTCAGGCTTCCCTCTTCTAACAAGCCTGAAAATCCTGTCTGCCTCAATGCCTCATAAACAACTATGGCAACTGCATTGGACAGATTTAGGCTTCTCGCCTCGTCTATCATTGGTATTCTTATGCATTCCTCTCGGTTATTATATAACAAATCCTCAGGCAAGCCCTTAGTTTCCTTGCCGAATAAAATATAATCTCCGTCACAATATTCCACATCCGAATATGTATTTAATGCCTTGGTGGTTGAATAAAAAAATCTACCGTCTTTATTCTTTCTGAAAAAGTCGTCAAGTCCTTCGTAATACTGAACACCAAGAAGATGCCAATAATCAAGACCTGCTCTTTTCAATTTCTTATCGTCGATTTCAAAGCCCATAGGCTTAACAATATGCAGCTTAGACCCTGTTGCAGCACAGGTTCTTGCTATATTTCCTGTGTTTTGTGGGATTTCAGGCTCCACTAAAACTATATTAAGCATTATAGTCCTCCATAACATTTTAAAGCTATTTAACGGTGGCTTATCAAGACCACACTTACCCATATTAGTTATTATACCTTATTTTCCCGAAAAGCACAATAGTTATCACGATTTTTTTCACATTTTATCTATTTTTTTAAAAGTTTTCTTTTGGCTTTGAGTTATTTTACTTGTTTTGTCTGAAATTTGTAAAAATTTTGTTAATATTATTGACTAGATTTTTGTAAAGACTTATAATAATAGATAGTATTATTCTATTTTAAGAAAGGCAATTGATAAAATGTTAAAAACTCTTTCAAAAAGCATTCGTGAATATAAAATCTCCTCCCTGTTATCTCCACTTTTTGTATCTTTGGAGGTGGTGATGGAGGTATTTATCCCTCTTTTAATGGCAAGCATTATTGATAAGGGAATTTATTATAATGATTTGGATTATATTATAAAAACAGGAATTTTACTTGTTATTATGTCCTTAATGTCCCTGGCGTTTGGTGCATTATCGGGAAAATATGCAGCAATCGCATCCTCAGGCTTTGCCAAAAATTTAAGGCAGGATATGTTTTATAATGTGCAAACCTTTTCCTTTTCAAACATTGATAAATATTCCACATCAAGCCTTATAACAAGACTTACCACAGATGTTACCCATATCCAAAACGCCTACCAGATGACAATCAGGATAGCAGTGAGAGGTCCTCTTATGATGATTTTCTCATTTATTATGGCGTATCGCATTCATTCAAAGCTTTCCCTGATATTTCTTGCATTTATTCCAATTTTAGGAGCAGGGTTTTTCCTTCTTTCTTCAAAGGCTCACCCCACCTTCAAAAAGGTTTTTAAAACCTATGATAAGCTAAACAGAATAGTCCGTGAAAATTTAAGAGGTATAAGAGTTGTTAAGTCCTTTGTTCGTGAAGATTATGAAAAGGAAAAATTCAATTCCTCCTCTCACGAAATATATAATCTTTTCTCAAAGGCAGAAAAGCTATTGTCCTTTAATGCTCCTCTGATGCAATTTTCTATGTACGGATGTATGCTCCTTCTTTCATGGTTTGGTGCAAAAATCATTGTACTCACAGGTGAAACTGCATTAAAAACAGGTGAGCTCACAAGCTTGTTTTCATACACTTCACAAATTCTTGTGAGTCTTATGATGCTATCTATGATATTTGTTATGCTCACAATTTCAAAGGCATCTGCAGAAAGAATAACGGAAGTACTTAATGAAAAAAACTCTATTTCAAATTCCAAAACCCCTGTTTATGAGGTAAAGAACGGAGATATCTCCTTTAAAAATGTTGATTTCAGTTATGTGAACAACAAGGAAAGATTATGCCTTGACAACATAAGCTTTGATATAAAATCAGGTGAAACTATAGGAATTATAGGAAGCACAGGCAGTTCAAAATCCACTCTTGTGCAACTGATTCCACGACTCTATGATGTGACCTCGGGAGATATTTTTGTTGCAGGCGTTAATGTTAAGGACTATGATTTGGATACCCTCAGAAATTCTGTTGCAATGGTACTCCAGAAAAATGTTTTATTTTCAGGCACAATAAAGGAAAATCTTCGTTGGGGAAATGACAAAGCAACCGATGAGGAACTGGTTGAGGCTTGCAAATTGGCACAGGCTGATGGTTTTATAAACGAATTTCCCGATAAGTATGACACATATATTGAACAGGGTGGTGCTAATGTTTCAGGAGGACAAAAACAAAGACTATGTATTGCACGAGCACTCCTGAAAAAGCCGAAAATCCTAATTCTTGACGACTCAACAAGTGCAGTAGATACCAAAACTGATGCTCTTATCCAGAGTGCATTTTTAACCTATATTCCTGACACTACCAAGATTATAATTGCACAGAGAGTGTCCTCGGTTGAAAATGCAGACAAGATAATCGTTATGGACAATGGAAAAATTTCTGCAATGGGTACTCATTCCCAGCTTTTAGAAACCTCCTCCATATACCAAGAAGTATATAATTCTCAGACAGGAGGTGGCGAAAATGCCTAAAATTATTGTTAGAGAAAAAAGTAAAAACCAAAAACAAACTGCTAAAAGGTTATTTTCCTACATTGGGAAAAATTATAAGTTCCATTTTATATTTGTGTTTTTGTTTATTATAATTAGCTCACTCACAGGAGTGGTAAGCTCACTATTTTTAAAAACTCTGATCGACTCATATATCACGCCCTTGTTGTTGGAGGTAAATCCCGACTTTTCGGGGCTATTCAATATGCTTGTTACTATAGGTCTTATCTATCTTGCAGGAATTATCTCCACATGGTTATATAACTACACTATGGTTATAATTTCTCAAGGAGTTTTAAAAAGCATTAGAAATGATATGTTCTCACATATGCAGACCTTACCTGTTAAATATTTTGACTCTCATTCCTTTGGAGATACAATGAGTCATTTCACCAACGATACTGACACCTTGAGGCAAATGATATCGCAAAGCATTCCCAATATGATATCCTCTGCTATCACCATTATTTCAGTGTCGATTGCTATGATAACCACGAGCATACCACTTACCCTGATTGTGGTTGTGATGGTGTTCATAATGCTGAGAGTTACCAAGGTGATAGGTGGAAATTCAGCAAAATATTTTATGAAAAATCAACAGGCTTTGGGAACTGTTAACGGATATATAGAAGAGATTATAAATGGGCAAAAGGTGGTTAAGGTCTTTTGCCATGAGGATGAGGTTAAAAAGGTTTTTGATGATTTAAATCAAGACCTTTGCTCAAACTCCACTCAAGCACACAAATTTGCAAATATCCTTATGCCTATTATGGGCAACATCGGAAATCTTCAATATGTTTTGATTGCAGTAGCAGGTGGAATATTGGCAGTTTTGGGAGTGTCGGGAATAAGTATTGGTGCAATATCCTCCTTCCTTCTTCTATCTAAGAGCTTTACTCATCCAATCAGTCAGTTCTCACAACAGATAAATTCCATTATTATGGCATTATCGGGTGCTGAGAGAATATTTGAATTGATGGACGAAAAAAGTGAACAGGACAAAGGCTATGTCACCTTGGTGAATGCCATCCGTGACGAAAATGGAGCTTTAAAGGAAACCAATGAAAAAACTGAGCTTTGGGCATGGAAGCATCCACACGAGGACGGAAGTGTTACTTATGCCAAGGTGATGGGTGATGTGAGATTTAATGATGTGGATTTCGGATACCATGAAAACAAGCTTGTTCTCCATAATATCGACCTCTATGCCAAGCCTCACCAAAAAATTGCTTTTGTTGGTGCAACAGGTGCAGGAAAAACAACCATCACAAATCTCATTAACCGTTTCTATGATTTGGATGACGGAAAAATCAGATATGACGGAATAAATATAAATAAAATAAAGAAAACCGATTTGAGAAAATCACTGGGTATGGTCTTGCAGGATGTTAGTCTTTTCACTGGAACTGTGATGGAAAACATCCGATATGGTCGTCTTGATGCCACCGATGAAGAGGTGTATGAAGCAGCAAGACTTGCCAATGCAGACGGATTTATAAAAATGCTTCCTCAGGGCTACGATACCATTATATCAGGAGAAGGAAATGATTTGTCGCAAGGACAACGACAATTACTTTCCATTGCCCGAGCCGCCATTTTAGACCCACCTGTTATGATTCTTGACGAGGCAACCTCAAGCATTGACACAAGAACTGAACAGATAGTGCAAAAGGGTATGGATTCACTTATGAAGGGCAGAACAGTTTTTGTTATTGCACACAGATTATCAACTGTTAAAAACTCCGATGTTATTATGGTGTTGGAGCATGGCAGAATAATCGAAAGAGGCTCTCATAATGAGCTGATTGAATTAAAAGGCAAATACTACCAGCTATACACAGGGGCATTTGAGCTTGAATAAAAATAAATGCAGAGTTTTAAAATCAACTCTGCATTTATTTTTTTCACACTTTTTTATTTTTTGAAAATTTTATTCTTAACTTCTAAACTGCACCATTTAAACAGGAGTTTGACAGTATAAGAGATTGCTTTTAGGGTTAAGTTATAAGGGCAGACAAAAAAATTTTTAAAAAAAGGGGTGTGCCACTTTGAAATTTTATAAAAGAACAATAATTTCTTCATTCATATTATTCCCTGTATTTCTTATTTTAAACTCATATTTTTCTATTCCATCCCAAATTGTTATAACCGAGAATTCAGGATACTCCATCTCCTTTGATTTTCCTTGTAGTTTATATCAAAAAGAACAGATTAAATCTGTATCCTCAACCACTCAACCATTGCTGACAAAAACAAATGACTCTGTTAGCATCAACACATCCTCCTGTGGAAATTACGACCTTACTCTTAAGCTTTTTGATACTATTCCAATTAAAAATATTTCGGTTTCTGTTACCCCAAATAAATATGTTATTCCCTCAGGTGACACAATCGGCATAAAGCTCTACACCGACGGATTGTTGGTGGTGGCATTATCGGATTTTAAAACAAATGAAAATATTTTTATTTCACCCGCAAAAAAAGCAGGGATAAAAAAAGGAGACACGATTACTCATATAAATAGTATCCCTATCAGCTCAGTTGAAGAGTTTTCAAGAATTCTTTCCTCATCCATAGATAATGTAGTATTGGATATTAAAAGAAATGAGGAAAAGCTTTCTTTTAACATAAAGCCTGAAAGGTCAATTGATGACGGGACTATGAAATTGGGAATGTGGGTAAGAGATTCAACTGCAGGCATAGGCACTCTCACCTATTATTCCCCTGATGACAACTCCTTTGGTGCCTTAGGGCATGGGATATGCGATGCTGACACAAATCAGCTTATGAGTGTTAGAAAAGGCTCTATTTTATCCTCCAATATACTCTCTGTTATAAAAGGCGAAACAGGTAAACTGGGTGAGCTTGTGGGTAGCTTTGGAAATGTGACTCTTGGAAATATTTCTTCCAATTGCGAAACAGGCATTTATGGAGTGCTTAAAAACCCCTCATCTATTCTATTATCCCAACCCTTGCCTGTCGCAACACGATTTCAAATAAAGGAAGGTCCTGCATATATCCTTGCAGATATCGACACTGCAGGTCTTGAACGCTATGAAATTTCAGTTGAAAAGGTTTCCTCTGCTATAAATACAGGGAACAAAGGAATGATAATTAAAATCACAGACGAAAAGCTTTTATCAAAAACAGGTGGTATAGTTCAGGGAATGAGCGGTAGCCCGATTATACAAAATGATATGCTTATCGGTGCAATAACACATGTTTTTGTGAACGACTCAACAAGGGGTTATGGGATATTTATTGAGAATATGCTCTCGGATGCCGAGAAATTTTAAAAACTATGGCCGAAAAAATGGAGGTTACATCCTCCTTTCTTTCAGCGATGGAAAATGACAAAAAATTTGCAGATTAGGCAGAAAAATAAGATTGACAACCCATTTACTATATTCATTCAAGGGGGAGTTTTTAAATACTCCCTTTTTGATTTATTTTTAAAAATATTGTCGAATGTAAAATGAGCAAATACCTGGCTTTTCTCTGTTTTTTATTTTTATTTTATTCTATTTTCGACATAAAGCGACACAGTTTTTTAAATATTTGACTAAAAATTCGTCAATTTGAGTAAATCATCCGTTAATTATACAAAATTTTCTATAATGAGATAAAAAACAATTGCATTTTAAATCAATATATAGTATAATTCTTATTGTAAGCACAGTATATATACCTAACATATAGTTTTTATGTGTTGGAGTTTGATATCCTGTGAATATTGAACCTATACAACTTAATAACCAAATGAATAGGGTTGTACTGTCCTTACAAACTAAAAGTTTTTAAGGGGGACCTACTTTATGTACAACAAATTATCTGTACTGATTGCAGACGACAATTGTGATTTTGCAAATGAGTTAGCTCATTTTTTAAAATCCCAATCAGAATTCAGCGTGGCAGGAGTGGCATACGACGGTGACGAGGCATATAAAATGATTCTTGAAACCAAGCCTGATGTTGCTTTAATCGACATTGTGATGCCTAAGCGTGACGGATTGGCAGTTATGAAGAAGCTATCCGAAGCAAGCCTTGGCAAGCACATTGAATTAGTTGCCATGTCTGTCACAAGCAGTGAAAGGATTATTGAGTCAAGCTTGTCACTTGGAGCTTCATACTTTATCCTGAAGCCACAATCCAATGAGGCAATTGCCGACATTATCTTATCCTTAACCTCAAGAGTTAAACTGCCTGTGATAAATCAGGGTATGTCTGCAAAGCCTGTTATGTCCATAGCAAATCAGCGAATAAATATGGCAGACACAAAAGAGGTCGGACTTGAAGAGATGGTTACAGATTGCATTCACGAGTTGGGTGTTCCTGCTCATATCAAAGGCTACCAATACATACGCACTGCGATTATGATGGTAGTTGATAATATGGAAATGCTTAACTATATCACAAAGCAATTGTATCCCACAATAGCCAAAAAGTACCAGACTACCTCATCAAGAGTGGAAAGAGCAATCAGGCACTCCATTGAGGTTGCATGGAGCAGAGGCAAGCCTGAGGTGATGAATGATATATTCGGGTACACTATTGACACAGGCAAGGGAAAACCAACCAACTCCGAGTTTATCGCAATGGTAGCAGACAAAATCCGACTCCAAATTAAATGACTCCCCTTTTAAGAACCAAAAAAAACAATCTGACAAATAAAAAAACTGTTGAAAAATCGAATTATCAACAGTTTTTTTATTTGTTTTTTATAAAGTATGCAACAGCACCTGCTGCATCCAATTTGTTACCAAGCATTCTTACTAACAGCTTATTTCCCTGCCATTCCATTTTCCCATCAAGGATTAGGTTAACAAGCTTGGCAACAGTTCTTTTATCCTTATTTAGTTTTAAAACATCTTCAATGCTTATATTTTCGTTCTTTTTGGTTTTTATTATCTGGTTGTATTTACCTATAACCCCATCAATCAAGTCCTCAACCTTATAGACTGCAAGCTCGTTTATACCAAAATATTCAGATGCAATTTCAAGTCCATTCAATAATTCCTCAGAATATTTCATTCTTGACTTATAATAATCCAGAATATTGAAATAATACTTATTTCCACAAAGCCTTCCGAATGCTTTATAAGTATCAAGATACCCTTGTTTTATAGCTTTATCCATAAGCTTTTTGTCAAATTCAAACATACCAATCTGAGGCTTGTTGCATTTTATGGTGACTATATTAGTGTCGGCTTTCTCATTCCCTCTCACAAAGCCGATACCCTTTACATCTACTGCAATTATATTTTTATACCCTCTTTTTATAAGCATATCAACAGGGAGATTATTGGTTATTCCACCATCTAAATATTCCTTGTTCTCAATATAACGCTTTTGAAATCCAGGAAAAGAAGTGCTTGCAAGCAGATAATTCACAACCTGCCCCTCAGGAATATCCTCAAGGAACACACTCTCCCCTTCAACTCCAGACAATAAAGTCATAGTAACACCAAATTCTATTGGTGATTTTCTAAGCTTTTCTTCATCCACAAGTTCTAAAAGAAGCTCCTGAAAAGGTGTGGTTTTAACCCTGTCCTTTTTAACTACCTCCTGTGCAATTTTTAAAAAATTCTTATAGTCAAAAAGGTTGTCAGCATTAACAAGCTCCTCACCCATATCAAAGATATTTTCTGCCTTTATCAAATGCCACATTTTATCTGCCAGTTCATAATCACCCTGACAAAACAAAGCTCCGTTCACAGAGCCAATGGATGTGCCTGTTATTGCTCCTACCTTTACTCCTAATTCAATAAGAGCCTTCCATACACCAATCTGATATACTCCTCTTGTTCCTCCACCTGCCAGAGCAACTCCCCAATCGGTCATAAAAATCGCCTCTTTATTTAGGATTTACAATATCACGCCAATCCAAATCTCCGCGGTCAAGACCATGGATTAAAACTTCAGCTGTGGCAAGATTGGTAGCCATCGGAATATTATGCATATCGCATAGTCTTAACAAATTTGTCACATCAGGCTCATATGCCTCTGCAGTTAATGGATCTCTGAAAAATAGCACCAGGTCGATTTCATTATATGCCACTCTTGCTCCAATTTGTTGGTCGCCACCCTGAGGCCCCGGCAAAAATCGATACACATTCATACCCGTGTTATCAGCAATTACCTTTCCTGTAGTATCGGTTGCGTATAATGAATGCTTGCTTAAAATACCCTTGTATGCTATACAAAATTGTGCCATAAGCTCTTTCTTTTTGTCGTGTGCAATCAATGCTATATTCAAAAAATCCCCTCCTTATAATTCACCTATGCATCTTATTATATCAAAAAAACTCGACTTTGTAAATATTTTTTTAAAAATCATCGTAAAAGGTCGCTGATATATCCTATTTCATCACCTATTTCACCCATTTCATCAATTCCAAAGTATTCGTCAAAGATATCCTTTGCAACATAGGCAGCATTTGCTCCCGATTTTCCCTTTTCTATTACAATACACAATGCAATCTCAGGCTTATCATAGGGTGCAAAAGCAACAAACAAAGCGTTATCCGACTTATTTCTACTCACCTGAGCAGTACCGGTTTTACCTGCAATCTTTACAGGATAATCTGCAAAAATTGTGCTTGCTGAACCTTCATCAGCAACACCAAGCATACCCTTTTTAACTGCATTTATCGTGGCTTGGCTAACCTCTGCTTTTCCAATCACCTTTGTTTGAGTTTCTTCAATCAAAGCTCCGTCCACAGAGGAGCGCACACTTTTAACAATATGTGTTTTATATCTTGTTCCACCATTTGCTATCATTGAAATATAGCTTGCAAGCTGAATAGGAGTGAAGAATGAATAGGACTGACCAATCGCAGTCTGAATTATATCTCCGGGATACCAAGTGGCATCTCCATTCTCCCCTGCAAGCTTCTTCTTATACTCGGGATTAGACATAACGCCCACTCCTTCGTCAAGCTCAATACCTGTTTTTTCGCACAAGCCATACATATTAGCATACTTATTCATTACCTCTATGCCACAACGCCTTCCTGCCTCATAGAAAAAACAGTTACACGAATTTGCTATTGCCCCTGTCACATTAAGCTCGCCATGAGTTTCATTTTTCGAGGTAAGTATCCAGCATTTTGGTTTGTAGTCGTTATAAAAATCGTATATGCCATCACACTTGATTTTTTCATTTTCTGTTATTGTTCCACTTTCAAGTGCTGCAATGGCAATAAGAGGCTTCAGCGTTGAACCTGGTGTGTATGTTCCATTCAAGGCTCTGTTCCAGATAGGCTTTGCACTGTCCTTGATAAGCTCTTCATAGTCCTTGTTAAAGGTTGCAGGGTTATATGTGGGGTAATTGGCACACGCCAATACCTCTCCCGATGCCACATCAAGAACTACTGCAGTTCCTGCATCTGCACCTGTTCCCCTGTCGTGAAGGCTTTTTATATTTTTCCTTAACGACTCCTCAGCTGCCTTTTGCAATTCTGCATCAATTGTCAAGGTCACATAATCTCCCGGAACTGCAGGAATATCCTCTAATGTTATATCCTCATTTTCCCCTATATCCTTCATCGCATTTTTTCTTCCGTCTGTGCCTCTTAAATGATTTTCCTCAAGCTTTTCTATTCCACTTTTACCAATCAGGTCATTATACCCATAACCCTCGTTGTTTAATTTGGCATATTCCTCTTTGTTGAGCTTTCCTATAGCACCTAAAAAATGTGCAGCAAGGGTTTCATATTCATATCTTCTAATATAATCCTCACTTATATATACCCCTGAAAGCTCGTCCTGTCTTTCCTTAATGATGCTTACTACTCTCATATCCACATCTTCCTTCACAGTATATGGAACTGTGGCAGAAAATCCACTTATGTCGGCATCATATCTTATTCCTATTATCCTTCTTATGTCTTCGTCGGAATAATGCTCATCAATATTAAAAACATTTTTCCTATAGTATTCTATAACCTCATCAGGAGTCATTTCCTCCTTGATTTTCTTTCTTTCCGACAACCAATCCTTCTTCTCATCATCAGTTGTGCCATTGTTGTTTTTATCCTCAAAGCTATATTCATAGGGTGCAAAGGAAAATGGCAGAGTATCCTCATATTCATATCCTGCATCCCTTAATATATTTAAAAGCTTTAAAAAAACACTATTGAGCTCCTCTGATTTTAACCCAGTTTTTTTAATTTTTACTGAATAGCCTATTCTGTTTGTGACTAAAGGTCTTCCATATCGGTCAAGAATTTCTCCTCTTGGTGCATTTTCAACTGTTGTTGTGCTTATTTTCTCCACAGATGCCGCTTTATACTCCTGACCCTTAATAATCTGGAGTGAAAACAAGCGAAAAAGGATTGCCCCAAACATAAGAGCAACCATAATCCTGATAATCATATATCGCTTTTCCACTTAAACATCATCTCCTGATTCTATTTTTAGCTTTGTATATAGTCTTTTTTAACAAATAGCAAATTAAAACTGCTAAAATGGTGTTATATACCATAACGGGCAGAATAATATGCCATAATGCCAAAAGATAGGATACACCCTGAAAATATTTAAAATTCAGAAAAAAGCTGATTGTGTTTTTTAAAATTGTAAACACCATAGTGGTTGGAATTATCATATAAAAGGAATCCCTGTATATGAAATCGCCTAACAATACCACTAAAATTGCCGACAACACAAAGCCAAAAAGATGTACTCCTGTTGCACCTCCCAAAAATCCCTCTGCGAGCAGTCCACAGATAACTGCAATGCTGATATACACAGACGGCTTCTTTTCAAGAAAGGCAACACAGATATTGAATGCAAACAAAAGCTCAGGCACAACACCAAAAAAAGCTATGTACCCTGAAAAAGTGCTTTCAGCCAACCATAAAAGCAATATCCATATTGTAAGCTTTAAGCCCTTCATCAGTTTTCATCTCCCTCATTTGTGTCATTTACAATATTATCCCTCTCCTGCTCTCTTATGCTATTTTCATATTCCTCTTTAATAGCTTCGGTGTCATATTCCTTCATTTCCCAATTGGTGATAACTGCCACCTCATAGATGTTATCCAAATCAACTGAAGGCTTTACTATTGCCTTTGAAAGCTCGCCTATATTGTCGATTTGAACCTCTTCAACAGTTCCCACAGAAATTCCCGATGGATATAATCCACCAAGTCCTGAGGTCTTCAATAAATCACCACTGATTAGTGATGTATCCTTTGAAATATATTCAATTCTTAATCTTCTGCTTTTTAAAAGAGTTAAATCTCCCTGAACAACCCCGATATCACCTGTTCTGTTGAGCTTTATTCCAACTGCATTTGAACTGTCAAGAATAGTTGAAACCTTAGCCCAGTTAGGTCCTGCCTCAACCACCTTGCCCACAAGTCCTGCCTCGGTAACAACCACATCGGATGCACTTATACCTTGCTTTGTTCCCTTGTTTAAAGTCAGCTCGTAAAACCAATTCCCAGGCTCGTATGCTACCACCTTAGCGGCAACAGTTTCATAGTTTGAAAGCTCATCTGTGAGGTCTAATAATTTTTTTAGTCTGTCGTTTTCTTTTTTATATTCTTCCTGATTTCTGCTTTCCTTCTTCAAGGTGGAAAGCTCACTTTTTAATCTCTCATTTTCTGCCTTTAAGTCCTTCATATCGGATAAATACTCAAAGAAATTATCCACAGGCTGTGTCACCTTTTGAAGAACTGTATAGACAGGTGAGAAAATGGTATTCACTGCATTTGCCACAGGGTTGTTCCCTGTTTTTGATATTATCCCAAGTACTGCTGAAATCACAACTACCACTAAAAGCACAATCAAAAGTCTTTTCTTTAGCTTAGACACCCTTTATCACTTCCCACTACATTTTATAATCTTTCCCTGAATAACGACCTTTTTAATATGTCAATATCCTCGCTTGCCTGAATAACTCCCATACACACGCAATCCTTTGGGTTTTTTGCCACCCTAACCTTTAAGCCTGTGATAATGGTGATAAGCTTATCAATTCCCTTGATAAGTGCACCACCACCGGTGAGAATGATTCCATTTTCCATTATATCCCCTGCAAGCTCAGGTGGAGTATCCTCTAAAACTGACATAATTGCTCCTATCATTTCCTTGATAGGCTCACTCATTGCCTCTCTTATTTCCTCAGAGGAAATAATAACATTTTTAGGTAGTCCTGAAACAATGTCCCTTCCTCTTATCTCATAGGTTTCTTCCTCTTCAAATACCATTGCAGAGCCGATTGCAATTTTTATTTCCTCTGCAGTTCTGTCACCGATAGTTAAGTTGTATGCTCTTTTCACATACCCCGAAATTGCAGAATCAATGGCATTTCCTGCCAATCTCAATGATTTGGAAACAACAATTCCATTTAAAGACACCACCGAAACCTCGGTTGTGCCTCCACCAATATCCACTATCATTCTGCCAACAGGGAGCTTTGTGTCCACTCCTGCACCAATAGCTGCTGCCATAGTTTCCTCAAGGATTATAACCTCCTTTGCACCTGAGGCAAAAATTGCATCCTCAACTGCTCTTTTTTCTACATTGGTTATCCCTGTGGGTACTGAAACTGTGACTCTTGGCTTTACCAATCCCTTTTTCTTTCCACAAGCACGCTTTATTAAAATCCTGAGCATCTCCTGAGTCACTTCAAAATCTGCAATAACTCCGTCCTTCAATGGCTTTATTGCAATAATATTATCAGGAGTTCTGCCTAACATTTCATTTGCCTGATTTCCCACAGCAAGCACTCTCCCGTCATTTTTGTCAATTGCGACAACGGATGGCTCACGAACAACAATACCAGGTCCTTCAACATAAATAAGAGTATTGGCAGTACCCAAATCTATCCCTATATTTTTTCCAAACTTGAAAGATAAAAGTTTGTGATTCACTTTCCTCACATAGCCTTTCTGCTCATAGTTTTATCCTTTTTCTGTCCTGAGCCTGACAGAATACCCTTAAAAAATTTCAATCTCAAATTCCTTTTTTAAAATATCGGCAAGCTTTGATATTGGTAATCCCACAACATTGTTATAGTCACCATCAATTCTCTCCACTAAAACTGCACCCTTGCCCTGAATTCCGTATGCACCAGCCTTATCCATCGGCTCTTTTGTTGTTATATATCTGTTGATTTCCTCATCAGACAAAGCTTTAAATACCACCCTTGTGGTTTCACAATCCGAGTATGCAAAGCCATCACGAATTCGCATTACAGATATCCCTGTTACCACATCATGACTGTTGCCTGATAAATCCTTTAAAATATTAAAGGCATCCTCTTCATCTCTTGGCTTTCCGATTATTTTTTTATCCTTATAAACAATGGTGTCGGCAGCAATGATTATTCCATCCTTAACGCCTTGATTTTTTAAAGCTCTGCAAGCTTCAGTTGCCTTAACAAGTGCAAGCTCCTCCACATACAAGTTTATGGGCAGACTCTTGTCCACCCCATTCTCGTCTGCATTAGTAACTAAAATATCAAATTTTAAGCCAACCTGCTCCAACAGCTCACGCCTTCTTGGTGAGGATGACGCCAAAATAAACTTTTCCATAATTATCCCCTTTTTTAAAAGGTGCTATATCATAATTTTTTCCAATATTAGAAAAAATTATTCCACACCTCTATAATAATGTCCTCTTGTGAAGGTGTTATCCTGCATTTTTAAAGGCTCTTTTGTACCTTTTATTGCATCCTCATATGCAGATATTATTTTTTCACACTCTTTTTTTGTTTCGGTAGTGAATTTAAGCCTGTACACCGATATTGGCAGAGCCTTCATATCCTCAAGCTTATCTGCCATATACAATGGCTTGGAATTTAATAACTCCGAATAGCATCCTGTGGCACAAACAAGTGGAAACTCCTCCTTCATTCTGTCCCTCAAAGTCATTTCTCCACCACAGGAGGCATAGCTTTTTTTAGGACAATTCTCCATAACCATAAGAGGAATTCTTCCATAAACCATTGCTTCAAGCTCGGTATATGGCTTTAATTGGTTCAATTCTCTCATATTAAGCTCTATTGATGCTTCAACTCTTTTTAAATTCTTAAATGCCCTAATAGTGTTACTGTTATAGACATTCAACCTCATTCCACCATAGCAATCGTAGTCTTTGTATTTTCTCAGTTGTCCTATATTTTGCACTAAAACTCCGTCCTTAATTGTGAGAGCTACCTTCTTTTTATCTCTCATAACAGGCTCGGCAATTGTTATAACTTTTCTATCTTCTGCCACTTTCTTTATTTTCTCCACAAGCTCAGTTGGTGCATAAATAGTTGGTATATCAAACTTTAAAACTGCCTCTGCCTGCTCCATTGTTCTAACCTCTGCAGATAGCCTCGGCGAATTTATAACAAATTGTTCTTCCTCACAGACATCTTCTTTATTCTGAGCTCTGTTTTCAATTTCACATCTTTTTTCCTTCAGCTTTTCAATAGCTTTTCTTCTTGTGTTGTTTATCTCGGACACTGAAATTGTTATTCCTTCCTCTTTATACCCTTCTATTGAAATGGCATAAAATGGCGTGCCTCCAAGCTTTGACAATTGCTCGACTATTCTTTCATCACTTATAGGCTTTGTCTGTGCAATTTGTGATTTTTCATCACCTTTAATTGTTACACTGTTTAGTTTATCGTCTGTTATAGTAAGTTCAAATTCTGAATCATTCAAAAGTGAGTAGTATATGAATACAGGGATTTTTTTATCCTCTGTTTCCTCCTTTGTTTTTCTTATTATCTCTTTATCGAATGTGTTGTCAGATACATTACCAGGAGTGTTTATACTCATCATATGAGCTCCTGTTTTCGCCTCAAAATAGCCTTTTGTGAAGCCACTTCTTGAAAAGGCGTTATATAATGTGTCCCAATCCTTTTTCTCCACATTAAAGCCCGTAATAACCTTTTTATATACCCCTGTAACTGCTGCCACATATTCAGGTCTTTTAAGTCTGCCTTCAATTTTCAAGGACTTTACTCCAATTTTATCAAGAGTTTCCAACTCATCAATCAGGGCATTGTCCTTAGGACTTAACAAGTATCCCGACTTTTTAACATTGCCATTTTCCACAAGGTCGTAAAAAAGTCTGCAAGGCTGAGCACACATTCCTCTGTTTCCACTTCTCGAGCCGATAAGACTGCTCATAAGACATTGTCCCGAATAACACATACACAAAGCTCCGTGAACGAAAATCTCAATCTCTGCCTTTGCCTGCTTTGTAATATTCTTTATTTCCTCCATTGAAAGCTCTCTTGACAAAACCACCCTTGAAAATCCCATTTCTTCAAGAAACTTAACTGCATCCAACGATGCCGCAGTAATTTGTGTGCTTGCGTGAATAGGCAAATCAGGAAAGCGTTTTCTAACCTCTTTTGCCATTCCTATATCCTGAATAATAACTGCATCTGCTCCCAGACTATTAAGAGCTTCTATATAGTCTAAAAATTCTTCCTTTTCCTTTTCTTTAACAAGTATATTGGCAGCAACATGGACATCTGTACCACGAATATGGCAATAGTCAATTGCCTTCTTCATATCCTCAGCCGAAAAATTCTTTGCAGAGTGTCTTGCAGAAAATTTATATCCACCAAGATACACTGCATCTGCCCCACTTTGCACTGCTGCAATCAACGCCTCTTTCGAGCCTGCAGGTGACAATAGCTCCATATCGCTCCCCCCTTTTTAATCAACTTTATTTTGTAAAGCTACATAGACTCTATCATATCAAGGATTTCTCTTTCCTTTGCCTTATATTCAAGCCTGACTTTTTCTTCGTTCTCTCTGCTTTCCTCAAGCTCCTTCTCCAATTGCTTTATAAGCATACTTGCTTTTGATAATTCCTTTGAATATTCTATCAACTGCTTTCTTATCTCATCATTTTCGTCTGTGACAATATCATTTTCGTCACCACTTTTAAGCTTTAATAATTCATCACACAAATTAAGTGCTGCAAGCATTGCAACAGTATCATAATGAAGCTCAGGAGTTTCTGCCTTCATCGTTTTCATTCTTCTGTCTATTTCATCTGCAACCTTTTTAATATGCTCCTCACTATCCTCTGATAAAAGTGCATAATTTCTGCCCATTATATTAACTCTTACTCTTTTTTTATCCAAAGTTTTCATCTCCCTTATGAGAATTATTGTAAAGCGATTTCCTTTACAATAAGTTACAAAACACCCATTTTATATATTATACTACTTTTTTCATTCAAAATCAATATAAATATTGTTAATTTATCGCGAATACAAATAGAAGCTTTAGTGTAAAGTTATAAAACTTTACACTAAAGCCTAAAAAAAAAACAAAGTGGATGATATTCTCACCCACTTTGTTTTTCATATATTACTTTATTCTGTTAGCTTTCTCACGCAATCAGCACAAATTCCTTCATAGCCTTCAATTGTACCAACAGTTTCTGAGTGTATCCAGCAACGACCACATTTTTCGTGTTCACTTGCCTTAATTTTAACACTCACAAGCTCTCCTTCCATTGCATCCTCTGTTGAGCCTTCAACAACAGCTGCCTTTGATGTGATGAAGATTTCTGCAAGCTCATTCTCCATTGGCTTTAGGAAGGTGTACATATCACCCTTAGCATAAACTGTCACCTCAGCATCAAGAGATTTACCTATGAGCTTTTCATTTCTCGCAGGCTCTAATGCCTTATTCACATCATTTCTCACCTTAATAATCTTTTCCCACTTTTCCTCAAGCTCAGGGTTGTTGTATTCAGCCTCTGCCTTTGGCATTGATGTAAACATAACACTCATCTTATCGTCTGAGTCATAGTGTGGCATAAACTTCCAGATTTCCTCTGCAGTATATGCAATTACAGGTGCTAAAAGCTTAACCAATGCATCAAGAATTATGAACATAGCAGATTGAGCACTTCTTCTTGACAATGATGTAGGCTTTTCGGTATATAGTCTTGACTTGATAATGTCTAAATAGAAATTACTCATATCAACAATGCAGAAATTCAATATTGCATTATATATACCATGGAATTCATATTCCTCATATGAGTTAATTGTTTTTTCAATCAATTGATTCAGCTTTAACAATGCCCACTTATCAAGCTCGGACATATCATTGTATTTAACCATATCCTTGTTAGGATCAAAGTCGTTCACATTACTGATGATATATCTTGCAGTGTTACGAAGCTTTCTATATCCCTCCGATAACTGCTTTAGGGCATCCTGTGACATTCTCATATCTGTTTTATAATCAGCAGATACAACCCATAGTCTTAAAACATCTGCACCATATTGGTCGATAATTTCCTTTGGAGAGATTGAATTGCCCTTTGACTTGGACATTTTCTTACCTTCTCCATCCTGAATCATACCATGTGTTATAACTGTCTTATATGGTGCAACACCTTTTGTTGCAACACTTGTTAACAATGATGACTGGAACCAACCTCTATATTGGTCATTACCCTCAAGATATATGTCTGCAGGATAGGTTAAATCCTCTCTGCCCTCACATACTGCTGCATGAGATGAACCTGAGTCAAACCACACATCCATTATATCTTTTTCCTTGGTGAAATGCTCACAACCACAACTGCACTTTGTACCCTGTGGCAATATTTTATCTGCATCATACTCCCACCACTTGTCTGGGCCTTCCTCTCTGAAGAGCTTACTTACTGCATTTATTGTTTCGTCATTTATAAGTTCCTTGCCACATTCTGCACAATAGAAAATAGGAATAGGAACTCCCCATGTTCTCTGACGGGAAATACACCAATCACTTCTGTCCATAACCATGGTTGTGATTCTGTCCTCACCCCATTGAGGTATCCAACGAACACTCTTGATGGCTTTGCCTGCATCCTCCTTTAAAGAGTCAACAGATGCAAACCATTGGTCTGCTGCTCTGAATATTATAGGACTATCACATCTCCAGCAATGTGGATATTGGTGAATTATTTTCTCTGTTGCTAACAAGCTTCCTGTTTGGGTAAGCTTTTCTAAGATTGCAGGGTTGGATTTTTCATAGAACATTCCTTTAAATTCTCCTGCAAGCTCGTTTAAATGTCCCTTTTCGTCAACAGGAACTATGATTTCCAATTGTGGATAGTTCTTGCAAACAATATAGTCCTCTGCACCGTGTCCGGGAGCTGTGTGAACACAACCTGTACCTGCATCCAATGTTACATGGTCACCAACGATAACCAACGACTCTCTGTCAATGAATGGGTGCTTACAGGTTATTAACTCAAGCTCTGCTCCTGTAAAGGTCTTTAAAATTTCATAGCCACCCTCAATTTTTGCAGCAGTCATAACATTATCAATAAGCTCCTTTGCAAGAACATATATCTCGTCATTTGATACCTTTACCAATGCATATTCAAAATCAGGATTCAGGCATATTGCCACATTGCCAGGCAATGTCCAGGTTGTTGTTGTCCAGATAACGAAATACACATTCTCCTGTCCATCAAACAAACCCTTATCATCTTTCACTTCAAACTTAACATAAATTGAATTTGTTGCATCCTCTGCATACTCAATTTCAGCCTCAGCCAAAGCAGTTTCACAATGAGGACACCAATAAACAGGCTTTAAGCCCTTATATATCAAGCCTTTTTTAGCCATCTTGCCGAACACTTCAATCTGTGCTGCAACAAAATCATTTGAAAGAGTCAGGTATGGGTTGTCCCAATCTCCCATAACTCCAAGACGCTTGAATTGATTTTTCTGATTTTCAACATGTGACTTTGCAAACTCTCTGCAAGCCTCACGGAATTTAACAGGCCCTGCCTCGTGTCTGTTAATACCAAGCTTTTTAATAGCCTGTTGCTCAATTGGCAGACCATGAGTGTCCCAACCGGGCACAAATGGCACATAAAAGCCTTGCAGACTCTTATATCTTACTATAATGTCCTTTAAAATCTTATTCAGTGCATGGCCCATATGCAGGTCACCATTTGCATACGGAGGTCCGTCATGCAAAATAAAGGGAGTTTTTCCCTTGTTTTTTTCCATGAGCTTACCATAGCAATCGATTTCTTCCCAATATTTCATAGTCTCAGGCTCACGCTGAGGTAGATTTCCTCTCATTGGAAAATCTGTTTGAGGAAGATTTACCGATTTAGTATAATCCATCTTTTCACACATTTTGTTTCGTCCTTTCAGAAGCTCTTGCTTATTTTTAAAATTACCTATATATTTTATTCCATTTCGTCGATTAAGTCAACCACTCTTGCACAAATATTTTTAATTTGTGCCTTGTATGCGTCAACCTCTTCCTGCAAGCCCTCTAATTCTTTCCTCCTTGTTACCATATCCTCACTTGTTTGCTTGAGAATATTATCTGCCTTTTCCTCGGCAGTTTTCCTTATATCCTCAGCAGCAGTCTGGGCAGCGAGAATAGAATCTCTCAAAGCCTTATCCATTTTCTTATATTCCTCTAATTCAGCTTCAAGATTTGATACTTTATCCCTTAATTCAATATTGTCCTTGTATAGCTTTTCATAATCGGTTCCCACAAGGTCTAAAAAATCATCAACCTCATCGGCATTATACCCTCTGAAACTAACATCAAAATCCTGCTTTTGAATATCGATTGGTGTTAACATAATAAAATCTCTCCCTAATTTTTATTTTTATTTAGAAATTACTAACACTTAGTAATTATCTTACATATTTTTTGATACGGATATGAAGCCTTCCACTTCTTGTTGTGTTCCCTATCTCGTCAATTATAAGCCTTCCCGAGCCTCTTACCGATACAATGTCTTGTGGCTTCAGGGTGTGGGATGTGTTTTCTGTGGCAACATGGTTCACACTTACCCTTCCCGACAATATCAACTCCTCGGATGCCTTTCTTGATATATTAACTGCCGATGCAACCACAGCATCCAATCTCACAGACGCCGAAACCACATCAACATACTCAAACTCCCTTTCAGGAATTGTGATATGTGATATATCTGTTTTCTTTAAATTTACACCACAGTTAGCAATTTTTTTGATATTGTCCACAATATAATCGGATATGTCCTCCATAACGAATATGAAGGCACCATCCTCGGTTGTGCAAATATCTCCTATTTTGCTTCTCTCCAATCCAAGTGACAGACAGGTGCCAAGATAATCCCTGTGAGTTAAAGCTCTTTTATATTTATTCTTTGCCTCGATAACCGAGATTGGAAATTCATCCTCCGAACAATCCTCCCATTGAGGAAAAATTCCAAGAATTTTTCTTTCTGCGTCAGTGTATCCTCCAAAAAAACCCACATTGAATTCCTTGGATATGGTGGTGTTCTTCTTAATCAGTGCCACCTCTGCTTCATTTAAAAATCCCGAAAATTGTGGCTTTTTATATTTGTCACAGAGTCGTTCCATATCCGACACTCGTCTTATCGTGATTTTTTCTTCATCATTCATAAAAGTTCAATTTCCTTTTTTTAAAGAACTTGCCTATAACCGAAGGAAAGCGTCGCTTATAAAAAACGACGCCTCTTCATAAACTTATAGATTATATAAAACTACGCCGATAACGGTTTTTCTTACATAAGGCTCCATTCAAAGCCGCCATTCTCTGCGTCCTTTAATATTTCTCCCATTATATCAACCTGTGATGGTGTAGCTATAAAGATACCACCTGATACCTTTTGCATACTTCCGTTCACTCCATAAACTGTGCCTGCAATAAAATCTACAACTCTTCTTGCTTCGTCAGGGTCCAATGCGCCAACATCGATAACAACAGGTCTTCTTTTCTTTAACTCATCTGCCACCTCTGTTGAATTACTGAAGCATTTAGGTTTCATAATAACAATTCTTGATTGATTTTGTGTTGAGTGGATTGAAACCACCTTATTTTTTTTAGTAGGCTGAATTTCTTCAACTGTCTCTTCAAATTCTAATTCTTCATCTTCCTCCTCAATATCTCCAAAACCAATAAATTCTTTAACTGTTTCTACAAATCCCATTTTATACTCCATCCCTTTCTGCACTTTTAAAAAAAAGCTTTTTATATGTTATAATTTCTTTTTCCGAATATAGCACTTCCCACCCGTACCATATCGGCACCATATTCTATGGCTTCCTCATAATCTGAGCTCATACCCATAGACAGGTATTTCATAATAACATTATCATATTTTTTATTTGAGATGTCAATATAAATCTTTTGTATGTTATGAAAATGTAATGTATTTGACATACCTCGGTCAATTTTCGGCAAAATTGTCATAATTCCGTAAATTTTCACATAGGATAAACCTTTTGCATAAGACAGAAGCTCATCAATCTCATCAGGTCTTATCCCAAACTTTGACTCCTCTCCCGACACATTCACCTGGATTAAAATTTTCATAATTTTGTTATGCTTTTTGGCTTGCTTTTCTATTTCATCCATAAGCTTTAAAGAGTCAACAGAGTGAATCATTTCTACTTTATCTATGATATATTTCACCTTGTTTGTTTGCAAATGACCTATGAGATGCCAACGAACAGGCTTAACCTTGTCATACTTTTCAAGAATTTCCTGTACCTTATTTTCACCGATATCCGTAACCCCTAAATCAATAGCCTCATTTATTATATCGGGACTATGGGTTTTTGTTACTGCTATCAAAGTTATGTCCTCAGGATTTCTGCCTGACTTTTCGGCAGCATATTTTATCTTTTCTCTTACTTTTTCCAAAGACTCCTTGAGCATTGCTTAATTAGTCCCTTCTTTCTCTTTCACCTTTTCACCAATCACAATCCTGTCGTACTGCTCCAATGGGTTATTAACTCCCTCTGTTATTGCTTTTATAATAACAGTTCCTTTTTCTGTATTGGTGAACACAATTTCGCAGGGCTTGAATATTTCCTTCACTGAATACTTAACCATAACCCCTTGCTTCCCATCATGGTTTCTTACTGCATATATAGGGATTTCATAACCTGTGTGCTGGCAAAGTATTACCTCAACCCTTGTATCTCTTACCGAGAAAACTCCCTCAATATATTGCTCGCATTCAAATATGGCAATACCCTCTGTTTCCTCATCTGCTAAGGATATGTCTTTCACCTTAGCGTCTGCTTCAACACCTGGGACGCTATCAAATCTCAAAGCCACCTTCTGACCTTTTTTCAAGCTATCAAGCTTTTCTCTTTCAAGCTTAACCATTATGTACCAGGTATGATTGTCAATAACCTTACAGACAGTGTCACCCTTTAGGGCTGCCACCTTGTTTGTTTCCTCTTTTCTGTTAGTTTCTACCTGATTGAAATCCTCAATTGTGTATTCATCGAGTCTGTCAACTGTTAAAATTTCTTCAAGTCCGTCAATGTTAGTGGAGAAAACTCCTGAACAGTCAGACACAACATCATACTTCATATATCCAAGCTGGGACTCTAAGGTCTGCTTCTGTCTTTTCAAAACCTCAACCTCTGTTTCAATATCCTTTGAGTCCTCTTTTAAAACTGTGGTTTTTATACTGTCCTTGATTTTACTCACCATATATGGCTCATTACTTTTTTTAGCTTCAATAATTTTATTTTTTAGATTCTTAAGTCTATTTTCAATATTCGACTCATCAACATAGAAAATGTCATTCTTGCTATACTCCTCAAGCTCGTCTATCTTTTTATTAAGATTATCAAGCTCCTGAAGGATTTTTGAGTCCACTACTCCATCATATACAGTTGCAATATGCTTACTCTTTCCAACTCTTGCGCCCTCCGAGGCATAGGTATAGAAAGTACCTGTTGCACCTGCTTTATAAGTTCTTTCATCACAAATGAAATATCCGTCACCTGTTATTATTTCCTCATATTCAGTGAGGCGTGCAATTTCCGTTTCAACGGGACTGTCAAGATATTTGAAAATATATACCCCAACAAATAACACAACCCCGATTATAATGAAAATTATACTCTTTTTCATATATATCCCTTTCACTTAACCGATACTATTCCTCAAGCTTACCCTCTCTTATGAGTTCTATAATATCCCATACCGAGCATTTTCCCTCATCATTTTTAGTTGAGAAGGGAATTAAAATATCGTCCTCACCAAGCTCAAGCTTTCTAAAGAGCATATCAAGATTTTTCTCAAGTTCCTTTTTCTTGAGCTTATCGGTTTTGGTGGCAATAACAATCGCACCCTCAGGCTGATAATATCTAATCCAATCAAGCATGGTATAATCGTCCTTAGTGGGCTCATGGCGACTATCCACAAGGAGAATAATTCTTTCAAGCTCCTCCCTATTTTTTAGGTAGTTCTCCATCATCTCTCCCCATTTTTCAATCTCGGACTTGGAACGGGATGCATATCCGTAGCCGGGTAAATCAACAAGGTATATTGAATCGTCTATATCATAAAAGTTTATGGTTGCAGTCTTTCCTGGAGTTGCACTCACTCTTGCCATCTGCTTTCTGTTTAAAAGCTTATTTATCATAGAGGATTTTCCCACATTGGACCTGCCTGCAAAAGCAAACTCCATTTTTTTGTCTGTGGGATATTGTGCTTCGGATACTGCCGAAACTGCCAATTTTACATTGTGTATATTCATAAATTTGCTCCACCTTTTTGATATATTTATTACTTCACAAATGCTCTTTTGAATACCTGCTCCATATTGGAAACAGGCACAAAATCAATCAATTCTCTCACTGCTTCAGGGATATCCTCAATATCCCTTTTGTTTTCCTCAGGAATTATTATGGTTTTAATTCCTGCCCTGTATGCTGCCAATGACTTTTCCTTCAATCCACCAATAGGAAGAACATTTCCTCTGAGTGTGATTTCACCTGTCATTGCCACATCCTTTCTCACAGGCTTGTTTGTTAGCGCAGATGCAACTGCTGTGGCAATGGTTATTCCTGCAGAAGGACCATCCTTTGGCACTGCACCCTCTGGAACATGGATATGGATATCCTTGGTTTTATAAAAATCAGACTTGATTTTTAAAGCCTCACTTCTTGAACGGACATAGGAAACTGCAGTAACTGCCGACTCCTTCATAACATCACCCAATTTACCTGTGAGCTCAACCTTACCCGTTCCATCCATAACATTTGCCTCAACTGAGAGGGTATCCCCTCCCACTCTTGTCCAGGCAAGGCCACGAACAACGCCAACCTCGTCCTTTTTGTTCATCATATCAAACATAAACCTTTGCTTACCCAGATACTTAGACAAGGTATTCTTGCTTACCCTGATGCTCTTCTTCTCACCCTCTGATAGAATTTTTGCACATTTTCTCAATAGTGAGCCTATCTCTCTTTCTAAATTTCTCACTCCTGACTCACGGGTGTAGCGGTCAATCATTTCTCTTATTGCATCATCACACACATTGACTTTACTTTGAGTGAGTCCGTGCTTTTTTAGTTGTTTCGGCAACAAGTACCTCTTGGCAATCTGGAATTTTTCCTCATCTGTGTACCCTGTAAGCTCAATTATTTCAATTCTGTCAAGTAATGGCTCAGGAATTGTTGAGGTAGTGTTTGCAGTCATAATGAACATAACCTTCGACAAATCAAATGGCACCTCTGTGTAGTGGTCACGAAAGGCATTATTTTGCTCAACATCCAGAACCTCCAACAAAGCAGCAGAAGGATCACCTTTGAAATCTGCTCCCATTTTATCAATCTCGTCAAGGAGAATAAGTGGGTTTTTACTCTTCGCATTTTTAACTGCCTCAATGATTCTTCCCGGCATTGCTCCAATATAAGTTTTTCTATGACCTCTTATATCTGCCTCATCATGAACACCACCCAATGAAATTCTCTCATAGTTTCTTCCCAGAGTTCTTGCAACAGACTTTGCAATTGATGTCTTTCCCGTTCCCGGAGGTCCAACAAGACAAATTACAGTTCCTGCCTCTCCCTCGGTGAATTTTCTCACTGCAAGATGCTCTAAAATTCTTTCCTTAACCTTCTCCAAGCCATAGTGGTCCTCATCAAGAATTTCCCCTGCTTTTTTAATGTCATAGTTTTCCTCGGTAGTTTTATTCCATGGAAGCTCTAAAATATGCTCAATGTAGCTTCTTAAAACTGCACTATCGGGAGAGCTTTGAGGAATTGACTCAAACCTGTCTATATCACGATTTATTTTCTCAAGAGTGTCCTCGGGAAGTTCAAGCTTCAAGGCTTTTTTTCGCATTTCCTCAGCCTCGGCATCCTCGTCATCTCCAAGCTCTTTTTTAATAGTCCTTATTTCTTCTCTTAAAAAATATTCCCTTTGATTTTTGTCTATCTGCATTTTCACTTTCTCATTGATTTTTTGCATTATCTCAAAAATCCTGGTTTCGTGGTTTAAAATTCCAATAAGCTTTTCTATCCTTTTATATGGATCCATTTCCTCAAGAATACTTTGCTTATCACTAAATTTCAGCTCGGTATTGCCTGCAACTGCATCTGCAACTACACCAACACCTCCTAATTTAGCAGCCTCTAAAACCACCTCAGGACTTAGTTTTTTATTATACTTAAAATAACCCTCAAGGCTTTCCTCAACTGTTCTCACAAATGCCTCGTCCATTAAGAGATTGTCACTTGCCGACTCATCCTCTTCAATGACCTCAACGATTGCATTTAAGTACCCTTTTCCAGGCAAAGCTTCAATTATTCTTGCTCTTTTTACACCCTCAACAACTGCACGCATAGCACCACCGGGAACCTTAACAGTCTGCTTAATCTTTGCAACACAACCAACCTTGAAAAGCTCAATAATTGCAGGCTTTTCAATGTCGGGATTTTTCTGAGAGGTAACAAATATCATTCTGTCCCCCTTCATTGCAACCTCAACTGCCTTTTCAGAAAAATTCCTTGCAATATCAAGATTTACTCCCATATGTGGGAAAACCACTGCTCCCCTTAAAGGCAGAACAGGTAAATTCTTTATGTTGTTTTCCATATATATATCCCTTTCATCCCTAAAATTTATGTCCTTATAAAACGGCTATAATATCCGTAATTTTATCGTATAGTAACATATTTTATATTATATACTATCCTTCGTCATTTTTCAACTATTTTCTCCTTAATTTAAAAATATTTTACAATATAAAAAAGCACTTATTTTTAAACCCGATAAGTGCTTTTATATAATATTTCTAACAATTCCAAATAAAAGTAAAATACCAATTTCTGCCCATAGAATTATTTTTGTAAATTTTCCAATATTCTTATCCCCTGTTTTTATATATTTCACAGACTCATAAAATAGAAGATAGATTAGAATAGGCAGAGTTAAAAATAAAGCCTTATTATACCAGAATGCCTCATAAATATCAAAGCTCAATATACACATAAGCATCCTCGTCACTCCACAGGCAGGACAAAGATAGCCTGTTAATAAATTTATAGGACATGGAATTTTTATACCCGTTTTCAAAACGAAAATATAATATACTCCTCCTGCAAGCAGAAGGAGTATAAATGCTTTTAATAACCTCGATAACCTCTTTTTCATAGCCTTATTATAGATCGAGCATCTTATTGACTGAATCCTGCATCAACGCATAGGAAATAATCCCAAATCCAAATAATGTAATAACCAAGTATAAAATTCCTCTTGATCCTGGTGCCATTCCTTTTGAAACTGCAACATCATCAAGGATATCTCCCATTTTGTACATCCAGTAGAAAGTGTATATCCCACAAGTGATAAGTGAGAATAAAAATGCCATTCCACCTGTTGTCCCATCCTTCTTATTCGCAATGGCATTTATCTCGTCATTTAGCTTTATAAACCAATAAATTCCATAAATTCCACAAGTAATAATCGTTAAAATGATTGCTACTGCTACATCTCTTTTTTGTACCATAAACTAAACCTCCCTTTTCTTTAATTATACAATTTTCGACTCATTTTGTCAAGTTATCTTAAATTACAATTCACTCAGCTCGCCAAATCGGTATCCATTCTCCTGCGCATATTCAATGATATCTCCAAGTGCCTCGGTATTATCCTTAGATACTGCATGGAGAAGAAGGATTGCGCCATCATGGAGGTAGGTTTTAACCTCATTAAAGGCAAATTCTTTACCTCTTTGATAATCAGGATCCCAATCCTTATAGGCAAAGCTCCAGAGAATTGTTTTATATCCCATTGTGCTTGCAACATCCAATAGTCTTTCACTATATTCACCCTCAGGTGGACGCATATATTCCATATCAAAGCCATAAATTGCCTTAAATTGCTCATTCAATCCATTTAGCTCCTGTGCCATTTTTTCTGCACTTCCAAGCTTTGGCAGGTTTGGATGATTTACCGTGTGATTTCCAACAATGTGTCCCTCATTTACCATTCTGTCCACAAGCTCCTTTTCCCTTTCCATATATGAGCCTGTTATGAAAAATGCAGCCTTAACCCCATATTCCTTCAGGGTATCAAGTATCACACTTGTGTATCCATTTTCATAACCCTCGTCAAAGGTGAGATATATAGTTTTTGTTTTTCTCTCATCTAAATAATATGTATCATATTTTCTGAAAAGCTCTTTGGTGGAATTGTAAATTTCAGGCTCATCACCTTTTACCTTTTTAAAACCCCAACCCTCACCTTTATTGTCAACATTCGAAAAATCTTCATCATATATCCCCACCACTCCGTTTGAGTCAGGTTTCTTTGGTGGTTCAGTCGGCTCTTGAGTTTTTACCTCAATTGTTGGTTCAGGAGTTTTAACCTCCTCCACAGGTGACGGAGTCGGCTTTAGCTCCTCATTGTCCACAGGCACACTGCATCCGGTTATTAAAAGTGCTAAAATTAAACAAAGTACTCTTTTCATCAAACATTCCCTCCGTTATAAAATTTATATTTTAATTGATTTTTTTAATTCCTTATAGTATAATATAACTATAGGTGGTGGTATAAATATGGACAAAACAGATTTTATAAAAGCAAGAGAACAAAGACGAAGAAAAAGGCAACAAAAAAGACGACGCTTTTATTTTTTCCTTGTTCTTATTATCATTATATTTGCTCTTATTCTTATTATAGCTAATGAAGATAAATTAGTCAATCCAAATAAATCAAATTCATCACAGGCTGTGGAGGTTATCTATCCTGAAAAGCCACAGGAGATATCCGACCTATTAGTTGCCATCAACAAAAAGGACGGAATAAAAACCTGTTATCTCACCTTTGATGACGGTCCAACAAAATCAGTTACACCAAGGATTCTTGATACCTTGAGAAAATACAACGCCAAGGCAACCTTCTTCACAGTCGGCACCTTGGTTGAGGCAAATAAGGATGTTGCAAGACGAGCTCACGATGAAGGTCATTTGGTTGCTAATCATTCCTACTCCCATAACTACTCTGATTTTTATGCAACAGAGGAAAGCTTTATGAGTGAGATAGATAAGGTGTATTCAATAATATCATCTGTCACAGGCAATGAAAATCCACACAAGATTTTCAGATTCCCAGGTGGTGGTTTTAACACAGGAAGTCTTGGTGAAACCAAGCAAAACTACAAGTTGATTTTAAACCAAAAAGGTATCCGTTATTGCGATTGGAATGCACTGAATGGAGATGCCGAGGGTGGCTCACCCACAGTTGACCAGCTTGTTGCCCGAGTTAAGAAAACAACCAATGGTAAAGAGGATGTGGTAATTCTTATGCATGATGCAGCTGCAAAGTCAACCACCGCAGATGCTCTGCCACAAATTTTAGAGTATTTAAATAATGAAGGCTATGTTTTTAAACGACTTGACCAGGCACCGAGATTTTAGTCTGAAAGGAAAAGGCTATGCTACCGAAAAGATTTTTAAGCAGTAATATGCTAAAGCTAATCGCCGTCATTTCTATGACAATCGACCATATAGGCTTGATTTTACTTGATAATTTCACACCCTTTCGTATAATAGGCAGACTGGCGTTCCCGATTTTCGCATATACTATTGCAGAAGGCACAAAATATACCAAAAACAAAAAAAGATATTTTTTGAATATCTTTTTTTTGGGTGCTCTTTGCCAGATTATTTACTTTGTGTTTGAAAGAAGTCTTTATCAGAATATTTTGATTACCTTTTCCTTGTCTATATTATTGATTTATGCCTTTGAAAAGTCAAAAGCCAAGAAAATATGGTTGCTTCCCTTTTTCCTTATGCTTGTTCTTTCCTATTTCCTGTCAGGAATGCTTCCCAATATAGTGAAAGGCTTCGGGATTGATTATGGCTTTTTCGGGATATTATTGCCCTTTGTTATCTCTTTGTCAGATGATAGACAAGAAAAATTAAATCTCACACTTTTGGGACTTGTTGTGCTATCCTCTGCTTATGGAAAAATTCAGTGGTACTCACTATTGTCAATTATTCCACTCTTGTTTTATAATGGAACAAGAGGCAATAAAAAATATAAATATCTTTATTATGCATATTATCCCTTGCATATAGGCATACTTTATTGCATAGACTACTTGTGTGGAGTGTTTCAAATTATATGAAATAATTAGCAAAAAGTTGTTGACATTTCAAAACTTATGTGCTATAATGTTAAAGTACCTTTTAGATATCGCAGGGTAGAGCAGCTTGGTAGCTCGTCGGGCTCATAACCCGGAGGTCGTCGGTTCAAATCCGGCCCCTGCACCCAAAAATCCGTACACGAAAGTGTGCGGATTTTACTTTTTTCACTATTCCTTCTTCACTATTCACTAAAATCAAATTTTGTGTACGGATTTTTGCAAAGTAATATGTAAATAAGGAAAAAGTTAAGGTGTCTTTGCATATGCAGAGCTTATTTTTATATGTGTCATCCGTGTCGTTCAACTTTTCCAATAAGCAAAAGAAGTAAGCCAAATGGCTTACTTCCTTTTATCCTATTATTACTTATACTACATTATATCCTTGTTCCTCAATGGCATTTTTTAAAATTTCATCATCAATTTTATTATTAAGTTTCAAAATTGCAGTCCCTGATTCATGGCTCACGATTGCCTCATCAACCTGTGAAAACTCCTCCAACAGTTTCTTCACTCTTGCCTCACAATGACAACACATCATACCTTCAATTTTAATAGTCTTTTCCATTGTCTTTTTCTCCTTTTTAACCTTTATTCTCTTATCCCTTTTACCATTACCTATATCCACATAATTGAGCCTCAAAGCATTTGTTACAACGAAAAAGCTTGACAGACTCATAGCTGCTGCTCCAAGCATAGGATTTAATTCCCATCCAATGCTTGATATAAACACTCCTGCCGCAATCGGTATCCCGATTATGTTATAGATAAATGCCCAAAATAAATTCTCCTTTATATTCTTCAGAGTTTTTCTGCTCAGGCGAATACTTTTAGAAATGTCCATAAGTGTGTTTTTCATAAGCACAATATCTGCAGCGTCAATTGCAACCTCTGTTCCTGCTCCGATTGCAATTCCAATATCTGCCCTCATAAGTGCAGGTGCATCATTTATTCCATCACCCACCATACAAACTTTGCCATTTACCTTTAAGCCTTGTATATAATTTTCCTTTTCCTTTGGCAAGACTCCTGCAATAACCCTTGAAACTCCTGCAACATCACCTACTGCCTTGGCAGTAAGCTCATTATCGCCTGTTAGCATAATGACCTGAATACCCATATTTTTCAGTTCCTCTATTGCCTCGGGACTATCCTCTTTAATGGTGTCTGCTACTGCTATAATCCCTATCAGCTTATCATTCTTTGAGAACAAAACAGGTGTTTTTCCACTCCCTGCAAGGTCATTTATCACCTTTTTTTCGTCCTCGCTTATTATTGCCATATCAAGAATAAAGCTCTCATTTCCACCACGAATAATATCATTGTTGATTTTTGCCTCAACGCCACTGCCCGACAAGGTTTTAAACTCCCCTGTTTCAAGCACCGACACCTTATTTTCCTCTCCTTTTTTCACAATTGCCTGCGCCAAAGGATGCTCACTTTTTATTTCCACAGAACAGGCGTACTCCAAAAGAGCTTTTTCGTCACATTCATTTAGTGGGATTATATCTGTAACCCTTGGCTTGCCTGTGGTTATTGTGCCTGTTTTATCAAGCACCACAGTATTTATTTTACCTGTCATTTCAAGTGCAGAAGCATTTTTGAACAAAATCCCATTCCTTGCGCCCACTCCATTGCCTACCATAATGGCAACAGGGGTTGCAAGTCCAAGAGCACATGGACATGAAATAACAAGCACAGAAATTCCTCTTGCCAACGAAAATCCGATTTCCTTTCCCAATATAAGCCACACAATTGTTGAAATTATGGCAATCGCTATTACCACCGGCACAAAAATGCCCGATACCCTGTCTGCAATTTTTGCAACAGGTGCTTTGGTGGCAGATGCATCACTAACCATTTTTATTATCTGGGACAGGGTTGTGTCCTCTCCAACCTTAGTTGCAACACATTTTATATACCCCGACATATTCTTGGTGCCTGCAGATACTCTGTCATTTTCCTTTTTATCAACAGGTATGCTCTCACCTGTTAATATGGACTCGTCAATTGCACACTCGCCCTCTTTCACAACTCCGTCAACAGGCACACCCTCACCTGTTTTCACGACAAAAACATCACCTACAACTACCTCTTCAACAGGGATTTGCTTCTCCTCACCCTCCCTGATTACTCTTGCAAGCTTTGGAGATAGCTTCATAAGGCTATTTAATGCATCTGCAGTTTTTCCCTTTGACCTTGACTCAAGCATCTTCCCTACATCTATCAGAGCAAGAATCATTGCTGCCGACTCAAAATATAGTCCGTGAAGGAGCTTATGTGCATCTGGAATATTTTTATCAATCATTAAAAATAGCAAGAGCACGCTATAGATAAAGGACGCTCCCGAGCCTAAGGAAACAAGTGTATCCATATTGGGAGCACCATTGATAAGTGCCTTTGCACCACTTATAAAAAACTTTTGATTTATAACAATAACTATTGCCGACAATATAAGCTCTAAAAGACCTGTGGCAACAGGATTGTTTTCAAAAAACGAAGGTGTGGGAAAACCAAACATAGTATATCCCATTGATATATACATAAGCAAAACAAGAAACACCAATGAGGATATAAGTCGTGCTTTTAGTGTGCTTGTTTCACTTTTATTAAAGTCTGCCTCAGGTTTGTCGATTGAGTTTTTGTCACCCTTTTTGCTTGCACCATAGCCTGCCATTTTAACTGCTTCTATGATTTTTTTGCTATCTGAGGTTCCTTCAACTGTCATTGAATTGGTAAGAAGATTCACCGAACATGAATCCACTCCATCCACCTTCAGTACTGCCTTTTCAACCCTTGCACTGCAAGCCGCACAGTTCATCCCTGTAATCTCATATTTCTCCATCCTGCTCGCCTTCCTTTTTATTCGTGGTGACCACCTATCTGCTTATTCCTGTCAATAGTGGTTGCACCTTCTTCTAAATTCATACCCTTTATTATGGCATTCTTACCATACTGCTTTTTTATATCAAGCATTGCCTTTTGAATTTTCTTTTCCTTTTTAATCTTTTCTTCTCTTTTTTTATCCTCTGCCTCTTTTTTCTCACTATCCCCGAACAAATCAAGCTGAGCATAGGTTGTTTTTTCCTCTGCTATACCCTCATCCACCAGATTATTTGCAGAAATATTCACTCTTCTTACAAGTAAATTCTTATCCACAATCCTGTCGTACAAATTCATAACTGCTTCGGTAATTTCCCTTGTTGACGAGGTTTTATATTCTAAATTCACAGTTCCGTGGGCGTGCTTTGGTACCTTCCTACCATATGCATCGGTGGTGATTTCACCCTTATAGGAGTGATTTCCCTTCACATTCTCTATGTCATAGCCAATGGTTAGTACGAGCTGTTCTGTAACAAGTCCCTTATCCACCAAATCAAGCACTAATAATTCTGTCATTTCCCTCACAATCAGCTTTGCCTTTTTATAGTCGTAAGGGCAATGAAGCACCTGTCCTGAGCCAATGCTCTTATTTTCGGGCTTATATGCCTTTATATCATCAAGAGTGCATGGCTCATACCCCCAGGCATGGTCAATCAAATATTCTGTTCCCACGCCAAAGAGCTTAAACAATTTGTCCTCACCTTTCTCTGTTAAGGACACTCTTGCAATATCACCCATAGTTAAAAGTCCATTTGCCTCTAACTTTTTGGCATACCCCTTTCCAACTCTCCAGAAATCCGTCAGGGGAGTGTGTTCCCATAGTCTTTTTCTATAGGACATTTCATCAAGCGCCGCAATTCTCACTCCGTCCTTGTTGGCTTTAGTTTTTTTCGCAACGATATCCATTGCAACCTTTGCAAGATACATATTAGTTCCTATTCCTGCAGTTGCAGTTATGCCTGTGTTTTTCAAAACATCCCTGATTATCACCATCGCAAATTCTCTTGGTGTTTTTTTGGCAGTCTTTAAATACGCTGTTATATCCATAAAGACCTCATCTATTGAATAAACATGGATATCCTCAGGCGCAACATATTTTAGGTATATATTATAAATTCTTGTGCTATAGTCCATATAGTATGCCATTCTTGGAGGCGCTATAATATAGTCAAGCTCCAAATCCGGATTTTTTAAAAGCTCATTAAAATCACAGGATTTCCCTGAAAACTCATTCAAATTTATCCTATTTAGTCTTTCTCTGTTCACCTGTGACACTCTTTGTATCACCTCAAAAAGTCTTGGCCTTCCAGGCACTCCCACTGCCTTTAAGGCGGGAGATACTGCCAAGCAGATTGTTTTTTCAGTTCTTGAATTATCGGCTACCACAAGATTAGTGGTCATTGCGTCGAGTCCTCTTTCAATGCACTCCACCGAGGCATAAAAGGACTTTAAATCAATACACAGGTATATTTTTTTATTCATCCCTTTCGCCTCCTTAATTTTATTGTTTTTCCTTCTTAAATTTTAAGGGCTTTCAATGTATTTGAAAACCCTTTTAAATCTTAGTTTATTCTATATTTGTCTTTATATGAATTATATTGCTTAATAAAGTTATTTTCACCATCCTGCTTAACATGGTTTAAATATTCGTGAGGCTCAAAGCCCGATACCTCTCTTTGAAGGATAGATACACCAATATTTGAGCAATGGTCAGCAATTCTTTCAAAGTTGGTGATAATATCTGAATAAACAAAGCCAAGCTCAATTGTACACTCATTATTCTGCAAGCGTTCAATATGCTTGTTTTTCATCTTATATTTAAGCTTATCTATTACCTGCTCCAAAGGCTCAATTCTGATTGCATAGGAATCATCCTCATCCTCAACTGCCTTAACTGACAGCTCAACAATTTCCCTGATAGCTGCCGATGTAGTTGCAATTTCCTCTCTTGCCATAGAAGAGAATTGGATTTTTTTAGCGTGTATTTCCTCACCTGTTTTCAAAAGATTACAAGCGTGGTCTGAAATTCTTTCAATATCACCTATTATATGCAACAGGGTTGTTACCTCGTTTGCTTCCTCTGTAGCTAGTTTTTGTCCTGCAATCTTAACAAGATATGAGCCTAACTTGTCCTCGTAATTATCCACCGTTTTTTCCTGCTTATTTACTAATTCCGCAGTTTTTTCGTCATAGCTAAATAGCTTATCCAATACAATGTTAACCGAGCTTGCCGTAATTCTTATCATCTCAGCAATTGCTTCCTTAGCCTTTTCCAACGCAAAGCTTGGTGAATTCAAGAATATATCGTCAAGGATTCTTAAGTCATCCTCCTCAACAACCTCTGTTGACCTAAATGTCCACATAGCAAGCTTCTCTATAAACTTGCAGAACGGAATCAGGATAACTGTTGAGAACACATTAAACAGGGTATGGAACAAAGCAATTGAGAATACTGTTGCCTGTCCATCCATAAATTCAAAGTGGACAACCGAGTGCACAGCATAGAATATAACTGTAAAAATAACAACTCCAATTGTCTTTATATATACGCAGGAAATTGCCACTCTTTTTGAATCCGTGTTACCATTTATTGCCGATAAAACAGGAGTTATGGTTGTTCCTATATTCTGTCCTAATATAACGGGTAGTGCAGTTGACATAGGAATTGCACCTGTTAAGGATAGTGCCTGCAATATACCAACTGATGCTGATGAGGATTGAATAATTGCAGTCAATAAAGTACCTGATATAATGCCTAAAATAGGATTTTCAAACATAACAAGGATTCTACCAAAAGCTTCGTTATCCTTCAATCCCGACATTGCTCCTGACATAGTTTCCATTCCGAACATCAAAACTGCAAAGCCAATTAAAATTGAGCCTACATCCTTTTTCTTTTCGGATTTTGCTGCCATAGTCATCAATATACCGATCAAAGCAAGGATAGGTGTGAAGGAATCAGGCTTTAGTAATTTAAGCCAAATTATATCTCCCGAGATACCTGTTGTACTCAATAACCATGCAGTAACAGTTGTTCCTACATTGGAACCCATTATAATGGCAATAGTCTGGGACAACGACATAATTCCTGAGTTCACAAAACCTACCAGCATAACTGTTGTTGCCGACGAGGATTGAATAACTGCTGTCACCAATAATCCTAACAAAAAGCCCTTTAATTTATTTGAGGTAAGCTTTTGGAGTATCGACTCCAATTGTCCACCCGATAGCTTTTTCAAGCTATCACCCATATAGTTCATTCCGAATAGGAACAAGCTAAGTCCACCTATTAGCGTTAGTACTGAAAAAATATCCATTTTCTTCCCCTGCCTTAATTCTCTACATACCCCGTCAATCAAGAGGTTTTTCTATCTTTTAAAGAAGACATACTGTCGCATTCTCCTACACTATATTATACCTCTTTTTCCCTTTTTTGTCAATTGCTTTTACTCTCTTTATTCTCTATTTTTTCACAAATTTTATCTCTTATAATGAAAATTTTTATGTAAAACAAGAAGGCATACCGATAGTTATGGCACGCCCTCCTATTGTGAAGAAATATATTCTATGAAAAAATTTTATTTTAGAAATCTACCTCTGTGTCATAGTAGCAACACTTTAACAGCTTTTCCATTTCTTCCTGAGTTGGAATACGGGGATTTGAACCTGTGCACGCATCAAGAATAGCATTTTTTGCAATCTCGGGAAGTCTTTCTAAGAACACATTCTCTGGAACAAAGCCATTCTCTGCGGGGTAGCTGTCTGCACCATAGTTCTTAATACAATGTGGAATATTTAAGTCATCATTCATTTTTCTTAAATACTTAATTAAAAGATCCACCTTTTCATCATCTGTGTTACCACCAAGTCCCATCTCGTCTGCTATTAAGCCATAACGCTTCTTTGCAGTTTCGTCCTTTGAATTATATTTAATTACCTTCGGAAGATACATAGCATTTGCAGCACCATGAATAATATGTGCACCAAAATCTGCAAAAATTGCACCTGTTTTATGAGCCATTGAATGTACTATTCCAAGCAAAGCATTACTGAATGACATTCCTGCAAGACATTGTGCATTGTGCATTGTACCACGCTTTTTCATATCACCATTATATGAATCAACAAGGTCATTTTTAATCATCTTTATAGCGTGGAGCGCCAGAGGGTCTGTGTAGTCACTATTCGCAGTTGACACATATGCCTCAACTGCATGAGTCATAGCATCCATACCTGTGTGAGCAACAAGCTTTTGTGGCATTGTTTCTGCAAGCTCAGGGTCAACAATTGCCACATCAGGAGTAATCTCAAAGTCTGCAATTGGATACTTGATTCCCTTTTCATAATCGGTGATGATAGAAAATGCAGTAACCTCAGTTGCAGTTCCTGATGTTGATGGGATTGCACAGAAATGGGCCTTTTTTCTTAACTCAGGAATACCAAAAATCTTGCACATATCCTCAAAGGTTGTTTCAGGATATTCATACTTAATCCACATTGCCTTTGCAGCATCAATTGGTGAACCTCCACCCATTGCGATAATCCAGTCAGGCTTGAATTTAAGCATTGCATCTGCACCCTTCATAACAGTTTCAACAGATGGGTCTGGCTCAATGTTTTCAAATAATTCAACCTCAAAGCCTGCCTCTTTTAAATATCCGATTGCCTTATCCAAGAATCCAAAGCGCTTCATTGAGCCTCCACCTACACATATCATTGCTCTTTCACCCTTAAAGCTCTTCAAGGCCTCCAATGAACCTGCTCCGTGATATATGTCTCTCGGTAATGTAAATCTTGCCATTTTCTTTTCCTCCATCGTTGTTAATTTTTTGTCAATCTTGACTTCGTTAATATTTTAACATATCACAAAGGATATGTCAATACTATTTTATATAAATTTTTTACCAATATTTTTATAGGTAGGTTAGGCTAGTTTATCTACTTTTTCCAAATAAAAAAGACAAAGCAAAAAAGCTTTGTCTTTATTTATTTATTTATTTATGTTTTCCAAGGTATGCTTCCTTGACTCTTTCATCCTCGTAAAGCTCTTTTCCTGTGCCCATCATAGTTATCCTACCTGTTTCAAGAACATAGGCATAGTCTGCAGCCTTCAATGCCATATTGGCATTCTGCTCAATCAAAAGAACTGTGATACCCTCGTCATTTATCTGCTTTATTATATCAAATATGCTCTTAACAACCAAGGGTGCCAGACCTAAAGAAGGCTCATCCATCATAATAAGCTTTGGTCTGCTCATCAAAGCTCGTCCAACTGCAAGCATCTGCTGTTCTCCACCTGATAGAGTTCCTGCAAGCTGCCATTCTCTTTCCTTCAATCGTGGAAATAATGAATATACATAGTCAAAATCCTTAGATAGATTATCCTTTCTCAAATATGCACCTATTCTTAAATTTTCCTTAACTGTGAGGTTGTCGAAAACCTTTCTTCCCTCAGGTACCAAGGTTATTCCCTTGCTCACAATAAAGTCAGGACTTTTTCCAAAAAGCTCTGTACCATCATATATAATAGATGCCGACTTTGGCTTAACAAGACCTGCAATAGATTTTAAGGTGGTACTCTTTCCTGCACCATTTGCACCTATCAGGGTAACAATTTTTCCTTCAGGCACATCAATACTTATATCCTTTACAGCCTCAATTCCACCATAGGAAACTACAAGATTTTTAATTTCTAATATATTACTCATCTTCTGTCACCCCCAGATATGCATCAATTACTCTTTGATTTGATTGGACTTCCTGAGGAGTTCCCTTAGCAATCAGCTTTCCAAAATCTATCACATAAATCCTGTCCGAAATATCCATAACAAGATTCATATGATGCTCTATCAAAAGAATGGTGAGTCCGAAGGAATCCCTGATTTCGTGAATGAAAGCAGTTAGTTCTTCAGTTTCCTGAGGATTCATACCTGCTGCAGGCTCGTCTAAGAGTAATAGCTTCGGCTCTGTTGCCAATGCTCTTGCAATTTCCAATCTTCTCTGTTTTCCATAAGGCAGAGATGTTGCAAGCTCGTCACACTCATCCAAAAGTCCTACTTTATCCAAAAGCTCCATTGCCTTTATTCTCATCTGCTCGTCCTCTTTTTTGTTAAGTCCAAGGAACGCCGATGCAATATGTGTTTTCTTTCTCATATGCATTGCAACCAACACATTTTCAAGAACTGTCATCGACTTAAACAGACGAATATTCTGGAAGGTTCGAGAAATTCCAAGCTTGGTTATCTGGTCAGGAGTCTTTTTAATTGTTACAGTGTACTTTTCTGCCTCCTTACCAAGATATGTCTTTTTCATTTTTCCCTTAGGAAAATTTGAAAGACATGGCTTCTCCATAAAGTCAGCCTGACCGTTTGTTGCATCATAAACACCTGTGATAACATTGAACACAGTTGTTTTTCCTGCTCCGTTAGGACCTATCAAAGACACAATCTCGCCCTCGTTGACCTCCATGGTTAAATCATCTACTGCAATTACGCCACCGAATTGCATGGTTATATTCTTAAGTGAAAGTACATTCTTAGAATCAGCCATTTTTCTTCTCTCCTTTCACTTTTTTCTTTTTGAATAAATCTGTAAGCTCTCTTTCTCCCATAATACCCTTTCTGAAGAACAGCACTATAATCATGATGATTACTGCAAATACAACCTTCCTGAAACCGTCACGGAAGAAGGGAACCGTCATTCCCATAAATGAGCCACTATCCAAAAATCTCAACCACCACTCAGAGCAGGCAATATATAAAAATGAGCCTATAACTGAGCCTGAAACTGAGCCGATACCACCAATTACCACTATCAAAAGCAATTCATAGGTCATAGACGACTTAAAGGCTGCTGCCTGAATTGTGGTCTGGTACATAGCAAGCAAAGCTCCACCAACTCCTGCAAAGAAGCTTGATATGATAAATGCTTGCATCTTATGCTTAAACAGATTTACTCCCATTGCCTCTGCCGCAATTTCGTCGTCACGAATGGCTCTGTATGCCCTGCCATAGGTGGAACGAAGAAGCATTACTATAGCCAATATACTTATTGTTGCTATAAGGAATGGGAAAATGGTGTCAAACTTAATTGTTTCTGCACCAATTTTTAATTGCATATCATTAAAGTTTGTATATTTTCTCAATAGGTTTGAGCCATTGGTGATAACTCCCAATCCATCCCATTGGAAAATAGCTCTTATAATTTCAGCAAATCCAAGAGTTGCAATTGCAAGGTAGTCACTCTTTAATCTTAAAACAGGAATACCAATCAATGCAGCAAAAATAGCTGTAACTGTTCCTGCTATACAGATTGCAATAATTGCGCCTAACAAATTGCCTGCAAAAGGTCCCATAGCGTTTGATAACATTTCAGGGATTGAGAACTTAATCAATCCACCATCAAAATATTGATAAACCGCCGTGTGCTGCATTGCAGGAATACAGAATATTGAATAGGTGTATGCACCAATCAACATAAAGCCTGCCTGTCCTAAACTGAAGAGTCCTGTGAATCCGTTTAACAGGTTCATAGACACACAAACAAGCGAATAAATAGCGCCCTTTTTCAAAACAGGGATAAGCATTAGTGTTGTCTTGTTCATTGGTAACACATTATCCAATAAATACAAAATCACATATAACAAAATCAAAGCACCGATTATTATATAATTTGAGGTGTTGTTCTTTTTTCTGGCATTCAAGCCTATAGCTTCTTTTTTCATAGCAATCACCTCACACCTTATCCGTTGTTTTCTCGCCAAATATTCCTGTTGGCTTAATCAACAATATAACAATCAATAATACAAAGGTAAAGGCATCAGAGAAGGTTGTCCAGCCTGCACCCTTGATAATATTCTCACATATACCAATTATAAATGCACCTATTACTGCTCCTGGCACTGAGCCAATACCACCGAATACTGCCGCAACGAATGCCTTTAGGCCGGGCATTGCACCTGAGGTCGGGATAACTGAGGTATAGTTTGTGAAATACAAAAATGAGCCGATGGCTGCAAGGAAGCAGCCAACCAAAAAGGTTGCACTTATAACTGAGTTAATCTTAATTCCCATAAGCTGACTTGTTTCAAAGTCCCTTGAAACTGCTCTCATTGCAATTCCTATTTTAGTATATTTAATCAATGCTACCAAAACTACCACCAAAAAAATGGTAAGCACCGGTGTAATCAAAGTAACCATTTTTGTTGTTGCTCCGAATATGGAAACTGTGTTTGAGAAAAATGGAATTGTGGGATAAACCTGTGGCAATCCACCTGTGAAATACAAAGCACAGTTCTGCAACAAATATGAAACTCCGATTGCCGAAATCATAACTGACATTCTCGGAGCTGACCTTAAAGGTCTATATGCAACTCTTTCAATTAAGAAGCCTAACAAAAATGTTGCCAGTATAACCACGGGAACTGCAATATAGATTGGCATAGCAGTACAAGCATAAACCATAACAAGTCCTGCCACCATAAACACATCCCCGTGCGCAAAGTTAATCAATCTTAAAATTCCATAAACCATTGTATATCCAATTGCAATAAGAGCATATTGTCCACCTACGGATATACCTGCCAATACATACGGAAGATTATTTAAAATCATTTCTGTCATTTGATTTTTTCTCTCCTCTTTGATACCAAATAAAAAATTGAATTGTGGCGAAGGAGTTTTCCTTCGCCACAGTTCAAATTTTTAAATCCTTTAGCTATTATTTTACCTTTTGAACAGCAACGAAGTCCCAAACACCATTTTCGTTATTGGTTGTTTTGATGTATGCTGTGTCACGGTCAGCATCGCCGATTTCGTTAAACTTGATGTTTCCTGATACACCTGTGTATGTAACGCTTGGAAGTACCTCCATAATCTTTGCAGGCTCTTTTGAATCTGCAGCCTTGATAGCCTCTAAAGCTGTCATATAAGCGTCATAACCCATTACTGTAACTGCAGCAACTGTGTCGTCACCGCCATTGTTTGAAAGGTTCTTTAAATCTGAGTTAATCCAAGCCTTGATGCCCTCTTCAAATTCAGGGTCACCACCCTCTGCATAGAAGGTTGAAACATAGATATCTACATCCTTACCTTTTGCAGCTGACAAGATAACATTAGAATCCCATGTGTCACTTGCCAATAGAGGAATGTTGTAGCCATTAGCAACTGACTGCTCGATAATCAACTGAGCATAGCTGATTGAACATGGAGCAAAGATAATCTCTGCACCTGCCTTATTGGCATTTGCAAGATATGATGTGAAGTCTGAGTTATTCTCAGGGAATGACTCTGTGATAACCTTCATACCAAGCTTTTCAGCAGCTACCTTGAAGTAGTTGATAAGACCTTGGTCGTAGTCATTACCAAGCTGACCTAAGCAGTAAACTGTTTTAGCCTTCAAATCATCATTTGCAAAGTTAGCAAGAACTGTGCCCTGAAATGGGTCTAAGAAGCAAATTCTAAAATAGTGGCTGTTACCCTCTGTAACCTGTGGGTTTGTACATGTAACGCCAATTGCAGGGATACCTGCTTGTGCAAAGGTATCAGATGCTGCAATTGAAACACTTGAGCCATATGAACCAAGAATTACAGATACATTCTCTGAAATCAGATTAGTAGCAGCAGAAACTGCCTTATCTGTTGATGACTCGTTATCAACTGTAACAAGCTCAACCTTGTGTTCAACGCCGCCGATTGTAACAGTTGGCATTACAGAGTTTGCATATTGCATACCCAAAGCTTCCTGCTTACCACCTGCACCATTATCACCTGACAATGGCTCATATACTCCAACATAAACAACATTCTCGTCTGTTTTTTCAGAGCCTGAGCATGAAGTTAATGCTATACATGAAGCTGTTAACATAACTGCACTTAATAAAATTGAGACAATTTTTTTCATAATAAATCTCCTCCAACATTGTTATGTCAAATTCTTTTGTTGAATTTAACTAATTTTCTTTATGCATTTGCATACATCTATACTATCATATTACCAATATTTTGTCAATAACTTTTACTTATCTTTGAATTTTTTGTGAATTTTACCAAAAAAGGCACTAAGGTCTTATAAATAAAACCTTATCGCCTTGATTTTTATGATATTTCTATTTTAAAATTTCTTCAATTACATCTCCCAACACCTGTGCCATTGAGAAAAATCCCAGGTCGTTTGGATGACAATCATCCACAGTTCCCCCATTTTTGCATAGCTCCATCAGCTTAGGGCCGGGAATGAAATACACATTCTTATCTCCAGATTGTATCGCATTTTCATAGGTTTTTTTAACAATTTCCAATCTTCTTTCTTCATCGGAAGTTAAGATGTATTTTGGTCTTGTCATCATTATAATGGGAATGTCGGGATGTTTTTTTCTGATAGCTTTAAACACTGTTTCGTGGGTTTTTTCAAGATGATCACTTGTGGGTGCATTATGGTCATAGTCCAATATGAAAAGTGACATATCAAGCTCTGCCATATAATCTACCATCAGCTCTTCTCCCATTGCTCCTCCTGAAAAACCAAGATTTATATAATCTGCATCAAAGCGTCTTTCTATATAGCTTTGATATGTATTACCTGGTCTTGATGCGCATGCACCCTGAGTAATTGACGAGCCGTAATACACAAACGGTGTTTTGATTTTATATGGTGTGGGAGCTTCAATCTTTGAATTTTCAGCGACTCCTATATGCAATTGGCAAATATCATTATATGCCGGGAAATTGATTGTTATTTCCCTCATTGAGCTATCATTGAAATCTACATGTCCCTCGTGTTTGCCTGTGCATTCAATAGGTGGTATAAAGCTTTTTTGATAAATCCACTCCCCATTCTCTCTTACATATAAATCAAAGCCTGTTGTTCCCGATAATGGCATATGAGAAAATCTTGTTAAAGCGTCAGTTTCCATCTTAATTGCAACATATGGACTGTTTGTTTTAAATCTCACTCTGCCACCCGATGTGTTTGTATGTAAATAACTTACTGCTTCGCTCACGGTTTTTCCCAGTTTCTCAGGCAATCTCCTGAACTTTCCGTTTTCGTAAATAAGTCCATGGATTTCAAAGGGTTCTGTCCTTGCATCAAGGAAAACCAAATCGTCCTTATTTATTTTGGTTTCAATTTTAAAATTTTTATCAACCATATCTATACTTTTCATAGCTTTTACTCCTTTTCTAAAATAATCTTATCAATTATTGATAGCTCTTTATCTGTAAATTCAGGACTATTAACAACCTTCACATTTTCTAAAATCTGCTCTGGTCTGGATGCACCTATCAGTACGCTTGTAACACTCTTTCGATGAAGCACCCACGAAAGTGCCATCTGCGCAAGAGTTTCTCCTCTGTCCTTAGCAAGCTCATTTAACTTTTCAACCTTTCCCATAAGCTCTTTGGTGAGGTTGTCCTCCTTAAGATAAATTCCGCTTGTTTTAATTCTGCTGTCTGTTGGTATTCCTTTTATATATTTGTCCGACAAAATCCCCTGCTCCAAAGGACTGAATATTATCATTCCCTTTCCTCTTTTATAGGCAGAATCGAGTATTCCATTTTTCTCAACTGTTCTGTCTAAAATCGAGTATCTATTCTGATTGATTATAAATGGACAATTCAAGGAATCTAAAATATCGCACGCCTTTTCCATTCTTTCTCCGTTATAGTTAGACAGTCCCACATATAACGCTTTTCCACTTTTCACAATCTGTGCCAAAGCACCCATTGTTTCCTCTAATGGAGTTTCCATATCAGGTCGGTGGTGATAGAAAATATCCACATAGTCAAGCTTTAATCGTTTTAGGCTATCATCAATGCTTGAAATTAAATACTTTCTGCTTCCAAAATCACCATATGGTCCCTTCCACATAGGAAAGCCTGCTTTTGTTGAAATAACAAGCTCATTTCTGTAACTTGAAAGCTCCTCTTTCAAAATTTTTGCCATATTTTCCTCTGCTGAGCCAATATATGGAAAGCCATAGTTGTTAGCAAGGTCAAAATGAGTGATGCCACTATCAAATGCAGTAAGGCAGATATTTTTCATATTGTCATAATTTTCAAATCTACCGAAATTATGCCACATTCCCAAGGATACCACAGGCAATTTTAATCCACTTTCACCGGTTCGCCTATACTCCATATTTTCATATCTTTCCTCTGATGCTGAATACATATTTTTATACTCCTGTTTTTTATTCTCATCATATTTACAATTATACAATTTTTCAACTAATAAGTCAAGCAAAAAACTATTCAAAAAATCTCCTCCAAGCATATGCTTGGAGGAGATTTTAAGTTATCCGTGATATAATTTTTTAGATTGATACACTGCCTCACAGGTTAAGTTTATACCAAGCTTTCTAAATACTGAGCTATCTATCTGAGACAGGATAACAGATGAATGTGCCTCACAATTTGCAAGTTCAGGCAATTTATCCATTGCCTTCCTTGCATTCTCGTCGTTAGATGCACTGATTGCTAAGGCAATAAGTGTTTCATCGGTGTGTAGTCTTGGATTATGATTTTTTAAATTGTTTATCTTCAATGCCTGAATTGGCTCTAAAACTGCAGGGGAAATAAGCTTTACGCTTTTTTCTATTCCTGCAAGATGTTTTAAGGAATTTAACAAAACTGCTGCAGATGCACCCAAAAGCTTGGTTGTTTTTCCTGTCACCACAGTTCCGTTGGAAAGCTCAATAGCAGTTGCAGGCATTCCTGTTTCCTCAGCACGATTCATTGCCGCATCAACAACCTTTCTGTCTTTTAAGCTTATTCCTGCCTGATTTATAATCAAATCAAGCTTATACATAGAATCCTTTAAAACAAAGCCATTTAAAACAGAGCATTTTGTTTGATAATATCTTCTTAAAATTTCCTTTTCAGCAGCCTTACAAACTGCTTCATCATCAACTATGCAGAAGCCTGCCATATTAACTCCCATATCAGTAGGTGACTTATATGGGCTTTTTCCTAAAATTTTATTGAACATTGTGTTCAGCACAGGGAACACTTCAATATCACGATTATAGTTAACTGTGGTTTCCCCATATGCTTCAAGATGGAATGGGTCAATCATATTCACATCATTCAGATCTGCAGTTGCAGCCTCATATGCAAGATTCACAGGATGCTTCAATGGTAAGTTCCACACAGGGAAGGTTTCGAATTTTGCATAGCCTGCCTTAATTCCTCTTTTATGCTCGTGGTATATTTGAGAAAGACAGGTTGCCATTTTACCACTGCCGGGTCCCGGTGCTGTTACAAGTACCAATGGTCTTTCGGTGGTTACATACTCATTTTTACCAAAGCCCTCATCACTCACAATCAGCTCAATATTTGCAGGATAGCCTTCAATCGGGTAGTGAAGGAAAACCTTAATCCCCAAAGACTCTAACTTCTGCTTAAAGCTCTCAGCGGCAGGCTGACCACTGAATTGAGTAATAACAACGCTTCCCACATACAAATCTATTTGCCTGAAGGCGTCAATGAGTCTTAAAACATCCAAATCGTAGGAAATATTATAGTCCTCTCTTATTTTATTCTTAACTATATCAAGGGCAGAAATAGCAACAACAATCTCAAGCTTGTCCTTCAGGTGCAAGAGCATTTTTATTTTACTGTCGGGTTCAAAGCCTGTTAAAACTCTTGATGCATGAAAATCATCAAACAGCTTTCCTCCAAGTTCTAAGTATAGCTTATCTCCAAATTCGGAAATTCTCTTTTTAATATGCTCCGACTGCATTTTTATATATTTTTCGTTGTCGAATCCTACCTTACTCATATCATTAGCCTTTCTTAATATACTTTCCCTTTTTAATATATTTAGGTATTAAAAAACTTCAATACCTAAATATTATATCATATCTTTTTTCATTTTGCAATTAAATTATTCGACAATTTTTACCATAATAATTTTTAATAGTATTCCCCTAACAAGAATATGAAAATTATTACAAGATTTAAAAAAATCAGAGTCTTTAAAGACTCTGATTTTTGTTTTATAGGCTATATTTCCATTCTTCCTTCTTCTTCTCAATTAGCCATCCTCCTGATGTGAAATCAGGGATCTCCATAGGTGCTCCACCATGGGCAATTGATGCCTCTGAGAGTACACATATACTCATCCATGTTGCTGCATCATATACATCTATTGGCACTTCATGGTCATCCTTAACACATTCGATAAAGGCTCTTAAAATATGCCAGTCCATACCTCCGTGACCTGCTTCAATTCCTGATTCATCGTATTCTTCCCAGATAGGACTGTCATATTCCTTTCTGAACTTATCCACATTATTCTTTTCTTTAACTACATCAGGCTCCATCACAAGTGTACCTGTTTCCTCTGTGTACATACCCTTTGTACCTCTCACTGTAAAGCCTCTTGAATAATAGCCTCTTGGGAGAGTGGTATCAAGTGTGTGAACAATGGTTTCTCCACCTGCACACTTTATAATAGTGGTCACAATATCACCCTGCTTGAAATCTGCATTGGCAAGATTGTGATCTTCGCCTCTCCTGATTTTGTTATACTCGTTTAAGCCCTCTGCTTTTGATGACATTGCAACAAGGGAAACCATTCTATTTCCACGGTTGATATTAAGTACCTTTGAAATAGGACCAACCTCGTGAGTGGGATAGTTATCGCAATTTCTTGCAAGATAATTTCTCAATCTGTAGTGTCTATGCTCTTCACCAAAGGAGATTTCACCTCTCAAATCGTGCTGATATCCACCTGAGCAATGAACCACATTACCAAATTTACCTTGTCTTACCATATTAAGTACCATTAACTCATCTCTGCCATAGCAACAATTCTCAAGGAACATAAACTTAGCATTTGTTTCTTCCTGACATCTTACCAATCTCCAGCAATCATCAAGAGAATATGCTCCGCCTACCTCAAGAGCAACTGCCTTGCCTGCCCTCATTGCTGCAACTGAAATAGGAACATGCATTTCCCATGAGCATGCTATAACAACAGCATCAATATCTGAGCTGGTCACAAGTTCTCTATAATCTGTTGTTCCCCACAAATCAAGATCCTTATGCTCCTTCATATAGCTGATAACTTCATCTACTCTATCCTCATATTCATCACAAACAGCAACAACTTCAACATCCTCCATATTTGCAAGGAAGTGAATCAAGCCAGGATATGTTTTTCCTGGATCAAAAAATCCTCTTTGTCCTAAGCCAACTACGCCGACTCTTACTTTTTCTTTCATGAATATTTACCTCCCATATTTACAAATTATATTTTTTATGATATGATTATAATACATTCAATTTCAAAAGTCTATTCAATATTAGATATATTTTATTTAAAATCGGATACTTTTTACTAAGGAGGTTAACTATGTTTCATAAGCTTTCAAGACCTGTTAATGTAGAGTCCCTTTATTTTTCCTTCGCTCCCTCTTATGATGCTGACTTTTATTTTGAAGGTGAACGCCATAATTTTTGGGAATGTGTGTTCGTTGTTGACGGAAAGGTGGGAGTTGCAGAGGACGACAGACTCTATGAGCTTTCTAAAAATGATATTATTTTTCATAAACCAATGGAGTTTCATAGAATCTGGTCTGCAAATAAAACAAATCCAAAATTGATAATAACCTCCTTCACTGCCGATGGCTTTGGTATGGAAAATCTCTCCGATGGAGTTTTTCATTTGAATGACAATATGTTTACTTTAATGGAAGAGATACAAAGCTTAGCAACAGAAAATATTTTAAAATCACCTCTATGGGAAAAGGATTATATCTCGCAACAGCTTCTATCCAACAGACTTGAAGCATTGATGCTCCACATTTTAAAGGACATCAAAGCATCAGTGAAGGAAACCGAAACAATTTCTGCCAAAAACTATAAAAAGATTGTGAAGGCAATGAATGATAATATCGATAAAAATCTCACCATCAATGATTTATCAAGAATGACCAACTTAAGCTCGGCAAACTTAAAAAAATCCTTTAAGAAATTCTCAGGTATGGGAGTTATAAACTATTTTAATCATTTGAAAATAACTAAGGCTGAGTTATTTTTAAAGCAAGGCTATTCAATAAGTGAAATCAGTGATATGCTTGGATATTCCTGCCAAAGCTATTTTTCCACTGCTTTCAAACGAGAGCTTGGTATGTCACCTATGGAATATAAGAAAAATATGTTATCTTAGAATATAAGGTCGAAACAAAAAAAGAATGGCAATATAAATATTGCCATTTCTTTTTTAGTTTTGTGAAAATATAACTGTTACATTCGGATGAAGTTGAAGAATTGATGCAGGAACTTTTGGTGTGATTGGTCCGAAAAATGCCTTCTTTAAAATTTCTTCTTTATTCTTTCCGTTTGCAATTAAAATAACTTTTTTAGCATTCATTATTGCGCCAATACCCATTGTTAAAGCCTTCTTGGGAACATCTTCAATAGATTCGAAAAATCTTGAATTTGCCTCTATTGTTGATTGGTCTAGACCAACAATATGTGTCTCTTTTATGAACACATCATCAGGCTCATTAAATCCAATGTGTCCGTCTAATCCAATTCCTAAAAGTTGTATATCTATTCCACCAAGACTTTCTATTTTCTTGTCATACTCCCTGCACTCTTTTTCAACATCCTCCGCGCAACCGTTTGGAACGAAGGTACACTCTTTTCTTATGTTTATTTTTGAGAACAGATTTTTGTCCATAAAATAACGGTAACTCTGTTCATTATCCCCTGAAAGTCCCACATATTCATCAAGATTTACTGATGTAACCTTTGAAAAGTCAACCTCTTTTTTTTCACACATCTTTGCAAGACATTCATATAACCCCAAAGGGCTTGAGCCGGTTGCAAGACCTATAACACTCTCAGGATTTGATGTCACCTGATTTGCAATTATATCTGCAGCCTTTTTACTTAATTCTTCATATGTATTAACTTCTAAATATTCCATATCATTTTCTCCTTTTTGTAACATTGTTTTGTGATTTTACTATACTGTCAGCAGGAAATACTCCTCTTAGGGAGTTAAGTGGATACACAGATGTATTTTTGCCGATTACTGTTCCTGGATTTAAAACGCAGCCACAACCAATATCAGCACCATCTGCAAGTATTGCTCCGATTTTACGCATACCTGTTTCATACTCTGTATTTCCATGAATTACTACAGCTTTTCCGTCTGATTTCAAATTAGAGCAGATTGAACCTGCACCCATATGAGCGTGACTGCCGAGGACAGAATCCCCCACATAGTTATAATGAGGCACCTGAACATTTTCAAGAAGCACACAATTTTTAAGCTCGGTAGAATTACCTATAACACAGTTTGGACCTGTTATTACATTGCCTCTTATAAACGCACCTGGACGCACCTGTGTTCCTGCCCCAATAATTGCAGGCTTTTCAATTACTGCTGTAGGATAGATTGTTACATTTTCGCCCACATAAACACCATCAGCTATCTCTGAAAAGCCATCAAGACCATTTTCAATAAGCTCATATATATACTCCTTTATATGTGGCAGTATTTCCCACGGGTATTCATATTTTTCAAAAAGCTTGGTAAGGTAGGCAGTTGTTACTTCATATAGATCCTCTGTTTTTACAAGTTTATTCAACACTGTGTCCTCCCTTTATTATTGCATCTATTATTATCTGCACATACTCAACACATTTTTTCTCGCTTTCGCTTTCTATCATAACCCTTATAACCGGTTCTGTACCACTCTGACGCAGAAGAGCTCTTCCCTTTCCTGCAATGAGTTTTTCAACTTTTTCTTTACTTTCAAGGACCGTCTTATCATTAAGTACAGCACCTTTATCTTTAACCCTTATGTTTTTTATGCATTGAGGATAAACCTTAACTGGCGCTGCAAGCTCTGCAAGAGGAAGCTTTGAATCGCATATTTCCTCTGCAATCATAATTGCAGTTAAAATACCATCACCTGTTGTGGCATACTTTTTAAGAATTATATGCCCCGACTGTTCTCCTCCTAAGGAATATCCGTTATTCTGCATACATTCATAAACAAACCTATCACCAACAGCTGTTTTTTCGCATTTTATGCCTGCTTCTTCAAGACTTGCAAAAAATCCACTGTTTGACATAATTGTTGCAACAACTGTATCATGGTCAAGCATATCTCTTGCTTTGAGTCTTTTTCCCAGGATGTATAGCATTTTATCGCCATCTACAACCTCTCCGTTTCCGTCAACTGCAATACATCTGTCTGCATCACCGTCAAAAGCAAAACCAACATCAAGATGCTTTTCCTTCACAAGCTTGCATAATTTCTCAATATGAGTGGAGCCACATTTTTCGTTAACATTAAGTCCGTCAGGTTCTGCACCTATCACCACTGTCTGTGCTCCCAATGCAGCAAAAACGGATTTTGCTATCATCCATGATGCACCATTTGCACAATCGAGTCCTATTTTCAAATTCTTGTAGGAATTAGATGCTACAGAAATAAGATAACCTAAATATCTGTTTCTTCCTGAGGAATAATCTATAATACAGCCTATTTTTTCTCTTGTTGCAAGCGGCAGGTCGTCTCCCGAAACACCAAGCATTGCAAGATTGCCATCGATATACGCCTCAATAAGCGCTGTTGTTTTATCATCAAGCTTTTCACCGTATTTGTTTATAACCTTAATGCCATTGTCGTAAAACAGATTGTGAGAAGCAGTTATCATAATTCCGCAGTCAAACTCCTCCTGTCTGGTTACATAGGAAACGCTTGGTGTCGTCGTAACATGAAGCATATAAGCGTCTGCTCCGGATGCAGTTATGCCAGCGGCTATTGAATACTCAAGCATATAGCTTGACCTTCTGGTATCTTTTCCAATAACAATTCTTGGCTTATGGTTGCTCTTTTCACATTCGGAAAGTTCTAATGAATAATACCATCCTAAAAATCTACCCACTTTATAAGCCTGCATTGAGGTTAGATCAACATTAGCCTCTCCTCTGAAACCGTCTGTACCAAAATACTTATTCTCCTTGTTTTCTCCCGTACTCTTAGGAATTTCTATTTCATCACGGAGAAGGCGATCTGTTGAAATATTAAATATTTCACAAATCTGGAGAATTTTATCTATTTGCGGAAGAGCCTGGTCCATTTCCCATTTTGATATTGACTGCCTGGAAACATCAAGCTTTTCAGCCATCTGTTCCTGTGACCATCCTGTCATTGTCCGAAGATTTGCTATTTTTTCTCCAATTTTCATTTATGACAACACTCCTTATTATATGTTGTGTCTATTTTACCAATCAATATACATATAATCAACCAACTTTCCTTTGAAAATTTTGCAACTAAAAGTTGCAATTTTTCTAATTTTATCACAAAAAGAAAAAAATATCAAGTCTAAGAAAAAAATAACGCATAGTGCGTTATTTTAATCCTCTGTGAGTTCAAGCTTGTTGATTGACACCTCATACGCAGTTTTGGTAATAACATTTTCCTCATCAATTTTTTTCTGATATTCTCGGGATTGAACTCTTCCCCACAATTTCACTCTGTCACCCACATTGAAGCTTCTACAGTACCTTGCATTTCTGCCCCATGCAATTATGGGTATGTAATCAGATTTATTATAGGTCCTGTTGACTGCCAATAAAATATCAGTAATCTCTCTGCCAAAGGGCGTTGTTCTGTAAACAGGCTCCTTGCACACAAATCCGTTTAAATAAAGGGAATTAGGGTTTTTATTTTCGTCTGTTGCTTCCCTTATATCCCTTGCAAAAACTGTTAATATCAGCTTATTTTCTCCCTCATTATAGCTATTATAGGAACGAAACTGTCCGTCCACCTCTATTTTTTCTCCCACTCTTATTTCAAAGTCGGTCATAAGTCGGTCAGAAACCATTATTTTAATAAAATCACTGATACCTGATAATCTCGGTATCCTGAGAGTAAAGTTATAAAATTTTTCTCCGTAAAGCTCGTGGCTGAAAAGGGGCGTGTCCTCAACATAGCCAATCATTTCTGCCACATTGTTGCAGATGTTGTTTTCCATAATTTTTTCCTCCAAATTATATAGTTGTTTTTATATTTATTCAACTACATCCAAAATTATGCCTCTTTAGTTTGATTTTCCTTCTTATTATTTTCTATTTATTGCTATTTTATACTATTCACATAATATTTTTATTGAAAACTCCCCATTGACTTATTTTATTATAAGTAGTAAAATAATAAAGGTACTAAAACAGGTACACAAAAAGTTTTTGAATAGTTTAAAATAATTAAGGATAGGAATCTTTATGGACAAGGAATTTATAAAAAAAGAATTTATGGTTTCGGAGGATGTCCTTCGGATAATTGAAGAATGTGAAGAGGCCTCAAAACCTCAGTTTGAAAAAATCAAGGAAATAGCCGAGGTTAACCAGATGCGAGTGATGAAGGCTTTTTCTGAGAACAAGGTGAGTGAAAGTCACTTTTCGGGAACTACAGGCTATGGATATGACGATTTAGGAAGAGATACTCTTGATAAAATCTATGCTGACATATTTGAGTGCGAGGATGCTTTGGTAAGACACAGCTTTATTTCAGGAACTCACACACTCTCAACTATGCTATTCGGCGTATTGCGTCCCTCCGACACTCTTTTAGCTATCACAGGCAAGCCCTACGACACCCTTGAGGAAGTGATAGGAATTGTTGGTGACAAGGGAAATGGCTCACTTGCCGACTTTGGTATCAACTATAAGGAAATTTCCTTGCTTGACAACGGAGAGCCTGACCTTGAGGCAATAAAAAAAGCACTTGAAGAAAACAAAATCAAGGCTTGTCTTATTCAGCGTTCAAAGGGATATGGTGACCGACCAACCTATAGCAGTAAGAAAATAGGAGATCTCACAAGCTTTGTAAAAAATATATCCCCCGACACTCTTGTGCTTGTGGATAATTGCTATGGTGAGTTTGCCGATAAGCACGAACCTACCTATTACGGAGCAGACTTAGTGGCAGGCTCGTTGATTAAAAATCCGGGTGGTGGACTTGCTAAAACAGGTGGCTATATCGCAGGCAGAGGTGATTTGATTGAGCTTTGTGCCTACCGACTGACCTCAGTTGGTATAGGCAAGGAATGTGGTGCAAGCTTAGGTCTTAACAGAGATATGTATCAGGGGTTATTCATGGCTCCTCATATTGTGGCACAGGCTATGATGTCATCAACTCTGTGTGCCTATGTTTATTCCTCATTAGGCTATGAGGTTTCACCAATGCCACAAGAGGAAAGGCACGATATAATTCAGGACATTCGTTTCGGCTCAGCTGAAAAAGTGATTGCATTTTGTCAGGGTATTCAAAGGGGCGCTCCTGTTGACTCATATGTGTCACCTGAGCCATGGGATATGCCAGGTTATCAGGATAAGGTTATAATGGCAGCAGGCGCTTTTGTTCAGGGTGCATCAATCGAGCTTAGTGCCGATGCACCAATCAGACCTCCATATATCGCATATATGCAGGGTGGCCTCACATATGAATCTGCCAAATTCGGAATTATTATGTCCTTACAGGAATTAAAAAATAAAAATTTATTATAAAAAAAGAAATTCTGCCTAAAAGCAGAATTTCTTTTTTTATCTTGCCACAAATACAATTCTTTCAGATTTTTCATTTGGTTTTTGAAAGCTCATAGAGTCGTACATATCCACCTTCTCAAAGCCTGCTTTTTTAAGCATTCCAAGAATTTCCTCATTGGTATAGCCTCTTTGAAGATGCCTTTCAGAAAACCTCTTATATCCTTTTTTATTCTCCTTAACAAAAAAGTTAAGCTCCATATCCGATAGGCATTTTTTCTCTATATACCTATTTTCCCATGTGTAGAAAATATCATCACCATTGTGGATAAAGGTGTTATTCCCAATCACCTTTTCAAGCTTATATCGGGTACTGATATCAAATATGAATAATCCGTCAGGCTCTAAAAAGCATTTTTTTATTTTCTTGAACATTCTCATAAGGGTGGCAGGGGTTATAACATAGTTAACTCCGTCTATCAGGCACAAAATTGCATCCTGAGTACCATATAAATCAAGCCTTGTCATATCCTGATTAAGAAAAAGAATATTGTCTATCCCCTCTTTTTCTGCCTTATTCCTTGCCACATCAAGCATATCAAAGGATTTATCAATAGCAGTTATGTCATACCCACGCCTTGCAAGTGGAATGGTTATATTCCCTGTTCCACAGGCAAGCTCACACATAAGCTTCACATCTTTATCATATAGAGTAAATATGTTTTCCACGAAATCTGCTATTTTTTCGTAGTCAAAATCCTCCGTCATAAGCACATCATAGCATTGTGCAAAACTTCCATAACTACTCATTTTCCTCATCCTTCATCTTATCAAGAACTGCTCTGTATCCACCACTGCCATATAAAAGGCTTCTATTTACTCTGCTTATTGTGGCAGAGCTTGCTCCTGTTTCAGCTTCAATATTTGTATATACATTCTTATCGTTAAGCTGCTTTGCCACATCAAATCTCTGGCACATAGATTTTATTTCACTAATGGTACAAAGGTCGCTGAAAAAATCATAGCACTCGTCTATGGTTTCCAGACTCAAAATCCCTCGAAACAAACTATCGAGCTTTTCATTCTGCAATTTTTCCTTCATTTATATCACCTCTTATTTTTTATTTTATCACTTTATCTTGTGAAAGTAAATAGTTTTTACATAATTATTTGAAAATTTTCACAAAATAAAAAAGAATATATTAAAAGGAGCAGACCTGATGCTTGTTATAGTTATAAGAACTCTTATTTTATATCTCATTGTTATAGTATCAGTAAGGATTATGGGAAAAAGGCAGATAGGTGAGATGCAACCCTCCGAGCTTGTGGTAGCAATTATGATTTCCGACCTTGCATCTGTGCCTATGCAGACGGTGGACTCCCCTCTTCTCTTTGGAATTATTCCTGTTCTCACCCTGATAGTTGCCGAGGTTTTTATGGCATTTCTCAGTTTGAAAAGCCGAGTGGCACGACGGCTAATTTCGGGAGAGCCGAGTATTTTAATCTACAATGGCCATGTTAATGAGAATGAATTAAGACGGCAACGCTTTAACTTAAATGACCTCTTAGAGCAACTGAGGATAAGCGGGTATCCCGACCTTTCTGATGTGGAGGTTGCTGTTTTGGAAACCAATGGGCAGTTGAGTATCATCCCAAAAAGCTCTCAAAGGCCTGCAACTGTGGAGGATTTAGGACTTAAAAATGTAATACTTGAAACTCTTCCCTTTATGCTTATTTCAGACGGATACTTAAACGAAAGTGAGTTAAAAAGAAGTGGTAAAACAAAAAAATGGCTTAAAAGCCAACTAAAGAAAAGAAATATAGAAAATGAAAAAGATGTTTTTATTGCCTCTTTAGATTTGAACAACGGATTATATGTTCAATTAAAGGGAGAAGAAGATGAAAATTAAAGGATGTGAGCATAATTGAAAAGCTTTGTTATCTCCTGCATTATCTCAGTCTTAATTGTTGTGGGAAGCATTATTCATATGGAATATATAGAAGATGTTTCTAAAACTATGTGTGAATACACTCATAAAATCCAGCTTTCAATTGAAAGTGATGATTTTTCCTCTGCCGAGATGATGTCGGAGGAATTATCTTTGCTTTTAGAAAAAAAACGGTGCATTATTTCAAGTACAATGGACCATTCTATGTTGGACAGTATTGAAAAAAACTTAGCTGAGCTTTGTGCCTACACAAATGGAAGGCAAAAGCATGATGCTCTGTCTAAATGTGAGGTTTTAGACCTTGATTTTCGACACATTCCAAAAAATTTCACCCTGAAGCTTGAAAATATATTATAGCTTTATTCGTGCCTTGATTTTCCTTCCTGTTACAACTGCTGTCACGACCTTTAAAATATCAGGAATAATAAAGGGATAAACACATATTATAAGGGCATTTTTAACCGATACACCTGTGATAATAATATATTGGGTTATGCCCATAATATAACATGTCAAAAGGGAAATAATCACCCAAAAATATAATTGAAGCATCCCCGTTTTTTCTGATGCTTTGCTTACTATATATGAAATTATTGGATATGCAAGAATATATCCACCTGTTGGACCTATAAGAACACCCAAGCCACCCTTTAAACCACTAAACACAGGTAATCCCACAGCACCGATTAGAATATAGATGATAACTGAAACCACCGACCATTTTGGCTTTTCGATAATGGAAACAATAACTACTCCAAAAGATGCGAGGGTAATGGGTACTGCGCCCACAGGAATATAAATCATAGAAAAAATTGCAAGAACGCCTGCCAAAATCCCCGAAACAACCATTTCCATTGTTTTGATTTTCACTCTTCTCACCCCTCATTTTTAAATATAGTATCATAGAATATAGTTTTTGTCAATTTATCCCATTTTATAATAAATCCTCTTGTAATTGGTAAAAAAATGATGTATAATCATTGTATAAAATACTTATAGTAAGGATAATGAGAACTATGAAAAGAATAGCTAAATTTGAAAAAGTTTCCCATGAGCAATTCAAAAAGGATTGGCTTGATACCTTCGGTACAGAGGAAAATGTGTATGACGAGATAATTTTGCCAAGGCGTGCCACCTCAGGCTCTGCAGGATACGATTTTTTCTCAGCTCTTGATATTGACTTAAAACCCGGTGAAACTGTGAAAATTCCCACAGGTATCCGTGCAAAAATTGATGATGGTTGGGTGCTTAAAATTTATCCCAGAAGTGGCTTAGGCTTCAAGTTCCGTCTGCGACTTAATAACACAGTTGGAATTATCGACAGCGACTATTATAATTCTGACAATGAAGGACATATCTTTGTTAAAATCACAAATGAGTCCAATGAAGGAAAAACTGTGTCCTTGAAAAAAGGCAGTGGCTTTGCACAGGGAATTTTCATTGAGTATGGCATTACTCTTGATGATGATGTGTCAGCAGAAAGAAATGGTGGCTTTGGAAGCACAGGCAACTAATCAGGAATTTCATATATCCCCGATAAATTTTACCTTATTGGGGATATATGCCTTATTTTTATGATAAAAGTAATGATTATTTGTGCAAATATTTTTAATTTTTTTCGAAAAAAGTATTGACACCCGACTCAAAATATGGTATCATATTATTCGTGATTTGAATATGCGTGATTAGCTCAGTTGGTAGAGCACCTGACTCTTAATCAGGGTGTCCAGGGTTCGAGCCCCTGATCGCGTACCAAAAAAACACATTGTCTTTTACGACAATGTGTTTTTTTTGCTATTCCTTTCATTTATAGAAGACACTCGCCTCGTTCAATGTGCCAATGAAGTAAAAGACTTCCCCAAAAGGTGATGCCTTTTTTTAACATTCTATTTTTATTATATTATCAATCCCCGATAGGCTCAAAAAAAGCATCCCGAAGGATGCTTTTTTTGATTATTTCTATTTTTATAAAACAGACTTCTTAATAGTTACAGGGAATATATCTGTAGCAACAGAATTGCTGCTTTCGGTAACCTCAACTTGAGGCGCCATATAGAATTCATGGAACAATGAAGTCCTCTTTTCCATTGTTACACCATGCTTCACAAAGTAGATATATCTGTCTCTGTAATATGTGTCACCATCATTTGCACCAATATCCATACGGACAGTATCCCCTTCCTTCAATTCAAGGTTAGGAATTGCTGACTTTGGAACTTTTACAAAGTATCTTGTTATCTTAGCATCTTTATCTCTGATAATACTTGCTCCCTTTTCGATTGCAGTCTTATCAGGAGTATTCTGCCATACACCTACAGTTACTATCATTGAGTTAGTAAGAGCAACACCGATTTCAGTATCGTCCTTATCATAGCCTCCTGCGGTGTTTCCTGATGAATTCACACCTGTCTTTAATGGGTCATAAGCCATCTGGATAGAGTCACCATTCCAAATACCCTCTGTTACCAACGGTTGATGGTGAGCATCATCATAGATATCAACAAGATAGTATAGGTTATCATCATCCCACTTATGAAGAACTCTTGCAGAGTAGGTTGAATCCTTCCAGTCATCCTTTGACTTACCATTTATTGGAGCATTCAGGTAGATTGGATATGCATCCTCCCACTCGGAAATATCACCTGTGAAGTCCTCAGCCTTCAACTCCTTCTTGGTCTTGGTCACAACTGTGAAGTTCAAAAGACCTTCACCTGATCCTACATAATATCCATTTGCATATAGCTTATAATTTATTGAATACATATGGAACTTATTATGAGAAATGCTTGAAACTGGAATTTCAATTTCTCTTGTTTCTGCTGGCTCCATAACAGTTTCAATCCTACTGCTTGCAATGGAGATATGCTCATCGCCCTCAACCTCGATTGCAACTGGCAATCTGGTATTTTGTAGGTTGGTTACATTGAACTTGATTGAGGTTAATTCCTCAACAGGTCTATCAGCAGGAATCATTTCAACTCTCATGCTTTCCTTGAACTCATATACTGTATTCTGCTTCTTAATAGTTTCTCCCTCTTCATTTATGAAGTGATAAATCAAGCAGAATACATCATCAGCATCAGAAACCTTGAGATTCACTTGACCACTCACATCTGTTGTGTTGGCAGGAATAGTGTAGCTTTCTGTTTTTCCAACAAGCTCACCCTTTTCAGTATAAACCTCGATATGACCCTTGATATCCTTCTTTGTTTTGTTGATAAGGTCAAATCTTGATGAACAAGTCTCATTCTTGAACACACTCAAATCATGGTCCTTTACACTTATAAAGAATCTGTAGTATTCATTTACTTCGTCAGCACTTACCATAGCTACAAACCACTTATAAAGCATATCTGTAAGCTTATCATAAGATGCCAAAGCACCTGTCTTAAAGTAGCAGTCTTCTTCCTTGATTATACCCTCTGCAACTCTATATTGTCTTTCTGCGAATTCCCAGATAGCAGCTGCATATGGCATATTATAGCCTTCATTATGATAGGTTTGTTTTCTTAGCTTATCTGCACCCTGTCTGTCTGCTGAAAGTTTTTTCGGCATTTCACCATCATACTTATATGCATAGTATGAGTTAAAGTGCAGTATAGATTCATATAGTTTAAATGTCATTGCAGATGCTCTCACTGCCTCGATTTCACCCTTCTCTGCTAATGCAATAAGGTCAATACCAAGTTTTGTGAGTGAATCATATGTAGCTTCCAAATCACCATCATTCTTAACTGTATTGATGGCATCGTCAAGTACCTTCTGAGCATTTTCCTTGGCGGCTTCAGGAAGCTCCTCGCCAAATCTTTCCATCCAATCCTTGTAATCTGCATCAAGGGTTTCTACCATAACGCCTCTAACCCAGTTTTCGCTCAAGCCCTCAATATACTGAGGATAATATGTCAATGTAACATTTGAGGTATCTTTGCTTACTACATTTCCATACATTTCTGTAACTGTTACGCTTTCACCAGGAAGCTCCCAGTCGATTTCTGCATATCTTGAGTTACTAATCATTGCTCCGAATTGAGCAGAACTGTTTAGACCGATTCCCGCTGCAACTTTATCAAATTCTTCTTCCGGTCTATAGTACCAACTCATAACAACAGGCTTTCCGTCCTTGATATAAACATATGCATATGTATCTTCCTCTTCTTTATCCTGAAGGCCTAGGTCAATCTGACCTAAGAACATAGCACCTGCAAGCTTCTTGTTACGGTTAACAATCATATAGAACTGCTTCTTTGGCTTTTGGTAGTAAGTCAACATACCATAGTTGGTTTCGTGGTCCTCAAGACCCAAATCTGTTTTATTGAATAAGCAATAAAACATAATATTTGAGTAGTCAAGAGAATCCATCTCTGTGTATGACTTCAAAATCTTTGCTGATGACAAATCTTCATCAATAGAGTAGTTGTTTGCAGTACCAAACTCAGTTACCTTGAAGTCTTTCCATCCACCATACTTTAAAACTTCATCCTTAATTGATTGATGTCCAGCCTCAGAGTTATAGGTTTCATAAGCCGGAACACCCATTATATATGGGTGGTATGAGTAACCATCCATATACTCATAAACTCCATTCATTAAAGCATAAACAAAGTTAATATGTAGTTTACCCACAGAATGACCAAAGGTTGCAAAATTGATTTCTGGTCTGTAGTCCTTATATGCAATATAGGCTTGCTTGATAAGGTCTGTTAATGATTGATATTCCTTACATATTCCAGGATTCCAGAAACCACCTAAACCAGGCTCGTTCCATATTTCAATCTCTGTAAGCCATGGAACAAATTTCATAATTTCAAGGCCTCTTTTGATAAATGCATTTACACCACCCTGAGTACGGATAGCAAAACCTTGATTCCATGTGCCTGCTTCTGCAATTCTTACATCCTCAGGAACCATTCTTGTTGGATCTGAGGTCAAGTGCAACAAACCAAAGTCGGTGTGGCTCCAGTCAATACCATTTTCCTGAAGCTTCTTTGTCCACCAGCCTATGCTTGATTCAATTGCAAATTTACCCGGAGACGGCTCTGATGTTCCATAAGATGCATTATTTCTTACAAGTGGAATACCCATAGCCTTTACAGTTTTAAATACTGTACTATCGAAAGGATAGCCTTGTGACTCAACAGGTTGGAAATGGACATTTATACCCATTTCATTATTGAAATCCATAAACTGCTTTTCGTATAAATCTGCAATATAAATCTTTTCTTCTATCTCGGACATCACAATTCCACTTGAAACTACCCATAGCTTCAAATCATGAGTACCAATATCAAGTGTTGCCAAAGGAATCTTAATTGTTTCCTTCTTTTCAGGTGCTATATTATACACACCCACATTTTTGTCTATACCACCATCTATTGAATAGTAAACCTCAAACTTTCTATAGTTATTACTTGTCTGGTCGATTACTACATCAACTGCTGCCTCATCAGCAGACATTGTGCCGATTTCCGATACATCATTGAATTGGATGCTTACATCAACATCATTCTTAAAGATGACATAATCTGCAGAAACCAACATAGTTGAGAATAGCATTACTAAGGTTGTTATCAATGCAATTTTTAATTTTTTACTCATTCTTTAAATTCTCCTTTCTGCTGATATTATTATTCGATAACAAGGACAGTCTTTTGTGTAAATGATCCTCCATAGGTTGCATATACCTTTGCATTCTTTCTTGCATAATATCTCAGGGTATCAATTGAAATATTTTCAACATGTACCTTGTTTCCATTCTTTTCATATCTCTGATAAGTGGTTCCATCCACCTTAGATAATTTTATTGTACTTCCTATTTTTATACCAATATGTGTTCCACTCTCTGAAACAAAGACGATATTTCCAAGGAAGTTTCCATATGCACTTAAGATTCCGTAGGTAGTACCATAATCCTTAGTTATTGTATCAGTGCTATAATCATATAATACCTCTGCTGCAAGAATTACATCACCACTGGTTTTTGCCTTTATAATATCACCAAGATCTGCATTGCATGCATCACTTACAGCCTTATTATCAAAGATGAATTGTGACACTTTACCTGCTGTATCAACAAGCTTATATGATTTAACAATCTCGTCACCACTCACAACGGTTGATATTCCTGTTACTATATAATCAGGATTCTCTTCTTTAATATTTACTGTGAGATTTGTTTCTACCAGAATCACATCAGCCATATAGTTATCCTTAGTTGTTGTGTATGGAACATAATTCACGCCCTCTGTTCTTTCCATACTTGCTGCAGTGGTCACATAATAATCCTTATCACTTGTGCCTGCAAGATTTTGAGGTACAACCATAAACACTGTGTTATCATTCACAGGATACATATTTGAAAATGATCTTTGGAGTTGATAATAGAACACGCCCCTACTCTTCTGGTTGATTGTGTATAATGGTTGACTTGAGCTTATGTATGATGAAGAAACTCTATCAATGTAGTTGATTTCTCTATCCTTATTAAGCTTAATTCTTACCAACTGTCCACCATCTGCAGGATTACCATTACTTGTGAATACTCTTGCATCAATCAAAGAACCATTATCATAGAACTCTGTTTGAACATTGTTTTTATATACTACATCATCAAGAGTATATTTCTCTGCAAGCTTATACTTATTTATCTGTCCATATCCATCCATCATCTTGATTATGATTCTACCCTCAATCTCATCCTCATAGAACTTAATGAAATAAGCATAGTTCTTAATGTCAGTATCGGGTACGCAAGCAACTATTCTTCCGAAATAGTTCACATAGAAATCTGCAGTAAGACCTGTACTAACCTCTTGACTGAACCTACCCGGAACAAGTACGGAATTTTCATCATAATATCCATTCACATATCTGTCGGACACTAAGTAGTCAGTTCCGTCAATAGTTACAGATGTATTTCCATTCTCTGTGAAAATAGCAGAAACTCTGCCTGATACCATTTCATTTGAAATAATAATTCTTGTGTATCTCTTATTTTCTGATTGGAAATAGGTTAAAACATCATTCATCTTGATTGCATCTTTGTCAACCCTGTTATGCTTTGCATCAGAAATAAGAATGTACTTACCTTCTGCTGCCTCAAGGCTTAATATCGCTCCGTCACGACCAACGAATGCATTTCCACCTTGCTTAACGCCTGCAACTACCATATCGGTATATTCAATGACATTAACAACCTCAACAACATCATCTCTGTCGTTGTCGATAACAATGATTCTTCCTTCCAGAATGTCAAAGTCTGCACTTGTGAATGATGCATTAACATCACCATTTACAATAACTGAGGTTGAAGCAGGAATGTTAATTGTTTTAGTTTTTCTGCTACCTGTGTCATAAGTGATTGAGTTGTCTGTTACACCTATAATCTGAGATGCATCAATTGTTACAATGTCATTGTAATGGTCATCAACCTTAGCATGTAAGAATATAGTTTCATTCTTTTCGCTAATGTTATAATATGCCTTTACATATGCACCGATATTATTGATTGCAAAGTCAGTGTTGTAGATATATCCTGTTAAATTGCCAATCTTTATATGGTTGTCACTATAACTGATTGTGTCGTCCAAGGATGTGAGACAGTTTTCACTAATAATTCCCTCTGTTTCATAGATGTTAAAGTTCTTTTCCAACAGATTTATCCTTGAGTTAGTGTTGATTGAATATCCACCATTTGCTCCGGTTATATCCACAGATGCAACAGGTGACTGTAATGTGTTCCACATCAGCTTTGCCACTTCTCTGTAAGTGATATTACTTTCAATTGTCAATCCCTTATTAAGTTCAAGGGCAGAGGCTTGGGCTATATAGCCCCTTGCCTCGCCGAATGCACCATAGCCTAATGCTCTAACAAGATATTCAATAGCATCCTCATAAGTGATAATGCCTTTTGAATTAAACACGCCATTGCCTCTGTCGATAACGCCCATTGCATATGCATCTAAGATGTTTTGATATGCAGGATCGTTTTTCGCAAGGTCTGTAAATGGGTTTGCTCTTGCCACAATTGTGTAATCATGATACACAATGTTCATAAGTAATTTAATGTATGTACCTCTTGTTATAACAGAGTTTTCATTTGTAACTCCTGCATACTCAGGAGTAAGAATGCCTAAATCGTCCAATAATTGTACTTCATATTCATATTTACTCTCTGTAGATTCTTCAGCATCTGCCGCAAAGCATACATTTGAAAGCAATAATGAAAGTGAAAGAATTAGTAATATAATCTTTTTCATACCCTTATTTATTAACTCCTTCCATTAGTCTATATATGAGGTACGCAGCCTGTGCTCTTGTTGTTGTATCCTGAGGCTTAACTGTGTTATCCTCAAAGCCTGACACATAACCTGCACTCACAAGCTCCTTCACAGCATCCTTTGCATAATCTGAAACGCTGCCAAAGTCTTTAAAGTCTGCGAATTCCTTAACGCTTGATAAATCAACTCCTGCAGCCTTAGCAGCTTTTGAGCAGATTACCATCATATCCTGTCTTGTGATATTCATGCCAATACCAAATCTTGTTTCTGATAAACCATTAACGATTTCAAGCTTGTTTGCAATCATAATTTCCTTATATGCCCAATGATCGTCATTAAGGTCTAAGAATACATTGCTGCCACTTTGAACCTTCAAGCCAAATGCATTAACAATCATTCTTACGAATGCTTCTCTTGTTACTGATGCACCAGGGTTGAAGTGTTGATTATCAACGCCTGCAACTATGCCTCTGTCGTACAATGTATTGATTGCATCTGCTGCCCAGCTTGCACTTGCCAAGTCAATAAATGCATTTTGAGTAGCACTTGGAAGCACGATACCAGGTGCACCACCAGGCACGCCTGAAATATAGCCACCCGGATTACCACCAGGTGCGTCACCTGTAGGAATTTGTGAAATTGCCAATTGCAATGCCGGCATATCAACATAGTTTAATCCTGAAATGTTCATTGCAATTGTGTTCATTGATAAATTATATGATGTCAAACTGAATGGGAACTGAGCCTGATAGTTGGTTAGAATTGCGGCCACATCACCCCATGCAGTTGCCTGATCAATTACCTCTAATAATACTGCATTCTTAAACTCTGTACCAAATGCACTTACATCTGCCAAATCCTTACCTGCAAGTCTTCCATATACCATGTTCTTGCTTGAAAGACCTTCAAACAATACATTAACAGGACTTGATGAAACTCCAAGTTCTGTGCCGAAGGTTTCAACAATTGCCTGAACTCCTGCCTGATTTGACTTCTTTATTGCCTTCAATGCTGAATTCTTTGTAAACTGTTCCTCAAAGTCTGCCAATGTTGCAAATCCACCTGCTGCTGCCTCCTTCAAGGTCAACTTAATTATTTCATCCTGAAGGTCTGCATTTGATGAATAGTAGGTGTTTGATGCACCTATTACATCGGCATTGGTTGAAATATATGCTTTCAATGCAGCAACTGCAGCTGCTTCGCTTGCTCCACCCGGAGTTTTGAATAATGTAACATTTGTGTTAATTGTTGATAAACCAACTGTTCTGTCGCTTGTTGATGCATACTCGAAAGTAGTTGTGTCAGGAGTGCTCATACCCCTTGCATATAATTCAATTGTGTGAGTTCCTGTTGTGCCACCTTCTAATACAAAGCTGTGATTTACTCTACCAGTGTTATCAGTTCTTACAACTGCACTGTGAACAACATTGCTTAATTCATCTTTAACAATTACATTTACTAATTGGTTGTATGCAGCTTCCTCAACCTTACCCTGTACGGTGAACTTACCATTATGTATTTCTTCAAGTACATTGATTGCGTCACTTTCTGCAAATTTAACCTGTATGTTAGCGCCTGTTGCTACCAACGGTGTGTTATCCGGCAAGGTAACATATGTAACACAATAGTCACCACTTTGTGCTGGATTTGTAAGTGTGATTTCAGGAGAAATTGTGCTCTCACCTGCTGGAACAGGAATAACCACAGGGGTTTCCTCAACCAACATATTATTTTCATCATATAATGCAACGACTGCATTCACACTTACAGGTGCGCCTGTGTCATTTTTCAATGTAATAAAGGTTTTAACTTTCTTTGCGCCCTCAACTGTGTCAATTGGTGCGCCTGTTGCGTCTGTGTATATCGAGCCATTAACTGCAGCTGACATTGTTTCTGCAGAAGAAACTGCTACTGAGAAGGCACTCTTTGCTGAATCGCACATTGTTCCATTATTATCAATAGGTGTAACCTCAACCATCAGTAGCTTGCCCAAATCCTCTACACCAATTGTATAGCTTGTGCTTGTTGCACCCGAAATTTTAACAGGTGTTGCTGATGAAGAATCTGCTTTGTACCATTGTACTTTTGGTGCGCCTGAATCAGTAAGAGCTGATCCATTTGCATTAAACACATATTCTGCAACTACAGTTGAGCCAACTGCGATATCACCCGCAACTACAACACCCTCTGCCTTTGGTGTGTTTTCACCATAACCTATTTCAACAAGTTCAGAAGCTGTGTATGTATCAGCCAGGTCTTCCCTAGTTGATAAGCTTCTTATAATGTTTTTAATTTCATTTCCTATATTTGTAAGTTTTACATTCTTGAAGAAGTCTTCACTTACCCACGCAATTGGATGAAGCTCAGGGAAAGCATCGACAGGGAACATACTTCTTATTGTACCATGTGCCTTTTGATCCTCAGGAACACCACCTTCAGCTCCATATTCCATTACTCTGTGCACCATAGATGTTGTGTTGTTTGGATTTCTTAACCATGCACCTGAGGCTGAAATATATAAGTCATCTACGCCTAATCTTCCTGTTTCAACATATTCTAAATATTCATCAATTGAGAATATCATAAGCTTTGAATTAACTGAGAATGCACCTGTATTACAATAACTATCAAAGCCCTTTGGAGTCACCCATTCCTTTTCGATTGCATAATCCTTAATGCCCTGAGCAAAAGTTCCATCGGTATTTGATACCAATGTCTTGCTTAGATGATAACCTATATTATTTATATCCTCAGTATCTATTCTCTGAGTATTATCAGGGTCAAATGCCATAATTCCAATTGAATCTGCACAATAGATAAGATATTCAGCCTTACCATCAACTACCTTTTTATCAAGAAGGATATATTCCTGCTCACCTGCTTTAAATCTGTAAGCAGCAGGTCCTGTTCCGTCAACAAGTCCTGCAGGTCTTGATAATGTGGAAATTGATGATGATAGGTTTGCAATCTTGATTGCTGCTGACTCATCCCATGTTGAGCCTGCGTCATTTGATACAAATGCTTTGATATACTTATTTGCATATGCATCTGTAACCTTCCACTCTTTACTCTCTACAGCAGGAATAGTCGCATATGGACCTGCCTCATCACTTCCACTCTTCCACATAATCTGTGAGTTTTCAAGAACTGATGGACCTGATAACTTTAATGTAGCACCTGCAACTGCATTTCCCAAAATTTCAACATCAGGAATTGTAACAACAGGAGCTTCTGAGCTTTCTATTTCAAGAACTGTGCTAAAGGTTCCCCCATAAACAGTTCCATTGTCCTTATTCTTAGGCTTAACCTCTACCTTTAAAAACTTATCTGTTGACTTTGTTAAATAAGCAAAGGAGGTCTCTCCCACAATTGGTGCCCAGCTTGAATTATCAGCTGATGCATGCCATTGATAAACAGGCTCTGTGTTTGTTATTCCTGAGCCATTATCATCAATTGTTGCCAAAGCAACAAGAATTTTTCCTGTTTTTAACTCGCCCTCGATGTTTATTTCACTCACAACAGGCCTTATAACCTCAACAGACGCACTGTCCTTAGCTGTGTAGTAGTTTGTTCCATCATATGGCTTTGCCTGAACTCTTATATATTTATCGGTAGGAAGAACTTGATATGTACTTGTTGTAACACCTGTTGTTGTCCATGTTGAATTGTTTTCTGAACGGAACCATTCATATGTTGGTTCACAAGCAATTCCACTATTATTTGCATCTACAACTGCATTTGCTGTGAGGAATTGTCCCTCTATTGCATCACCTGATATTGAAACAGTGTCAACAAACGGACTTGGCATATATTTTCCTACTTTAATGTTCTTTATCTTTGAGATACCATAGTCTATTCTGAATTTGATATTATTGCTGTTTGCATATGATGCAGCCTGACCACTGGCATTTGCCTGGAACTGATGCACACCGTCAACATACCAGTCAACCTTTGTTCTGTCTACTGACACAACGCCTGTTACCTTATGATATCCTGCAGTAAGAGTTGTTCCACCAACAATGATTCCAATACCATTTGGACCAGCGTGTGAATCTAACGAATAGCCACTCGCTCCCGCGTTATTTGTACGCGCCTTATTATCTGCAGCAAAATAAATTGCACAATAGTTTTGATTACCACGATAATGAACTGTTGAGCTATTTTGATTAAGAACATGCTCCATTTCAAATTCGATAATCAGTCGCTCATCTGCCACTGGTGTTACACCTGTGTCAACATCAGTCGTTGTAGCTGAATACTGCACCTCTTCCGGCTTTTGCCACAGCAATCCCGCACTTAAAATGATTGGTGCTTCCCCTTCTGCGCCCACAGGCAACACTACAAACGACATAACCATAGCAAACGCCATTAATACGCTTAAAATTTTCTTTGTCTTTTTCATTTCCTTTATTCCTTCCTTTCTGCCGACTTATCGTCTTTCCTTTTTGATGTTTTTCCTAAATCCCACCTCCGTGATTTTTAGTCTTTTTGTATATTACAATATGCGATTTATATATCTACCTAAATGGACATACTGCTACACTGTACGAATATTATACCACATATTTTGCAATAAGTAAATAGATTTTTATAATTATTTTCGCCTTTTTGTTTAAACTATACAAAAACATTCCCCCTGTTTTGCGCGTATCCATTTTTGTCTTTTTTTACATGGTTTTTTCTATGTAAATTTCAGGCTTTGTAGCTTTATGATATTTAATATTTAAGTCTCTGTCCGAGATAAGTATTGGTGTGCATAACTGACCTTTTTATTCATTTTCTATGAATGCTCGTAGGCAAATGAAAAGGGGCAAGGTGTATTTCAACATCGCCCCTATGGGTCAGTATGTGTTATTCAGTTCAACAAATTGGAATTGAAATCAGTCATAACATGTCCCCCTACAAAAATTGTTTTTGTAAAAGAACATAATTATTTCTGTGGGTGTTAGACCCGTTTATTCATAATTATCTTTAAAAGTGTATAATTTTTTCTCACCAATATTTATCTCGGACAGAGAGATATTTAAAACACCTTAATTTTAGTTTCATTTTTACCATTTTATATAATTATGTAAACTATATAGATGTGGACAACTTTTTACTTTTGCACCCATTTTTAATAAAAAAGCCTATTATTCTCTTGTTTTTTACACCAAAAGTGTGGATAACTATGTGGATAGCGTGGATAGTGAAATTCCTGTAAGTTATTTGTAAACTGTATTATGTAAACTATTTGCTTCCCTTTGTTTTTAAAACAAAGGTGTAAAAATTTTATTTTTAAAAAAATCAGGAGTATTACTCCTGATTTTTTATCTCTCCATCTATTATTACCTTGTTTATTGAATTGTCATCATTCAACACAAGCAAATCACAGTCATATCCTTCCTCTATCCTGCCACAATTTATTCCCATAAGCCTTGCAGGAGTTTCGGATGCCATCTTGAAAGCGTCCTCAATGTCAATTCCAAATTCAATTGCCTTCATAACACAATTGTATAGGGTAGCTGTGCTTCCTGCTAACGCCCCATCCTTTGTTCTTGCAATTTTATTTTTAACATCGATTTCCAAGCCACCTAAATCATACTCTCCGTCCTTTAACAGTGTTGCTCTCATGGAGTCACTTATTAAAATCATTCTTTCTGCACCAAATAGATTATATAAAACCCTGATAACTGAAGGATGAATATGCTCTCCATCGCAAATCACCTGGATATACATATTACAGTCATAGGCAGCTCCCATAATCGACGGTTCTCTGTGATGAAATGGTGCCATGGCGTTAAGGATGTGGGTTACGCACCTTACTCCCTTTTGGCTTGCCATTTTAACACAATCATAGTCAGCAGAGCTATGACCAACAGACACAACTGCATCAATCTTTTCAATAAACTCCATCGCACCATCTATCTCAGGTGCAACAGTTACTATTTTTATATTTTCTTTCCCATAGAATTCATCGGTTGGCTTTCGTATAAACTCACAATTTTGTGCTCCACAATATTTTTTATTTATGAATGGTCCTTCCATATGAAAACCGGGAATTTTTGAATATCCCACAGGAATTTTAGAATTTAAAACCCTTTCTAAAGCCTCAGGTGAGCCTGTCATAGCAGTGGGGTAAAAGGTGGTTGTTCCGTTCTCTGCCATATATCTTGCCAATGGCTCTAGGTCACAATCCATAGTGTCCACTCCACCCATTCCATGACTGTGAATGTCCACAAGTCCGGGATAGACTCTAAGACCGCCAAAATCAATTCCATCTTCTGAAACCTTGCCGATTTTTTCAATCTTTCCTCCAACGGAAACAATGTCAACATTTTCGCCCTTGTATATTAAATTTTTAAAAATCGTTTTTTTCATATTTACCCTCTTTTGATTGCCTTTCCTATTGTTATATTTCATTCTTTTTATCAATAATATAGCCATGTGTAAGTTATGTTATTGATTATATAAATAAACTATAATAAAGTCAAGAATATTTTTTTAAAGATAATTTTATGTTTGAGTTTGAAAATAAATCCAAAAAACGCCAATGTATGAAAAACTATTCGTTGTACAGAAGGATTATTTGAGCAATTAAACACTCCTTATTTTACCTTGCTATCAATAGACAATATAAAAACAGAGTAAATGCTTTATTTTATCGTATCAATGTCATAAGGTGTAATCTGATAAACGAAATAATTAAGCCAGTTCGAAAACAACAGATTGGCATGGCTTCTCCAACGGACAATCGGTGTTTTTGAAGGATTGTCGTCAGGAAAATAGTGCTTTGGTATTTCAGGATTTATGCCATTATCTAAATCACGCTTATACTCATTTGAAAGGGTGTCGGCATCATACTCCGAATGCCCTGTAACAAAAATTCTTCTCCCACCCTTAGTGAATACTATATAAATTCCTGCCTCCTCAGATTCTGCAAGAATTTCAAGCTCCTTATGTTTTTTTATATCCTCACTTCTCACCTCTGTGTATCTTGAATGTGGAGCATAAAATTCATTATCGAACCCACGCACAAGTTTGGCAGTTTTTCTGTTCACCTTATGCTTAAAAACTCCCGACAGTTTCTTGTCTAAGGAGTACTTTGGTACTCCATAATGGTAATAGAGTCCTGCCTGAGCAGCCCAACAAATATGCAGAGTTGAGGTAACATGAGTTTTTGTCCACTCCATTATCTCCAGAAGCTCATCCCAATAATCCACCTCTTCAAAATCCAAATTCTCAACAGGCGCTCCCGTTATAATCATTCCGTCATACCTTGAATTTTTTATATCCTCAAAGGACTTATAAAACTCCTTTAAATGCTCGTGAGGCGTGTTTTTTGATTTGTGAGTTCTCATAGTTATAAAATCAAAATCCACCTGCAAGGGAGAGTTTCCCAAAAGTCTTAAAAGCTGAGTTTCTGTGGTGATTTTGGTAGGCATGAGATTGACAATTGCAATCTTTAATGGACGAATGTCCTGATGCATAGCCTTTCTTTCACTCATAACAAATATATTTTCTGCTCTTAACTGCTTGGTTGCCGGCAGATTGTCAGGTACTTTTATCGGCATACCTTTCTTCAACTCCTTGTCTTTTTATTAGAATAAATTATATCTTGTTCTTGTAATCAATTATTTTTGTAAATGAATTATATGAATTTGTCAAGTTAGGGACAAAAAATTTTGTCGATATGCAGACTAAAGTCTGCTCGATATTTTACTTCGTAAATCGATATGTTTTAGCTTCGCTCAAACTCGATATGATATGAATTCTCATCGCGTTATCGACATATCGAATGCAACAGTACATATCGAGTCTGCAAGACATATCGAGAATTTGCAAGAATTCATATCGCTGCGTTGCTCATGCAACGCTATTAAGAGTGCATAACTTAGATGACAAACTTTTTGGTGAAGTTTTGAACTAAATTTCAAAGTGAAGTTAAGTTTGCCACTGTGCCGTAAGGCAACCTTAGCTGAATTCATCTTCGATGAATTCATTATACCACAGGTTTTTCCATATTACAAGAATAAATGAATGATAAAATTGCAAATACTAATTCATATATTTAAAAGAGAGGACAATTTTTTAATGAAAGATAATGACAAGGAACAAAATTCAAACCAAAAGGACACAATGGAGCAGATAAATGATATCGGCTCGGTGCAAACAAAAAGCAAAAACAAGAGTATCTATTGTTTGACTATAATAGGTCAGATTGAAGGTCATGATATATTGCCAAATCAAAGCAAAACCACCAAATATGAGCATATTCTCCCTCAGCTTGTGGCAGTTGAGGAGGACGATGAAATCGACGGAATGCTTATTTTATTGAATACTATGGGAGGGGATGTTGAGGCAGGTCTTGCAATTGCAGAAATGATTTCAGGGATGAAAAAGCCTACCGTTTCACTTGTGCTTGGTGGTGGGCATAGTATTGGTGTACCCTTAGCAGTTGCATCAGACTATTCATTTATAGCACCCTCTGCCACTATGACTATTCACCCATTGAGAATGAATGGGACAATATTAAGTGTGAGCCAGATGTTTAAGTATCTTAATAGAATGCAAGACAGGATTATTCGTTTTGTTGTTGATAACTCGAATATATCCTTTGAAAAGTTTAAAGAGCTTATGCTCACAACCGATGAAATGGCAACAGATATGGGGACTGTACTGCTTGGAAAGGATGCAGTGAATTGTGGACTGATTGATAAGGTAGGCGGGGTTTCTGATGCCCTTTCAAAGCTGAATACTCTTATAAAATTAAAAAAGAAAAAGCATAACAAAAAGGGCAATGAGAAATAATCTTCTCATTACCCTTTTATAGTTTCTTCTCAAGGCACACAAGCCTTACTCCCTCTATTCCATTAAAGCAACAATCAACAATTTGTGGCTCCTTATACCCTAATTTCTTATAGATTTCTCTTGCTCGCAGGTTTTTCTCATTTGTGTCCATTCTTAGATATCTACACCCATTTTCTAAAGCATAATCCTCATAAAATTTCACAAATGCTTTTCCATACCCCATATTAGAACTTTCAGGAGAAACCACAAGAGTGTGGAGTACCATAACCTCGTCAGGCGATGCATCAAATCCCCAATTACAATCCTTATATTCGGGCACCTGATTTTGATTTATAATGGCAGATGCAACAATTTTTCCATTCTCCTCCATCACAAATAAATCATCTCTCTCAACTGCCATCAGAGCAGTTTTTAAGGTGGGATAAATTTCTCTTTTCCAACCTATTGTTGTTATATTTTTCTCTTCCAAATCATGAATAAGGGAATATATTTTCTCTACACTATCCACATCTTTCGTGCTTGCTTTTCTAATTATCATATACTACCTCATTATATTTAAAAATGTCTTATCATAGCTATCACAATTCCAAGAATTGCACCAAGGAATACTTCAAACGGAGTATGTCCTAACAGTTCTTTTAGTTTTTTTCCTGTTTCATAAAACTCTTCTTTTCCCCATTCCTCGACCATTTTATTGAGGATTTTTGCCTGTTTCCCTGCAGCGCGCCTCACCCCTGCTGCATCATACATAACCACAAGGGCAAAAACAACAGAAAGTGCAAATATAGAGCTTGAAAAACCTTCCACCAAGCCAACACTCGTTGCTAAGCTCACTACGAAGGATGAATGTGAGCTTGGCATTCCACCTGACCCTATCAATCGTCTGAAATCAAGCTTTTTTTCAATCAAAAGTACTAAAATAACTTTGATTACCTGTGCCACAAACCACGACAAAATAGCTGTTACAAATATAGAGTTTTTGAAATAATCTGCCATATAATTCTCCTTTTAGATTTCTCTGCCCACAAGCGTGAGCGCCAATTGACACAAATACTCCTTTTTATCCCCAAAGCACTCCAATGCCTCAATTGCTTTGTTGGTGTAAATCACAACCATATCCTTCGCCTCCTCGATTGACGACAGAGAAACATAGGTGTTTTTATCGTTTTCTATGTCGCTTCCTATAGGCTTTCCTAACTTTTCAGCACTACCCTCAACATCTAAAATATCATCCTGAATCTGAAATGCTATTCCAAGATTATCGCAATACTCGTCCACCTTTTTTATAGCTTCCTCGTCTGCACCTGATAAAATCGCACCCACTACTCCCGATGCTCTTATTATTGCACCTGTTTTTAGGGAATGAAGATGCTTCAACTCCTCAATGGAGATTTTTTTGTTTTCACTTTCAATATCAATCATCTGTCCACCAATCATCCCAAATGCACCACTTGACCTTGATATCACAGAGATTGCCCTTAAAATCCTGTCTGCAGGAATATCACTATTTGCCATACTGCTTGTTATCTCAAATGCCATATTCAATAATGCATCTCCTGCCAAAACTGCAGTTTCCTCGTCAAACATTTTGTGGTTGGTGGGTTTTCCTCGTCTTAAATCGTCATTGTCCATACAAGGTAAATCGTCGTGGATTAAGGAATATGTGTGAATCATCTCCATCGCACAGGCAAAGGGCAACACACTTCCTATATCCCCTCCACACATTTTTGCGGCATAAAGCATTATAACGGGTCTTAATCTTTTTCCACCTGCCAACAAGCTATATGACATAGCATCAAAAATTCTTTGCTGAGGTATTTTCCTAATGTCCATATACTTTTTTAGCTCATCCTCAACAAGCTTCTGCATTTTTATAAAATCTGACTGAAAGTTCATTATTCTTCCTCTTCTCGAATGAAATTCTTCTTTTCCAATTCCCCATCACTGTTTGCCAACAAAACAGATACCTTTTTCTCTGCCTCATCAAGCATTTTCTGGCAACTCTTTGAAAGCTTTATTCCCTTTTCAAAATACTCCAAAGACTCGTCTAAGGTAGCGTCACCACTTTCAAGCTTTTCAACTACCAATTCAAGCTCCTTAATTGATTCTTCAAATCCTTTTGCCATAGTTTTCATCTTCCTTTCAAGCTTTTAATCTATCACAGAGCAATGTCTTTCTCCGTCTGCAAATTTCAAATTGAATTCATCATTTTTCTTCATTGTTGATGCTGACTTGATAATCTCTCCCGAGTCGGCGACTGGGATTGCATAGCCTCTTGCCATAACCTTCAGGGGACTTAGTGCCTCTAACTTTGCACACACCCTTGAAAGCATTTCCTTCCTCACAAGCTGCTTCATACGAAATGCGTTCTGCAACCTCTTTTCAAGATTGTCGATAGTTATTATATAGTCACCAATTTTTTCTCTCGGGTCACGCAAGGTGAGTCCATCAAGCTTTAAACGCCTGTTCTCTACACCTCTTACCAATGAGGTTTTCAACCTCTGCTCCATCATCCCGATTTTTGATAACAATTCCATCTGTGACGGAACTGCTATTTCTGCTGCTGCAGACGGGGTTGGTGCTCTTAAATCTGCCACAAAATCTGCAATTGTGAAATCCGTTTCGTGTCCTACTGCTGAAATTACAGGGATTTGGGATTCGTATATCGCACGGGCAACAATCTCCTCATTAAATGCCCACAAATCCTCTATCGAGCCTCCACCTCTGCCAACAATCAAGGTATCTATCTCCTTTGTGCGATTAAAATATTCAATTCCCTCAACTATGTTCGACGCCGCTCCGTCACCCTGTACCAAAGAAGGATATATAATAATCTCTGCATAGGGATAACGCCTTGTGATTACATTTATAATGTCCCTCACTGCTGCACCTGTAGTAGCAGTGATTACACCGATTTTCTCAGGGTATTGAGGAATTTGTTTTTTATGCTCCTGGTCGAACAAGCCCTCCTCCTCAAGCTTCTTTTTCAACTGCTCATATGCCACATACAATGCACCCACACCATCAGGAATCATTTCGTTTATATACAACTGATATGAGCCACCTGCTTCGTAAACCGATATTCTGCCTCTTGCTAAAACCTTCATTCCGTCCTCAGGGGCAAATTGCAGATGTTGGGCCGCACCCTTGAACATAACTGCCTTTAAAACTCCACCCTCATCCTTTAAGGTTACATAAATATGTCCTGAATAATGGAGCTTAAAGTTAGATATTTCACCCTTTATCCATATGTCATTTAATATAAGATTATTGTCAATAACCTTTTTTATATAGTTGTTAATCTGGCTGACTGTTGCAACCTTAGGCTCCATACTATTTTTCCCCTTTCTCTGCAAGCAACGCAATCCCTGTTGCATTGTCACAGGAATATTCCTTTGATGCAAAGTATATTTCCTTCGAAACTCTTTTTTCTAATTCCTCACGAATAAGGCTGTTTGAGGCAACTCCCCCAACCATAAGCACCTTATTGATATTTGTTTTCCTCATTATATCAATCAGGGAAAGAGATAGTGCTTCCTTGATATTTTCAAAAACTGCCCTTGCAATATCTGAATCCTTTTCTATACCAATCATTTTTCCCAATTGTGTTTCAGCACCCGAAAAATTTATATATCCATCCTTTGCAGATACCTTGGTTTTTATAATTTTATTACTACCTTCTGCTAATTTTTCCAATTCCTTACCACAAGGAAATTCCAAGCCGAGCATAACTCCAATTCTGTCTATCAACTGACCTGCACTTATGTCCTTAGTGCCACCAACAATTTCATTATCGAAGGAATATCCATTGTATCGGCTTTTTAAAATTTCAGTTGTTCCTCCCGACAGATGAACCGATAAAAAGTCATCCTCCAAAAGCTCCATTTCCCCCGACGAGAACACTCCTGCCATTATGTGTCCGTCCTGATGAGAAAATGTGTATAATGGCACCTTCAATGTGTCTGCCACAACTTTTGCATACCCCTCACCTGTTAAAAAACAGGGCATATATGAGCCTTCAACATTTCTTGGTCTGGTGCTTACTCCAACTGCCTTTATGTTGCTTATGTCAAGCTCATTTAACAGCTCCTTATAAAGTGTCGGTAATGCCTTTAAATGTGCAAAAACTGCATCGCTTTGTCTTAATCCACGCTGACCTTTTGAAACCTCTAAAAGTTTACGCTTGCTCTTTAAGACTCCATTGTCCGATGCAGCCACAGAAGTAGTATAATTACTTGTGTCAAATCCTAAATATACACTCATTTTCCCATTTTCTTCAGTACTCCACCCAGTACTCCGTTCACAAATGCAGAATTATCAGGATTGTCGTACTTTTTATCTAGCTCCACAGCCTCATTAACTGCCACCTTTTCAGGCACATCATCAACATATAAAATCTCATAAATGGCAAGCTTCAAAACGCATAATGCCACCTTGGATATGCGTTGGATTGACCATTTTTCCGAAAGATTTTCAGAAATCAGGGCTTCAATTTCTTCCTTTTTTTCCAAAACCCCAAAAACAACCTTTTTTATATATTCGATATTGTTTTCAGATTCAGGCTTTTGCTTCAATGTTTCCTCAATTAAAAATTCAACATCATCATTGTTGGTTTGAGTCTGAAATATCAGCTTAAACGCCTCTGTTCGAGCCTGTGTTCTTGTTTGTTTCTTCATACTATTCTCCCATTCTGCTGATTTATTATCCAAAAAGCACAATTCTATGCTATTATTATACACAAATTCCAATAAAATGTAAATACCCTTTAAAAATTAGTCCTAAAGTCTTACACTTATTCCCTTTTCCTTAAGATACCTCTTTAAATCCATTATCTCAATTTCCTTAAAATGAAACAGACTTGCTGCTAAAACTGCATCTGCCTTACCCTTTGAAAAAGCGTCATAGAAATGCTCCATAGTACCTGCTCCACCTGAGGCAATAACAGGTATATTCACACATTCGGACACTTTTTTTGTGAGTTCTAAATCATAGCCTTTTTTTGTCCCATCGCAATCCATACTCGTTAGCAGTATTTCTCCTGCTCCCAATTGTTCTGCTTTTTTTGCCCACTCTATTGCATCAAGACCTGTGTCCACTCTGCCACCATTTAGATATACTGTCCAGCTATTGCCCTTTCTCTTTGCATCAATGGCGCATACTACGCATTGGCTACCAAATTTTTTCTGTGCCTCTGAAATCAGCTCAGGATTTTTAATTGCAGCCGAATTTACTGCCACCTTATCTGCTCCTGCATTTAAGATTTTACGAAAGTCCTCAACGCTTCTTATTCCACCACCCACTGTGAATGGAATGAATACCTCCTTTGCCACTCTCTCTACCATGGAAGCCACAGTTTCCCTTCCGTCTGATGAGGCTGTGATATCAAGAAAAACAAGCTCGTCTGCTCCTGCCTTATCATATACCTTGGCACATTCCACAGGGTCACCTGCATCTATTAAATTAACAAACTTTACGCCCTTTACAACCCTTCCGTTATTGACATCAAGGCAAGGGATTATTCTTTTTGCATACATACTTTTTCTCCTGTTTTTATAGTTCTATAAAATTTTTGAGTATCTTCAACCCCGTTTTACCACTTTTTTCAGGGTGGAACTGAGTCAAGAATATATTATCCTTTTCAAAGGCTATGGGTAGTTTTTCTCCATAGCTTGTGTAGGCCGCAATATCCTCCACAAAGGTAGGCTCTATATAATAAGAATGCACGAAATACACATATGGCTCTTTGCCTAAATCCTTTAAAATACCCTCATTTTTAACAATTTCAATACTGTTCCAGCCTATGTGAGGAATTTTTAAGCCACTTTTCTCAGGGATTCTTTTGCATCGCCCCTTTAGTATCCCAAGACCTTCAACATTTAAAGCCTCATCACTTTCCTCAAACATAAGCTGAAGTCCCAAGCATATTCCAAGTAGTGGCTTTTTTGATTTTGCCACCTTTTCAACAACCTTGTCCATATTGCTTTTCCTAAGCTCTGCCATTGCATCTCCAAAGGCTCCCACCCCAGGAAGTATCACCTTATCTGCTGACAGGATTTTATTTTCGTCATTGGTTATTATGCTTTCTGCACCAAGGAAATCCAATGCCTTTTTAACACTATGTAGATTTCCTGCTCCGTAATCTATTATGGCTATCATTTTACTTTCCTTCCTCGTCAAAAATCTTTAATTGACTTGCAATGCTCATATATCCATCCCTGGATACTATAACATGGTCAATAAGCCTTATCTCCACAAAGCTCAATGCCTTTTCAAGCTCAAGTGTAAATCTTATATCCTCCTCAGATGCCTCGAGTATTCCATTAGGATGATTGTGGGCAATTATAACATAGGGCTTATTTGCCTCTATTGCTCTTTTAACAATCTCTCGCATATATGGTTGAACCATATTCCCTGTGCCCTTTTGCATAACAAAGGAGTTATTTTTATTCAAATGACAATTGGCATCAAGGCAGAACATCATCATAGTTTCCTTTGAATAGCCTGCCAACACATTTGAAATATATCTGCCTGCATTTTCAGGAGTAAGCTTTATATTCTTTACACCCCTGAACTCATCAGTTCTATACTTTCTGAGGAGTGCCGCCTGAAGCTTGAAAAAGTCTGCAGTTTTAACACCTACGCCATCAATTTTCATCAATTCTTCAGGGGATGCTTCAATGGCATTATACAAGGTTCCAAATCTTTTTAATATTTCGTGAGCAATGATATTGGTGTTTTTTCTTGAGTCCACATTATATAATAAAATCTCAATAAGCTCGTGGTCCTCCATACCATCTCCGTCATTTTCATATAGCTTTTCTGCAAGTCTTCTTCTATGGCCTTTATGGATATTGTCCTCTATTTCTTTGCGTTTTTTCTTATCCATTTTTACTATTGACTCCGTTCCTTTTTATACTAAAAGCCTGTGCAACATACCATTTCTGCATAAAAGGCATGCCCTACACAGGCCTTAGTATTTTTATTCTTCAGTATTTAAACTATCTTCTTCCTCTGTGTCCTCAACAACTGGAGCAGGAGTTGGTCTTGAAATCGCCTGAGTTGCCTCAGGCTCTTTTGTTTCTTCAGGATTCATTGGCTCATTCGTATCGGTGGGCTCTGTTGATTCTGAAGGCTCTGGTGATACAACAGGTCCGTCAGTTGCCTCACTCGATACTCCCACCTCTACCTCGGTAGGTACCATTCTATATGAACTTCTTGTTATTTTCTTCGAGCTTATCTTCACTCCGTCCACATAAACCGTCTTATATGTGTCCACCACATACCCTGTTTTTCCAGTTGAAATAACCTTCTTTTCATCAGGCTTCAATTCAGGATTTGGGGTTTCCTTAACCGTTGGCGCAGTTGAACTGATTACGCTATTTGTTATAGTGACCTTTTTCTCCTTTTCGGGAGCAGTTCCCACCAAGGACACCTCAACCGCTCCACCACCTGCTTTAGACACAATTTTCACAGGATATTCTGTGTTGTTTGAGAACTTAAAGTCAATTGCTCCATAGGATACCGTCGCATCCTGTCCCTTTGGTAGATATGCAACTGTCATTGAGTGGTTTCGTCTTTCATCAACCTGCAGGTCTGCATATAATACTGCCGAATACAATGTGGAGCTGACCTGACATATTCCGCCACCCACACCCTGTTCAGTTTTTCCATTTGCATAAACAGGTGCCATTTTAAAGCCATTTGCTATTGTTGTATCCCCAATGGTTTCATTATAGGAGAATTTTTCTCCTGGCATTAAAATCTTTCCGTTAATTCGTCTTGATGCAAGCTCCACATTTGAAGCTCTATTATATGCCGATGCCGAATATTTAGTGGAATAGCTTGCTAAAGTAGCATTGAACAGCTTTTCCTTTAACTCCTCTAAAGTTGTGTTTGGCTTAGAAACTGTGGCAGATAATTCAACTGTTTCCCCAAGGTTTAACTTTTCCACTGCCTCAGAAAGTGCAGAACCATCCACATCTATTCCAATAGTTTCCTCTTTTATTGAGATTTCACCATTTTCATACACATATTCTGCATCTGCCACCTCTTTGTTGGCAATTCCCGATAAATCCTTTACGGTTAGCTTTGGTGCATCCTCGGTCACAAGTGTGATTGCGATATTTTCCCACTCACCATCTTCAAGACTTTGTATAATCTGCTCTCTTGCAAGGGATGTGTCAGGACTCTGACCTGCTTTCCTTGGCATTATTGTTATTGAGTTGTCATTGGCTATAACCTGATAATCCTCAAAAACTCCATTGACGCTGACACCAAAGTTATATAAAAAGCTATCAAGTGCTTCACTGTCAATCTTCACCTTATATCCAATATCCTCTCTCGAGAATAAAAGCTTATAAAATGTGATTGAGTTTTTAAATATATTCTTTGACTTTCCTATCCCGAACGCCTTTTCAACAGTTTCATTGTTATCCGACACCAAACCGATATCAGCAGGAACTATTGTTGCACGATTTTCACCCGCGACAATACTCAAGGTCTTATCGTCATAAAAATTCTTGCTTCCCAATGCCTTGGTTGCCTCTTCCTTAGTCATTCCACCAAGGTCAGTTCCCATAACAAGTACATTTTCTGCAATTGTGTCTTTTGGAAGCAATGCTCCCGAAACAAGAAAACCTCCAAATAACACCACTACCACCACTGCACTGATGATTATAGGCAATATTGGCTTTCTCTCTCTCTTCTTTCCTCTTTTCATTTACTTCACCCTTTATTTATAAAATCTGAGATAATCTTCTAAGTACTCGGAGTATGCAACCATAAATGAGTAAAACTCCTTATTAGTCATAAGTACCTTGAATACTTTTTTAATATTACGAACAAATTCCTCGTCGTATTCTTCAAAATCCATACGCTTTGAAAGAGGACATATCGCCTTTGCTCTCGGGTCAACTATAATTTCCAATTCCCCGTCCTTTAAATATGGAGTTAAGGGAAATATTCTGCAGGCTAATGGTCTTTGATATCTGTCACACTCACCGTGGCAGAACAAAATAGGGACTTTTTTTCTTTTTCCATTATGAATATATGAAAACTCAGATGGTTGAATTTGAAATTGAGGATTATTCAAAAGCTCATATACTTTATGCTCTCCAGGGAACAAATACATACCACTGTCCTCACCCTGACAACAGGCTTTGTTGCACAATGCTCCGCAATCAGCCTTGATAGGCGTTACACTATCAAATAATCTGTATAGTTGTAAATAAATATATGCAGCATTCATTCGGATATTAACCTCCCTTTTCCCTCATTGTGATTTACCAAGTTTAATTTTACCATACACATTTGAGAAAAACAAGTGATTTTATAATATTCTCTTTAATTTGTAAAGTAATTTTAATGATTTTTACCAATTAAATCCAGAACTACTTCTCCCGCCATAATAAGTCCTGCAACAGAGGGTACAAAGGCAACACTTCCAGGGGATGTTTTTTTATTTTCCAAAATGCTATTATCACCCTTATTTTCAGGCACAACAGATGGTGATTTTGAATATACCACCTTTAAGTTTTCAATTCCTCTTTTTTTAAGCTCACGCCTCATCACTCTTGCCAATGGGCAAACTGAGGTTTTATATATATCCGTCACCTCAAAGCCTGTTGCATCAAGCTTATTCCCTGCACCCATTGAGGATATTATGGGAACATTATGTTTTTCTGCCTGTACTACAAGCTCAATTTTCCCCGAAACCGTGTCAATAGCATCCACAATATAATTATATGACGAAAAGTCAAAGATGTCTGAATTTTCAGGCAGAAAAAAGGTATTATGAATGTTCACTTTAATATTGGGATTGATGCTTTCTACCCTGTCTTTTGCAACCTCCACCTTTGATTTGCCTATTTTATCTACGGTTGCAAGAATTTGCCTGTTTAAATTAGACTCACTCACAACATCATTGTCAATTATATCAATTGTGCCTACACCACTTCTTGCCAATGCCTCCAAGGTGTAGCCACCAACTCCACCAACCCCGAAAATTGCAACTCTCGAGGCTTTTAACTTATTTATTGCTTGCTCACCAATCAGTAATTCAGTTCTTGATAACCACTCGCTCATTATCCATCCTCCGTTTTTATCCAATAATTTCTTTCGTCACTCGTTCGAAATTACCACACAAAATTTTCTCCGTCACTCTTTGGCTTATGCCTTCCTTTTTTAAGGCATAATAAATCTTATCCATATCCTCTGCCCCATTTATTCCACAGGGCGTATATTTTATTCCGTCAAAATCACTGCCTATACCCACATAATCCTCTCCACCGATTTTTAAAAAATGTTTGATATGGGCAACAATATCACTGACATCTGCTTTTTTCGTGCCTGTGAGAAACAAGGGATAAAAATTAACCCCAACACAACCACCAAGCTCGCAGATTTTTAAAAATTCCTCGTCCTCAAGATTTCTTTCATTGTCGCAAAGGCTTTTTGAATTGGAGTGAGTTGCTACCAATGGCTTATTATACATTCTCACTACATCCTGAAAAGATTTTCTGCTAAGGTGGGAAACATCCAATATAATGCCAAGCCTTTCTATTTCTGCTATTACATCATATCCAAGCCTTGTGATACCCTTATTTGAGCCTGTTCCCCCTGCTAATCTATTTTCTCCGTTCCATACAAGAGAAATGCATCTTACACCCTTTTCATACAGCCATAAAATATCCTCTTTTTTCTCCACCATATATGCACCCTCAACCGATAAAATTATGGCAAGCTTATTGTTTTTTTGCGCATTCTTTATGTCCTCTGAGGATGCTATAAGGCTTACATTTTCATTGTTTAATTCTATTTCCCTTAAAAGCTTTTCATACATCTTTGAGAACTTATCCCGAGCATTTATCTCGGTGTCTGTCCATATAGCAAAATTCTGGGTATATCCCTCATACCCTGCCATTTTATTAAGGTCAACTGAAAAGCCATTGTTTTTTAACCCCTTGTTGTGAAGAGTCATTTCAAATAAAGTGTCACAATGAGCATCAAATATTCTCAAGGTTATATCCTGCCTCCGTTTTTAAAATGCATTTTCTATATGATTGATATTTTCAACCACCATTTCATGAGTCCCTGAATAGTACACCTCGATAACATCAAAGCGTTTATCCCCATTGTAGTTATAGAAAAGTGCCGCTCTTGTTATTCTTTCCTGCTTTCTCTTATCTACTGCCTCACAGGCAAGACCAAAGTTCGTGTTTTTTCTGGTTTTTACCTCAACAAAAACCACGCATTTCTCCTCCGACATTGCAATAATGTCAACCTCTCCCATCGGAGTTTTATAGTTGGTGTATAGAATTTCATAGCCCTTATTCTCAAGATATTCACAAGCCATATTCTCACCAAAATCACCGATTTGTTTATTGTTGGGCATTATTTATTCTCCTTATTATCCAATAGCTTTCTCAAAAAAGTTCTTCTGTGTATGGGAGATGGTCCATACTTTAAAATTGCCTCTGTATGCTCTCTTGTGCCATAGCCCTTGTGCTTTTCAAAGACATACTCAGGATATACCTCTGACATTTTTGTGATATATCTGTCCCTTTCCACCTTGGCAATAATTGATGCTGCTGCAATACTTATGCTCTTCGCATCCCCACCAACCACTGCCTCACAAGCACAATTAAGCTTGGGCAATCCGTTTCCGTCCACCAAAACATAGTCAGGCTTAATTTTTAACCCCTCTACTGCATTCTTCATTGCAAGATAGGTGGCATTTAAAATATTTATCTCATCAATCATCTTTTCGTCCACGCTCCATGAACACCAGGCAATTGCTTTTTCTTTTATTATGTCATAAATCTCATCCCTTTTTTTAGGGGATAGCTTTTTTGAGTCGTTTATACCTTCAATAATCTCACCCTCAGCAAGAATTACTGCAGCTGCAAACACAGGTCCTGCCAAAGGTCCTCTCCCTGCCTCATCAACTCCTGCAACATATGTATGGCCCTTTTTGATAAGCTCCTTTTCCATAGTCCACAAGCCATTTATTCTTTCAATTTCCTCTTCTTTAGTTCGTCTTGCCATAGCATTTTGCTCCTTACAAAAAAATTTTTTTTAAATTCTTTTAAAATATTATATCATTTTTTAATAAAATATGCTATACTATAATTGAAAATATTTTCGGAGGTTTTTTAGTATGTCATATACAAGAGAAATTGACAACAAGGTTATGATACAATATATGATTTTATATACACTTGCTCAGGCTGACAGGCATATAACTCACAGACAGCTTTCCTCTTTAATCCTTGATAATTTCAATATTGAGTTTTCAAATTTTCAGTTGGCTTTATCGAATTTAGAGGAAACCGAGCATATACGAAGCTTTTCAGTGGATGAGCTCACAACCGTTTATGAGCTATTGCCAAAGGGCAAGGATGCTAATAAATTCTTTCAAACGAACATTCCTATATACATCCGTGAACCAATCTTAGAAATTATCCCTGTGTTCTTTAATGAAGAAGAGAAAAAGCGCAGTATCAGAGTCGAGCTTTTACCTATAAATCGCAAGGAATTTGCCGCTAAAATGGGAATATTTGAAAAGAACACGCCACTCCTTGAGCTTACAGTTTATGCAGGCACAAGAGATGATGCGAATGATATGCTGAAACGCTTCAAAGAAAATCCCGAGAGCATATACACATCTATTATTGAAATAATGAATAAGGAAAACTAAAAACCGAGGCAAATGCCTCGGTTTTTTTATCAGCTTATATTACTCTGTCCTGTCACAGACAATTTCTTTTCTGTTTTTTCAAATATATATGTAAGCACTAAGGTTATGGCAAGATATATAACTGCCACAACAAAGTATGCTGTTACATTCATATCCCTGTTTACTGCCTGTTGTGCCTTTTTAAGCATATCAATCAATGCTATTGAGGAAACAAGTGCAGTATCCTTAACCAACACGATTGTTTCATTGGCAACAGGTGGAACAACTGTTCTTAGCATCTGTGGAATTACAACATATCGCATTGTCTGGAATGAGTTTAGTCCCAACGCCTTTGACGCCTCGTACTGACCTTTATTCACGCCAATAATTCCACCTCTGAAAATTTCGGCAAAGTATGCGGCATAGTTTAAAACGAATGCCAATAATGCTGCCGGATATCTGTCCAGAACTATCCTGAAGGCACCATCACCAAATGGATTCGCAATCATAATGAAGGGTAAACCAAAATAGAAGAAGAACAATTGAAGCATCAATGGTGTTCCTCGAAACACCAAAAGATACAACTGAATTATCCATCTCAATGGCTTTATTGATGATATTCTGCCCAAGGATAAAATAAGTCCCAAAGGTAATGACAAAACAAGAGTCATACAAAAAAGCTCCATTGTCACCTTTAAGCCCTCTAATATCTGTGGCATTAAAACTATTATATCATTCACAAAATCCACTTATAATACCTCCATAAGCATAAACTCAAAATTGGGTTGTGCGAAAATACCTTCGCACAACCCTACTTTTTTAAAAAGCAATTTTATTATTTGTACATATCCTCGCCGAACCACTTGATTGCATATTCAGAAGCAGTTCCGTCTTCAATGCAAGCCTTGATAGCGTCATTGATTGCAGTCATAAATGAATCTTCACCAAGTCTGCCGCCAACACCATAGTCCTCATCTGCAAAGCTTTCTTCCAATACCTTGAACTTATCAAGCATACTTTCCTTTGCTAAGTAGTAACGAACGAAGATTTCGTCGATAACTGCTGCATCCACTCTGCCTGTTTCAACCTCCATAAGAACTTGTGTGTTCTCCTTGAACTTTGAAATGTTCTCGTCACCGATTGAAGCATATGTAGCCTCGTCAGCCTTTAATGCATCCTCACTTGTGCTACCATCCTGCAATGCAATCTTCTTGCCTGCTAAGTCTGCCTTTGTTGCAATTTCAGAATCTGCCTTAACAACGATAACCTGACCTGTTGTTAAATATGCATCTGTGAATAGAACTTCCTTCTTGCGTTCCTCTGTGATTGAGAAGCCGTTCCAGATAACATCGATGTTCTTTGCAGCCAATTCCATTGACTTTGAATCCCAATCGATTGGTTGGAAGGTTACCTCAACGCCAAGCTTTTCTCCAACTGCTTTTGCAAGGTCGATGTCGAAGCCAACAATTTCACCATTTTCGTCTGTGAAGCCCATAGGAGCAAATGTTGCATCAAGACCAACAACAAAGCTACCCTTTGCTTGAACATCTGCTAAAGATGTGTCCTCAGCATTCTTTTCCTCTGCATTGTTACAACCTGCAAGCATTGAAGCTCCAAGTACAAGTGCCAATAATAATGAAGTGATTTTTTTCATAATAATCTATCCTTTCTTAACCTGTGCCTTTCGCACAATTTCGTTAACATAGACTATTATACTGTATCGATTTATCAAAGTAAAGTGTTTTATATTTTTTTGTACTGTTTATACATATTCTCTTGAGATTACTTGTGATTTATATGCACTATTCCCAAATGAACGCACCAAGAATGTGTATGCACCTTGATTTGGCATAGCTATAATCGGACAAAGGTCTATATAAAGCGTCATTTGTATGAGCCGCAATATATATATTTTCTTCTGTTCTATTAAGAACCACAAGAGAATGATAGAAATTATCTGTGTTGTCACCAAGCTGAATAATATCCCCCGGCTCTGCCATAGATATATCCACCTCTGTGGCATACGGACCCTGAGATATGTTATTTACCATAAAATTATAAAAATACTCCACTCCCGTCCAGGATGGCGTACGATTATCAGGACTTATATAGTACCACCCGAAGGTTTTAGTATAATTCATAACCCCACAACCCGCATAAACCGATTGAGATGCAAAATTAGTGCAATCGCCGCCTATTCCATGAAAGTCAAAATATTCAGGATTTCTCGACAATGCCCACCTTTGTGCATACTCAACTGCTGCATTTCTGTCATATTCAATTCTTTTTAGCATTATATTAAATCTCCATATTCAGCATAAATTTTATTTTTTTAGAAAAACTACTATAAATAAAGCAGAAATTTTATAAAGGAGCATATACTATGAGAAAGAAAATGCTTATACTTATTCTAATAATTTCAATCGCATTCCCGTCAATTGCATACGCCCTATCCAGACGAGGCTCAAGAGGTCAGGAGGTAAGAAATATTCAATCAAGATTGATTAAATGGGGGTATATGACAGGCTATGTTGACGGTATTTATGGTGCAAAAACTGAGGCGGGAGTTAAAAAATTTCAACGAAAGCACGGTCTTACTCCCGATGGCGTGGCAGGTCCTAAAACCTTGGCAAAAATAGGGCTTCCCACAGGAAATTCCTCATCATATTCCTCTGATGTGAATTTATTGGCAAGGGTTATCAACGGAGAAGCACGAGGCGAAAGCTATGAGGGACAAGTGGCAATCGGTGCAGTTGTTTTAAATAGGGTAAAGCACTCCTCCTTCCCCGGCACAATAGCAGGGGTTATATACCAACAGGGTGCTTTTACTGCAGTATCCGACGGACAAATTAACACTCCAGTTAATGATTCCTGCTACAAGGCAGCCCGTGATGCACTCAATGGTTGGGACCCCACAGGTGGCGCCATTTACTACTACAATCCACGAACTGCCACAAATGCATGGATAAGAACAAGACCTGTTATTAAAACTATCGGTAAGCATGTTTTTTGCAAGTAATATTTCCACCATAGCTTTGCCATAGCCAGATTATAAAGGCTATGGCATTTTTTTTGAAATTCTGTTTATTGCACTCAATAATCCTTTTACATCTTTATTCTTTGAGAATGCTCCAAAGCTTGCTCTTACTCCACCCGTTTCCTCAGTTCCTAAGGCACAATGCGCAGAGTATGCACAATGCCAGCCACCTCTTGTGGCAATTTTGTAGTCTCTGTTTAAAATTTCCTCTAATCTGCTGCTTTCCATTCCATCAATATTAAATAGCACAGTTCCGTTCCTTTCCCCCTCATTGCTATTCAATATCCCATAAACGCTTACCCCTTTGATATTCAATAATCCTTCAATTAAAGAGTATGCAAGATATTCTTGCATTTTTGATATTTGCTCAACACCACAGGCTTTGATATAGTCAAGGGATTTTCCCAAAGCCACAATGGCAGGTGTGTTCATAGTTCCTGCCTGCAACAAATCAGGCATATATTCGGGTTGTTCAAGAAACTTTGACATTGAGCCTGTACCTCCCGATATAATGGGCTCTATCCTGACTCCATCCCTGACATACAAGCCTCCTACACCCAATGGACCTAAAAGTCCTTTATGAGCAGAAAAGGCAAGCATATCAATATTCATTTTTTTTACATCAATTTTTTTACCACCTGCAGTCTGTGCTCCGTCCACAAGAAATAGAATGTTATTTTTTCTTGCAATTTTACCTATCTCCTCAATAGGCTCAACCGTTCCCGACACATTGGAGGCATGGGTACAGACTATGAGCTTTGTATCCTCCCTGATTGCATTCTTAATATCCTGTGGTGCTATTCTTCCCTTATTATCTGCCGACACAACGGTGTAATTTCCGAGCTTGTTTATAGGTCTTAAAACACTGTTATGCTCCATTTGAGTTACTATCGCATGGCCACCTTTTGAAAGCACTCCTCCTATTGCCTGATTTAACGACATTGTTGCATTATAGGAATATGCAATATCTTCAGGATTGTCAATATTGAAAAGTAAGGATAGCTTTTCCGAGGTTTCCATTATTCCCTTTGCACCCAAAACAGAATATTTGTGCCCACCTCTCCCCGAATTGACACTTAAATGTCTTGTGCATTTATTCATTTCCCGATAAAAGCTTTTTGGCTTTATATATGAGGTTGCTGCATTATCAAGATATAGCATGATATTCCTCTTTCCCATTATTTATTTCCACTAAATAATATTCCTTTACCCTTATTTTATATTTCGTTGCTACTTCCATAAGGATTGGCAGATTCTCTGCCTTTGTTTTTACTGAATACGAACAGCCTCCATTATTTATTGCTTTGGGTGTGGCTAAAACTCTCACCGTTAGCTTTGTTTCCCTTCCTATTGCTTTTTCAAGTCTGACTGCTGTTGTGACTGCTCCAATTACTGCTATCACGCCTGTTGTCATATATATTTTCCCCCTTTATAGTCATATATTTTTCTATAGTATAATATATGTTTTATTTCTTGGGCTTGTGATTTTAAAGGCACAAAAAAAAACGACCCTTAAAGATCGTTTTTTTAATTCTTTTACTATTATTTAGCTGCTTTTTCCTTTAACAAATCCCTGATTTCAGTTAAAAGTGCTTCCTCGTTTGAAATCTGAGGTTCTTCCACTACCTCCTCAACAGGCTCTTCCTTCTTCGATAAAGACTCAAGTCTATTCCTGATAGTGTTAATAACCTTGATGAGTGCAAATACTGCCACTGCAGTAATCAAGAAGTTAATAATAGCCTGCAAGAACATTCCATATGCGATAACTAAGTTGTCACCAATTGCTAATTGAAACTTTGAAACATCAATTTTGCCTGTTATCAATCCGATGCAAGGTGTGATAATATCCTTTGTGAGAGAAGTAACAATGCTTGTGAATGCACCACCTATGATAACACCGACAGCCATATCCATAACATTTCCTCTTGTTATGAACTCTTTAAATTCCTTTCCCAAAGACATACTCTTAGTCCTCCTTTTTTAAAATTCCATTTTTGATTCTAAAAACGCCTCTAAATCAGCGATTTTTATTCTTTCCTGTTCCATTGTGTCACGGTCACGAACTGTAACACATCCGTCAGTTTCCGAGTCGAAATCATAGGTTATACAGAATGGAGTTCCAATTTCGTCCTGTCTGCGATAACGCTTACCAATTGAGCCTGCCTCGTCATATTCACAATTGAATTTTTTAGACAGATTTTGATATACCTCTTCAGCACCCTCAGAAAGCTTCTTTGATAATGGAAGAACAGCAGCCTTAACAGGTGCCAATGCAGGATGCAGATGCATTACAACTCTGCTATCTCCACCTTCTAATTCCTCTTCATCATATGCTTCAACAAGAAATGCAAGTGCAACTCTGTCTGCTCCTAATGATGGCTCAACGCAATATGGTACATATCTTTCGTTGGTTATAGGATCAATATATTCCATACTCTCTCCAGAATGAGTCTGGTGCTGCTTTAAGTCAAAATCAGTTCTGTCTGCAATTCCCCAAAGCTCACCCCAACCAAATGGGAACACAAATTCAATATCTGTGGTTGCCTTTGAATAGTGTGATAATTCCTCAGGCGAATGGTCACGGAAACGAACATTTTCCTCTTTTATTCCCAAATCCTTCAACCATTGCATACAGAAATCCTTCCAATAATAGAACCAATCCAAGTCAGTTCCTGGTGCACAGAAGAATTCAAGCTCCATCTGTTCAAACTCACGGGTTCTGAAGGTGAAGTTACCAGGAGTGATTTCATTTCTGAAGGATTTACCAACCTGACCAATTCCAAAAGGAACCTTCTTTCTTGAAGTTCTTTGAACACTCTTGAAATTAACAAAGATACCCTGTGCAGTTTCAGGTCTTAGATAAACTGTTGAGGTAGAGTCCTCAGTAACACCCTGGAAGGTTTTAAACATAAGATTAAACTCACGGATGGCTGTGAAATTATGCTTTCCACACTCAGGACACGAAATATTATTCTCGTCAATGTATTCCATCATCTTGTCCTTACTCCAGCCGTCAACAACAACGCTCTCACCCTTCTGGAAAGCAAAGTCCTCAATAAGCTTGTCTGCTCTGTGACGAGCCTTACACTCACGACAATCCATCAATGGGTCCGAAAATCCACCAACATGACCTGATGCAACCCAGGTTTGCGGATTCATAAGGATAGCACAATCCACTCCCACATTATATTTTGATTCCTGAATGAACTTTTTCCACCAGGCTTTTTTCACATTATTTTTATACTCAACTCCCAAAGGACCATAGTCCCATGTATTAGCCAGACCACCATAAATTTCACTTCCCGGGAAAATATAGCCTCTGCCCTTACATAATGCAACAATTTTGTCCATTGTTTTTTCAGTGTTCTTCATAAAGTTTCCAACGCCTTTCTCTATTTGCTACATATTTATATACATTATAATATACTTATTTCATTTTACCAAAATTTTATAGTTCCGTCAAGCATAATTCTTATTTTAAAGCAAATTATATAAAAAATAAAAAGCTGACCTTTAAAAAGGTCAGCCAATATGTAGTTTTTACGCTCTCGGATGTGCTTTTTGATATACCTCTCTCACTCTTGAATTGATTAGTCTTGAATAGTTCTGAGTGGAGGAAATATCTGCATGACCAAGCATTTCCTGAATAGCCTTTAAATCTGCTCCATTTTCAAGCAGATGTGCCGCAAAGGAGTGCCTGAGAACATGAGGAGTTATCTCGGTTTTTATATTTGCCTTCTTCTGATACTGCTTCACTATTTTCCAGAAGCCCTGTCTTGAAAGCTCTTTTCCCGAGCAATTAACAAATAGTGCTGTTTCCTCTTTATCCTTAAGCATACTATCCCTGGCAGTTTCTATATACTCTGAAAGTGCCATTTTTGCAATATTGCCGATAGGTATAATTCTTTCGTGTTTTTCGTCCTTACATCTTACAAAACCCACCGACAAATTCACATCTTTAAGCTTTAATTTTATAAGCTCGGACACTCTTATTCCTGCAGCATACAAAAGCTCGAGCATTGCCTTGTCACGAACGCCCTTACAATCTGTTGCATTAGGCTGCTCTAAAAATAATTCTACCTCACCTGTTGTTAAGATAGTGGGTAGCTTTCTTTCAATTTTCGGTGTTTCCAAGTTAAGAGTAGGGTCAATCATCTCTATTCCCCTGTCCCTTATCAAGTAGTCATAAAAGGCTCTTATAGATGCCAGAGTTCTTGACACTGTGGCATTTGCCCTTCCTGACTTTTGCAAGTATAAAAGATATGTAATCACTATAGTTTTATTAGTGCTTTCGTAATCAAAAATGTTCTTTTTATTCAAAAAATCCGTATAGTGTGATATATCTCCTTTGTAGGACTGAATTGTGTTTTCTGACTTCTTACCCTCTAGAAAGTGGGCAAAGTCATCAATGTACCTTCTCATCTTAGTCCCCCATTTCAATTGATAATCCATAAACTATGATAACACATTTTTTTTGATTTGTACAGGTTTTTTTCACAAAAAATTCTTTCCATATTCCCCCATTATCAGCCTGTGATTATAATGGGAGTCAATAACTTTATAAATTTTGTGGTAACATATCCGTCAAAAAATGAAACCACACAAAATATAGAAAAACAGGCAAGAGAAAAAATTAAATATTTTCCTGATTTTGTTTTGTCTTTTTTTTCATTTTCTATAGAGAACACAAATGCTCTTGCACAAAAAACAATAAGAACAGGGATATAAATTATACTCGAAATAATTGACGACAAGGGAACAAATAATCCCTTTATACCATAATATCTCACAAAGGCCGATACTGAAAATCCGTTCACAAACCCCTTTACAGCGGCACAACCCAAGGGCGTCACTGCCCCTATTCTAAAAAATCCCGATATTAAAAGAATAAGGGATAGCTTTAAGTTATCAAGGAGTGAGGCTTTAAAAACAGACATTTGATTATCCACTCCACCCTGACCTTCAAAAAATCCCGACAAATACAAATATAACTCCTTGTCCTCTTCAGATAAAGCAAGATAAAAGGCACCTATAATAAAGCCTGTTAAAAAAAGAACTGATATTATTATCCATGATACCCTCTTAAAATTTATGTGGACCAAAAAAACAACCCCTTGTACATAAGATATTTTATCAGACCTGTGTCATTTAATATCTATTCGTACAAGGGGAAAATTATACCTTTTTAAAATTCATTTTTAATAAATTTCTCAAGTCTTGCTACGCCTTCCTTGATATTTTCAAGGCTTGTTGCATACGACCATCTGATATACTCAGGAGCACCAAAGGCATTTCCCGGAACTACTGCTACCTTTGCCACATCCAAGAATACCTTTGCAAAGTCATCAGCACTGTTTATCTTTACTCCATATAAGGTCTTGCCGATTAGGTCCTTAATGCCAACCATAACATAAAATGCACCAGCAGGCTTTGAGCAGCTGACATTTTCTATACTATTTATTGCATCCACCATATAATCACGCCTTAGTTTAAACTGCTCCTTCATTTCATTTACGCAGTCCATTCCACCCTCAAGTGCTGCAATTGTTGCTGCCTGTGCAATTGAGTTAGGGTTTGATGCTGCATGGGATTGGATACTTCCCATAATCTTTGCAATTTCATCATTTGCGGCAGCATATCCAATTCTCCAGCCTGTCATAGCATAGGTTTTGGATACACCGTTGATTACAATAGTTCTTTTCTTTATTTCCTCATTGAAGGATGCAATACTAACATGCTTTCCCTCATAGATTAAATGCTCATATATCTCATCTGAAATCACATAAATATCATTTTTAACTGCAACATCTGCAATTTCTCTCAATTCCTCCTCGGTATATACCATACCTGTTGGATTTGACGGACTGTTGATTATAACTGCTTTTGTTTTATCTGTAATAGCGGCCTCAAGTTCTTTTGCAGTCATCTTAAATTCATTTTCTTCCTTTGTTGTTACAACCACAGGCTCACCATCTGCAAGCTTAACCATTTCATAATAGCTTACCCAAAAAGGTGCAGGAATAATAACCTCATCACCAGGGTTACAGATCGCCATAAATGCATTCACGAGTGAATGCTTTGCACCATTTGAAATCACAATATTTGTGTAGTTATAGTCAAGGCCATTTTCCTCCTTAAACTTTTTACTAACTGCATTTCTGAGTGCAATTGTTCCTGAAGCAGGAGTATATCTTGTTTGATTTTCGCATATTGCACGAATTGCCGCATCCTTTATATGTTGAGGGGTGTCAAAATCAGGCTCCCCTGCACCAAATCCCACAACATCCTCACCCTTTGCTTTCATTTCCTTGAACTTTGCATCAATTGCAAGAGTTGCTGAGGGACTTATTCCCATTGCTTTTTTTGATAACATTATTAAAACCTCCGATTTTATATAAAATGAATAAATAAATTCCAAAAAATTCATTTTTTTACAAATATAGCATTATTATAGCACAATTTTGAATTATTATCAATTGTGATATGTCACAAATTTTAAAAATTTATACTGGTTTTTTGTTGCTATTACCATAATATTTTAAAAATTTTATTATGCAACTAAAAAATCAGGATACTCCCTCAATATCCTGATTTTTTACATAAATCTTTAATTTTATTCGCCTAAGTATGCCTTCTTGACCTGGTCGTTATTCATAAGCTCTGAAGCATTTCCCGACAATATAATCTTACCTGTTTCAAGAACATACGCTCTGTCAGCAATAGACAATGCTTTTTTAGCATTTTGCTCAACCAACAACACCGTTGTTCCGTCCTTGGAAACCTCTCTTATAATCTGAAATATTTCATTAACAAGAATTGGTGACAAGCCCATTGAAGGCTCATCCATAAGCAAAATCTTGGGACTTGACATCAGCGCTCGTCCCATAGCAAGCATCTGTTGTTCTCCGCCCGACAGAGTTCCTGCTATCTGATTTTTTCTCTCCTTCAGTCTTGGAAAATGCTGATATACATACCTTAAATTATCATCAATATGCTTTTTGTCCTTTAATAAGAATGCACCAAGCTTTAAGTTTTCATAAACTGAAAGCTCCTGAAATATTCTTCTTCCCTCAGGCACATGAGCCATTCCCATACCAACAATTTTGTGAGCAGGCTTTTTAGTTATATCCTGCTCCTCAAAATGAATTTCTCCTGCCTTGGGAGTGATAAGACCAGTTATTGTGTGCAAAATTGTTGTTTTCCCTGCTCCGTTAGAGCCAATCAACGCAACAATCTCGCCCTCCTTAACCTCGAAGGATACACCCTTTATGGCATTTATCATACCATAAGATACTTCTACATTATCAATTTTAAGCACAAGCGTTCCTCCTTAATCATCTTCACCGATATAAGCTGTGATTACTTTAGGGTCGTTTAAAACCTCCCCGGTATTTCCTTCTGCCAAAACTGTACCAAAATTCAGAACTGTAAGCTTTTCACAAATTCCACCAACCAGCTTCATATCGTGCTCAATGAGCAAAATTGTCATATCAAATTCATCTCTGACAAATCGGATTGTCTCCATCAACTCGGCAGTTTCATTAGGGTTCATACCTGCTGCAGGCTCATCTAACAACAAAAGCTTGGGATTAGTTGCCAACGCTCTTGCAATCTCCAATTTTCTCTGCTTTCCGTAAGGGAGATTTGATGCAATGGTTTTACTGTCTTTATCAATGTCAAACACCTTCAAAAGTGCCATAGCTTTTTCAGTTGTTTCCTCTTCATTCTTTTTAAATCTGCCGACTCTTAAAATTCCCTCTGCCATATTATAGTCGATACTGTTGTGGAAGCCCACCTTAACATTATCGATAACGCTCATATTCTTGAACAGACGGATATTCTGGAAGGTTCTTGCAATACCCTTTTTGTTAATGGCAACAGGAGTTAATCCGTTAATAAGCTCACCATCAAAATAGAACTCTCCCATTGTTGGTTGATATACACCTGTAAGCAGATTGAAAACGGTGGTTTTTCCTGCTCCGTTAGGACCTATCAATCCATAAAGCTCACCCTTTTCAATTTTTAAATTTAATTTGTTAACTGCCTTTAATCCACCAAAATAAATTCCTAAATCTTTTGTTTCCAATATAGCCATCAGTTAGCACCTCCCCGAGGACTATTTTTCTTTCCTTTAATAAGATTTCGCACCGACAGCTTCTTTTTGAAAACATCAAACTTTTCACTATTGTTAAGAAGCATCATAGCAATAAGTATAATTGCATAGATTAACATTCTATAGTCTGCCAATCCTCTTAAGTATTCAGGCAATGCATATAAAATAGTGGTTGCTATAATCACATTTCTCATAGTTTTCATTCCACCAAGCACAACGAATACCAATATAAGAATAGACATATTATAGTCAAATTTAACTGCAACAAGAGTTTTTAAATTATGAGAGAATAACACGCCTGCCACACCTGCAATAAATGCAGAAACAACAAATGCAGTCATCTTCACTCTTGTTACATTTATTCCCATTGCCTCTGCTGCAATTCTGTTATCTCTTGCAGCCATTATATTTCTGCCTGTTTTTGAGTCAATGAGATTCAACAAAATTATAAGTGTAATAATAATCACAATAAAGCATATAAAGAAGGTGGAATCCTGAGGCGTACCTGTTATTCCCTGTGCTCCCTTAATAAGCTCGTGCTTTGTTTCCAAATCAAAGACATGCTTTGTGTAAGCATCAGAGCTCATTGTGAAGAACACTCCGTTCTTATCATATGCAAGATAGATGCAATTGAAAATATTTTTAATAATCTCACCAAATGCAAGAGTTACAATGGCAAGATAGTCACCCCTTAGTCTTAAAACAGGTATTCCCACAAGAAAGCCTATAATTGCTGCAAATATACCACCCACAATTATAGCAAGAGGAAATCTTATGAAGGATTGGGTTATTATATTCTGAGTGAGTATTGAAAAAAGACTACCCATATATGCACCCACACACATAAAGCCTGCATGACCAAGACTTAATTCTCCCGATATTCCAACCACAAGATTTAGGGATATTGCAAGCAGAATATTTATTGATATAGGGATTAGCAAGCCTTGAAATTTAAAGGATGCAGCTCCCGAAGATACAAATATCTGTGATACTAAAAATGCGATTGTTACCATCATATAGGTGATGCATTTATCTGAAATTTTGAAATTTAACTTTTTAGACATATACTATCACCTACACCTTCTCATTTATTTTCTTACCAAATAAGCCTGTAGGCTTAACCAAAAGTACTACTATCAGCACTCCGAACACTATCGCATCCGAAAGCTGAGAGGATATGTATGCCTTACCAAGACTCTCGATAACTCCCAAAACAATTCCGCCAATCATAGCACCGGGAATACTTCCTATTCCTCCAAATACTGCAGCTGTGAATGCCTTGATACCAGGCATTGCACCTGTGTATGGACTGATTTGAGGATATGTTGAGCACAGTAAAATACTTGCAACTGCAGCCAGACCTGAGCCGATGGCAAAGGTAAGGGAAATTGTACTGTTTACATTTATTCCCATAAGCTGCGCTGCACCCTTATCCTCGGATACTGCCAGCATTGCTCTTCCCTGCTTGGTTTTTTTAACGAACCAGGAAAGTGCAATAACAATTATAACTGCTACAACAATTGTGACAATTGTTTCTCCTGTGATATTTAATTCCTCACCTACGGAAAATCTTGGTACAACAGATGTGAAGCTCTTTGCAGCTGAGCCGAATATTAAAAGTGCAACATTCTGCAACAAATAGCTCACACCAATTGCAGTGATTAAAATTGCAAGAGGTGATGCATTTCTTAGTGGCTTATATGCCACCTTTTCAATCACGATACCTAAAATTATGCAGGCAACGATGCTAATTAGAATCGAAATCCAGATTGGAAAATGCATTGTGGTTATAGCAGTAAATGCCACATAACCACCTATCATAATAACATCACCGTGAGCAAAGTTAAGCATTTTTGCAATTCCATATACCATTGTATAGCCCAGAGCAATCAGTGCATATATGCTTCCAAGACTAATTCCTGTTACAAAGTACGATAAAAAACTCATTTGGTGAAATACCTCATTTCGTGTAAATCTATCCTTTTTCCTTTATACTTTCAAAACCACAACAGAGCTGTATTTAGTACAGCTCTGCCGTGACTTTATTAACCTTAATTAAATAAATTACATAGCCTTATATGAACCGTCCTGGATATACATAGCCTTTGGCTCCTTAGTAGGCTCGCCTGACTCATCCCAGTTCATAGTACCTGTTACGCCTTCAACAGTGATTTTAACCATTGATGCCTTCAATTTCTCGCAAAGGTCATAAACAGAAATTGTTGGGTCTGCTACGCCTGCATCCTCTAAAGCTGCCTTAATTGTATAGATAGCATCATATGCATCTGCTGCAAACTGGTTAGGAATTTCATTATTAAAGCTATTCTTATATGCAGCAACAAAAGCAACTGTCTTTTCATCTGTTGCATCTGCTGCGAATGGTGTTAATAGCATAACTCCGTTAGCCAATGCTGCATCTTCGCCCAACTGACCGATAAGACCATCAAGACCGTCACAACCGAAGAACTTAACATCAAGACCTGCCTTGTCTGCCTGAGTTAGTATAAGTGCTGCTTCCTGATAGTAGATTGGAAGGAACACAAGCTCTGCGCCACTTTCCTTAATCTTCTGAAGCTGAACTGTGAAGTCAGTTGCTGAATCCTTTGTGAAAGCTTCTGCAACAACTACATTAAGATTTCTTGTCTTTGCTTCAACTGCAAACTTTTCATAGATACCCTGTGAATAAACATCAGAGCTGTTATAGATTACTGCAACCTTTGTTGCAAGCTTGTTTTCTGCTATATATTGAGCTGATGCAATACCCTGGTTAGGATCACTGAAACAAATTCTGAATGCATTTGGATTTGCAATACACTCTACAGATGAGCCTGATGGAGTTAGCTGGAACATATTGTCCTCAAATGTTTTATCTGCAACTGCAACACAAGGAATACTTGTTACTGAACCCATAAGCACCTTCATGTTCTTATCCTTCAATGTGTTATATGCATTAACTGATTTTTCAGCATCGTGCTCATCGTCCTCAAACTTCAAAGCAAGCTTCATACCATTAACGCCACCTGCTGCATTGATTTCTTCAACTGCAAGCTCTGCGCCATTTTTTACGCCCTGACCATAAGCTGCTGCAGGACCTGTTATAGGACCGATACCACCAATAACCAATGTGTTGGGGTCTTCCTTTTCACCACAGCCTGCCAAAGCCCCTAAAGCAAGGATTGCTGCCATTACTAAAGATAAAGTCTTTTTCATTATTTTTCCCTCCAAAACTATCATATTGTCGTAACTCGACATTATTTTTTCTTATTTTATCCCTTTATCGCCCATTTGTCAATACTTTTTGCCTTATTTACATGAAAATATGCATCATATGAATTATTATGCACAGAACAACAAATTAGCTGAAATATTATAAATTTTCTTCTCTTTCAAAAATTCGCACAATTTCTTTGGTTTTTCCTGTCTTTTCATCAATATCAAATATACATCCACAAAATTGTCCAATACCCGTTGCAATCTCGTGTTTTTTAGGCATACCTGTTATGAATTTATCTATGATAAGCTCTTTTTTAACACCAAGAACTGAGTGAACAGGTCCAGTCATTCCCAAATCGGTTATATATCCTGTTCCCTTTGGGAGTATAATTTCGTCGGCAGTCTGCACATGGGTATGAGTGCCAAAAACAACTGATACCTTCCCGTCAAGGAAATATCCCATGGCAACCTTCTCACTTGTTGCCTCGGCATGAAAATCAACTATCACTATATCTAATTTTTTCTTTAATGCCTCAACGCTTTTTTCGGCAACAATAAAGGGATTTTGAGCAGGTGTCATATAGGTTCTGCCTATAATATTCAAAACCCCGACTCTAACACCATTTCTTGCAACTGCCACCATTTTCCCCACTCCAGGGCAATCACACTCAAAATTTTCAGGACGGATAATATTGTTGTTATACTCTAAAACCCCATATATGTCAGGGCATCCCCATGTGTGATTTCCCATAGTCATCACATCAATTCCTGCTCTGGTCAATTCCTCATAAACAGGCTTTGATAAGCCTCTGCCATGGGATGCATTCTCGCAATTGGCAACAACCAAATCAACCTGATTTCTTAATTTTTCCAGATGCTCAAACACCATTTTTCTGCCTGTCTGGGACACAATATCCCCGATTGCTAAAATCTTCATAAAATCTCCATTCTAAATACCTTCTGGTATAAGCATAATATGAACAAAAAAGTGGGACTTTAAATCCCACTTATTTTTGCTTTTTTATTTTGCGTAATCCACAGCACGAGTTTCTCTAATCAGACTGACCTTGATTTGTCCGGGATATTCAAGCTCACTTTCAATTCTCTTAACGATATCCTTACCTATCAAAATCATTCCTGCATCATCAACTGTGTCAGGCTTAACCATAATTCTGATTTCTCTTCCTGCCTGAATTGCAAAGGACTTTTCAACTCCGTCAAAATCATTTGCAATTTCCTCTAACTTCTCAAGACGCTTGATATATGTTTCAAGATTTTCTCGTCTTGCACCAGGACGAGCTGCAGAAATTGCATCTGCTGCCTGAACAATCTGTGCAATAATTGTTTCTGCGTCAACATCACCATGGTGAGCTGCAATTGCATGAATTATTTCACTGTTTTCACGATATTTCTTTGCGATATCCGAGCCAATGGTTACATGTGAGCCTTCAACCTCGTGGTCAACTGCCTTACCAATATCGTGCAACAAACCTGCACGCTTTGCCAATGTAACATCCACTCCAAGCTCCCCTGCCATAACTCCTGCCAAATGGGAAACCTCAATTGAGTGCTTTAACACATTCTGACCATAGCTTGTTCTAAATTTCATCTTACCAAGAAGCTTGATAAGCTCAGGATGTAAGCCATGCACACCTGTTTCAAAGGTTGCAGCCTCACCCTCCTGCTTAATCTGTGCTTCAACCTCTGCACGAGCCTTGTCCACAGTTTCCTCAATGCGAGCTGGATGAATTCTTCCGTCAACGATAAGCTTTTCCAACGCAACCCTTGCCACCTCACGGCGAACAGGGTCAAAGCTTGATAAAATAACTGCTTCAGGTGTATCGTCGATTATCAAATCAACACCTGTTAGAGTTTCGATTGCTCTTATATTTCTGCCTTCACGACCAATAATTCTGCCCTTCATTTCATCAGAAGGCAAGGCAACAACCGACACTGTTGTTTCGGCAACATGATCTGCTGCCACCTTTTGAATTGACATTGCCACAATATTCTTTGCGTTTTTCTCCGCATTTTCTTTTGCTTGTTGCTCAATTTCTTTAACCATAATTGCAGCTTCATGTCGTGTCTGCTCCTCAATATCGTGGAACAAGCTCTGTCGAGCCTCTTCCCTTGTCATTCCCGATATTTTCTCCAGACTTTCCATTTGCTGTCTTTTTATTTCGTCAATTTCTGCATCTTTTTTCTCAAGCTCTTTAATCTTTTGGTTCAAGGACTGTTCCTTTTTCTCAAGATTTTCAGTTTTCTTATCAAGATTTTCTTCCTTTTGAGTTATTCTTCTTTCCTGATTTGAAAGTTCACGCCTTCTGTCCTTAATCTCTGCATCAGTTGCCTGTCTGAGCCTTTGATTTTCTTCCTTTGCTTCCAACAATAATTCACGCTTTTTTGAGGCAGCATTTTTTTCTGCCTCCTCAATAATTGCCTTTGCTCTTTCCTCTGCAGAGCCTATCTCTGCCTCCGATATCTTTTTCCTATAAGATATTCCAATGAAGAATGATGCAATACTAAGCAGCGCAAATACAATAGTTGTTGCTAAAAATGTAATTGCTAAAGTATTGATAAAATCACCCCCAAGTTTTTTGTTTATTTTCTTAAAAATCATATAACAGGGGATGCTGAATATAAAGTTTATGTATAAAAATATATGTTCAACCGAATTTTGTGAATATTTTTTACTTCGGCATTTATACTTAACACATTAATCCCGATAATTCAACATACCCAGATTAACAGTTTAAAGAAATATTAAGCATACAATAATATTCTAACCTATTTTAGTTAAATTGTCAATATGTTTTACGAATATTATGTAGAAATTTTAATATTTCATCGATTATTTATATATTTTTATTATGTACATAGAATATAAATAATGTCCTCTCCAAAATAAGTTATACATAACAAATAATCTGCAGAATTTTGTTGTATTTTGTGCACAATTGACAATATTTAGCGTAATTTTTATACTTTATTGGTATTTACTAAATGTTTTTTTTATGTTATAATTTAGATATAGATAGTTATGCGCAGATAAATCTTACATAAAACTTATCAGGAGGATAAAGAATGGTACAAGAAAAAAAAGACCAATGGGCAGATATAAGTGAAATGCAGTTGTACCTTTTCAATGAAGGCGCAAATTTTCAGTCCTATAAATTTCTTGGTGCACACAAAATAAAAGAGGGCTGGAGATTTGCAGTGTGGGCACCAAGTGCGATAGATGTGCATTTATCAGGAGATTTTAATAATTGGACAAATGACGGTTATAATTTAAAAAAAATAGGCACAACAGGAGTATGGTATGGAGTTTTTTCAAATATCACAGAGGGAACGCTCTATAAATATGCCATAACTTCAAAGGCAGGCACAACCATTTTAAAGGCTGACCCCTTCGCTACGGATTCCGAGCTTCGTCCCGGAACTGCCTCAATAGTTCCACACATTTCAAAATATAAGTGGCGTGACAAAAAGTGGATTTCTAAAAGAGATAAAACCTCTCCCTACAATAAGCCTATGCTCATATATGAAATGCACTTAGGAAGTTGGAAAACCCGTGAGGACGGAAGCTTTTATACCTATCGTGAATATTCAGACCTTTTAATTCCATACTTAAAAGAAATGAACTATACCCATGTTGAGCTTATGCCTCTAACAGAATATCCCTTTGACGGCTCATGGGGATATCAGGTCACAGGCTATTTCTCCCCTACTAAAAGATATGGAGACAGCGATGGTCTGAAATATTTCATTGACTCCTGTCACAACGCAGGTATATCCGTTATTATGGATTGGGTACCTGCACATTTTCCAAAGGATCAGTTTGGATTATATATGTTTGACGGAACACCTACCTTTGAGTATGCCGATTCAAGACTTGGTGAACACAAGGATTGGGGGACTATGGTTTTTGACTACTCAAAAAAGGAGGTTATTTCCTTCTTGATGTCGTCGGCATATTTCTGGGCAGAGGAATTTCATATTGACGGCTTAAGAGTTGATGCAGTTTCCTCTATGCTTTATCGTGATTATAGCAGAAATGACGGGGAATGGCTCCCAAACAAATATGGTGGCAACGGAAATCTTGAGGCTATGGAGTTTTTGCAAAACCTAAATAAAGTGATGTTTAACTCCTTCCCGAATTTTCTAATGATTGCCGAGGAATCAACTGCATGGCCGCAGGTTACAAGGGCAGTTCATCAGGGTGGCTTAGGCTTCAACTATAAATGGAATATGGGTTGGATGAATGACACCCTGAGATATATGTCAATGGACCCGTTATTCAGGAAGCCTAACCACAACCTTTTAACCTTCCTTATGTGCTATGCCTATTCGGAGAATTTCATTCTCCCATTATCTCATGATGAGGTAGTGCACGGAAAACACTCACTCATTGATAAAATGTTCGGGGATTATGAGCAGAAATTTAAGTCTTATCGTGCATTACTGGGATATTTTATGTCTATGCCTGGCAAGAAAATGTTGTTTATGGGTGGAGAGTTCGGACAATTTTTAGAATGGCGTTATGATGAGGAGTTAGAATGGAATCTTCTAGATATGCCTCAGCATAAAAAGCTTATTCAATATGTTAAGGAATTAAATCAGTTCTATGTTGACCACAGTGCCTTTTGGGAGATTGAGGACAATTGGGACGGATTTTCCTGGATAAATAGTGATGATGCCGACAACTCAGTTCTCACATATATGAGAAAGAGTGAAAAATCGTCTGTTATAGTGGCTGCTAATTTCACCCCTGTTGAAAGAAAGAAATATAAAATAGGAGTGCCTGAAAAATCCACCTATGAAATTATATTCTCAAGTGAATGGAAAAAATTTGGCGGCAACAGGATTAACAGAAAAAGATTATATAAGGCAACCAAAAAGCCTGTTGGTGATATGCCATATTCCATTGATGTGAACTTGGATGGATTGTCTGTGATGTATATAATAAAATCAGAATAAAAATAAAATTAGCCGGGTATTTTCCCGACAGAAACGGAGAAGCGTATGAAAGCAAAAGATTGTGTAGCTATGATTCTTGCAGGAGGGCAAGGAAGCAGACTTGGTGCACTCACAAAAAATATTGCAAAGCCTGCAGTACCCTTTGGGGGAAAATATAGGATTATTGATTTTCCTCTTTCCAATTGTGTTCATTCAGGAATTGACACCGTTGGCGTTTTAACTCAATATCAACCCCTGGAGCTGAACACCTACATAGGTAACGGCAATCCTTGGGATCTGGACAGAAATAATGGAGGCGTTTATGTTCTCCCTCCCTATCAAAGTCAGAAGGCAGGAGAATGGTATAAGGGAACTGCCAATGCCATTTATCAGAACTTAGGCTTCCTTGAAGGCTTTTCACCTAATAATGTGCTTGTTCTATCAGGCGACCACATATACAAAATGCACTATGGTGAAATGCTGAAGGTGCACAAGAAAACAAATGCTGCAATTACTATTGCAGTAATGCCTGTTCCCTGGGAAGAGGCTTCAAGATTTGGAATAATGAATGTGGATGATGAAGGCAATATTGTGGAATTTGAGGAAAAGCCTAAAAATCCAAAAAGCAATCTTGCATCTATGGGTATTTATATATTCAACTATGAGATTATGAAAAAATATCTCACCGAGGACGAAAATGACCCTACTTCCTCAAACGATTTTGGTAAAAATGTTATTCCTAAAATGCTTGAAAATCACGAAAAAATGGTGAGCTGGAAATTTGAAGGCTATTGGAAGGATGTTGGTACCATTCAAAGTCTGTGGGAGGCTAATATGGACCTTTTGGGTGATGAGCCTGAATTTAATTTAACAGATAGGCATTGGAGTATATACTCAAGAAGCTTTGCTTTGTCACCACAATATATCGGCATGAATGTAAAAATCACCAATAGCACAGTAACTGAAGGTTGTATTATAAACGGAGAGGTTTCAAATTCCATTATTTCAAGTGCAGTTTTAATCGGTGAGGGCTCAAAAGTTGAGGACTCGGTTATTATGCCTGGAGTAGTTATAGGCAAAAATGTCACATTGAAAAAATGTGTTATTGGAAGTCAGGCAAAAATTATGGATGGTGCAACTCTTGGTGTTACTGAGTCTGAGGACAACAAATATGCATCGGCTATGTGCACCAACGGAATTGTTTTAGTCGAGAGCGGAGCAACTATTAAGGAAAATGAAAATATCCCTCAGAACTCTATGGTGGAAATCTAACACCACAGTTAACATTATATTTTTGAAAGGAATGTTTTAATATGAAAGATACTATGGGAATAATCCTGGCAGGCTCCGAGAAGATACCCCCTATCACCGATATTCGTGCATCACTCGCTCTCCCTGTTGCAGGAAGATATAGAATAATCGACTTTATCCTCTCCTGTATGGCAAATGCGAATATTACCAATATAGGAGTTGCAACAAAAAAGAATTATTCATCACTTATGGACCACATAAAATCAGGCAAGCCTTGGGATTTGGACAGAAAAAAGCAAGGACTCAATATCCTCCCTCCAAGTCTTGGCGCAGATACTTATCATGTTCCACAGGGAGATATTGATGTTTTGGCAGGTATCCGTGACTTTATAAGAAGAAGCCACCAGACCTATGTTATTCTATCCTTGGGAACTGCAGTATATAATATAAATCTTAACGAGGTTATGGAAGCACATATCAACAACCAGGCAGATATCACTGCAGTTTATAAAAATATCAAGGGCGTTGATGAGAGTGAGCTTTCAAGATTTGTTTTATTTGATATTGACGAGGATCAGAGAATTACCGATATAGAAAAAAAGCCTTACTATCCTAAGACCACGAATGTCAGTCTTGATTTATATGTTATGGAAAAGGCATTGTTGGAAAGTATTATTGACGAATGCTCAGCAAGAGGAAATCACGATTTTGTTAAGGATGCACTTGCTCAGAAAATTGATGGCTTGAGAATGTTCGGCTACGAATTTAATGGTTATTTAGGTAAGGTCGATTCCTTAAAATCCTACTACCAGATTAACACAGATTTCTTGAATGAGGACATAAGAGGTGATCTTTTCAATCCTGAAAACCCAATCTACACAAAAACAAAGGACCAGGTACCAACCAAGTATAGCAAGGATGCAGTTGTTGAAAACAGCTTCATATCCGATGGTTGTGTGATTGAGGGAACTGTTAAAAATTGTATTTTGTCAAGAGCTGTTAAGGTTAAAAAGGGTGCAGTTATTACCAATTCAATCATTATGCAGGACTCAGTTATCGAATCGGGAGTTGAGCTTGACTTTGTGGTATTTGATAAAGAGGTATCCATTACCAAGGGAAGAAAATTGATTGGACAAAAGAGCTTCCCACTTGCTATTTCTAAGGGCACAGAAATCTAAGTTATGAAAAAATGAGGAACGAGGTGCTTTCTAACACCCGTTCCTCTACCCCATTAAACTGCAACCAGGAGTGGTTATATGAAGTTTTTTAAATGGCTTTATACCTTTATTAAAAAGGGAATCGATGATAATATCACTGTCTATGCCGCCCAATCGGCATACTTTTTAATTATCTCCTCTATTCCCTTTATGATGATTATATTGTCAGTTACAAAATATTTCATACCTTTTGACAAAGCAGATTTTATGAACATTATACCTGTTATAATTCCGTCAAATCTCTATTCTCTTATTACAGAGCTAATCAATGAGATTTTTTCAAAGCCCACAATTTCACTTATTTCAATAAGTGCGGCAACTACTTTGTGGTCTGCATCCCGAGGCTTTGCGGCAATTGAGAGAGGAATTAAGGTGATTTATAAAATCCCGAAAAGGAAATTGTTTATAACTGATATATTAGTGTCATTTTTATACACAATAATTTTTGCTGTAGTGTTATTGCTATCCTTAGGCGTAATCCTTTTTGGAAGCAGAATTTTAAGCTTTTTAGACAGCAATAATCCATGGCTCACAATTGATATGAGTATGTTTCAATATAGTATGCTTTTTTTACTTTTAGTTTTATTTTTCTCTATTTTGTATGAAACTTTTTCAAGCAGAAAAATCTCCTTTGTATGCCAATTACCTGGAGCATTGTTCACCAGTCTTGGCTGGGTGCTATTCTCATATCTATTTTCAATTTATATAAATAATTTTGCAAATTACTCCCGTATATATGGAAGTCTTACAGCGATAATACTTGTTATTTTATGGCTGTATTTTTGTATGACTATTCTTTTATACGGAGCTGAAATAAATAAAGAGTTAATATATTTAAAGGAAAAGAAAACAAATGATAAGAAAGGACAGATAAAATGATAGGATTTATTGGTGCAGGAAATATGGCAGGCGCTATTATCGGAGGAATTATTAAGGCAGGAATTTACTCACCCAACGATATTATTGCCTCAGATAAAAGTCAGGATGCACTTTCAAATTTGTCGGAAAAATTTAAAATACAAACTACTGACAACAACAAGGAATCAGCAATCAAGGATGTTCTTGTTTTAGCAGTGAAGCCACAATTTTTATATAATGTGATTGATGAGATTAAGGATATTTTATCCCCTGACACAATTGTTGTGTCAATTGCCGCAGGTCAATCAATAGAAAAAATTGAGAAAGCATTTCAAAAGCCTGTTAAATTAGTCCGTGTTATGCCCAACACTCCTGCTTTGGTTGGAGAATCAATGTCGGCATTAACACCAAATTCCAAAATAACCGACAAGGATATGGGTATAATAACAAATATATTCAAAAGTTTTGGAAAGGCTGAAATCGTTCCTGAAAATCTTATGGATGCAGTCACTGCAGTTTCAGGCTCCTCTCCTGCCTATGTTTTTATGCTTATCGAAGCAATGGCAGACGGAGCAGTCAAATCAGGAATGCCCAGAAATCAGGCATACACCTTTGCAGCACAAGCAGTTCTTGGCTCGGCAAAAATGGTTTTGGAAACTGACCTACATCCAGGTGAATTAAAGGATATGGTGTGCTCACCTAACGGAACCACAATTGAAGCAGTCAGAGTTTTAGAGGAAAAAGGCTTCCGCGCTGCTGTGATTGATGCAATGGATGAATGCGTAAAAAAGTCCCATTCAATGTAAATAAATACTAATTTGACCAAATTCATTTTCCTTACATATTCTAAAATAGATATACCATTTAAAGTATGTAGGGAGATGAAATAAAATTGAAAAAAGGAAAGCTATACTTAGCAATTTCTGCATTTATCTATGGCCTTACCCCCGTTCTTGCAAAATTTGCATACAGAGGTGGAATAAATAGTATAACTATAACATTTTTAAGGTCTTTTTTATGCTTACCCGTTCTATACTTAATTATGAGGGTGAAAAAAATTTCCTTAAAAATTTCAAAAAAAGAGCTTATTAAAATTTTAAATCTTGGGGTTTTTGGCAACGCTTTTATGCTAATTTGCCTATATTCCTCATATGATTTTATATCGGTAGGACTTGCAACTGTTATTCACTATATTTACCCTGTTTTAATAGTGTTTGTGTGCGTTGCAGTCTTTGGTGAAAAGTTAAAAAGACGAACAATCTTTTCAAGCATTATCATAACCATTGGAATTATGATGTTTGCAAAGGATAGCGAGGGCGGAAGCATAACAGGTGTTATACTCTCACTTTTAGCAGGCAGTTTATTTGCCTTCAATGTGATATATCTTGATAAATCAGGGCTCGATAAAATGAACTACCTAAAGCTCACCTTTTATTTATCAATAATAATGAGTGTGACTACCCTTTTTCTTGCCCTTTTCTCAAATGCGCTAACCTTTGATATAGCTCCTTATTCCTGGATAATATCTATTCTTATATCAGCACTTGTTACTTTGGTGGCACTTCCTCTTTTCCAGTTAGGAATTTTAAAGGAGGGTGCTGCAGAAGCAGGAATTTTATCCACGATTGAGCCAATTTCAAGTGTGCTATTAGGTGCGATATTTTTAAACGAGCCACTCACCATATTCAGTATAACAGGTTGTGGCTTGATAGTGTTAGGCATCACTCTTACCGAGAGCAAAAAATAAAGATGAAGGGATGTGATTTTTTATGCTGATAGGACTCACAGGTGGTAGTGGCACAGGTAAAAGCCTTGTTGCAAGAGAATTTGAAAAAAATAATATCGAGATCATAGATTGCGACCTTTTGGCAAGAAAGGTCACAGAGCCAAAATCACCCAGCTTAACGGCAATTGCCAAAGCCTTTGGTGATGAATATATAAACGAAAACGGTGAGCTTATAAGAAAAAAGTTAGGAAGCCTTGTTTTTTCGGATAAGAATGCCTTGAATAAGCTTAATGAAATTCTAAATGAATATATCCGCGAGGAGTTAAATCTGGCAATTGCCAATGCCTCCTCACCTATAATCTGCCTTGATGCACCATTGTTATTTGAGTATTCGTTAGACGGAATTTGCGACTATGTTGTGTCGGTTCTTGCAGATAAAAGCCTAAGGCTTAAACGAATTGTCAGTCGTGATTTTATCACCATAGAGGATGCTGAAAATCGTGTAAACTCTCAGCCTAATGATGAATTTTATCTTGAAAAATCTGACTTTGTGATATATAATAATGGTACTTTGAATGAATTGTCATTAGAGGCAAAAAAAATAATTGAGCAATTGAGGAAAGAGCTTTGAAGAAAATAATTATATGGGGCGTATCCCTTGTTATAACTGCTGTTGTACTGCGTATTGGTTTTGGCTTTTTAATCGGCTTTATGTACCCTCTTGATTATAGAGAGGATATATCTTCTGCCTGCAAGGAATATGAGCTTGATGAATACTTTGTTATGTCAGTCATAAGGGCAGAAAGCAATTTTAATAAGGATGCAAAATCATCAGTTGCCACAGGCTTAATGCAGATAACTGACGAAACTGCCTTGTGGATATTTGAGAAAATGGGCATTGATGCTGACCTGTCCGAGCTTAACAACCCACAACTAAATATAAGAATGGGATGCTACTATCTCAGATATCTCTCAAGTATATTCAACAACCGAGATGTTGTTCTTGCAGCATATAATGCAGGTATGGGAAAGGTATCGGATTGGCTATCAAATCCCGAATACTCAAAAGACTCAAAAACCCTTTATAATATCCCCTACTCAGAAACCCGTGAATATATCAAAAAAGTCAACAAGTATGAGGATATATACAAAAGACTATATAAGGAGGGCTGAATATGAAAAATCTTGTTATTACAATTGGCAGACAATACGGAAGTGGTGGTCGTGAATTAGGAAAGAAAATTGCAGATTTTCTTAAAATTAAATACTACGATAATGAGCTTGTGGAAATGGCTGCAAAAAATAATAATATCGACCCTGAAATTTCTAAAGATGCAGACGAAAAAGCTTCAAATTCACTTTTATATTCCCTGTCAACAGGCTCATCCTTTCACGGAATGCTTGGTGGAATTTATGAAATGCCGTTAAATGACAGGCTATTTATTGCCCAATCCGAAACAATAAAGCAGCTTGCACACGAAAGTTCTTGTGTTATTGTTGGCAGATGCTCAAATTATGTCCTTCACAACGATGAGGAAATAAATACCCTGAATTTATACATATATGCCGATATTGAGGACAGAATCAGGAGAATACAAACAGAGTATGGAATTTCTGAAGCACAGGCAAAAACTAAAATATCAAAGATGGACAAAAAGCGTCGTGCCTATTACAACTACTACAGTAATGGAAATTGGGGAATGGCATCGGAGTATGACATTTGCGTGAATTTATCGAAGTTAGACGAGGATTCAATTCTTGACCTTGTGAAAAATTATGCAGAAAAACTTATGAAATAAGAGGAGTATCATATATGGCATCAATATTGGAAATATTTAAAACAATTGTTTTTGGAATTATTCAGGGAATAACCGAGTGGTTACCTATTTCAAGCACAGGACATCTTATTTTAGCAAACCAATTCTTAAAGCTTTCGCAACCTGAAAACTTTATAAATCTTTTTTTGGTGGTAATCCAATTTGGCTCAATACTTGCAGTTGTGACCTTGTATTTTAACAAGTTAAACCCCATATCACCCAAAAAGATAGCAGAAGAAAAAAAACAAACCCTTACTATGTGGGCAAAGGTTATTGTATCTGTTCTCCCTGCCGCTATAATAGGCTTATTCTTAGATGATATTGTTGAGGACTTTTTATCCACACCCTTTGTTATTGCACTCACTCTCATAATCTATGGAATTTTATTTATAGTGATTGAAAGCAAAAACAAAACACCAAAAATCACAAGCATCTCCCAGATGAGCTATAAGGTTGCATTTATAATAGGGCTATGTCAGGTGCTTGCAATGGTTCCAGGCACATCCCGTTCAGGTGCAACCATTCTTGGTGCAGTTTTAATCGGCACATCCCGAGAGGTAGCAGCAGAATTTTCCTTCTTCCTTGCAATACCCGTTATGGTGGGAGCAAGCCTTTTAAGATGTGTAAAATACATAGTGGAAAATGGTTTTGTGTTTGAAAATGGTGGCTTATTGATACTCATTATAGGCACTGCAGTTTCCTATTTAGTATCCCTTTGGTCAATTCGTTTTTTAATGGGCTATATAAGAAAGCACGACTTCAAGGCGTTCGGCTACTATCGAATTGTGTTGGGAATTATAGTGATTGTTTACTTTGCCATAGCAGGTGGACTTATGAGTGGAGTAAGTGTTTGATTTATATAAAAGGACAATTTGAAAAATTTGTCCTTTTTTTATTTTATAGGATAAAAGACCTTGAAAAAAAAACTCTTTTATTATATAATATATATTAAGCTAAATTGAATTTAAAAAAACAACTTTAAAAAACAAAGTTAAACAAATATATAATCATATGGCATAAACATTTTGCTATAGGTCAGGAGTTATTTGATGAAAAATAAATTACTATCATTTATACTATGCCTAATAATATCCTCAACCTGTTCACCATTGTCAATGGCAGCACCTGAGGGTACAGGCTCAAGTACTCAGGAGATAGAACTTTCTACCTTCCCTGAGCCACACGCAGCAGCTGCTATTTTAATTGACGAGAAAACAGGGGATATTCTATATGAAAAAAATAAATCCCAAAAGCTATACCCTGCCAGTACAACTAAAATTATGACTGCAATTTTGGCACTGGAGAATGGTAATTTAGCCGACAGCGTCACTGCAAGCAGAACTGCCATTGAGCCTATCACTCTTGAGCATTCTCATATGGGCTTAAAGGTTGGAGAAACCCTCACATTAGAGCAGCTGCTATATGGACTTTTGGTTTATTCTGCAAATGATTCTGCAAATGTGATTGCAGAGCATATTGGTGGAAGCTTAGAGGGATTTAGCACAATGATGAACACCAAAGCCACCGAGCTTGGCTTAAAGGGTACTCACTACCAGAACGCTCACGGCTTCCATGACGACAATCACTACACAACTGCAGAGGATTTGGCAATCCTTGCAAAGTATGCAATGCAAAATCAAAAATTCAGGGAGATAGTTAAAACTGTCCTTTACAGAATTCCTGCAAATGAGCATTACACCGAGGAAAGAGTTTTATCAACCACTAACCATCTTGTGAGCAGATATAGAAATGTAAATTATATATATAAATATGCAACAGGAATTAAAACAGGCTACACAGAGGAGGCAGGCTATTGTCTTGTGGCATCTGCCGAAAAAGGCGAGATGCAATTGATTAGTGTTGTTTTGAAGGCAGACCTCTCAGACGGAATATATCATTCCTTTGAAGATACAAAGGCTTTGTTTGAATATACCTTTGAAAACTACAAGTATCATAAAATAGCAGGTCTGGATGATGTTGTTCACGATTCTGCTGTATATGAGGCAAAAAATGATGTGAGGGTTGCTCTGTCACCTGAAACTGAATTATCGGTTATACTCCCCAACAATGCTAAGGTTTCGGAAATAACTCCAAAAATAACCCTCAACGATGAAATAAAAGCACCAATAACCAAGGGTGAGATATTGGGTAGCGTAACCTATAGCTATCATGGTGAGGATATCGGCACAACAAATCTTATTGCAGGAAATGATGTAAAAAGGGATAAAATTCTTGCAGTTATTCACTTTATATTGAACATTTTAACAAGTCCCTTCTTCCTTATCCCTGTAATACTGCTTTTATATCTTATTATAACTGCAAACATCCGCAGAAAAAGGCGTCGTAAAAAGCGTCGTAGCAGACTAAAGTCCCAGAATATGAACAAAAACAACAGAAGGATTTGATTTATATGGTTGAAAAGGATAAGTATGAGCCATGGTTCTCCTGGGCACAGGAACTTCAGGCTCTGGCGCAATGTGGACTTGCATATACCAAAAACATATTTGACCGAGGCAGATTTGAAAGAATAAGAGAAATCTCGGCAGAAATACTAAGCTACCAAACAGGAATCGAAAAGGAAAAGGTTGAAGAGCTTTTCTGCAACGAAACAGGGTTTCAAACTCCCAAATTAGACACAAGAGCCGCAATCTTCAAGGACGATAAAGTGTTGCTTGTTCAGGAAAATGACGGAAGATGGTCGCTTCCTGGTGGATGGGTGGATATGGACCAATCCATTGCCTCCAACACCGTCAAGGAAATTTATGAGGAGGCAGGCTTAAAAGCAGAGCCTGTAAGACTCATTGCTCTTCACGATAAAAGAAAGCATTGTCCCAAAAAATATATCCACAATATTATAACTGCTTATGTTTTGTGCAAGGAATTGGGTGGAGAATTTTTAGAAAATATTGAAACTATATCAACAGGATATTTCTCTCTTGATGAGCTTCCTCCCATTGCAGAGGAAAAAAATAGTATAGACCAGATTAAAATGTGCTTTGATGCCCACAGGGATGAAAATTGGAAGATAGTTATTGACTAAAATAAGGGACGATTGAAATCGTCCCTTAAAAATTACTATAATATGAGGAAAAAGTGATATGAAAAACAAAAGTATAGCCACAGTTTCAATAGTAACTGCAGTTGCACTTGTGCTTGGATACATAGAAAGCCTTATTCCCTCTCCTATTCCCATACCGGGAGTAAAGCTTGGCTTTTCCAATATAGCAATTTTATTTACACTATATAAACTCGGAAAAAAAGAGGCTTTATTAGTTCTTATACTGAAGGTTTTGGTTTCCTGCTTGCTATTTTCAGGCTTTCAGGCGTTCTGGTACTCTCTTTTCGGGGGACTGTTTAGTCTTTTTGCTATGATAAGCCTAAAAAGAACTAACCGATTATCCATTGTGGGTGTAAGCTTATCCGGTGGAACAATGCACAATGTAGGTCAATTATTGGCGGCAGGCATCATTTTAAAAACAACCTCAGTTATATATTATCTCCCTGTACTATTAGTAAGTGGTGCAATAACAGGCATCATAACAGGACTTATTACAAAGGAGCTTATTAAAAAAATCCCGTGTTAATTAACACAGGATTTTTTATTATTTGTTATTAGTTGAATTTTCCTTTAAAAATTCATCAAGTCTTTCACAAACCACAGAGGATGCTCTTAACAATAGCTCCTTTTGTGCTTCGTCCGAGCCTGAGCCGGCAGTTACCACCACCATATACCCATCCTTATAAATATTTAAGGACGGATATGCTAAAAATGCCTTTTCTCCAAAGCCAGCTATATCCTGAGCACTTGTTCTTTGCTCTCTCCTGTCCTCATATAATGCATTGACCTTTTCGGCATCCCTTTTTTGATTTGGTGAAAACAACTCAATTATAATTGGGTCATTTTGTCCCACAGGCTGAAAGGTATATAAAACAGAGGATTTCATTCTGGTATTTTCCTCACTCACATCAGGCTCACTACCTATCAGGCTTGTTGCATCCTCTTTGGTAAAAAGCTCTATTGCAGTAAACTCTGTAGCCACATTTTTATTTTTTTCTTCCTTTTTACAACCTGTTGCTGACATCAAAATCAAAATTATTAAAAAACACAATCCTTTTTTCAATGCCTATCTCCCCTTTTTATTCGGTCAATTGACCCATACTCTTTTTCTTCAGGTATTCGTTTATAAATCCATTCAAATCTCCGTCCATAACTGCACCTATATTACCCATTTCGAAGTTAGTGCGATGGTCTTTAACAAGATTATATGGATGGAAAACATATGACCTTATCTGGCTTCCCCATGCAATTTCCTTCTGAACACCCTTGATATCCTCAATCTTTTCCTTTTGTTGTTGCTCAGCTATTTCAACGAGCTTTGCCTTCAGCATTCGCATTGCATATTCTCTGTTCTGATGCTGTGACCTCTGAGTCTGGCAGGACACCACAACCCCTGTTGGAATATGAGTTATACGGATAGCTGAGTCAGTTTTGTTTACATGCTGACCTCCTGCTCCACTTGCTCTATAGGTATCCACCTTCAAGTCCTCAGTTCTTATGTTTATTTCCACATCATCATCAATCTCGGGCATAACCTCAATCGAAGCAAATGAAGTGTGTCGTCTTCCTGATGCATCAAAGGGTGAAATTCTCACCAATCTGTGAACACCCTTTTCGCATTTTAAATACCCATAAGCATTTAAACCACTTACCATAATGGTTGCACTTTTTGTTCCCGCATCATCTCCGGGAAGCATATCAAGAACTGTGGTTGTGTATCCGTTTTTCTGGGCATACATCTGGTACATTCTAATAAGCATTTCGCACCAATCCTGTGCCTCAGTACCACCTGCTCCTGCGTGGAAGGTCATAATTGCATTATTCTTATCGTAATTACCTGACAAAAGGGTTTCCAAGGTCATTTTCTCTAAGGTATCGTTTATTTCCTTACAGCTTTTCTCCACCTCAGGGAGCATACTCTCGTCGTTTTCCTCATCTGCCATATCGATAAGCACCAACACATCTTCCCAGCTTGACTTCAATTTTTCATAGCCTTCTATTTTATCCTTCAGCTGCTTGGTTTTCTGGAGCACCTTCTGAGAATTCTCCAAATCGTCCCAGAATCCGTCCTCCGCACTTACCTTTTCCAATTCTTCAACCTCTTTCATAGCGCCTGCTATGTCAAAGTGAATCCCTCAAATCTGTAATGTTTTTTTCAAGTCCCTGCATTTCAAGTCTTAGTTGCTCATACTCTAACATTTTATCACTTCTCTCTTTATAAAATTATGTAAAAACTTAATTAACTGCGTCCCTTTAATCTCTTGTCCGATTTTGTTGCAAGATGAGTTCCTACCGATTGGAATATCTGCACAAGAACAATCAATAATATGACTGCCGCAAGCATCACAAGATATTTATACCTGTAATATCCATAGTTTATGGCTATCTTTCCCAATCCTCCACCACCAATAATACCACTCATTGCAGAATATCCAAGGATAGTTGTGATTGCAATGGTTGCATTGGATATCAAAGACGGAAAGCTCTCTGGAAGCATAACCCTTACAATAATCTGAAAGGGTGATGCACCCATACTCTGTGCTGCCTCAATTATATTTGGGTTAACCTCTCTTAAACTACTCTCTGCAAGTCTTGCCACAAATGGAAAAGCTGCAATTACCAATGGCACAATAGATGCCTCAGTACCAACAACCGTTCCCACAATTGCTCTTGTTAAAGGAAAAACCATTATCATTAAAATCAAGAATGGAACTGACCTTAACAGGTTTATAATAACTCCAAGTGCATGCATAAAGGGTTTGGGAAGTGGCATAACTCCGTTTTTCTCGCCAGCTACCAACAAAACTCCCAAAGGTAAGCCTATTATTATTGCAAACAGGGTTGCAAGCACCGTTACATATACTGTCTCCCAAGTTGCAAGAAGAAATTCACTTTTTAAAATTTCTAAAGTTTCTTCTATAACCTCAGGTGTAAATAAGTTATTCAGCATAATCGGTTACCTCCTCTACAATAATATCAGGAATCCTCTCTAAGTAGTCCATAGCCTTTTTAACATTTTCTCTGCCATCTGAAATTCCCAACAGCATATTTCCATAGGCTCTGCCACCAATTGTCTTGGTTGATGCTGCCCATATATTTGCTTCGATATTTTCTTCAATTGCCATTTTTGCAATCAATGGTGAGCCTGCTGCATCTGCTCCGTTAAATACTACCCTTATGCAGCTTTCTCCCTTAGTTTTCGTCAAAGCTCCTCCCGAGCTGTCAGGGAACACAAGTCTTTTTGCAGCGTTTGATTTCGGGTTTGAGAATATATCCCCGACCAAGCCTTCCTCAACTACTTGTCCATCATCAAGGATAGCAACACGATTGCAAATCTCCTCAACAACGCTCATCTGATGAGTGATTATAATCACAGTTATACCGAGCTTTTGGTTTATATCCTTTATAAGCTCCAATATAGAATGAGTTGTTTTTGGGTCTAATGCGCTTGTTGCCTCGTCGCACAAAAGCACCTTAGGGTTGGTTGCCAACGCTCTTGCTATTGCAATTCTCTGTTGTTGACCACCCGACAACTGTGCAGGATATGCATTTGCCTTATCAGGAAGTCCCACAATTTCTAAAAGCTCCATTGCTTTTTTCTTCGCTTCCTGCTTTTTAACTCCTGCAAGCTCTAAAGGAAAACAAATATTTTTAAGACAGGTTCTTTGCATCAAAAGATTAAAGCCCTGGAAAATCATTGTCACATTTCGTCTTACCTCTCTCAAATCCTTTTCGGAAAGACTACCAATATCCTGACCATCTATTTCAACAGTTCCCTCTGTTGGTCTTTCAAGCATATTGATACAACGGACTAATGTGCTTTTTCCTGCACCACTCATTCCGATAACGCCATAAATATCCCCGTCATTGATTTTGATATTAACATCCTTCAATGCAACAACCTCAGCTCCGTCCACATAGAAGGTCTTTTTTAAGTTTTTAATCTCAATCATAACAAATTCTCTGTCCTCTCTTCTTAAAATCCTATGATTTCCCTTTAAAATGCAATAACCGACCTGTTAAGCTTTTAACGGCTCATAACACAGGTCGGTAAAAATCCGTTTAATTAGTTGTTCTTTATTGCATCAAGACTATCTTGCTTTCCACCATAAATTCCGATTGGCTCAACATGAATTGCAGCCACAGATACGATATGTGTTCCGTTTTCCTTATTGAAATCATCTAAGTATGGAGTATGTTGGAAATAGTTTGCATCAACCTCGCCACTTTCAACAACATTGTTTGGTTGAACATAGTCTGTGAACTCCTTAACATCAAGTTCAACATTCTTCTTTGCTAAAATTTCCTTTGCAATTGCAAGGATTTCTGCGTGTGGAGTTGGAGATGCAGCAACTGTAATCTTTTCGCCTGCGATTTTGCTATAGTCAACAGTCGCATCATAACCGTCTGTTAAAGTATCAACTGTGCTAACAACTGCACCTTCATATTTTTCTTCGATAAATTTCTTAACATCTTCACTTTGCAAAGCTGCAACAAGTGCCTTTATCTTATCTGATGCCTCGTTGCCTTCCTTAACTGCTAAAATGTTACTGTAAGCAGAGGATGAGCCTTCGATTGCAAGCGAGTCCTTAACAGGATTGATTCCTGCCTCAATTGCAAAGTTTGAGTTGATAACTGCATAGTCAACATCCTGCAAAACATTAGGCAATTGTGCTGCCTCAACCTCATTGAACTTAATGTCGTATGGGTTATCCTGAATATCCTTGATTGTTGCAGTAATTCCAACGCCCTCTTTCAAGGTGATAATTCCCTGCTCCTCTAATAATAACAAAGCACGAGCTTCGTTTGTTGTGTCATTAGGAACTGCTATTGTGAGCTTTGAGTTATTACCTGAGCATCCTGCAAAAACTGAAAGCACTGATGCTAAAAGTGTTACTGCTGCAATTGTTTTCAAAATCTTTTTCATAAAAAATTTCCTCCCTTATTATTCGCAATACGAACAAACTACTATGTAGCATTCATAGACTATACCTATAAATGTAAACTAATATATTTTAGTTATTATAACATTTGTTCCTTGTTTTGTCAAGTTTTTTCTAATAATTTCCACTCCTGCTTAATATAATCAAATAGTACTTATTTTTATTAGCTATATAAGAGGTTTATATACTTTATGAAGGTTCTTGAATTTTTAAATAACTCAATATTATGGGGCCCTCCCATGCTTATTCTTATGCTTGTTACAGGACTTCGGCTTACCTTTTTAACAAAGGGTATAATTTTTAAAAAATTTAATGTGGTTTTAAAAAATACCATTTTAAATATCAAAAGGGACAAATCCTCTGAAAATTCAAGCTCTATTTCCCCCTTTGCCGCTGTTTCAACTGCTCTTGCTGCCACTGTGGGAACAGGCAACATTGTCGGGGTTGCAGTTGCAATCGGTATGGGTGGACCGGGAGCAATTTTCTGGATGTGGACCTCTGCCCTGATAGGAATGGTTATAAAATATTCAGAGGTTACACTTGCAGTAGCCTATCGAAAAAAAAATGATACTGGTTTTTATGGCGGACCTATGTATTACATAGAAAATGGAATCGGCTCACACTCACTTGCAGTTTTATTTTCCATATTTGGTGCATTGTCCTCCTTTGGAATAGGAAATATGGTGCAGGCAAATTCCCTTTCAGAAGGAATTTATATGTCCTTTGGCATAAATCCTTGCCTATGTGGAGTGATCCTCTCTGTTCTTTGTGGGTTTGTGCTTATCGGTGGCATTAAAAGGATTTCTTCCGTCGCTGAAATATTAGTTCCCTTTATGGCATTTTTCTATATGGGCACTGCCATAATTGTGCTTATTGCCAACTATAAAAACCTCCTGCCTTCCCTTCTTTTGATTTTTAAAAGTGCTTTTAATGGTCAATCTATAATCGGTGGCTTCAGTGGTGCAAGCATCGGCTATATTATAAGAACAGGGGTTTCAAGGGGACTTTTCACCAACGAGGCAGGTCTTGGCAGTGCACCAATTGCTCACGCATCTGCAGATGTGTCCCACCCTGTGATTCAGGGTATGTGGGGTACATTCGAGGTTTTTTTTGACACAATCATAATGTGCACTATAACTGCCTTGGTGGTTATCTCCTCAGGAGTATGGCAGGATACTTTTGTCACCAATAAGGGACTTTTGGTTCATATAGCCTTTAAAAATGTGCTTCCATTCGGTGACATAATAGTAAGCACAGGACTAATTTTATTCTCCTTTGCATCAATTATTGCCTGGTACTATTACGGAGAAAAGTGTGTTGAATTTTTGTTCAAAAAAAAGGGTATTCCTATATACAGAGTTTTATATGTGTCGGCTTGTTTTTTTGGATGTATTATGAATATATCGGCAGTATGGGAGTTATCCGACACCCTAAACGCCTTTATGGCAATTCCCAACCTGATTGCCTTGATTTTCCTTGGAAAAAAACTAAAAAAGCTCACCCTCGATTTTTTCCAATAATTACAATTTCTTTAAAATTTTGTGAAAAATTTGACAGGGCAGTGCTTTTAATAGTATAATAAATAAGATAAAAGAAACATGGACGGAGTGAATGAAATGCCTAAAAAAAAGGAGCAATACGACAACGAAAGCCTTACTCTTTTAAAGGATGAGGAAAGAGTGAGAAAACGCCCTGCCGTTATATTCGGCTCGGACGGACTTGACGGATGTTGTCATTCTTTTTTTGAAATACTTTCAAATTCAATAGACGAAGCAAGAGAGGGTTACGGAAAAATTATAGAAGTAACCCGTTTTCGTGATCAATCAATAGAGGTAAGGGACTATGGCAGAGGCATACCCCTTGACTTTAACCAAAAAGAGCAACGCTACAACTGGGAGCTTGTGTACTGCGAGCTTTACGCAGGTGGTAAATATGAAAACAACGACGGTGGTATGTATGAGTATAGCTTAGGCTTGAACGGACTTGGTGCCTGCGCAACTCAGTACTCCTCTGAGTTTATGAATGTATCGGTTGTCCGTGACGGATTTTTATATACTCTGCACTTTGAAAAGGGTAAAAATATCGGCGGGCTTTCAAAAGAGCCAACAAACAGTAAGCAGACAGGCTCCACTGTTCATTGGCGTCCTGACCGAGATGTGTTTACCGACATAAATATCCCCGTCGAATACTACAAAGATGTTTTGGAAAAGCAGGCAATGACCAATGCAGGACTAAAATTCGTACTCTACAATGAAACCGACGAAGGTATGGAAATGTACGAATATTTCTACAAGGACGGAATTGTGGATTACTTAAAGCAGTCAGTAGGTGAAAACTCCTTTACCACAATTGAGGTATGGGATGCCGAGAGAAAAGGTCGTGACCGTGAGGACAAGCCTGAATATAAGGTTAAGATGCAATTTGCCTTCTGCTTTTCAACAACTGTAAATGTGCTTGAATACTACCACAACTCAAGCTGGCTTGAGCATGGTGGCTCGCCTGACAAGGCTGTTAGAAATGCCTTTGTTTTTGCAATTGACCAATACTTGAAGCAGAACGGAAAATATAACAAAAATGAAAGCAAAATAACCTTTGTGGATGTTGCTGATTGTTTATGCCTTGTTATAAACTCCTTCTCCACTCAAACAAGCTATGAAAACCAAACCAAGAAGGCAATAAATAACAAGTTTATTCAGGATGCTATGACGGAATTTTTGCGTCATCAGTTAGAGATTTATTTCATTGAAAATAAAACCGATGCAGAAAAAATAACCAATCAGGTGCTTGTTAACAAGCGTTCAAGAGAAAATGCAGAAAAGGTTAGAATAGATGTAAAGAAAAAGCTAACAGGCACAATGGATGTTACCAACAGAGTTGAAAAATTCGTTGATTGCAGAAGCAAGGACACATCAATTCGTGAGGTCTATATAGTTGAGGGCGACTCGGCTTTAGGCTCCTGTAAGCTTGCCCGTGACCCGAATTTTCAGGCTATTATGCCTATCAGGGGTAAAATTTTAAATTGCCTGAAGGCTGACCTTGCAAAGATATTTAAAAGTGATATTATCCTTGATTTAGTAAGAGTGTTGGGCTGTGGAATAGAAATATCCTCCAAACACAACAAGAATGTGGAAAGCTTTTCTTTAGACAATCTTCGTTGGGACAAGGTTATAATCTGTACCGATGCCGATGTTGACGGCTTCCAGATCCGAACTCTCGTTTTAACTATGATATACAGGCTTATGCCTACGCTTATTGATGTGGGTAAGGTCTATATTGCTGAATCTCCTTTGTATGAAATCAGCATTTTAAAAACAAAGCGTAAGGGTGAAAAGCTATTTGCCTACACCGACGCCGAAAAGGACAGGATAGTTTCCAAACTTATTGAAGAGGGACTTTCAAAAGAAAGGGATGAATATGAAATCAAGCGTAGTAAAGGTCTTGGTGAAAACCAACCTGAAATGATGAGCCTGACCACTATGCATCCTGCAACCCGTCGTTTAATCAGGGTAACTCCTGAAAATGTGGAACGAACTGCTACTATGTTTGATATCCTTTTAGGCGACAATCTCCAAAGCCGCAAGGACTATATTGCCCAGAACGGTGAATATTATATGGAAATGCTTGACCTGAGCTGATTTTAAGGAAGGAGGACTACTAAAATGGCTAAGAAAAAACAACAGGATGTTGAGGAAATTGTTTATGCACCCATTGAGGAGCAACCAATAACCGAAACCCTTGAGAAAAACTATATGCCCTACGCGATGAGTGTTATAGTATCTCGTGCTATTCCTGAAATCGATGGCTTGAAGCCTGCACACAGAAAGCTTTTATATACAATGTATAAAATGGGACTTTTGAACGGAAAGCTCACAAAGTCTGCGAATGTTGTGGGACAAACTATGAAATTGAACCCTCACGGAGATATGGCAATTTATGAAACACTTGTCCGTCTTACCGAGGGTAACGAAGCATTGTTGCATCCATTGGTTGAATCTCAGGGAAACTTTGGTAAGCAATACTCTCGTGATATGGCATTTGCAGCATCAAGATATACCGAGGTGAGACTATCACCTATCTGTCAGGAGCTATTCTCCGACATAGGTAAAAACACTGTTCCATTTGTAGATAACTACGATGGTGAAATGCAGGAGCCTACCTTGTTACCTGTAGCCTTCCCTAATATATTGGTTAACCCCAATCAGGGTATTGCAGTTGGTATGGCAAGTAATATCTGCTCCTTTAACTTGAGCGAGGTCTGCGAAGCCACAATCGCATATATTAAAGACCCAAAAGCTGACCTGTTAAGCTATATGCCTGCTCCCGATTTTCCTTTAGGAGCTGAAATTATCTATTCCGAGGAACAGATGAGAGAAATATATAACACAGGTCGTGGAAGCTTCAAAATGCGTTCAAAATATATCTACGACAAAAAGAACAATTGTATTGAAATAACCCAGATTCCATATTCAACCACCTGTGAGGCAATCATAGGCAAGATTATGGAGCTTATAAAGGCAAATAAACTGAAGGAAATTTCCGATGCCCGTGACGAAACAGGTCTTACAGGCTTTAAAATCACTCTTGATTTAAAGCGTGGCACAGACCCTGATGCACTTATGTTAAAGCTATTCAAGCTCACTCCATTAGAGGATAGCTTCAGTTGTAACTTTAACATCCTAATTAAGAATGTACCTATGGTTTTAGGCGTTGGTGACATTATAAATGAATGGGTGAAATTCAGAGTAGGTTGTATAAAAAACAGCGTTAAATATGATATCGACAGAAAAGCTGAAAAGCTACACCTGTTAACTGGTTTGAAAAGTATTCTTCTTGATATTGACAAGGCAATAAGCATTATTCGTCATACCGAGTTGGAGGCAGATGTTGTTCCCAACTTGATGACAGGCTTTAATCTTGACAAGGTGCAAGCAGAGTATGTAGCAGAAATAAAATTGAGAAACTTAAACCGTGAGTATATCATAAATCGTACTGCCGAAATTGAAAAGCTATTAGAGGAAATTAAAGAACTACAAAAGATTTATGAAAGTGAAAGGGAAACCAAAAAGCTTATTATCAAGCAACTTACTGCCATCTCCAAAAAGTATGGCAAGGAAAGAAAAACCCAGCTTGTTTCTGACTCTGATATGGAGGAATACAATGAGGTTGAGCATATTGAGGACTACCCACTAACAATTTTTGTTACTCGTGACGGATATGTTAAGAAGGTGTCTGCAGTTTCACTTCGCTCAACCACCGTTGATCACAAGCTCAAGGAAGGGGATAAAATTTCCCAGACCATTGAAACCACCAATGTTAGTGAGCTTTTGTTCTTCTCGGATAAATCCAATGTGTATAAAATGAAAACCTATGACCTTGCTGACTCCAAGGTGAGTGCTATGGGTGAATATATACCGGGCTTAGTTGGAATGGATGCCAACGAAAAGCTGATGTATGTGGTTGCCACAACCTCCTATCAGGGATATATGCTATTCGCCTTCCAGAATGGTAAAATGGCAAAGGTGGAGCTTGTTAACTATCAAACAAAGGCAAATAGAAGAAAACTTATTAACGCATATTCAGATAAAGTGCCTGCATGCTCCATTCTATATCTTGAGCAGGATACTGATATTGTGTCCTTTGCAGACAACAACAAGATTATATATATGAATACTGATAAAATACCATTGAAATCAACCAAGTCAACTCAAGGCGTTCAGGTTATGAAGATGACTAAAAAAGGTGCAAAAATGGTTGAAACAGTACTGGCAGTTAATAGTGGTCTTTCCGACTTAAAGCATTATCAGGCAAGAAATATTCCTGCAGCAGGAAGCTTTTTGAGGAAAGAGGATTCAAGCCAGATTTCACTTTTTGACTAATTAAAGGGTGGTGTTACTATGGATAAGGTAAATATTCTCGGTACTCTGGTGGATAAGGTCACTACTACCGAAGCAGTTGATAAAATATTTGAAATGCTCAAAGAAGATAGGCCTCACAGTATTTTCACTCCTAATTCTGAAATACTTATGCTTGCATATAAGGACGATAACTTCAGAGATATTTTAAATGGTGCTGACCTTTTAACTGCCGACGGTATTGGTGTGGTCTATGCATCAAAAATATTGAAAAATCCCATAACCCAACGAGCAGCAGGCTATGATATTGCATGCTTATTATTGGAAAGGATTGCAGAATCAGGACACAGGCTATTCCTTTTTGGTGGGAAACCGAATGTTGCAGATACTGCAAAGGATAATCTTTTAAAGAAATATCCCTTTATAAATATTGTTGGTACACGAAACGGATATTTCGCTCCTGATAAAGAGGAGGAAATTATAAATCAAATAAATGAAGCAAATGCCGATATTGTTTTCGTGTGTCTTGGTGCACCTATGCAGGAAAAGTGGATAAGCAAGAATGCAGAAAAATTGAATTCCAAGGTTTTCTTAGGAATTGGGGGGAGCCTTGATGTTATAGCAGGCGTTGCCGAGAGAGCACCAAAATGGTGGTGTGAGCATGGCTTGGAATGGCTATATAGACTGATAAAGCAGCCTTCAAGATTTGTGCGAATGCTTGCACTCCCTAAATTCGGACTGACTGTCCTTTTTAAAGGCAAAGCCTTTCCACAGCCAAAAACCAAATAATTATAAAGAGGCAAGAAATTTTTAAAAATTTCTTGCCTCTTTTTTCAAAAAAACTATTGACAAATTTAATTTTATAGGTTATTATAATGATAATGATTATCATTATCATTTTAAGGAGGGATTTATATGGAAAATAAAACTATAAAGCATTCAAAGCAACGAGATGCAATTATAGATTTTCTATCATGCACTACCTCCCACCCTGATGCTGAGGCTTTATATATGGAGGTTAAAAAGAGCTTTCCCAATATTAGCCTTGCAACAGTTTACAGGAACTTAAAGCTCTTGCTTGACACTCACCAGATTATAAAGCTAAGCGTTGGAAATGGCAAGGACCATTTCGATGCCTGTTGCAAAAAGCATTGTCATTTTGTATGTGATGTCTGTGGTGAAATATCCGATTTAGCTTTTTCTTCCTTTAATCAGCTTGAAAAGGAAATTGAAGATAAAAACAATGTTTTAATCAACTCAAGGTCTATGATATTTTATGGGACCTGTGAAAAATGTAGGAAAGCGTAACTGCTTTTTAATAAAAATCATTTAAAATTTAGGAGGAAATCATTATGAAAAAATTTGTATGTCCGGTCTGTGGTTATGTTCACGAGGGTGACACACCACCTGAAATCTGCCCTGTATGTAAAGTCCCTGGTGAAAAATTTAAGGTTATGGAAGAAGGTGCAGCACTTGTAGCAGAGCACGAGTATGGCGTTTATGCAAAAACTGTTAAGAATAACCCTGATATCAGCGAGGAGGATAAAAAGTATATCTTCGAGCAATTGATGGCAAACTTTAACGGTGAATGCTCAGAGGTTGGTATGTATCTATGTATGGCAAGAATTGCACACAGAGAAGGCTATCCTGAAATTGGTCTTTATTGGGAAAAGGCAGCTTACGAAGAGGCAGAACACGCTGCAAAATTTGCAGAGCTTTTGGGTGAAGACTTAGAGCCAAATATGAAGGCTACCACTAAGGATAACTTAAAGTGGAGAGTTGATTGCGAATACGGCGCAACTCAAGGTAAATTTGACTTGGCTTCCTGCGCTAAGAAAAATGGCCTCGATGCTATCCATGATACAGTTCACGAAATGGCAAGGGATGAAGCTCGACATGGCAAAGGTCTTGAAGGTCTTTTAAACAGATATTTTAAATAATAAAAAACGGCTTAAAATCAACAAAACAATATATAAATATTAAAAGACGCTTATTAAAAAGCGTCTTTTTTTGTTGCTGTTAGTGTGTCAAATAGTGTGTATAACTTTAAAAAATATATTAAATATTTTGTTATGGTGTGTTTGTATGGTGTGTAAATAAACAAAAAAATATAACAGCGTTATTAAAAACGCCGTTATATTTTCTTTCAATATATAATTTTTTTATGGAAGTTGAACCAGCTGAAAACAACTATAATAAATTATACAAATAATAACAATACATTATAACAATAAAATTAACTATAAAAAGAATAATTAACATTATACAGAATAACAACATTAACATTAATACTTCAATAACAATAATAACTTATAACATAAACATTAAACATTAAAACAGGGGCCCGCCCTTCAAAAATTTTTTTGAAGGGGAACGCCCCCTTTTGTTTTTTAAATGTTATTAAATTGTTTATTATTGTTTTTAAATCGTTTTAAATTGTTTTTATATGTTTATTAATTGTTTTTCTATTCTTTTAATAATTATATTATAATCAAGTTCATAAAACCATAAATAAATCATGTTAATTAAAATTAAAAAATAAGAATCAATAATTTCATGATAATATAAATTAATAAATTCATCATCAAGTTGTTTATCTAAACAGAAAAAATATTTAATTGTTTTAATAATATCATCGTCATTTAAATCTATATTTAAATAATTATTTTTTAAATATTTTTCAATATTTGTTAATTTAAAAGCATTAACATTATAATTAAAAATTAAATCATTTAAAATAAATTTTTTAGCGTCTTTAATATTGTTAATTTCAATTTCATCATCATTAATAACATCTTCAGGAATAGAATCAATTAAATAATTTTCAATTTTTTCATATATTGAATTGTTATCATTAATTAAATCATTAAAA
>JAZRPY010000013.1:0-2883 GCA_045649415.1 Clostridia bacterium | reverse complement strand
CTGATTGATAATAACATCCACAATTCCGTTTTCATTGTTATATTTGATGGCATTATCACAAAGGTTATATATCATTTCATCAAGTATTTTTCTTGTACCAAATACGGTAGCTGAATCACCTATAACATTGAGAGATATATTGCGTTTGCCTGCAACAGATGAAAGTCTGCTTACAATATCCTTTGAAAGTTCGCATAAATCCACTTGTTCTTTTTCAAAAATAACCGTTCCTTCGTCAAGTTCGGATATTTTCATAATATCGCTGACGAGTGTAATAAGTCTTTGAGCTTCATCGTAGATAGATTTAGAGAAATCCATTACTGTTTCTTCAGGCATACCTCCGGATTTCATCATCTCTGCAAACCCGGAAATTGAAGTAAGTGGAGTTTTTAATTCATGGGATACATTAGATGTAAATTCCTGACGAAGCTGCTCACGTTTTACACTTTCTGTCACATCAATGATAACAATAACAGCACCAATGACTTTTTCGTTCACATAAACGGGGGTAGCAATCAGTTCATAAGAATTATCATCGTGAGCAATATCACTTTCACATCTTTCACCGGAAAGTGCCTTTTCAACAGCAAGTCTGAAACCTTTAGTTCTGTTAAAAGTAAGAACACTACCTTTTTGATCTTCGGAAATTTCAAGCAAACGAATTGCAGATTGATTATAAGACAATACATTAGCATCTTTGTCAATAATCAAAAGTCCTTCGCTCATATTTTCTGTTATGAGTTTAAATTCCTCACGACTTTGTTTTGCTTCTTTTATTTGATTATTTATTGTTTTCTTCTGCGTTGACAGTTTTTTCAAAAGAGGGGTTAATTCCTCGTAAGTTTCATTTGCTGATGGATCATCCAAATCAAGCTCGTTGATTGGTTTTATAATTACTTTCGATAGTCTATGCGAAAGATACAATGAAATCAGCAAAGCGATAACGATTATAATAATAAGTGGCTGCATAAGTCCCAATAATATAACCAAAACAGAATTTTGTGTGGTTGCCACTCTAAGTACCGTACCATCTTCAAGTCTTTCTGCATAGTAAAGCGTTTTTTGCATTAAGGTTTCAGAATGTCGAGAACTCGTTCCGCTTCCTTTTTCCAAAGCATCTTTAATTTCTTTACGGTCAGCGTGGTTTTCTAATTCTTCTACAATAGCTTTTGTATCTGCTAAAACTGTTCCGTCAGCAGAAACGAGAGTTATTCTTTTTTTGTCATTATCAAAGTTCTCTATATAAGAAACTCCTTCGTTCTTTACAGCATAAGCTATGTAATCTGCCTCACTTTGAAGTTCTGAAAACATCTGTGCTTCAAAATAACTAAAAAGCACACCGAAAGTCAAACAAAAACTCATAAGTAAAATAAGCATTGAGGTGAAAAAGTTGGAACGAAATATCTTATTAACCATTTTCATTACCTCCAATCTTATATCCTATACTTTTAACTGTTTGAATAAGTTCTCCTGCGGTTTCAAGCTTCACACGGAGCTTTCTAATATGAACGTCAAGGGTTCTCGATTCATCGTAAAACTCACCCCATACACGGGTAAGCAATGTATCTCTTGAAACAACATTGCCCTCAGCTTCCAAAAGAACCATTAAAAGTGAATATTCTTTAAAAGAGAGAGTAACTTCTTTACCGGAAACTTCAATAATATGCTTTTCGGGGTTTACATACAAATCTCCGATTTTATATTCCTTTACCTTGTTGGTCTTTTCATATCTTCTTAAAACCGCACGAACACGGCTTGTAAGTTCGGTCATACCAAAAGGCTTTGCGATATAATCATCTGCACCCATATCAAGTCCCGTTACTTTGTCAAATTCACTACCTTTGGCAGTAATCATAATCACGGGGATATTTTTATAGTTATTGTCAGATTGTAATTTATCAAGTATTGAAAGTCCATCTTCTTCAGGAAGCATTATATCAAGTAAAATAAGCTGTGGCTTTTCATTTTTTAATTCTTGCCAAAATTCACTTGGCAAACTGCAACCCTTAATTGCATAACCCTCTTTTTCAAGAGCATAGCACACAAGCTTACGGATGTTAGCATCATCTTCTACGAAATAAATCATCTTTTTCACCTCCAAAATATGATTCATATATATATTTTATCATAAAATGTGTCAAAATTCAATCAAATACCCATATTTCATTATTCTGCACAACTTAATTTTTTTCCTCTATATGTTTTCCGGTAATTGAATAGATAACCCATTCTGCGATATTTTCTGCGTGGTCACCGATACGTTCAAAGTATTTAGCTATCATTAAAAGGTCGATGAGTGCTTCAGCATTTGCCGCTTTATTTTCAATGGCAGTTATCAGTTCGCCCTTAACCTTATCAAACAAATCATCAACAGCATTGTCATGAGCAATAACTGCAGAAGCAAGTTCTACATCCTTTTTAACGAAAGAATCAATACTGTCAGTTACCATTTTGATTGTCGCTCTTGCCATATCTGCAATGTGTGTTTCACTCTGCATACCGCATCCATTAGCATATTCTGCGATTTCAGCAATATCAGAAGCTTGGTCGCCGATACGTTCCATATCTGAAATCATTTTAAGGGCAGATGAGATTGTTCTGAGGTCAGATGCTACGGGTTGCTGTTGCATCAAAAGTTTCATACAGAGAGTTTCAATATCTCTTTCTTTTTGGTCTATCTGCTTGTCTGCTTCATAGACAGTTTCCTTCATTTTTACATCGTTATCAACAAGAAGCTTTACGGCAGATGAGATTGCATCTTCGCAAAGTGCTCCCATTGTGATAAGTTCATTATTTAAGTTATTTAACTGTTCGTCAAATCTATTTCTCATATCAACCAAACCTTCCCGTAATATAATCTTCTGTTCTCTTATCCGCAGGTGT
>JAZRPY010000012.1:0-38455 GCA_045649415.1 Clostridia bacterium | reverse complement strand
GTTTTTGTTTTTGTTTTTGTTAAGGTGTGTTCAAAATTGAATTTACACCAAATTCTACACCATCTTGTGTAGAAAATATGAAAAAAACGACTTGCTTAAAGGACTACGGATTTTCTGCAGCCATTTTTACATCTTTATAAGGTAGTATATATCACATTGATTTTGTAAAAAGGTATTGAAATATTTAAAAAATAGTGATAGAATAGATTTAACAAAGTTTTAGGAGAATAAATAGTGGAAACAAGGATTGCAGTTATAAGCATTATTGTGGAGAATGAGGAGAGTGTGGCAGAGTTGAACTCACTTCTTCACGATTTTGGAACATATATAATAGGCAGAATGGGGATTCCTTACAGAATGAAAAATGTGAACATCATTTGTGTTGCAATTGATGCACCACAGGACATTATAAACACTGTTTCGGGAAAGCTTGGAAGGTGTGAAGGAATTACTGCAAAGGTGACCTATTCAAAGGTATAATTTAATATTAAAATCTCCCTGACATTGAAGATATTCTGAGATGAAAGAAAGATGAGTAATTGGGGTTTTTAAAGCCACATCTTTTTTCGTATGTTCAGTCGGAGGAGGATGTGGTTTTTTGGTGGTGATTTACAAAAATGAAAAAAAACTTGATTGACAAATTATATAATGAACATTCGCTTAAAAAAGAAGAGTATCTATATCTTCTAAGCAACAGAGATAGTGAGCTTATGGAGTATGCTAAAGAAAAAGCAGTTGACTTAAGATGCAAAGTGTATGGTAAGTCGGTTTATATAAGAGGCTTAATAGAAATAAGCAACTATTGTAAAAATGATTGCTTATATTGTGGAATAAGAAAAAGCAATACAAATTGTGAAAGGTACAGACTTTCAAAGGAGGAAATTCTCTCCTGTTGCGATTCGGGGTATATGTTGGGTTTTCGCACCTTTGTTATGCAGGGTGGTGAGGATATGCACTTTTCCGACGACATTATGTGCGACATAATAAAAAGTATAAAGGAAGGATATCCTGATTGTGCAATTACTCTATCCTTAGGAGAGAGAGGGTTTGAAAGCTATAAGAGGATGTTTGATGCAGGAGCAGACAGATACTTGTTAAGGCACGAAACTGCAGACTATGAGCATTATAAAAAACTGCATCCAGAGGCTATGAGCTATGAGAAAAGAATTGAAAATTTGAAACACTTAAAGGAAATAGGTTACCAGGTGGGTTGTGGCTTTATGGTTGGCTCACCATATCAAAAGGATGAAAGCATAGCAGATGACTTAAAGTTTATTGAAGAGTTTTCTCCCGATATGTGTGGCATAGGTCCATTTATACCACATAAGGACACGCCCTTTAAGGATTATCCGTCGGGAGATATTGAACTGACATTGTTTCTTCTTAGTCTTATAAGGCTGATAAAACCAAATATATTATTGCCCTCCACAACTGCTCTTGGAACAATATCCAAAAATGGCAGAGAAAGAGGAATATTATATGGAGCAAATGTGGTGATGCCGAATCTGTCACCTGTGGAGCAAAGAGGAAAATATGAGCTATATAACAACAAGTTATCAACAGGAGCTGAGTCGGCAGAGAGTCTGGATATATTAAAAGAGTCAATAAAAAATATAGGCTATGAGGTTGTAACTCATAGAGGAGATATAATTGTAAAAGGAGAGAATGAAAATGGCAAAGTATGACATAAAATCAATGAAGGCTGAGGAGTTTATAAATGATGCAGAAATTCAAGAAACTCTAAGATATGCCGAGGAAAACAAAAACAATGTGGAGTTAATTGATGCTTTACTTGAAAAAGCAAGACCAAAAAAAGTGAACAATGGCTACAGATGTGAGGGACTGACTCATAGAGAGGCATCTGTTTTATTGGCTTGTGAAATTCCTGAGAAGGTTGAAAAGATATATAAAATTGCAGAGGAGATAAAGCTTGCTTTTTATGGGAACAGAATAGTTATGTTTGCACCACTTTATCTTTCTAACTATTGTGTTAACGGATGTGTATATTGTCCTTATCACGCTAAGAATAAAACCATTGCAAGAAAAAAGCTCACTCAGGAGGAAATTAAAAACGAGGTTATTGCACTTCAGGATATGGGACATAAGCGTCTTGCCCTTGAAGCAGGTGAGGACCCTGTTAACAATCCGTTGGAATATATATTGGAATCAATAAAAACTATATATTCAATCCAACATAAAAACGGAGCGATAAGACGAGTTAATGTAAATATTGCAGCGACCACTGTTGAGGACTATAGAAAGCTGAAGGAGGCAGGAATAGGAACATATATATTATTTCAGGAAACCTATCATAAAAAGAGCTATGAAGACCTTCATCCCACAGGACCAAAGCATAACTATGACTATCACACCGAGGCAATGGACAGAGCTATGGAGGGTGGAATTGATGATGTTGGCTTAGGAGTTTTATTCGGACTTGAGCTATATAAGTATGAATTTGCAGGACTTTTAATGCACGCCGAGCATCTTGAGGCAGTCCACGGGGTAGGCCCACATACTATAAGTGTACCAAGATTAAAAAGAGCAGATGACATTGACCCCGACACCTTTGATAATGGCATATCTGATGAAACCTTCTTGAAAATTATTGCTTGTATAAGACTTGCAGTGCCATACACAGGTATGATTATTTCAACAAGGGAATCTCAGACAGTCAGGGAAAAGGCGTTAAAGGTGGGGATATCCCAAATCAGTGGTGCATCAAGAACATCAGTTGGTGGATATACTGAGGAGGAAAGACCACACGATTCGGAGCAGTTTGATGTGTCTGACCAAAGAACTTTAGACGAGGTTGTTAAGTGGCTTCTTGAAATGGATTTCATTCCGTCCTTTTGTACTGCTTGCTACAGACAAGGAAGAACAGGGGACAGATTTATGAGCCTTTGCAAAACAGGTCAGATTCAGAATTGTTGTCATCCTAATGCACTTATGACGCTAACTGAGTTTTTAGTGGATTATGCAAAGGATGAAACCAAAAAGGTTGGTTATGAAATGATAAAAAAAGAGCTATTAAAAATTCCTAACGAAAAGGTGAAGAAGATTGCTGAGGAAAATATAGAAAATATTAAAAATTCAAATCGAAGGGATTTTAGATTTTAAAGGAGGGCGTAGTAAATGGAATTTAATCAAACGCCTAATGCATCGAGAGTTTATATTGGATTTTTCGGATGCAGAAATGCAGGAAAATCGAGCCTTGTGAATGCAATAACAGGGCAAGATATAGCTGTTGTTTCGAACACAAAAGGAACAACCACAGACCCCGTTTCAAAGGCAATGGAGCTATTACCCTTAGGGCCTGTTTTAATTATTGACACTCCAGGCTATGATGATGTGGGTGAATTGGGAGAATTGAGAATTAAAGCAGCAAAACGGATGCTCAATAAAACGGATATAGCAGTTTTAGTAGTTGATGCAACAGTTGGTATTTTGAAGGTGGACAAGGAGCTTATTTCGTTATTCGAGGAAAAGAATATCCCATATATTATTGCACTTAATAAATCAGACCTAAAAAAGTGTGACATAAAGGAAAATAACGAAATTTATGTTAGCGCAAAAACAGGGGAAAATATTGAGGAAATTAAAAATATGATAGCATCCTTTAATATTGATGAGGAAAGGTTCATTATAAAGGATTTGATTGACGAGAAGGATGTTGTTGTGCTTGTTACCCCGATTGATGAGTCAGCACCAAAGGGCAGACTTATCCTTCCTCAGCAAATGACAATAAGGGAAATTCTTGATAAGGGTGCGATTTCTGTTGTCACAAAGGAAACGGAACTTCCTGATACTCTAAACAGCCTGAAAAATCCACCCAAAATGGTTGTTGTGGACAGTCAGGTTTTTGGTGTGGTCAATAAAATGATTTCAAAGGATATAACGCTAACATCTTTTTCTATTTTAATGGCAAGGTATAAAGGCTTTTTAGAAACTGCCATTGAAGGCGTGAAGGCCATTGATAGACTGGAGGACGGGGACACTGTCTTAATTGCAGAGGGTTGCACTCACCACAGACAATGCAACGATATCGGCACAGTTAAAATTCCAAATGGACTTAAAAAATACACAGGTAAAAATTTAAATATAAAAACCTGTTCAGGCGTTGATTTTCCTGAAGATTTGAGTGAATTTAAGTTAATTATCCATTGTGGTGGATGTATGATAAATCAAAGAGAATTATTATATAGAATGAAATGTGCAAAAGACCAGAATGTTGAGTTTACCAATTATGGCACTTTGCTTGCACATTTTAACGGAATATTAACAAGGAGTATTGAATTTCTTAAGTAAGTCTTAAATTTCTTGACAAGAAATATTTATTATGATAAACTAACTATAGTAAAAGATAAAAATTAGTGTGCAGACTGAAGGGGGATTGGGGAATGTAGCCTTTTTAGTCTGCTTTTTTATTGAAAGGAATAATTATAAATGGAGAAATATGGAACAATACCACCTAAATTCACAAAAGCCTGGTGGGACTATATCTGGTACTATTATAAATTTCTTATACTTGTTACTACTTTGATTGTTGCTATGGCAGGAATAACAATATTTCAGCTTACAACAAAGCCCGATTATGATATTATTATTTCATACATAGGAGAGGCTCAATGCCCGGATGAGTCAAAACAAATAATAATCGGTGAATTAGAAAATATCACTCCTGATAGGAATGAAAATGGTAAAAAAGAGGTAAGCTTTACTCCGATTGTGATATTAAGTGGTGAAAAGGCAGTGGCAGTTCCCCAGCATGTTATGGCAACTGAAACTAAAAAGACCATGGAAATCCAAAAGGGAGAAACAATTGTCTTTATATTTGATGAAAATCAATTGAATCTTGCATATGAGCAGGAGATTGCAGAGGGAATGTTTTTACCCTGTGGCGAATGGCTTAATAATTCAGGGAATATTGAATATCACAATGGCTCGGAGAAGGACAATTTTGTGAAGCTTCCAAGGGAAAATGAATTCACAAAATGCGGAATTGAAAGTGATAGCCTATATGTAGGCATAAGAGTTGAAAGAGCCGATGAAAAAGACTATAATGAAAAGCTTATGACTGCAAAGGAGTTTGCAAATAATATACTAAGATAAAAAGAGGTGTATGTGGTGGCTATAGCAAAACAACCAACCACTGAATACGAGCTTTTCTGTGAATATAAAAAAACCAAGGACAAAAAAATAAGGGATGAGCTTATGAATAATTATATATACATTGCTCAGATTTTGTCCCGAAAATTTATAAATTCCGGAATTGAATATGATGATATATATCAGGTGGCTTGTATGGGAGTTATGTATGCAATAGAAAGGTTTGACCCCGAAAGAGGGGTACAATTCGCAACCTTTGCAACTCCCACAGTTTTAGGAGAGATTAGAAAATATTTCAGGGATAAGGGAAACTTTATAAGAATACCGAGAACTCTTTATGAAATTTTTTATAAGGCAGAGTGCATAAGAAGAGCTTCTGACGGAGCACAAAGAACTCCAAAGGAAATAGCAAGAATATTAAATATCCCTGAAAAAACAATTATGAGAGCATATGAAATCGGGGATAAATCCTTTATTAAGTCGCTAGAGGACGAGGCGTATGCAGATGGACCAATGGTGCTTGCAAACACAATCGGCTCGGAAGATAATGAAATATTGATGATAGAGGAAAATGATTTCATAACATATTGTATGGATAAGATGACCGAGGAGGAAAAGGATTTTATAAGGCTTCGTTATTATAAGGAAAAAACTCAGGATGAGATTGCAAAGAAATGGGGAACATCGCAAATGTATGTGTCCCGATTTGAAAGAGCACTTTTAAAAAAGCTTAACAGAATGTATTTTAAGTAAAAAAGAAGCATCGGCAAAATAAGTATTGCAGATGCTCCTTTTTCGGTGGTATATATGATAAAAGGGTATATGATAGTACACAATATGCGTCCCTTGTGTACTACAAAAATAAGTATGTGTAATTTTATTTTATATTATACTTAAATTTTAAAAATTCAGGGGAAAAATTTATGATAACTATGAATGGGTGCAATATATGTCCAAGAAATTGTGAGATAGACAGGGAGAATAACAAAACGGGCATATGTGGCATGACAAAGGATATAAAAATTGCAAGAGCTGCTTTGCATTTTTGGGAAGAGCCTTGTATCTCTGGAAAGGAAGGCTCAGGAACAGTTTTTTTCTCAGGCTGCAACTTAAGATGTGTATATTGCCAGAACTATAAAATAAGCAAAGAGTATCAAGGAGAAATTATTTCGATAGAACAATTAAAGGATATTTTTATAAAGCTTCAGGAGGAGGGTGCCAACAATATAAATCTTGTTACTCCAACTCACTTTACTCCACAGATTAAAAAAGGGTTATTGCTTGCCAAAAAAGAGGGATTGAATATCCCTGTTGTATATAATTCGGGTGGATATGAATTGATAGAGGCTTTGAAGGAGCTTGATGGCTTAATTGATATCTATCTTCCTGATTTTAAATATATTGATAATAAGTATGCTATTAAATATTCTTCTTGCAAGGATTATGTTGAGGTAGCCAAAGATGCAATTGATGAAATGGTGAGGCAAACAGGGAAATGCCAATTTAATGATAATGGCATTATGACAAGGGGTGTGATTGTAAGACACTTAATGCTGCCAGGACTAAAAGATGAATCTAAAAAAATAATAGAGTATCTATTTAATAAGTATAATGACAAGATATTTATAAGTATTATGAATCAATATACTCCGTTGGAGTGGGTTGGAAAATTTCCTGAACTAAATAGGACAGTTTCCAAAAAGGAATATGATGATGTTATTGACTATGCCATAAATATTGGCGTTGAAAATGCCTTTATTCAGGAGGGTGGAGCAGTTGGTGAGAGCTTTATTCCTGAATTTTTTGGTGAGTAAATATATGAAAGTTTCACATAATATTACAGTTATATGTCAAGAAATTATATATTTTGTATCCTTTTACAAAAATAGTATTGACAATACACAATATGTAGTGTACAATTGTAAGTGAAAATTTGTCAATACAATATCTTGTGTTTGAGATATTTTGAAAGGAGAGATACATATGACAGAGGCTTGGAGAGGCTTTATAAAGGGTGACTGGACAGAAGATGTTAACCTTAATGATTTTATAAGAAAGAACTATACTCCATATCTTGGTGATGAATCTTTTCTTGAGGGTACAACCGAGAGAACAGATGTTGTTAAAAAAAGAGTGGATGAGCTTTTAATTGCTGAAAATAAAAATGGTGGAGTTTTAAAGGTTGATTCAGATAATGTGTCATCAATTTTAACTTATAAGCCAGGTTATATAATCGAGGGAAAGGATATAATTTTAGGCTTGCAAACCGATGAGCCACTAAAGCGTTCAGTTAATCCATTTGCAGGTTATAGAAATGTTGTAACTGCTTGTAAGGCATATGGATATGAGCTTGGTGAAAATGTAAAAAATCAATTCAAATATCGTACCACTCATAACACAGGTGTATTCAGAGTTTATACCGATACTATGAAAAAAGCCCGCCATGCAGGTATTTTAACAGGTCTTCCTGATGCGTATGCTCGTGGCAGAATAATTGGTGACTACAGAAGAGTTGCTCTTTATGGAATGGATTTTTTGATTGAGAAAAGAGAACTTGATAAAAAGAGGGTTTCTGAAAGATGCGACTTTGATGATGAAACAATTCGTCTTATTGAGGATTTGGAAAGACAGCTCGACTTTATGAAGGAACTCAAGATTATGGCATCGGAATACGGGTGCGATATTTCAAGACCTGCCAATAATGCAAAAGAAGCAATTCAATGGCTATATTTTGGTTATCTTGGTGCAGTTAAGGAGCAGAATGGTGCTGCAAACTCAATAGGCAGAATTTCAACATTTCTTGATATATATATTCAAAGAGATTTAGAAGAAAATGCAATCACTGAGCTTGAGGCACAGGAGTTAATTGATGATTTAGTATTAAAGCTCAGACTTGTAAGACATTTGCGTACTCCTGATTATAATGAGATTTTTGCAGGAGATCCTGTGTGGGTTACCTGTTGTTTAGCAGGTATGTGTGATGACGAAAGACCAATGGTTACAAAAACCTGTTATCGTTTCTTGCAGACACTATATAACTTAGGACCGAGTGCAGAGCCTAATATTACTATTTTGTGGTCACAAAAATTACCTCGTGAGTTTAAGAAATTCTGTGCTAAGGTTTCAATTGACACAGACTCTATTCAATATGAGAATGACGATGTCATGAGAAAAGATTATGGTGACGACTATTCAATTGCTTGTTGTGTTTCTGCTATGAAGACAGGTAAACAGATGCAATTCTTTGGAGCAAGATGTAATCTTGCAAAGGTATTATTGATGGCATTGAATGGTGGTAAAGAGGAGATCAATGGGGAGCAGATTGCACCTGAGAGAGAACCATTTAAGGAAGAGGTCTTAAATTATGATGAGGTTTTGGAATCCTTTAAGTTCTATACCTCATGGATGGCAAAATTGTATGTTAACACAATGAATGTTATCCATTATATGCACGATAAATATGCATATGAAAGACTTATGATGTCCCTCCATGACCCTGAGCCTGAAAGATTGATGGCTTTTGGTGTGAGTGGATTGAGTGTGTTGGCAGATAGCTTGAGTGCAATCAAATATGCAAAGGTTACACCAATTAAAAATGAAAATGGAATTATCGTTGACTATAAAACTGAGGGTGATTTCCCTAAGTATGGCAATGATGATGACAGAGTTGATAATATTGCAAAGTGGATTACTGAGTTTTTCTATTCTGAGCTTTGTAAAACCAAGGCATATAGAAATGCAGTTCATACCCTTTCAATTTTAACTATCACCTCAAATGTTATGTACGGACGAAAAACGGGTACAACTCCTGACGGAAGAAAGGCAGGAGAGGCATTTGCACCTGGGGCAAATCCAATGCATGGTCGTGACAAGGAGGGTGCATTAGCGTCCTTAAACTCTGTAGCAAAAATCAGCTATGATTGTTGCCGTGACGGAATTTCAAACACCTTCTCTATCACACCTAATGCACTTGGTATAGATGATGCTGACAGAGTACAAAAGCTTGTTACTATCCTTGATGGATATTTCATTCAGAACGCACATCATTTAAATGTTAATGTTCTTAATAGACAGAAGCTTATTGATGCAATGAATGATCCAACTCTATATCCGTCATTGACTATAAGAGTAAGTGGATATGCAGTTAATTTTAATAAGCTTACAAAGGACAAGCAATTAGAGGTAATTTCAAGAACCTTCCACGAGAAAATATAAGTATAAGAGGTGGAATATGGAAGGATATATTCACTCTTTTGAAAGTCTTGCAGCAGTAGATGGTGAAGGCGTAAGATATGCAATATTTATGCAGGGTTGTAATTTAAGATGTGTTTATTGTCACAATCCTGATACCTGGAATAAGGATGGGGGTAAATTCACTCCTGAGGAGCTTATAAAAAAGGTTATAAGATATAAGCTGTATTTTGCAGATAATGGTGGTGTCACCTTTTCAGGTGGTGAGCCATTATTACAGGCAGAGTTTATAAAAAAGACAGTGCCATTATTACAGTCAGAAAATATCAAGTATGTGATAGACACATCAGGGAATTTACCCTTGAATGATGACATAAAATATGTACTGAAAAATGCACAGGAAATCTTGCTTGATTTAAAGTTCTGGGATAGCGAAAGCTATAAAAAATACACAGGTGGTAGTTTTGAAAATGTTATAAAAACATTGGAGTTTTTAAATGATAATGGCATAAAAACTATAATTAGAACTGTGGTTGTTCCGGATATAAATGATAGCTTTGAGATTATGGATAAGTATATTGATATAGTCAAAGATGTTTCTTGTGTTAAAAAGTATGAGCTTTTGGGCTTTCACACAATGGGATTTTTTAAATATGACAATCTTAAAATAGAAAATCCTTTAAAGAATGTGTCAGCACTTGATGTTGATAAGAAAAATGAGCTTATAGAATATGTCAATAAAAAAATGAAAGGATAAAATTATCCTTTCATTTTTTATTTAATTACATAGCCTTGATAGTATCCATTACATAGTCGGCAAATTCTGCGCCTGTGCAGCCTGTGTCACGACCTGTGATAGTTAGCTTCTTTTCTTCATACATACACTTGTCAAGTGCCTTTTCAAGCTTATCAGCCTGCTCCTGATAACCAATATGAGATAATAGCATAACACCTGCACGGATTATTGAACAAGGGTCAGCATATTGGTCACGATTTTCTAAAACCATTCTTGGTGCACTTCCGTGAATTGCTTCAAACATTGCATATCTTTTACCAATATTCGCACTGCCTGCAGTACCTACGCCACCTTGGAACTCGGCAGCTTCGTCTGTGATGATATCACCATATAGGTTAGGGAGAACAACAACCTGGAATTGAGTTCTTCTTTTCGGGTCAACAAGCTTTGCGGTCATAATATCGATATACCAGTCATCAAATTCGATTTCAGGATATTCCTTTGCAATCTCCTGACAGGTCTTTAAAAACTTTCCGTCTGTTGTTTTGATTACATTTGCTTTTGTTACACAAGTAACTCTTGTTTTACCATTCTTTTTAGCATATTCAAATGCAGCTCTTGCAATTCTTTCTGAGCCGTCCTGAGTTGTAACTGTGAAATCAACTGCTAAGTCGTCATTCACATTCACACCCTTTGAGCCTACTGCATATCCACCCTCTGTGTTTTCACGATAGAAGGTCCAGTCAATACCCTGTTCGGGAACCTTAACAGGTCTTACATTTGCAAACAGGTCGAGCTCCTTTCTCATTGCAACATTGGCACTTTCAATGTTTGGCCATGGATCACCCGCTCTTGGGGTGGTTGTTGGGCCTTTTAATATAACATGACATTCTTTCAACTGTTCTAAAACATCATCAGGAATTGCCTTGTTTGCAGCAACTCTGTTTTCAATTGTTAGTCCGTCAATAACCTTGAATTCTACCTTCTTATCAGCAACCTCATCAGCTAATAAAAACTCTAAAATTCTATGTGCTTCGTGGGTGATTGCAGGACCTATTCCGTCACCACCACATACACCAATTATAATTTTGTCTAAATTTTTGAAATCAACAAAATCTTTTTCGGTCTTCATTTTTTCAATTCTCTTCTTTTGTTCCTCCAATACAGCGGCAAATTTTTCAACTGCTGATTGGATATCCTTATCATAAGCCATTTTTAATTCCTCCATATCAATTATTTTTTGTGTAGTTTAACAATCCGCCCGCATATAGCATTTCCTTTTGGCGAGAGGATAAATTAACAATTGCATTAAAGGTGAAGCCCTTGGTTTTGTTATTCACCTTGATTAGATCGGATGCTTTGATTTGTTCTTTGATGTTTTCAAGCTCCAACTCATCCAATAAATCAATTTTATCATAATCAGCTTCATTTTCAAAGGTCATAGGAATAATTCCTGCATTTACTAAGTTTGCCATATGAATTCTTGCAAATGACTTTGAAATAACAGCCTTAACACCTAAATAAAGGGGAGCAAGTGCTGCGTGCTCTCTTGACGAGCCTTGTCCATAATTTGCACCACCCACAATTATTGACTTTCCAAGCTCTAATGCACGGGCAGGGAATTGGGTATCGCATACGGTGAAGCAGTGCTTTGAAATCTCAGGAATGTTTGAACGAAGTGGTAAAATCTTTGCACCTGCAGGCATTATATGGTCAGTGGTTATATTGTCCCCAACCTTCAAGCCACACTTTGCAGTGATTGTTTCACTCATAGCCTCTGCTACAGGGAATGGCTTTATGTTTGGACCTCTCAAAACCTCCACGGAGTCCATATCCTCAGCAGGAACGGGAGCTACTACCATATTATCATTTATATCAAAGTACTCAGGCATCCTAAATTCAGGCATATCTCCTAAATCTGTTGGGTCAGTGAGGACACCTGTGATTGCTGATGCTGCTGCAAGCTCAGGAGAAACAAGATAAATTTGTCCGTCCTTTGTTCCTGAACGACCTTCAAAGTTACGATTGAAGGTTCTTAGTGATATTCCTTTGGAATTTGGTGATTGTCCCATACCAATACATGGACCACAAGCACTTTCCAATATTCTTGCACCTGCTTCAATCATAATGGACAATGCTCCATTTTTTGCAAGCATATTCAAAACCTGTTTTGAACCTGGTGCAATTGACAGGGAAACATCAGGATGAACAGTTTTTCCTTTTAATATGTGAGCCACCTTCATCATATCCATCAAGGATGAGTTTGTGCATGAGCCGATACAAACCTGGTCAATTTTAAGTCCTGATAATTCCTTTGCAGATTTAATATTGTCAGGTGAGTGTGGACAGGCAACAAGTGGAGTCAATGAAGATAAATCAATTGTTATCTCCTCATCATATTCTGCATCCTCATCTGCTGATAATGGTGTATAGTCGTTTTCTCTTTTTTGTGCCTTCAAGAATTCCCTTGTTACTTCGTCTGATGGGAATATAGAGGTTGTTGCACCAAGCTCTGCACCCATATTGGTGATTGTTGCTCTTTCGGGAACGGAGAGCGATAAAACTCCCTCGCCTGTGTATTCAACAATTTTTCCTACGCCACCCTTAACAGATAGTCTTTTTAATACCTCTAATATAACATCCTTGGCAGCAACCCAGGGCTGTAGCTTGCCCTTTAGTTCTACCTTAATTATTTTGGGACAAGTGATGTAGTATGTGCCACCACCCATTGCAACTGCAACATCCATTCCACCTGCACCAATGGCAATCATACCAAGTCCACCACCTGTTGGTGTGTGACTGTCTGAGCCGATAAGAGTTTTTCCGGGAACGCCAAATCTTTCCAAATGAACTTGATGGCAAATTCCATTACCCGGACGAGAAAAATAAATCCCGTGTTTTTTACAGATACTGCCGATAAATCTATGGTCGTCAGCATTTTCAAAACCATTTTGCAGAGTGTTATGGTCTATGTATGCAACTGAACGCTCGGTTTTAACTCTCGGCACACCCATTGCTTCAAATTCTAAATATGCCATTGTGCCTGTTGCATCCTGAGTAAGAGTCTGGTCAATTTTAATACCGATTTCCTCACCCTTTATCATTTTACCCTCAACTAAATGGCTGGATAAAATCTTTTCTGCTAAGGTTAATCCCATATAATTGTCCTCCTTAAATTTAAAGTATAAATCCATACCTCTTTATTTTATCGAAAAATGACGGATTTGTCAATGCTAAACCTGTTTATTCCATATACAAATCCAAAGCGTGTTTTGAGAAAAATATTGTTAATTTTCACAAATCCACATAAAGTATCATATTTTAGTAAATAAGGAGGATTAAAATATGCTGAATTCAGTAGCTTTGTGTTTGATTTGTATCTTTTGTGTGATTGGTGTAATATACACTATAAAATATGTAACTGAGGAGTTTAAATTCTATCATCGTAGTGCATCCTGCATTGTGATTGGTGTTAAAAATCATCAGGAGAGCATTGAGGGAATTTTGAGAGATGTAATGAAAAGACATCCAAAATCTGAGATATTGGTAATAGATTATGGCTCAGAGGATAACACAAAGGAAATTGTTAAGAAAATGTCTTTGGATTATGAAAGAATAAAATTAAAGGAATAAAGGTCGGCATTTTGCCGACTTTTATATATTTTCACATAAATTAAAAGGATATGAAAATAATAGAACATAAGGAAGTGATTTAATTTGAATGTACGAACAGACTTAGCCTTAGAGGCACACGAGAGCTTAAATGAAGAAGCAAAGGAAAAAAGTAAAATTGATGGTGTGATGGTAGATGTGAAAAAAGAGGAGAATGTAACAATAACAAAGATAGGAATAACAAATAAAAAGGGAGAAGAGGCTTTGAATAAGCCTGTGGGGAATTATATAACCATTGAAGCGCCTAATATCAAATATAGCAGTGAAGATTATGAAACAGCGTGTTATTTTATAAAGGACAGTCTTATAGAAATGGTAGGTGATTTGAAAAATGAAAATGAGCCTGTTTTAATTGCAGGTCTTGGAAATACCCAAATCACTCCTGATGCACTCGGTCCTTCTGTGTTATCAAAGCTGATAATCACAAGACATATGAAGGGATACAAGGAGGATTATTTTAGTGAACATTTCGGAACTGTTTGCGCAATTGCACCAGGAGTGCTTGGTACAACAGGGATTGAAACTCAAAAAATTTTAAAGGGCGTTGTAAATGAGGTAAAACCAAAAGCTATTATAGCAGTGGATGCACTTGCTGCAAGAAGTGCCGATAGGATAAGCACAACAATCCAGATTTGTGACACAGGTATCCAACCCGGTGAAGGAGTAGGAAATAGACGCGACTCTTTAAATTATGAAACTCTTGGCGTTCCTGTGATTGCAGTTGGAGTACCAACTGTGGTTGATGCAACAACTATTGCAAGGGACACCCTTGATGCAGCATTTTCAATGCTTGGTGAGAACAAAATAAAGGAATCGAACAAGGAGCGCCTTATTTATGAGGTACTTTCAAAAAATAAAAAAAGCCTTGTTGTAACGCCAAAGGATATTGACCTTGTGATAGAAAGAGCATCCAAAACTGTTGCTAATGGAATCAATTTGGCACTCCATAAAAGTCTTTCCTTAGAGGAGATTGAAAGTTTTGTGGGATAGTTGACAAAAAATGGATTTTGGAGTAAAATAAAAAAAGTTAAGGGCAGTCAGGAAAGGGATGAAATCTATGAATAAAGACTATGTTATAAATTCCAATATCAATCTCCATTATATACCTATGGAAAAGCTTAAAACAACTAATATTGATTTTTATATACACAGAGAACTAAACTGCGAGGATGCATCAAAAAATGCACTCTTGCCATATGTTTTAAAAAGTGGTTGTAAATTGTGCGATTCAACCGATAAAATTGCTCATTATCTAGAAAACCTCTATGGTGCAAGCTTTGGTGCAGGAGTACTGAAAAAGGGTGAAGACCAGATAATTTTCTTTGGTGGTGAAACTATATGGGACAGGTATGCTGCAAATAATGAAAAATTGTCGGAGGGCTTGGTTGATTTAATTCTATCTGTTATATTCGAGCCTGTTTTGGTAAATGGTGCATTTAAAGAAGAGTTCGTTGAAAGAGAAAAGAAAAATGCAATCGACAGAATAAAAGGAGTTATAAATGATAAGCGTTCCTATGCACAATTAAGATGCACACAAAATATGTGTAAGGGTGAGGCTTATGAGGTGAGCAAGCTTGGAACTATCGAGGGAATAGAGAAAATAGATGCAAAAGCCTTATATGAATATTATCTTGAGATTGTTAAAAATTCGGTTATAGACATATATATCTGCGGTGATGCAGATGTGAATGGAATTATTGAAAAGCTTAATAATATCAAGGTATCCTTTAACTCTGCAATAAGACCTGAAACAAAGCAGTTTAAGTCGGATGGTGAGATAAAGAAGGTTGTTGATAAGATTGATGTGACTCAGGGAAAGCTATCTTTAGGCTTTGCAACCAATATTGAAGGTAGCAGTGACGAGTTTTTTGCACTGATGGTTGCAAATAGCGTTTTTGGTGCAGGTGCACATTCAAAGCTATTCAATAATGTCCGCGAAAAATTAAGCCTGTGCTACTATGCTTCAAGTCAGTTGGAAAGAAGGAAGGGCTTAATGCTTGTTAATGCAGGGATTGAATTTGAGAATTTTAAAAAGGCATATGACGAAATATTGGTTCAGTTTGAGGCAGTGAAAAAAGGCGATATTTCTGACTTTGAATTTGAAGCTTCAATAAATGCTCTTGTTAACAAATACCAATCTGCTTATGATGACCCTGTTTTGATGCAACAGATACATTTGAATGAGATAATGTCGAAAACAGGCTATACTATTGAGGAATATATCAAAAAAATCAAGAATGTAACTAAAGAGGATGTATCAAATGCAATGAAAAAGGTTACATTTGATACTTTGTATTTCCTGGCAGGAAAGGGGGATAACAATGAAGCTTGATATGAGAAAGGACGAAAGAACAGGGGAGATAATCTATAGTGGAAAGCACCTCTCGGGACTCACAATTTTCATAATGCCTAAAAAAGGATATACCCAGAACTATGCTATATTCGGCACAAAGTATGGCTCTGTGGATTACTCGTTTATTGTCCCCGGTGAAAAAGAAATCACAAATGTTCCTGACGGAATTGCACATTTTTTAGAGCATAAAATGTTTGATATGCCTGATAACACCAATGTGTTTGATAAGTTTTCAAAATATGGTGGCAATGCAAATGCCTTCACGAGCTTTAATATGACGGCGTATCTGTTTTCTGCCACCTCAAATATTTACGAAAATCTTGCGTGCTTGCTTGACTATGTCCAAAGACCATATTTTACTGAGGAAAGTGTTCAGAAGGAACAGGGTATAATTGGTCAGGAAATAAAAATGTATGACGACAGTCCATCCTGGAAGGTCTTTTTCAACCTTTTAGGATGCTTGTATAAAAACAATCCTGTTAAGCTTGAAATTGCAGGAACGGTTGAGTCGATTTCCAAAATAACAAGCGACTATCTTTATAAATGCTACAATACATTTTATAATCTTTCCAATATGATGTTGTTTGTTACAGGCGATTTAGATGTTGATAAAACCTTGTCTGTTATTGAGGAAAATATTTTAAATAACAAGCCATTTGATGAAGAAATAAAAAGGATTTATCCTGATGAGCCTGAAGAAATAAACAAACCCCGTTTTGAAGAAAAGCTAAGTGTTGCAAAGCCTATATTTATGATTGGCTTTAAGGATAATGATATTGGATATTCAGGCGATAAGCTTTTGAAAAAAATTATTGAGATGGATATTTTAACAACTATGCTTTTTGGTAAAGGCTCAAAGCTATATAAAAGGCTATATGATGAAGGACTTATCAATCAAAGCTTCGGCGCAGAATTTAACCCACACATTGATTATGGTTTTACTGCGATTGAGGGTGAGAGTGAAGAGCCTGAAAAGGTATATAGTATAATTCTTGAGGAATTGGCAAAAAACAAACCAACTGTTGAGGACTTTGAAAGAATTAAAAAGGTGGTATGGGGAAATTTTGTCCGTTCTTTTAATGACATAGAGGAATATGCACATGAATTTATGTCGATGTATTTTGTGGATATAGATTACTTTGACTATTATAAGGTCTATAAAAGCGTAAACTTTGAGGATGTAATGAACAGATATAACTCACATTTTAAAAGTGAAACTTCAGCTATTTCAATAGTAAATCCTGTGTGATTTAAAAAGGTGTAATAATTATATTATTACACCTTTTTAATATTTAATAGTAATGTAATTTCTGAATTTTAGAATACGCATTGACTTTTCTTTTTTTATAGGGTATAATGAAAAAAATTCATATAATTACATAGCTTAATAAAGCTTATTCAAAAAGGAGTGTAGTTGCTATGAGAAACACAAATTGTATTGTTGAAATGTATGTTGACCAGAAAAAAGGAAACGACCTACATCTTGGAACATGCGATGATTATAACTCTAACTATGGACCATTAAAAAGCATAAAAGAGGTATTAAAAAGAGTCAGGGAACTAAGAATGCTTAACTATATGCAACCTATCACAATTAAAATGATGGGCGATGAATATATAATTGATGAGTGTATTGAGATTGATAAGGGAATAAGCTATGTAACCTTTGAAAGCTACAGAAACAACAAATTTTCATTCAGAGGAGCAAAGAAAATTGAGAATTTTGAAGAGGTAACTTTTAATGGAATTAAGTGCCTTAAGGCAAAAGTCGGTGAAGAATTTATTCCTACGGATTTATTTGTTTCAGGAAAAAGATTAGATGTTACAAGATATCCTGAAGAAGGTTTTTTATCTCCGTTAGATACTGAATCAAAAACTCCATCACCTTGGGATACTTCCACATGGTTTGTTGCAAAAAAAGAGGATTATCCTGCATTTGATGATTTTGAAAATTCAACTGTGAATTTTAATCATTATTGGGTGGATGAACATACACCAATTGATAGCTTTGACAGGGAGTCGGGCAGAGTTGATATGGAATATGTCACCGGAATGTCTATATTCTCGGGAGATGTTTCAAAAATCAAATACGACCGTGACGGAAATGCTGAGCATGGAAGAATGGATTACTACATAGAGAATATTAAAACTATGCTAAAAAAGCCTAATCAATGGTACTTTGATAAAAAAGAAAGAACGGTATATTATATCCTTGAGAGCTTTGATAAAGCAGAGGCATATATTCCAACAACTGCACAGCTTTTTAAAATTAAAGGAGATTGCATAAATTTTAGAAATTTAGTTTTTGAATATACTGCAAGCAATTGTGAAAAACACTATAATAAAAAATTAGAAAAATATGTTGCAGCTTGCATTCAAGCGATGTGTATTGCAGAGGGTGCTATCTGTTTTGATAATTCAAAGAGCTCGAGTATTAAAAATTGTATAATGGAAAACATTGGTCAATATTGTATTCAAATCGGAGAAGGCTGCAGAAATATAACAATTTCTGAAAATACTATGAAAGATTCTGGTGTTGGTGGCATAATAATAAGAGGATCTAATTCGGAGGAGGAAGTTGAAAAGCACACTTATGGCAACACATTTGAGGATAACATCATAACCAATTATGGTGTTTTATATAACTCGGGCATAGGAATACTTTTAATGAATTCTTATGAAAATAGGATTAGACATAATGAAATCTCCTATGGATATTATACAGGTTTATCTGTAGGATGGGTGTGGGGATATAATCATAGTAACACTTTTTCAAATATAATTGAAAAAAATTACATTCATCATATAGGTCAAAAAATATTATCCGACATTGGTGGAATATATTTGTTAGGAAAGCAACCCGGAACAATTGTTAGAAATAATCTAATCCATGATATTTTCTGCAAGCAATATGGTGGTAATGGTATTTACTCCGACCAGGGAACAGGGTATATAACTTTTGAAAATAATATTGTGTATAATGTGGAAACTGCTTCATATCAGCAGCATTTTGGTTGTATGAATGTAGTTAAAAATAACATTTTTGCTGCAGGTGACCATGGCACAATCTTGCATTGGAGACAGGGTGCATATATTGGAAGCGTGATTAAAAATAATATTCTTATGCCACAGGGTAAATGCGTATATGGTCGTTCCACAGAGGATGTTTTAACTGCTTGCTTTATATCAGATGATAATATTATTTATGAAGAAAGTGGAGAAGATGCAGTTTACTTCGTTCAGGATGGAGTTAAAAAGTATAAGGAAGATGTAATAAGAGAACACGACCTTGATGAAAATTCGATAGAGTTAAATCCTGAATTTAAAGATATTAAGAATTTTGATTTCACATTGGATGAAAACTCGCCTGTGTATAAAACTGAATTTTCAAAAATTGATTTATCCGATGTAGGACCAAGAAAAAGATAAATTACATAGTATATTAAAATTATAGTAAAAAAGGGATGTAAAAAAAGTCCCTAAAATAGCAAAACGGAGTTTTTAATAAACTCCGTTTTGTGTTTTTATGATAATGGTTTTTTTTTAAATCCTCATTTTTATTTTATCCTAAAATTTGTTTTGCATAGAGTATGCCTATAGCAGTCTTTCCATCCATAATCTCGCCATTATCAAGCATTTCACAAGCCTTGTTGAAATCAACTTTAACAATGTCTAAAAATTCATCTTCATCAGGATGCATACCAACATACTCCAAATCTGTGGCAAGAAAAAGATGTATAGTTTCATTGCAGAAGCCGGGGGAAGCGTAAAAAGAACCAATTTTTCTAAAATTATTTGCCTTGTATCCAATTTCTTCTTCAAGCTCACGCCTTGCTGCAGATTCAATATCCTCACCATACTCTAATTTTCCTGCAGGAATTTCGGTTATAACCTTATCATATGGTTTTCTGAATTGCTCCACTAAAAATATTTTACTGTCTTTATCAATTGCAACTATTCCAACTCCACCGGGATGAAAAACAAGTTCTCGAGTGGATTTGTTTTTGTTAGGAAGCTCAACTGTGTCAACCTTTACATCTATAATTCTGCCTTTGAAAATCTCTCTTGTTGAAATTGTTTTTTCAAAAAAATCCAAAGTAACACCTCATTTTAGAAGAATTATTGCTTTTTAATTCCGATATCTTTTCTGTAGTGCATATCGGTGAAGCTGACCTTTTTAACATTGTCATATGCTTTTTTGATAGCCAAATCAAGATTATCCGATACTGCAGTTATTCCTAATACTCTACCACCTGAGGTTAATATTTTTCCGTCAACCTTCTTTGTGCCTGCGTGGAAGATATATGCATCTTCAACATTTTTAAGACCATTTATTTCATAGCCTGATTTATAGGAAACAGGGTATCCTCCTGATGCTAAAACAACACAAACAGCAGCATTATCTTCCCACTCAATTGTTGTGGTGTCTAATCTCTCGTCAATAACAGCTTCCATTATTTCAACTAAATCTGTTTTAAGTCTTGGAAGCACAACCTGAGTTTCAGGGTCACCGAAACGAGCGTTATATTCTATAACCTTAACACCTTGCTTTGTAATCATTAAGCCAAAATATAAAACGCCTTTAAAAGGTCTTTGTTCAGCAGACATTGCCTTGATTGTTGGAATAAATATATTATTCATACACTCATCCTGAATATCCTTTGAATATAGTCTGCTTGGAGAAAAAGTTCCCATTCCACCTGTGTTCAAGCCTTCGTCGTTATCATAGGCTCTTTTGTGATCCTGAGCAGAAACCATAGGTTTAACGGTTTTTCCGTCTGTGAATGCAAGAACTGAAACCTCAGGACCTGTTAAAAATTCCTCGATAACAACACGATTTCCACTTGCACCAAATTTTTTCTCTTCCATGATTTCGTTTATTCCGTCAATAGCTTCCTCAAGATTGTTAGCTATTATAACGCCTTTTCCAAGTGCAAGCCCCTCTGCTTTAATAACTGTGGGGAAGGTACCCTTTTTAACATATTCAATTGCATCTGTACTTTTATCAAACACTTCATATTTTGCAGTTGGAATGTTATATTTTTTCATAAGGTCTTTGGAAAATACCTTGCTGCCTTCAATTATTGCAGCGTTCTTTCTTGGACCAAAGGCACGGATGCCTGCTTCTTCCATTGCATCCACCATACCCAATACTAATGGGTCGTCGGGAGCAACCATAACCAGGTCAATTTCCTTTTCCTTTGCAAATTTAACCATATTTTCAATATCGCAAGCATTGATGTCAACACACTCTGCAAGCTCAGAAATACCACCATTACCAGGCGCTGCATATATTTTATCAACCTTTGGTGATTGAGCGATTTTCCATATGATAGTATGCTCTCTGCCACCACTGCCAACAACTAAAACCTTCATTTGTTATACTCCCTTCAAATCAATGGTGGAACAGACGAATGCCTGTGAATGCCATTGCAATATTATATTTATTGCAGGTGTCAATAACATGGTCATCTCTGATTGAGCCACCTGGTTGTGCGATGCAGGATACACCACTTTTATATGCTCTTTCAACATTGTCGCCAAAGGGGAAGAACGCATCTGAACCTAAAGCTACATTTGTGTTCTTTGAAAGCCATTCTTTTTGTTCTTCTTTTGTAAATACCTCTGGCTTAACCTTGAATATGTTTTCCCACGCGCCATCAGCCAAAACATCCATATATTCGTCGGAAATATAAACATCAATTGCATTATCTCTGTCTGCACGACGGATATTATCAACGAATTGAAGTCCTAACACCTTTGGAGATTGTCTCAACCACCAGATATCTGCTTTATTTCCTGCAAGTCTTGTACAATGAATTCTTGATTGCTGACCTGCACCGATACCGATAGCCTGACCATCCTTAACATAGCACACACTATTGGATTGTGTATATTTCAATGTGATAAGAGAAATTATTAAATCTCTCTTTTCATCATCTGTTAATGCTTTATTATTGGTTACAACATTCTCAAGCATTTCTGCATCAATTTTGAGTTCATTTCTGCCTTGCTCAAAGGTTACACCAAATACATCCTTGGTTTCAATTGGTGCAGGTACATAGTTTTCATCAATTTTGATGATGTTATAAGTACCCTTTCTCTTTGACTTTAAAATCTCTAATGCCTCGGGAGTGTAGTCAGGAGCAATTATACCGTCTGAAACCTCTCTATGAATCATTGTAGCAGTGATTTCGTCACAACAATCGGATAAAGCTATAAAATCACCATAGGATGACATTCTGTCAGCACCTCTGGCACGAGCATATGCACAAGCAAGTGGTGATAACTCTCCCAAATCATCAACAAAATAAATTTTCTTTAATGTGTCGGATAAGGGGAGACCAACTGCTGCACCTGCAGGAGAAACATGCTTAAATGATGTGGCAGAAGGTAAGCCTGTTGATTTTTTTAGCTCTTTAACTAATTGCCAGCCATTGAAAGCGTCAAGTAAATTTATATATCCGGGGTTTCCGTTCAAAACCTCAATTGGTAAATTTCCATCCTTCATAAAGATTCTTGATGGCTTCTGATTTGGATTACATCCGTACTTTAATTGCATCTCATTCATTTTAAGTTTTTCCTTTCCTGATTGTTATTATTTATTCTTATTTATTATTCTTGTTTCGGTTTTTCCTGATTTTAGGTTAATATATCTCACGAACAGGGAAATTTTATTATCCTCATTCAAGAATGTCCATAAATCGTTGGTGAATTGGTCAATATCACCTTTTAATCCAATCAGCTTTGGCTCACCTTCAAAGCTTGGTAACGGGTCAAGGTTTTCCTTATATGTATGAATAAAATGACCTTCACCTGCAATAGGATTTGTGTATGAAAAAGTAAATCTTTGGCAGCTTTCGGGATTACCGTTTGCACTTTTTAGAATTGACATTGCATAATTAAAGGAATCATCTGATGTTTTAATTATGCCTGAAATTCTTGGTGTGAAATTAGGTGCATCAGGCTCGAACTCTCTGCATCTTAATGCTTGCTCGAATGTCATTTGCTGATTCATATTATCGTATATTGTGTCGGTCTGGTCACCATTTGTAACAATAGTTTTATTTCCTAAAACACGAACGGGTGAATAGATAATAAGTGACGGGTCCTCAACCTTTGATTCGTCATAAGCCTGAGTTTTTATTCCGTCCTCAGTTTCAACAAACACTCTGTTTCGGCTATTGTTACTTCTGCCCATAATGAAATATGCACAAACTGCATTTTCGCCGTCCTCAGATTTCCCGATTATAATTCCTCTGCCAGGGTAAGGGTTATTTGATAACTCTTTTTTAATACAAAGCTTTTCCATAATATCACATTCCTTTTTAATAAATTTTATATTTTATCAGAGCAAATAAGTTCAACTGCCTGGGGTAAAATTTTCCATTCAGCTTCTTCCATAACTCTTTTTTGTAAAGTTTCAGGAGTATCATCTTTTTTGATTTCGACCGCTTTTTGTAAAATTATTTTTCCACCATCGGTAATCTCATTTACGAAATGCACAGTTGCACCCGTAACCTTAACTCCATAGTCAAGAGCTGCTTGATGTACCTTTAGTCCGTAAAAGCCATCTCCACAAAAGGATGGAATGAGTGATGGGTGGACATTTATAATTCTATTTTCATATCTTTTTAAAAACTCTCCCGAGAGAATTGATAAAAAGCCTGCAAGCACTACCAAATCAATTCCTAATGAATCAAGGTAATCTGAAATAGCTTTTGAAAATTCATCCCGATTATTTGAGTAATCCTTTTTTAAAATAACCTTAGTTTTAATGTTGTTATCCTCTGCACGCTTTAAGGCAAATACATTCTCTTTATCGGAAACAACGACCTCAATTTTGCCACTTTTGATAACTCCGTTGTTATAAGCGTCAATAAGTGCCTGAAGATTTGTTCCTCCTCCTGACACAAGAACAGCTATTTTTTTCAAAAAAGAACACCTCCGTCTTATAAAATGTCAACTCCGTTTTCGCCATCAATAAGCTCACCTATGATAAATGCCTTTTCACCACTTGCTTGCAAGCATTTTACTGCTTTGTCTGCATTCTCAGGTGCTACTGCAACTATCATACCAATACCCATATTAAAGGTGTTATACATATCCCTTTCTGATAAATTAGCAAGCTTTTGCATCATATTGAAAACAGGGAGGATGTCCCATGTGCCCTTATTGATTTTTGCTCTTAAGTTATCAGGGAGCATTCTTGGAACATTTTCAATAAAGCCTCCACCTGTAATATGTGAAACTGTGTTAATTCCAACCTCATCAATAAGCTTTAACAATGGCTTTACATATATTTTAGTTGGTGTTAAAAGCTCCTCGCCGATAGTTTTTCCAAGCTCTGAAGAATATGTAGAAATCTTATTTTTTGCATCATCGCCATTTAAGTCGAACACACTTCTCACCAGTGAATATCCGTTTGAGTGAATTCCTGAGGATGCAATGCCGATAAGCACATCACCTGCTTTTGCACGATTACCGTCTGTTATTTTTGATTTTTCAACTATACCAACTGAAAAGCCTGCAAGGTCATATTCGTCAATAGGATAGAAACCTGGCATTTCTGCAGTTTCACCACCAACTAAAGCACAGCCTGCCAACACACAACCATCTGCAACACCTTTAACAATCTGACTTACTTTTTCGGGATAGTTTTTACCTACTGCAAGATAGTCGAGGAAAAATAAAGGCTTTGCTCCTGAGCATGCAACATCATTCACACACATAGCAACACAATCCTGACCGATAGTGTCATGCTTATCGGTTAAAAATGCAATTCTTAACTTTGTTCCAACGCCATCTGTGCCAGATACAAGTACGGGATTTTCATAGCCCTTTGGAATTTCAAACAAACCACCAAAACCACCGATACCACCTAACACGCCTTCTATAAAGGTCTTTTTAACATCACCCTTTATAAGTTTAACCGATTCGTAGCCTGCTTCAACATCTACGCCTGCTTTTTTATATGCTTCTGCCATTTTAATATCCTCCTTAAAGTGAATTTATCATTTCTTTGATTTTTTCGTCTTTTGCCCTTACCTTGTCAGCCATATCCTTTTTGAAATTATCAAGCATATCATTTAAGTAGTCATATTTCAATGCCAGCATCTGAGCTGCAAGTATTCCTGCATTATCTCCACCATCAATTGCAACTGTTGCCACAGGAATTCCATTTGGCATTTGCACCATAGATAAGAGTGAATCAAGCCCGTCCATAGTTGATGACTTAATTGGAACGCCAATAACAGGGAGGGTGGTAAACGCTGCAATAACGCCACCTAAGTGAGCGGCTTTTCCTGCAGCTGCAATAATTACTTCAATACCATTTTTTCTTGCATTTTTTGCAAATTCTTCTGCATCATGAGGTGTTCTATGTGCTGAAATTACACGAACCTCGGTGTCAATCTTAAAATCCTTCAATACTTTGATACAACTCTTTAATTTATCAAAATCAGAGTCACTGCCCATAACAATTGCAACCTTAGGCATAAATAATCAATCCTTTCATAAAAAGCTTATAACAAACCATATATTTATCTACACATAATTATACACTAAAACAGAACATATAACAAGTACTAATTTTATAATAATACATTTTCTCCCATTTGTTGTTTTAGTTTGGAAAAAATAATAAATAATTTGGTCATTTTCAACCAAGATACTAAATAAGTATAATATGTTTTGGTATTTTTTAAAAAAAATATAAAATCAGGTTGTAATTTTTCTTTATTTAAGATATAATCTAATTGTAAAGTAATGAGGAAAGTGAGGAATATAAAAGTCATATGTTTTTTAAGAATTTAAGATATGATATCAGGGCTGTTTTAGAAAGAGACCCTGCAGCTCGAAGCACAATTGAGGTTTTGCTTTTATATCCGGGAATTAAGGCAGTTATATCCCATAGAATTGCTCACTTTTTCTATGTACATAATCATAAATTTATTGCAAGAATGATTTCTCAGTCCACAAGATTCTGGACAGGAATTGAAATCCACCCCGGTGCAACTATAGGCAGAGGACTATTTATTGACCATGGAATGGGAGTTATAATCGGTGAAACTGCAGTGATAGGCGATAATTGCACCATTTATCAGGGAGTAACCCTCGGTGGAACAGGTAAAGATAAAGGAAAAAGACATCCCACCCTTGGAAACAATGTAATGATAGGCAGTGGCGCGAAGGTGTTAGGACCATTTACTGTGGGTGATAATTCAAAGGTCGCAGCAGGTGCAGTTGTTTTATCCGAAGTGCCACCAAACTCCACCTGTGTGGGCGTTCCTGCTCGGATTGTTAAGAAGGAAGGGGTTAAGGTGCAAGAACAAACAGACCTTGACCAAGTAAGAATTCCTGACCCGATTTCAATGCAGATGTGCACATTATCAGTTCATATCTCAGGGTTGGAAAAAAGGATTAAGGAGCTTGAGGATGAGCTTAAAACAAAAGGTGAATAAAAGAATGTCAGAAAGGAAAATGTGTGACATATGAAAATTTATAATACAATGACAAGACAAAAGGAAGAGTTTGTACCGATTGATAAAAATGAGGTAAAAATGTATTCCTGTGGTCCTACAGTATATGACTATTTCCATATTGGAAATGCAAGACCATTTATTATTTTTGATACCTTGAGAAGATATCTGGAATATCGAGGATATAAGGTTAAATTTGTGCAGAATTTCACAGATATTGACGATAAAATGATTAAAAGGGCAAATCAGGAAGGTATAACCGTAAAGGAGCTCGGAGAACGCTTTATTGGTGAGTATTTCAAGGATGCTAAGGCTCTTGGAATAAAAGAGGCAACCGTACATCCGAAGGCAACAGAAAACATTGATGCAATTATTGAAATTATTGAAAAGCTCATTGAAAACGGATATGCATATAATGTTGACGGAAATGTTTATTTTTCAACTAAGAAATTTGATGAATACGGTAAGCTTTCAAAGCAACATTTAGAAGACCTGGAAGCAGGTGCGAGAATAGATGTGAGTGAGCAAAAAGAGGATGCCATGGACTTTGCTTTGTGGAAAAAGCAAAAGGAAGGCGAGCCTGCATGGGAAAGTCCATGGGGTATGGGAAGACCTGGTTGGCATATAGAATGCTCGGCTATGGCAAACAGATTTTTAGGCGAAACTATTGACATTCACTCGGGTGGAAAGGATTTGGTTTTCCCTCACCACGAAAATGAGATTGCCCAGAGTGAATGTGCAAATCATACACCCTTTGCAAAATATTGGATGCACAATGGTTATATAAATATCAACAACCAAAAAATGAGTAAATCTTTAGGTAATTTCTTTACTGTGAGAGATATAACTAAAAAATATGCTCCTGAAATTGTGAGATTTTTTATGCTTTCAGCACACTACAGAAATCCAATCAACTTCAGTGATGTTTTAATAGAACAATCAAAATCGGCAGTTGAAAGAGTATATACTTGTATAGATAATCTTTTGTTCTTAAAAAAATCCGCTGAGGACAGGGCATTTAATGACGAGGAAGAACAATTATCAAAAATGCTTGATGAGTACAAGACAAACTTCCTTGAGGCAATGGATGATGACTTAAACACTGCTGATGCAATTTCTGCAATTTTTGATATTGTATATGGTGCTAACACAACTATTTCTGCCAACCATTCAAATTCTGTTAAAATTATTGACAAGGTCCTTGATTTAATTAAAGAATTGGGTGGAGTTCTTGGGTTGTTTGATAAGAAAGAGGAAGACTCTGCCGATCAGGAAATAGAGGATTTAATTAAGGAAAGAACTGAGGCAAGAAATAACAAGGATTGGGCAAAAGCTGATGAAATCAGAAATATTCTTCTTGAAAAAGGGATTGTGTTGAAGGATACTCCTCAAGGTGTTCAATGGTCAAGAGTTCAGGAGTAATATAAATATGGATAAGAAGAAAGCGTCGCTATATTCACCACTTGCACTTGCATATATTGGTGATGGGGTTTATGAGCTTTTTATAAGAACAAAGGTTTTACAATTAAATCCCGATATGCCTGCATATAAGCTTCATAAAGCCACAGTTGAATATGTGAAAGCACAAGCACAAAGCAATGCAATTGGAAGGATTGAAGAATTGTTAACCCAAACAGAGCTTAGTGTTTATAAAAGAGGTAGAAACGCAAAGTCATCAACAGTTCCTAAAAATCAGGATGTTGCAGACTATAGGCGTGCCACAGGCTTTGAGGCTTTAATCGGATACCTATATCTTAATAATGAAGAAGATAGATTAAATGAGCTTATGGAAGAGAGCTTTAATTCTTTGAATAATATGTGATACTTATAGGGTTTTAATAAAACCATAGTATATAAAATGTTAAACGAAAGGAAAGGTTAGAAAATGGAAAAGAAAAGACAATTGCAACTTTCTATAATTGCTAACAAGGTAAGAAAACATACACTTACAGCAGTATTTTCTGCAAACTCAGGACATCCAGGAGGCTCACTCTCGGTTGCAGATTTACTTGCGTACCTATATTTTGAAAAAATGAATATAGACCCTGAAAATCCCAAGATGGATAATCGTGACAGATTGGTTCTGTCTAAGGGACATACTGCTCCTGCTTTATATGGAGTGTTAGCTGAGAGAGGGTATTTTTCAAGTGATTTAATTCCTACCTTTAGAAACATAAATAGTATATTACAGGGACATCCTGAAATGAAAAAAGTGCCTGGAGTTGATATGTCAACAGGCTCATTGGGACAGGGTATATCAGCAGCAGGTGGTATTGCACTTGCAGGCAAGATTGATAAGAAGGACTACAGAGTGTATGCAATTTTAGGTGATGGTGAATTAGAGGAAGGACAAGTCTGGGAGCAGGCTATGTTTGCATCTCACTATAAGCTTGATAATTTAACTGCTTTTGTTGATTTCAATGGCTTGCAGATTGACGGAGATGTAACTAAGGTTATGAATCCAACTCCAATTGACGAAAAATTTCGTGCATTCGGATGGCATGCAATCGTTGCAGATGCTCATGATTTTGAAGCACTTGACAATGCAGTGAAGGAAGCAGAAAAAACTAAGGACAAGCCGACAGTTATTATTATGAAATCCGTTAAGGGCAAGAATGTTTCATATATGGAAAATGAAGCAGGTTGGCACGGATTAGCTCCTAATGAAGAGCAATATAATATTGCAATTAAAGAGCTTGATGAACTTATTAAAAAAGAGGAGGCGGAGTTATAATGGCAAAGAAAGCAACAAGAGAATCCTATGGTGCAGCTTTAGCAAAATATGGTAAAGACGAAAGAGTTGTCGTATTGGATGCCGACCTTTCTAAATCAACTAAAACCGATACATTTAAAAAAGAATATCCTGAACGATTCATAAACTGTGGTATTGCAGAAGGAAATATGATGAGTGTTGCAGCAGGCTTAGCAGCAGCAGGTAAAATTGCTTTTGCATCAAGCTTTGCTATGTTTGCAGCAGGAAGGGCTTTTGAGCAAATCAGAAACTCAATCGGATATCCAAGCTTAAATGTTAAAATTGGTGCAACTCATGCAGGTATTTCAGTTGGTGAGGATGGTGCAACCCACCAATGTCTTGAGGATATTGGACTTATGAGAACAATTCCTAATATGGTTATTTTAAATCCTGCTGATGATGTTGAGGCAATGGCTTGCGTAAAGGCAGCGATTGATTACGACGGACCTGTGTATATGAGATTTGGAAGACTTGCAGTAGAGGATGTTAATTCTGAAGATTACAATTTCCAATTAGGTAAGGGTGTTCAACTTGCAGATGGTAAGGATGTTTCAATTATTGCGACTGGACTTATGGTTCAAGAAGCAATGAAGGCCAAGCATATTTTGGCGACTGAAGGGATATCTGCAAGAGTTATAAACATTCACACAATTAAGCCTATTGATGCAGATATTATAACAAAAGCAGCTAAGGAAACAGGTGCAATTGTAACTGCTGAGGAACACTATATTATGGGCGGACTTGGCAGTGCAGTTTGTGAGGTCGTTTGCGATAATTGTCCTGTACCTGTGAAGATTATCGGTACAGACAGATTTGGTAAATCAGGAAAGCCGAATGAGTTATTTGAAGAATATGGCTTAACTGCTGATAATATTGTAAAACAAGTTAAAGAGATAATTAAATTAAAGTAATTTTTAAAAAAGCAATTGACTATTTTGTCAATTGCTTTTTTAATTTCTGACACAATTCCACAATCTTGAATTTATATTCTATATCAAATCCGTTTTCTGTAATAAGTGAAAAGCTTTCCCTGGATAAATTATCTTTTAAATATATAATTGCCTCAGGAGTTAAATCTCCACAGGTATCTTCAGTGAAGCATAAGGGTGGGTATGCAACACACCACCAATTTTTTCCTTTTGCGTTTCCCAAACGAACTATCAATCCGTCATAGCTTCCTTCAGGCAAACTAAGACCATTATAGCATTTTCTTGGTATATACACCTTTTCATAGCTTGCAGAGGCTAAATAGGAAGCTCCATTTTCTTCTAATATTTTTTGTGTTATCAATTCTATTTCATTGCATTGATCAATGAATACTTTTTCAAAGTCCTCTTTGGTTTTCAAGCTTTCGAATTTGTCTTTGGAATATTCAATTATTTCGTCCCTTATTTTATATTTAATTTCCTGGTCTTTTTCACTATCTGAATTTGCGATAATGTGCAGTCTTATTACATTTTTTGAAATATCATCCTGAGTTTTGTTGGCATATACTACCGAAAAAATAGTAAAAATGCTTAAAATTACACATAAAATTATTTTTTTCATACATTCACATCCTTTTTCACAAAAAGCATTGACAATATTTTTTTTGATTATACAAAATTAGTATAAAAAAGAAAATTTTGAGACAAAATAAATAAAAAAAGAAAGTGGGAATATGTAATGAAAAAAAGAGGAGTTATATTCTTTTGTGGCCTTTTGGGAATAATACTTTTTGGTTTTACTTTTACATTTAAAAACACAGGTGAGGCACAAACACCCCGTTCCTCAGGAGATTTGCAGATTATGGCAAGAGCAGTAAACGGAGAGGCAAGAGGTGAGCCATATGAGGGACAGGTTGCAGTTGCGGCGGTGATATTAAACAGAGTAAAAAGCCCGTCTTTTCCAAATTCCGTGTCGGGAGTTATTTATCAACCGGGTGCATTTACTGCAGTTTCAGACGGACAGATAAATGTTCCTATTGATAAAAATTCAACTGTATATAAGGCGTGTGAGGATGCAATGAATGGATGGGACCCGACAGGTGGTGCGATTTATTATTTTAATCCCAACACTGCAACAAATTCGTGGATATGGTCAAGACCTTTAATTAAGCAAATAGGAAAACATCGTTTTTGTAAATAGGAGAATGAAATGGAAAACACAAAAAGAAATTATATTTATGGAATTTTAGGAGCTTTGTTTGTGGTCACGCTGATAGTTGCCATATATCAAAGCAGCAGAGTTAATGCGATGAAAATTTCAGTTGAAAACAACTATAACAGAGCATTTCACGAGCTTGTTGATTATATGGATGATGTGGACACACTACTGAAAAAAAGTCAGATTGTTTCATCCTCTGCTCAAATATCAACAATTTCAAGTGAGCTTTTCAGGGAGACAACTGCGGCTAAGGCTTGTCTTGGACAACTACCTATATCACAAGTGCAAATGGAGAACATTGATAAGTTTCTATCTCAGGTTGGTGATTACACATATAATTTAAGCCAAAAAAGTATTTACCAAGAGGATATAACTGCTGATGACTATAACAATCTTGCAGATTTAAGCAATTATGCTTCAAAACTCAAAGAAGAGCTTTTGAGTATGCAGGAGGATATATATTCAGGAGAAATTTCTTTTGGAAAGATAAAAAAAGAGGCAGAAAACCACCTTGTTGATATTGCAAAGGCAGAAAATAAAAATGTGCTTTCTGGCTTTGAGGAAATGGAAAAGCAGTTTCAGGAATATCCGTCCCTTATTTATGACGGACCATTTTCCGAGCATATTGAAAAAATCAATCCTGTTATGACGGAAAATGCAAGAAGTGTTTCTGAGGACGAGGCTTTAAATAAACTAAAGAAAACGATAAATGGATACTCAGGTGAGATAACATTTGATTCAATCAGTGATAACACAAAGCTATCATCATATCTTTTTAAGGGTGCAACGGAAGAAAAAAGTATATATGCAGCTATAACAAGAAAGGGTGGATACCCGTTATATTTCCTCATCAACAGAGAAATTGGGGAAGAGAAAATAAGTGTTGATATGGCAATTTCAAAGGCAAGGGATTTTCTATCCAATAACGGATTTTCTTCAATAAAAACAAGCTATTATGATAAATCCGGTGGTGTGGTAACTGTCAACTTTGCATATCAACAGGGGGATGTCACTTGTTATTCTGATTTAATTAAGGTAAAGGTTGCATTGGATAATGGTGAAATTATCGGTCTTGAAACGAAGGGCTATTTAACAACCCATCAGCAAAGGAATATTGATGCACCCACAATTACGGAGGAAGAAGCAAAAAATAAAATAAGCAAGCATCTTGATGTTGAATCGTCAGGTCTGGCACTTATTCCAAAGGATAGTAAAAGAGAGGTTTTGTGCTATGAAATCAAGGGTAAGCACAATGATTCGAATTTCCTGGTATATATAAATGCCTATAACGGACGAGAGGAACAGGTTTTGATGCTGATTGAGTCAGAAACAGGGATTTTAACAGTTTAGAAAAAAGTTAAAAAAACAATAGACAAATCATAAAAAATAATGTATAATAAATATAAGCTTAGAAAAAAGGGCTAAAAGCCCTTTTTTCGTGCATAAAATAAATGGAGGGAATTTTTACTATGGATAATCAAGTACATATTATCAATCATCCGTTGATACTACATAAGCTTTCAATTATGCGTGATAAAAACACACCTGTTAAGGATTTTCGTGAATGTGCTCACGAAATCGGTCTTTTGCTTGGTTATGAAGCAACAAAGGATTTGGATTTGGAGGACTACGAAATTGAAACTCCAATTTGTAAAATGACAGGAAAGAGAACAAAGCGTCAGGTTGCATTAGTGCCTATTTTAAGAGCAGGCTTAGGAATGGTTGATGCATTGCACGACTTAATTCCTGCTGCAAAAATTGGTCATATAGGTCTTTATAGAAACGAAGAAACATTAGAGCCTGTTGAATACTACTGCAAGCTTCCAACTGACATTTCAGAACGCCAGGTACTTGTTTTAGACCCTATGCTTGCAACAGGTGGAAGTGCAGTTGCAGCTATTAGCTTTATTAAGCAAAGAGGTGCAAAAAATATTAAATTTGTTTGCATTATTTCTGCACCAATAGGAATTGAAACCTTGAGAAAAGCTCATCCTGATGTTGATATTTTCTGTGGCGCAGTTGATGAAAGATTAAATGAAAACGGATATATTTTGCCTGGTCTTGGAGATGCAGGGGACAGATTATTCGGAACATTATAAAATATATAAATAGGACAGTGTTGTATTATGAATAAATTAACTTACACTTTAAATATTGCCGGCTTAAAGAGAGAATTAGAGCTTTTTAATGTCAATGAGGATTTGGCAATTGCGGCATTCATTCTTTTTGGAGATGTTGAATTAACTGAGGCTTGTGCAAGAGAGCTTATAAAAAGAGCACCTGCACACGACATTCTTATCACTGCTGAGGCAAAGAGTATTCCTTTGGTTCACGAAATGGCAAAGCAGATTGGTGAAAATGAGTATATAATTGCAAGAAAAGGTCCAAAGGTTTATATGCGAAATGTGTTGAAGGTGGATGTGAACTCAATCACAACTAAACACGAGCAGATTTTGTGTATTGGCGAAAAGGAAATCCAAAAAATCAAAGGAAAGAGAGTTCTTATAATTGATGATGTTATAAGCACAGGAGAATCCTTAAAGGCAATTGAGGATTTAGTTAATGCAGCAGGTGGAAATGTTGTTGGTAAGATGGCAGTGCTTGCAGAGGGTGATGCAATAAACAGAGATGACATCATAGTTTTAGAGCCACTTCCATTGTTCAATGCTGATGGTACTATAAAAGAATAATTATTAAAAAGGCTTTTTAAAAGAAAGCCTTTTTCTTTTGCTAAAATTTTATAGTTATGGAATATATTTTGCATTGATGATGAAAAAATAGTATGTTATGATATTTTATGTAAATAAAGATAAAGGAAGAGATTAGAAATGATGAAAAGAGTGTTAATTATTATGATATTACTATTTTTAGTTGGAGCTTCGGCAAGTGCAAAAAATCCTGTTGATATCACTATAAATGATAGATATATAAAAACTGATAATATGCCTTATATTGAAAAAGACCACACTTTAGTTCCTGTAAGGGCAATATCGGAGGCACTGGGGTATAATGTGAAATGGAATGAAAAGATAAAAACTGTATCTATTTATTCCGAGCTTGATGAAATTAAACTGACCATAGATGATGAGGTTTGCTATGTTAATGGAATTATTAAAAAATTAAAAGTACCTGCACGAATAATTAACAATCGTACATTTGTGCCTGTCAGATTTGTATCAGAAAATCTTGGCTGCACAGTTTCGTGGGATCCCAAAACATATACTGTCAATATAAAAAAAGATGGGCTTATACTTGAGGATAAGTATATAGACAAAAGCTACACAAAGGAAGAACTTCATTGGCTTGCAAGAATTGTTAATGCAGAGGCAGAGGGAGAGGTGATGAGTGGAAAAATAGGCGTTGCAAATGTTGTTTTAAACAGAGTTGAAAGTGAACTTTTCCCTCACACTATTTATGGCGTAATATTTGATAAGAAATTTGGCGTTCAGTTTACACCTGTTGCGACTGGGACGATATATAATAATCCCACAAAGGATAGCTATCAGGCTGCAAAAAGGTCATTAAAGGGAGAGAATAATGTGGGCAAAAGCTTATATTTTCTAAACCCAAAAATATCAACAAGCTTCTGGATTGTGAATAATAGGAAATTCTATAGATCAATTGGTGGACACGATTTTTATCTATAGAATAGCGAAAAAAATAAAATCGACAAAGCTCTGTTTGAACTTTGTCGATTTTGGTGCGCCTGAAAGGACTTGAACCTTCACGTCGGGGACACTAGATCCTAATGGTTATATAGCATATGTGAAAGAAATTCCTTTATATTCTATGTTCGCAAATATTATATATCTTATCAAACAATTTACAAATTTTGGAGTTGTGCATTTTATATTAGATTTATCGCAAAAAGAGAGTGTATAGTATAGAAGGATTGAAAAACAAGCTATGTGGAATCATAGAAAAATTAATTAAAAATGAAGAAGTTTATACTTCCCTCGTCAGAAACAAAAGCGAATATCAATTTCTATATTTAAACAGAATACTGTAAATCAAATATTAAACAAAACAGACTTTTTTAATTTAGCATAAAGGAGAAATTCATTGTATTTGATGAGAAATAATCAAAAAATATTGAATCATTAAATGTAATATGTTATAATAAGGTTATAGTAAATTTTAAGGTGGTATTGATTATAGGATAAAGTTGCGAATGGAGGTATGACAATGTTATTGAAATTAAGCAGTTTTAGGCAAAAGATAGATGTTTGTAATTAGTTTACAAGGTCTTTCTTTTGCCTTTTTTATAACAAACCTAAAATAAGGAATATGATGAAATGAAAATTGTAAAATGAACATTCCCATTACTGATAATGTTTTTGATGTTATCTACAATTACATTTGTTGAGGAAACAAAAACTTTTTTAATGCAACAGTGAGCAATGGTAGTGTAACAGTAGAAAAAATCGAACTTATAAGTGATATTGATTTCTTGGTTATTGTTCTTTCCCTCTCCTCTATAACCGTGAAGATTATAGCGTAAAATTGATGGTTTAGGAAGACTTTGGCAGTTTAAGACCAATCGGAAACGCAAAACAAGTAGTTGATTTAGATAACTATACTCGTGAAAAGTATATGTATATCACATCAACCGCAAATGTAGGTTTTAATGTATATATGAACGCAACAACAGTTAAAGGTGCGAATGCTGATGCTGTGCATACACTAAAATACGATTCAACAAAAATTACTCCTGTCGATTTGTGCGGTTTCACATATAATAAAGAGTTTGCAGCAGGAGCAATTACAAATACAAACATCACCGTTCAGAATGTCGATTTATCAGCCGGAAAAATAGAATATGAATTTAATCTTGAAGCCGGAAGAAATACAGGCATAACGAATATGGTAAAATTCAAAACCCTTTCAGATGTAACAGATGAAACAATAGTTTATACAATTCAATAGGAGGAACTGATTATGAAAAAGAAAATTTATGCTATTACTATCGCTTTGCTTGTTATTGCAAGTATAACTACAATAACTGTATTGGCTAAAACAATTCACTCAGATTGGGTAGAAAAGAAACTTGAAAAAGGTTATACAGAAACAGATGCTTATAGTATGATGGCTATAATGGTATTAAGCAAAGAAAATGTATCTGCTTTTGTGGAGCAGAAATATAAGGAATTAGGCGATTGGGAAAAAGTTGCTGAACATTATAATGTTAATTTAGAAGAATTTAATGTGTTTGTTGCAAATCAGATACAGGCTGCAAAAGACCTTGAAATTCCCGATGATATTTATTCTGAAATGATTGCATCGGGTATGACAGATGAGGAATGTAAGGAACTTGCGAGAAGTTCTCATACTGCACAATTTGATATAGAAACCGTTTGGAAAGCAAAACAAGATGGGAAAACTGTAAATGATTTGATTAAAGAAAGAACAGCGTTAAAGAATGAGCAAAGCCAAGCAGCAACAGACTTAGCTTTCGGAAAAATATCTGAAAAAGAATACTTAGAAAAAATGCAAAAACTTTCTCCCGATATGCCTATGAGTGAAATTATTGAATTTGCTGCAAAAGAAAGAAAAGAATGGATGAACTTCAGAAAAGCTGCATCGGGTATAACAGATGAGGAAATTACTCTTGCAGAAAAAGCCGGAATGACAGATTTCTTTGCTATTTGCCGTATGAAAGACGCTGAAAAGATTTCTAAACTAACCTTTACGGAAATGGTAGCTGAAGTAAAGAAAGGAGTATCTGTTGATAAGGCAATCTCCAACAATATTTCTTCAAGCAAAATTGAAACAGAAAGAGCAAAAGCAAACAAAGTAACAGAATAAGGATGAGGTGAATATTCAATGAAAAAATATTTAACACTACTTCCTCTTATTCTACTAAGTATCATATTAAGTTGCCAATCTGCTTTTGCCTTAACCCAAGAAGAAGCTGATATATATAACAATCTATATTATCCCCAATCAGTATATAATGGTGGTATCAATGCTGCTCCGCAAGGAACAACACAAGACGGATATGTAAATACCGCAACAGGAAGTACAAATATAAAAGTAACAGATTTAACCCTTCCCGGAGTTAATGGGTTTGATTTGAATATCACAAGAACATATAACTCAACAAATGCTTCTTTATTTGAAGCATACCTAAAAGAAACAGACATACCCTATGATGCTCCGTATTATATGATAAAAGGAAGCAAACGAATTTACCTACGACAATCTCGGCAGAGTAATTGAGCAGAAAACTCCTTTTGAAGAAAAGGACGGAACAGTATATTATTCTGTTAAGAAAGTTTGGTATGATAATAACGGAAATATTGTCAAAGAGCGAGTTTCTACAAATGCTTCCGGCGAAACAGAAAGCTACAATGAGGTAATATACACTTATGATAACCGCAATCGTCTTGTTATGACACAAGCTAATGACGGTGAAAAATCGAATTACACTCAAAACTATTATGATGCAACAGGCAATTTGCTTCGTGTATATACAGGACTACAAGCTCCACTAACTATCAATGGTCTTGATGATGTTACAGGCGAAGATACAGAATATGCTGTTACAAAATACACTTATGATGCAGTAAAACGATTGCTCACGACAACAGATGCACTCGGACAGGTTGAAACAAACACCTATGATTTAGCAAATGGACTTTTGGAAACCACCACAGACCGAAACGGACAGATATTTAATTTCACTTATAACGGTCTTGGCTCTATTACATCAAAAGCTTTGTCAGATGGAACAAATACAGAAACAACCACTTACGGTTTAACAGGACAAGTTCTTTCAAAACAAAACGGAACAACCACAATTAGCTATGTTTATAACGATAAAGGCCAGCTTATATCAGAAAGCAATTCTGCTGCCGGAACAATCAAATCCTTTACTTATGATGCCAATGGAAACCGTACAGGCTTTACACTTACAAGAAATGGTGCAACAGAGATAAGCCAAAGCTATACTTATGACTTGCTTAACCGTTTGACAAGTGTTAGCGAAAACGGAGCAGTTATCGCATCGTATTCTT
>JAZRPY010000011.1:0-34093 GCA_045649415.1 Clostridia bacterium | reverse complement strand
CTGATAGTAGTCGGATTGTGCCGGTTGAATACCACCCAAACCAGGACCTCCTCTAACAATATTTACAACAACGCACGGCAAATCTGCTCCGGCAAGATAACTCATACCTTCTGCCTTAAGACTTATTCCGGGGCTTGATGAACTTGTCATTGTTCTCATTCCGGCAGCTGATGCTCCATATACCATATATATAGCAGCAACTTCACTCTCTGCCTGTAAAAACACTCCGTCAATCTTCGGCATTTTCTTTGCCATATAAGCTGAAAGCTCAGTTTGTGGAGTAATAGGATAGCCAAAGAAATGACGGCAACCCGAACGAATTGCAGCCTCGCCGATGGCTTCATTTCCCTTCATTAAAACTTTTTCACTCACTTTATTTTCATTCCTTTCCAAAACTCTGATGCGTTTTAAAATCAGATATCTTTTTCTACTTCAATTACCAAATCCGGACATACAGTTGCACAAAAAGCACATCCAATACATTTTTCTTGCTCTGTGACCTCGGCAGGCTTAAAGCCCTTAGCATTTAATCTGTCGTCAACAAGATGAATTATCTTTTTGGGACAAGCCTGAACACACAATTCACAGCCCTTACATCTGTCTTCTCTGAAAGTAACTCTGTTCATAGTCTTTTTAAAATTCCTTTCTCTTATTAAATTTGCCATGGCATATTTATTATAATTTCCATAGGAAATGCCAAATCCTTCATGGACTCAGGCAGTTTTCTGAGTGCTTTATCAACACCACTGTGCATAACCACATTTATTCCAAGCATTTCCTGAAGCTTTATAAACTCCTCATAATCCGAAAGAAGAGTATCCTCATCCGTTGCCCAGCCTAAATTTGTGTTATTTACTATGCCTGTAAACTCAAGTCTGGATGCTTTTTCTATAACCTTTGCCATATCATAAAGTTCGGATGCTTTGGTGGTCATAGGTCTTTTTGTGTTTGCAACAAGGTACATATTATAGTTTTCCTTATCGAAAAATCTTTTATATTGTCCAAGTGCAAAGGCTCCGTCCTCGTCACCACCAACATCAAAAACAATGACGCTGTCAGGCTTATAAAAAACGCTCATAACCTCAGGTGCCACCGTAGGCATATCAAGGTTCGAATTTGCAAATTCCGAGGCTATCAGCCTGATGTTGTATTTTTTTAAAATTTCAGCCGCATCGGCAGTTCTGAAGTATGGGTTCACAATATCCAAATCGATTATAACAACCTCTTTCCCTTCTTTCGCATTCTTAAGTGCAAAATTAAGGGCTACCTCTGTTTTTCCACTACCGAAATGACCTGTAAAAATATGAAATTCAGAATTCATCGAGCATCACCTTTTGAGTCATTTTATATTATTATAACACATTTTATATATGTTTTCAAGTGTTCAATATAATAAAAAAACATAAAATCATTGGTTATTTTCTGTTTTTTTTACCAAAGCCACAACCACAGGCTCATATTTTTTCCATACTCTTTTATCATATAAATGCAAGATAAAAAATGTAATCACCATAAATATAAAGCACATTAAAATAGAAAAGCCTTCACCAATTCTCGTGACTATTCCAATATAATACCCAAGAACAAGCATCAAGAGTGGCAGAATATAAGTCAAAAAAGCAGCATTTATAACCTTGTTAGATGTCATATCCAATAAAACCTCGTCGCCTATTTTTGCTCCCACCTGATTTTCTGCCTCAACGAGATGATTTTTGCTTGAACAAGCACCACACTCACTGCAATTTCCACTACACGCAGAAGGTCTTAAAATTTTTATTTTAATTCTGTTATTTATAACCTCTGTCACAACCCCTGTTTGTTGCACAAGCCTCACATCTCCTTTTTATATTGACAAAGCATCTCCTTTGCGTGCTCAATAGATGTATCAGAGAAGGTATCCCCGTCAATAATCCTTGCTATTTCCTTAACTCTTTCCTCCCAATCAAGAACAATCGCCCATGTAATTGTTCTTTCATTTTCGTCGGATTTTAAAATCTTTATGTGGTTATTAGCAGCTGCTGATAATTGAGGTTGATGGCTTACACATATAACCTGTTTTTTTTCTGCAAGCTTTGATAACTTTAATGCAATTTTTTTTGCAGCACTTCCCGAAACTCCTGTGTCGATTTCATCGAATATCAAAGTATCCACATCATCACTGTCTGCAAGAATAGACTTCATTGCAAGCATCACCCTTGCAAGCTCACCACCTGATGCAATTTTATCAAGCTTTCCCAAGGGCTCGCCCTTATTGGCACTTATTAAAAATTCAACCCTGTCATAGCCCTTTTTTGATAGCTCTTTTTCCTTTTCTATAGCAACTGAAAATTCAATATTTGGCATATCCAAATCCTTTAATTCATTTTTAATTTCAAGGGATAGCTTGTCTGCCGCAGTGCTTCTCATTTTATGAAGAAACTCTGCTTTTTCATTTGCCTCTTTTAAAACCTCGCCCAATTGATGCTTTAGCTTTTGTTTTTCCTTGTCACTATCAGTAAAAATCTCAAGCTTTTTGGTTATTTCATCAAGGTATTCCAATATTTTTTCTTCACTGCCACCATATTTTCTCTCCAGCCTTGATATAAGGTCAAGTCTTTCCTCAATAGAATTTAACTTTCCCTCGTCAAGCTCAACCTCCGATAATAGCTCATATGCCTCATGTGACAAATCCTCTATAATATATTGTTGCTCGGTCACCTTTTCAATAAGCTTATCAAATCTTTGGTCCAGTCCTGCTATCTTTTCCAAAGCACGAGCCGACTTTGAAATAAGGTCATATGCCGACACATCCCTATTGTATAGGGCATCATACCCAAAGCTAAGTGCCTGAGATATTTTTTCACTGTTCTGGATTATTGTCCTTTCTGCCAACAATTCTTCCTTTTCGCCTATCTTGATTTTTGCCTTTTCAATTTCATCCTTCTGATAGGACAAAAGATCAATATTTCTTGTTTTTTCTGCCTCGTCAATTACAAGCTCCTCAATCTGCTTTTCAAGATCACACTTTTTTGAATATAACTTGGCAAATTCAAAAAGAACTTCCCTGTCATCTGCATATTTATCAAGAAACTCAATATGCTTTGAAGGTGTCAACAACGCTTGATTATCGTGTTGGCCATGAATATTTATAAGGTCCTTTGATATCTCTCTTAGAACATTCAAGGGTACCATAGTGCCATTCACTCTGCACACATTTTTTCCGTCCTCAAAAATTTCACGATTTATAACAACAAAATCATCCTCACACTCAATTCCAAAAGACTCAAGACTATCCTTATTATCAATTGAAAACATTCCTTGGATTGTTGCCTTTTTTTCCTTAAATCTTACAATTCCCCTATCAGTTCTTGCACCAAGAAGAAGGTTTATAGAATTTAAAATCACAGATTTTCCTGCACCCGTTTCACCTGTGAACACTGTCATTCCCTTGTTAATATCAAGTGTGAGGCTTTTAATCAGTGCGGCATTTTTTATTTCAAGACTAAGAAGCATTTTTATCTTCCCTTTCCTTTGAACAATTTTTCAAGCTTCTTTGAAAGCTCTTCTGCCTCTTTTGGATTTTCAGTTATAATCAAAAGAGTGTCATCTCCTGCAATAGTACCCAAAACCTCCTGACCAATCATAGAGTCTAGAGATGCCGCAACTGCAGGTGCCATTCCTGCATAGGTTTTAACAACCACAGTATGCAATGCAAAATTAACACCTGTCACTGCTCTTGAAAATATATTAAGATGTTGAGATGATTCGGTTTTAGCCCTGTTTGCAAAGGCATATTTATAGCCTCCACCCGACGACGGCACCTTAACAAGTCCAAGCTCCTTTATGTCCCTTGAAACAGTTGCCTGAGTCACCTCAAAATCATCATTTTTCAGCATTGCAGTTAACTGCTCCTGAGTTTTAATATCGTATTCCTTTATAATTTTTAAAATTCTTGAATGTCTTTTATGCTTCATTTTATACCACTCTTTCCTTACGATAATTTACTTGTTAATACATCATAGAAGGACTTTTTCTCCATTCTCACAAGCTTAACCTTCTTATCATATTTCCTAATAAATATCGACTCTCCACACTCTAATTTTTCCCTATCCTGTCCATCGATTGTAACCACTGCTTCATTGCTTCCACCTTTTATAAATTTTACCTCAATATTATTATCTGCAGTAAGAATTGTTGCTCTGCTTGAAAGACTGTGCGCACATATAGGCGTTGCTATAAACATCTCCATTGTGGGATCTGCAACAGGGCCACCTGCCGACAAGGAATACCCTGTCGAACCTGTGGGGGTTGCCACAACAAGTCCGTCTGCAAGGTAGGCGTTAACCTTTTCTCCCTTCCTATACAGGTCAAGGGCAATCATCTGAGAATTTGGCTTGGAGATTACGGCATCATTCATAGCACAATAAATACTGCTATCACCATTTTTCTTTATGGTTTCAACCGACATCATCATTCTTTCTTCAATAGAATAATCGCCTTCTAAAAGTCTATTTATAGCACTTTCTAATTTGTCAGCTTCAATCTCAGTCATAAATCCTATTCTTCCAAGATTGACTCCCATTATAGGAATATCCCTTTTAATTGCATGCGATGCAGCTCTTAAAATTGTTCCGTCACCACCAAGCACAATTATTAAATCTGCATCGTCATATATGTTATCCTGAAAGCTTGCCGAAATTCCACTATTCTCATATTCTTTATTCATATAAAGCTTTGCTCTGCCATCTAAAAATCCTGCAAGCTCTTTTGTTATTTTCAATTTCTCGTCTTTTTTTATATTGGGAACAATTGCTATTTTAATCATATTAAAATCATTCCTTTCTTTCTGTTTTTAAAGATATTTATGCATATTTATACACATTATACACTATTTTAAAAATATTTTCAATAGCTTTTTCTTAATTTATAATTATTTATAATAGGGTAGCAAAATTTCTTGACTATTTATTAGATTTATGATAAAATTATACTATCTATTTTTATGAAATTTTCACAGAAAGGATGGTATTTATGTCTGTGACATTCAGAGGTGGTCTGCATATCCCTGACCACAAGGAAATAACAAATAAAATTCCTATAAAATCAATTGAAGGAAGCAAGATTCATATTTTCCCTCTTCAACAACATATAGGTGCTCCCTTAGAGGTTTTAGTAAAACCTGATGACTATATATACGCAGGGCAAATGATTGCATCAAGTGATGCCTTTGTTTCAGCTCCCATTCATTCATCAGTTTCAGGAAAGGTTTTAAAAGTTGCTCCAAGCCTGCATCCTTCAGGTGCAATGGTGACATCAATTTTTATTGAAAATGATTTTGAATTCAAACAAAATCCTGATATACACCCTTATGATTATGAGAATATGACTAAGGAAGAAATGCTTTTGGTTGTGAAAAATGCAGGTATAGTTGGAATGGGCGGAGCAGGCTTTCCTACCCATGTGAAACTATCACCTCCCGAGGATAAAAAAATCACCCATATAATAGTTAATGGCGCAGAATGCGAGCCGTATTTAACCTCCGACCATCGTCGTATGTTAGAAACTCCCGAGAAGGTTTTTGGTGGTCTGAAAATTGCAATGAAGATATTAGGTCTTAATGAGGGTTATATTGGAATTGAGACAAACAAAGCCGATGCTATTGAGTTGTTTGAGAATATAGCTCACGATTACGAAGGCATCAACATTGTAACCCTTAAAACAAAATATCCTCAAGGCGCTGAAAAGCAGCTTATATATTCAGTTACAAAAAGACAGGTTCCATCAGGAGGTCTTCCTGCCGATGCAGGTGCGATAGTTATAAATATCGACACCGTCACTGCAATATATAACGCATTTGAACTGGGTATGCCACTCACCGAGAGAATTATAACTATGTCAGGAGATTGCTACAACAATCCATGCAATCTTAAAGTTCCACTCGGTATGCAGATATCCGACCTTATTGAAGCTGCAGGTGGTTTTAAATCTACACCAAAGAAGCTTATAATGGGTGGACCTATGATGGGTACTGCTCTATACACACCCGAGGTGCCTGTTATTAAAACAACCTCCTGTATCTTATCTCTTTCGGAAGAATCTACAACTTATGACGATGATACTCCTTGTATCCGTTGTGGTAAATGTGTTGAGTATTGCCCAATGCGTTTGTCACCTATATATCTTGGAAAATATGCACATGAAGGAAATCTTGAAATGTGTGAAAAATATCATATTCTTGACTGCATCGAATGTGGCGTGTGCTCATATTTGTGTCCGGGATTTCAATCCCCCGTTCATGCAATCAGAGTTGCAAAGCAAAAAATTCTTGAGAACAGGAGGAAGCAAAAATAATGGATTCAAAATATATTGTTTCATCATCTCCTCATATTCACACAGATGAGTCAGTTTCGTCAATTATGACCGATGTTTTAATTGCACTTATTCCTGCATCAATCTGTGGTATATACTTTTTTGGAATAAGGGCAGTAGCAGTAATACTTACTGCAATGGCAGCGTGTGTGCTTTCGGAATTTTTGTTCCAGAAGCTAATGAAAAAACGAGTAACCGTGAGAGATTGCTCTGCATTGGTTACAGGTCTTTTATTAGCCCTGAACCTTCCCCCAACAATTCCCTTATGGATGGTAGTTATCGGAAGTGTATTTGCAATTGTTGTTGTTAAGCAGTTATATGGTGGATTGGGTAAAAACTTTATGAATCCTGCATTGGCTGCACGATGCTTTATGCTCATTGCCTGGGCACAGGCTATGACAACCTATTCACATCCCAATGCAGTAGATGTTATATCCTCTGCAACTCCCCTCGCAATTTTAAATGGTACTTCTCAAGGAGATATTCCATCACTTCTGCAAACATTTTTGGGCTACACCTCAGGTTGCATCGGTGAAACATCCTCTGCTATGCTGTTAGTTGGATTTTTGTATCTGCTGATTAAAAAGGTTATTTCAATCAGAATACCACTTACACTTGTTCTTTCCTTTGGAATTTTAATGTTCCTTTTCGGCAATAATCCAACCAATAACAGTCAGTTTGTGTTCACTCTGTTGCACATAACAAGTGGTGGCTTGATGCTTGGTTCTATCTTTATGGCAACCGACTATGTAACCACCCCTACCACCCCGTTAGGTCAGATTATTTTTGCTTTGGGTTGTGGAATCTTAACCTTCGTTATTCGTCGTTTCGGAAGCTATCCCGAAGGAACTTCCTTTGCGATTATACTTATGAATCTTGTTACACCTATTATTGACTCTGCAATTATTCCACGCAGGTTCGGGGAGGTTAAGAAAAATGCTTAATTTACAAGATAAAAAAGAAATTATTAAAACAGGTCTTGTCTTATTTTTAATAACTGCTGTTTCTGCTAGTCTGCTTGCTATAGTAAACACAATCACAGAGCCTATTATAGCAGAAAATGAGGAAATGAAAAAACAGGCAGCTATGATTGAAGTTCTTCCCGATGCAGATAGCTTTGGAACTGAAAATCTATATACTCCAAATGACGAGAAGGATATAGTTTCAGAAATATATAAAGCCAATAATGACACAGGCTATGTTGTTATGACCTCACCAAAAGGCTATGGTGGAGAAATCAAGCTTGCAGTGGGAGTGTCTGCTGACTATAAGGTTACAGGAGTTAGTGTTATCACTCAATCTGAAACTGCAGGACTTGGTTCAAAATGTACAGATGCTGAATTCCTTTCACAGTTTAAAGACAAGGAAGGAAATATATCAGTGGTTAAAAATGGTGCAGACAAAAGTAAGGTAAATGCAATTTCATCTGCAACAATAACATCAAAGGCAGTAACTCTTGGTGTTAATTCTGCAATTAAAGCCGCTAAGCTCGTAAAGGGGGTTGAATAAAATGAAAAATAAAATTTCTGTGTTCCTTAATGGGCTTATAAAAGAAAACCCCACCTTTGTTCAGCTTCTTGGAATGTGTCCTACTCTGGCAGTTACAACATCCCTCAAAAACGGAATTGGTATGGGACTTTCTGCAACTGCAGTTTTGGTTGCCTCAAATGCTCTAATCTCACTTTTGAGAAAGGTTATTCCTGAAAAGGTGAGAATTGCCGCTTATATAATTATTATAGCAGCATTTGTTACAATGATTGAAATGTGCTTAAAAGCATTCTTGCCCGACCTTGCCACTCAGCTTGGAATATTCATTCCTCTTATTGTTGTTAACTGCATTATTTTAGCAAGAGCCGAAAGCTTTGCTTCTAAAAATACTGTGGGTGCATCAATCTTTGACGGAATTGGTATGGGTTTAGGCTTCACAGTTGCATTGACATTAGTTTCTGCAGTTCGTGAATTTTTCGGCGCAGGCACTTTATTTGATATTCCCATCTATGGAGAGATTATAAAGCCTGCTGCAATAATTGGTATGCCACCGGGAGGATTTATCGTTCTTGGTATGCTTATTGCTCTTATTAACTACATTACATCAAAAAGAAAGGATGGTGACAAATAGCTATGAATATTCTATCTATTATAATAGCTGCATTACTTACAGAAAACTTTGTAATGGTTAAATTTTTAGGTATTTGTCCTTTCCTTGGAGTTTCAAAGAAAAAGGACACTGCAATTGGTATGGGTATGGCAGTTACCTTTGTTATGGCAATTGCATCTGCGATCACCTGGGTTGTTAATGAATATCTGTTAAAGGGAAGGTATGAATATCTCCAGACAATAGTATTCATTTTAATAATCGCAGGACTGGTTCAATTCGTTGAGATGTTTGTTAAAAAGGCAGTGCCTTCCCTTTATAGTGCACTTGGAATTTATCTTCCTCTTATAACAACAAACTGTGCAGTATTGGGTGTTACGCTTTTAAATGTCCAGAATGGCTACAACTTTATTGAATCTGTTATATTCGGCATTTTTGCAGCATTAGGCTTCACTCTTGCAATTGTACTTTTTGCAGGCATCCGTGAATTTATATCAGAGAAAAAGTGTGTTCCCAAAGCATTTCAGGGTTTTCCTATTGCCTTGATTACTGCAGGACTTATGGCAATTGCTTTCACAGGCTTTTCAGGCTTTAGTATTTCATAAGAAGGAGGATAAAAACTATGACAAATATACTCATTCCCTTACTCATAGTTGGAGGAATCGGACTTATATTCGGTTGTATATTAGCTTTTGCCTCTTTCATATTCAAGATTGATGAGGACGAAAGAATTGCTCTTATTTCCAACGAGCTTCCAGGTGCTAACTGTGGTGGTTGTGGCTATGCAGGTTGCTCTGCATTTGCAGCAGCTGTTGTTTCAGGAGAGGCTCCCGTTAATGGTTGTACTGTAGGAAAAGGAGCTGTATCAAACAAGATTGCTACTATTATGGGAAGCAAGGCAGAGGATGTTGAGCCATTGGTTGCCCACATTTTATGTAGTGGTACTTGTGATATTGCAGTTGATAAATATGAGTATTCAGGAGTTCCTGATTGTGTTGCCGCATCAAAGCTTGCAGGTGGTGCAAAAAGCTGTGCATATGGATGTCTTGGCTTAGGCACTTGTGCGAGTGTGTGCGAATTTGGTGCTATATATGTCGAGAATGGAATTGCTAATATAAATCGTGATAAATGTGTGGCTTGTGGAAAATGTGTGAGTGCTTGTCCTAAAAAGATAATTACACTAATCCCCATGAGTCAAAAATATATTGTTAACTGCTTATCAACTGATCCAGGACCTATAACAATTAAAAATTGTAAAACAGGTTGTATCGGTTGTAAAATATGTGAGAAAAATTGTCCGTCCGAGGCAATTACAGTTACGAATAATCTTGCAATGATTGACTATGAAAAGTGCAATAGCTGTGGCATTTGTGTTGAGAAATGTCCTAAAAAGATTATTCACTTAATTTCGGATAATAAAGAATAAATTACTACCAATCCAACAAATAATTATTACAGTAAAGTATTCTTGATAGGGGAACAAAACAAAGGAGGATTAACTTTGAGTAATAATCAAAAACAACCACAGAATCCATTAAAAAATCCACTTATTGGATTTTTAGTTCTGTCGGTAATAGCAACAATCGTATTAAATCTTGTTATATCTACGATTACTCCATCGCCTGAGAAGGAAATATATTACAGTGATTTTATAACAATGCTTGAAGAGGATAAAATTGAAGAGGTACAACTGACCTCGGAAAAGATAATTATATATCCAAAGACAGATAAAAAGCCTCAGGATGAACAAAATGACATATTGAATTTGTTTATTCCCCAGGCTACTGAGCCTATGGAATTATACTACACAGGCTATATAAATGACCCTGAGCTTACCAATATGTTAAAGGCTCATAATGTGAAGTACGCACGACCTATTATTAAGCAAAATTACTTTCTTGACTTTTTATTGAGCTGGATACTTCCATTTTTGTTTCTATATTTAATCTTTGCTGTTTTTATGAGATTTATGTCCAAGAAAATGGGTGGTGGCGGCTTTATGTCAGTAGGGCAAAGCAACGCCAAGGTATATATGGAAAATAAAACAGGAGTTACCTTTTTAGATGTGGCAGGTCAGGAGGAGGCAAAGGAGTCCTTGAACGAAATTGTTGACTTTCTCCATAACCCATCCAAATATGTAGCAATTGGCGCAAAACAGCCTAAGGGTGCATTACTCGTTGGCCCTCCGGGAACGGGTAAAACACTTTTGGCAAAAGCAGTAGCAGGTGAGGCAAATGTTCCCTTCTTCTCCCTATCGGGCTCTGAGTTTGTAGAAATGTTTGTGGGTGTTGGTGCATCAAGAGTCCGTGACCTGTTTAAGCAAGCGTCAACGAAAGCACCCTGTATAATATTTATTGACGAAATTGATGCCATAGGTAAAAGTCGTGACAGTCAGTATGGTGGTGGAAATGATGAAAGAGAGCAGACCTTAAATCAGCTATTAGCTGAAATGGACGGTTTTGACTCATCAAAGGGAGTTGTTATATTAGCAGCTACCAACCGACCCGAGATACTTGATAAAGCACTTTTAAGACCAGGTAGATTCGACAGAAGAATTATTGTTGAAAAGCCTGACTTAAAAGGTAGAGAGGATATTTTAAAGGTACACTCAAAAAATGTTAAAATGTCACCTGAGATCGACCTTCACGAAATGGCTCTTGCAACAAGTGGTGCAGTAGGTGCAGACCTTGCCAATATGGTGAACGAAGCAGCACTCAGAGCAGTAAGAATGAACAGAACACAGGTTATTCAGGAAGACTTTATGGAAGCAGTTGAGGTTATTATTGCAGGTAAGGAAAAGAAGGACAGAATCCTATCCGAAAAGGAAAAGAAAATTGTTGCTTACCACGAGGTTGGTCATGCACTTGCAGCAGCAATTTTAAAAAATACAGATCATGTTCAAAAAATAACCATTGTTCCTCGTACTATGGGTGCGTTGGGATACACAATCCAGATGCCCGAGGAGGAAAGATATTTGTTGTCCAAGGACGAAATTATAGACCAGATAACAGTTTTGCTTTCAGGCAGAGCTGCCGAAGAGGTTGTGTTCAACACCAAAACAACAGGTGCTTCAAATGACATTGAAAGAGCAAATGAGCTTGCAAGGTCAATGATTGCACAATATGGAATGTCGGACGAATTTGGTATGGCTGCATTGGAAAGCATTCAGCATAAATATCTTGATGGCTCATTTGTTTCCAATTGCTCGGATGAAACAAAAACAAAGCTTGACAATGCAATTGTGAAGCTTTTGGATGAATGCCACACCAAAGCAGAAAATATTTTAAAAGAAAATATGGATGCACTTCACGAAATTTCTAAGTTCCTGCTTGATAAGGAAACTATAACAGGTGAGCAGTTTATGAACATCTTAAAGGATATTCAAGGAAAAAATGAAGCAATAGCTGAAGAAGAAGAAGAATAAAAAAATATGTTCTGCATTTTGCAGAACATATTTTTTTACTAATTGTCACTGTCCTATATATGTATTGATTATAATCGACCTTTTTATGAACACCCATAAAAAAAGAGCAAGGCATATTTCGTCCTTGCTCCTCTATTAAAGGCATATTTTTTAGTTCAATAAATTGGAGGTTATCTCTCATTTTTGTTTCATTCTTTGATTTCAAATTCTGCGAAATAAATTTTCGTGTCGTAATCACCACTATCTCTGAAATCCATAATTTCTTTCTTAATGCGATATTTACCAGGCTTCAATTCACCATAGCTATACTGCCAATCTATCTGCGTTTCTGTTACATCATTCATTTTTATAATATAGGCCAGCATATTCCAAGCCAAAGGCTCCCCTGTTATCGTTTCTAACTCTTGCCACTCGTTGTTAACCATATTTTCGAGTAAATATGCTGCACCAAATTCTAAACTACCAGATGGATTTCCACCAGACTGTTCTATTTTTAGTGTTAAACCTGTGGGGGTTACATTTTCTGCAATCAAGAGAATTCCCCATTTGTCATCCTCAGCAACCACATCTTTGGTTTCTTCCGTTTCATCTACAATGTTATCTCCACATCCTACCAAGGTCAATACGAATGTTAGCGACAAAATCAATGCTATAAACTTTTTCATACAATCACACCTTTATCAAATTTTTATTTGATTAACTATCCCTATTTGTATAGACTTAAAATATTAGAAAAATGTTCCAAGTTTTCAACTATATTATAGCATATTTTCGCCTGTTTATAAATGGAGATGAATGGATTTGATAATAATTTATAAAATCAATTTACAAACAGTTCACCATCGCACGCCTTTAACAAATCCGATGGTGACAATAAAAGCGTACATCCACAAATTCCTGCACTCACTGCAATGTTTTCAAAATTCATGCAGGACTTTTCAATATATGTGGGATATTTTTTCTTCATTCCAATCGGGGATACGCTACCTCTTATGTAGCCTGTCAACCCCAATAGCTCCTTCACATGAATAAGCTCTGCTCTTTTATCTCCCACCGAGCTTGCAAATTTTTTTAAATCGATTTCCTCCATAACGGGAATGCATGCCACCATTATTCCCTTTTTCTCACCCTTCAGAACAAGAGTTTTAAAGGATTTCTCAGGTGGAATACCTGTTTTTTTGGAAATCTCAACACCAAAGTTTTCCATAACTGTTCCGTCAGTTTCATACTCAACTGCCTGAAAATCTATTTTGGCAGCACTCAATATTCGCATCGCATTAGTTACGATCGGTTTTTTCTTAGCCATTTGATTTCTCTCCTTGAAAATCACACACTTCGAAATCCTCGTCCGATTATCTCATTTGATGTGGTGATTATCGTGAAGGCATTTTCATCCACTGCCTTCACCATTTTCCTTAAATATATTGCCTCCATACGCTTACAAACTGTGTGGAGCATATATTTTTTCTCGCCTGTGAATCCACCCTTCACTTCACTCACGGTTACTCCGTGCCTCATTTCATTCATAACATAATTCACAATCTCGTCAGGCCTTTCGGTTATAACAATAAAATATTTGAAGCTGTTTATATTATCAATAACTGCATCTATTAAAAATGCCTTCGCAAAAAGTCCGAGCATTGAAAATAGTCCTGCCTGCACTCCGAACACAAAGAAGGAGCTGATTGCCACAACAAAGTCGGTATATAACAAGGCTCTTCCAACATTTAAGGATGTGAATTTTTTGAGGATAAGTGCAATTATATCCGTTCCTCCCGATGATGCATTACAATTGAATAAAATTGCAGAGCCTATCCCTGTTAAAACAATTCCATACACAAGCTCGAGCAAGGGTTGGTTGGTGAGTGGGTGAGATAATGGGAATAATACCTCAAACACTCCTGTAACAACCGAGAACATTATACTGCAATAAATAGTTACTGCACCTGTTTGCTTGCCTAAGAATATAAAGCCCACAAAAATAAGGAAAATATTTATAATGAATATCCAGCCTGCAACGGAAATTATTGGCGTAATTTTTCCCAATGCAGTTGCAATACCACTCACTCCACCTGTTATAAATCCGTTTGGAATTTTAAAAAAGTAAATTCCTACCGAAAGCATAAGAATACCCAAGTGAATAAAAAGGATATTTTTTATCTTTTTGAAATTCATATAAATTTCTCCTTAGATTGTTTTTAGTATTATAGCTTTGAGCCTTTAGTCCCCTTAGCACCACCTAAATTTACGCCTGCAAGGACATTTGATTCAAAGGAATAGGTTAAATTCACCTGTTCCCTTTCACGCTTTAAGGATAGTTCTATCATTCTGTCTAACAGCTTGGTATATTTCATACCCACAGGCTCCCACAAATAAAATGACAATGAGCCTGGAATGGTGTTTATCTCATTTAACCATATTTCCTTAGTTTCAGTATCCATCATAAAATCGATTCTTGAAACTCCATTACAACCCAGACATTTAAATGCATCAACTGCCATTTTCCTGATTGTTTCTCTTTCCTCATCTGTTATATCTGCAGGAATTTTTCTCTTTAATGTTGCCATACCCTTGCTTGGGCTTTCCTTTGCACCACCAATATATTTATCCTCAAAGCTGAGAATGTCGTCAGAGGTTACAGGCTCCTCACACTCGGATGCCTCTGCATACTCATAGTCACCAAGCACAGAACAATTTATTTCCTTTAGGTTCTGAACTGCCTTTTCAACCAATACCTTTGCAGAGAAGGTGAAGGCAACCTCTAAAGCCTCAATAAGCTCCTCCCTGTTTCCTGCCTTTGTGATACCAACGCTTGAGCCTAAATTTATAGGCTTAACAATCAAGGGGTAATGAACCTTATCCTCAATCTTTTTAACTAACATATCACTGTCCTGATCATATTCTTTTGAGGTTACAACAACGCAATCAAGAACAGGGATTTGATTGTCCTTCAAAACTGTTTTCATAACATACTTATCCATACCAACTGCCGAGGATAGCACATCACATCCCACATATGGAATGTTGAGGGTATGTAAATAGCCTTGGAGGTTTCCGTCCTCCACATTTGTTCCATGAACAATGGGGAATGCAATATCAATGGTATTATACACATTATTCTTGAATTTACTCATAGGATATTTTAAAATCTCAACATTTGAGCCTGTATTTACTAAAATAACCTTCTGGCTTTCCTTGATAAGCTTTGGAATATTTGTGTAGGCTTCGATTTTTCCAACATTCTCTCCCACATAAAACTCATTGCTTTTAGAAATATAGATAGGGATTATCTCATACTTTTCCTTATTGATGCTTCCTATTGCCTGAATTGCAGAAATAATTGAAATTTCATGCTCGGTGCTTTTTCCTCCGAACATAACTGCTAATTTAATCTTCATAACACTCATTCCTTTCAAAAAAATCAATAGTTATCGGGCAAATCATTTTCAAGCAGAATAATTCGCTTCTTATTTTCTGCATTTATGCTATATGCCACATTCAAAGCATCATTTATTGAGGATGCTATATAGACCTTCTCCTGTGGATAGTTTTTATCATCAAGACCTTTTTTTATACTCTCGGTCTGCTTTTTACCCACCAATATAACATAATCGCACACATCTGCCGCATTTTTGCCAAATTCACGATTACATTCATCCTGCTTTTCTCCAAGCTCCACCATACCTGGTGTTACTAAAATTTTAAAGCCTGTTATTAAGGACAGGGTATCAAGTGCTGCTTTTGTGCCACTTGGATTTGAGTTATATGCATCATCAATAACAAGTGCATTCCCTTTATCTATCAATTGGAGTCTGTGTGGCACACACTCTAATTTTCTGACCTGTGGCTTTAACTCCTTCATTGATACACCAAGGGTGTATGCAATTGCAATTGCACCTGTGATATTCAAAACATTGTGAACACCGATTAGTCTTGTTGTGAACTCTCCCACCTCACCATCAGGAGCCTTAACCGAGAACGCAGTTCCCTTTTCCGAAACCGAAATATCAAAGGCAGTGAAATCTCCATTTTTCATACTATAGGTGATTGCGCCATCCTTTTTATTATAACCAATAACATTCTCATCATCACCATTTAAAAATAAAAGTCCATCCTCAGGAAGAGCATCACTAAGCTCATATTTTGTTTTCTTCACATTGTCAAGACTTTTAAAGGTTTCAAGATGCTGAGGTCCGATTGATGTGATAACTCCGTGCTTTGGATTTACAATATCGCAAATCTCCTTAATCTCACCAACCTTCTTTGCTCCCATTTCACAAATAAATATTTCGTGAGTGGCTTTTAATTTCTGCCTTATTGTCATAACAACTCCCATAGGGGTGTTAAAGCTCTCAGGAGTCATAAGCACATTATATTTCGCCATTAAAAGTGTATTTAAGTAATATTTCATACTTGTTTTTCCATAGCTTCCCGTTATTCCCACAATCGTAAGCTCAGGACATTTTTTCAATATCTTCTTTGCATCATTTATAAAATGATTATTAACCATTTTCTCAATAGGCTTATTGATAAAATTAGCAATAACAGAGAAAATTGGTGTTACCAGATAAAGAATACTCATTGAAAGGATTACACCCTTTATTCCAAAGAAATTTGCAACCACAAATATTATAGCTAATGAAATAATGCCTTGAGTTAAAAGCATTCTTTGTACTCTTTTTGTGTACACCAATGGTTTTTTAGCTTTCTTTGGTCTTTGTATATATGCACTCATTAAAAAGCCTATAACCATTATCACTCTTATACTTTTTAAAAGAAATCCTGTCAAAACAACTAAGAAAAGGATTATATTAACCATCCATTTTCCTATATTCTTACTCATCCAACGAAATTGAGTTGGTGTGTGATATGAATTTAGCTGAAAATAGTGCATAAATCTTATGGTTGACAAAGAAAATGCAAGCACAAATGAAATTATAGTTAAAATATCAATTACCACTTTAAAACCTCTTTTCTTAATTTATTCCCAAAAATGATGCAATTACCCTATGGCATCTTGCCGGTTGCTCCAAAAAGGAGAAATGCCCTGCTCCCTCTAAAACAACGAGTCCTGCATCGGGAATTTTCTCTTCCATAAGCTTTGCATCGGATATCGGCGTGTCAAAATCATGGCTACCCCATATAATTAAAGTCGGAGCAGTTACCCTTTCAAACAAATGAGTTAAATCCTCATTAACAGTTTTAACCAAGCATTGTCGCATTATCAAAGATGCGGCATTATAATCTGCCGAACCGTTTTTCCTTCTTAAATTTTCTAAAGCATCGGGGAAAAGCTTTGAAACAGGCTTTGTTAAAAGTACCCATTTAGAAATTTTATAAATTCTTTGCTTAACCTTTTGTTTTAATGTCTTTTTAGGTTTTACCCCTGCACTGTCTATCAATATTATTTTATCTATTTCAAAGGGTAGCTTTTCGTCCTCAAACATTTTGAAAATCACTCTGCCACCAAAGGAATGACCAATAAGTATAACCTTATCAATACCCTCATTTTTTATAAACTCAACTATAATATCCTTAAACTCACCCACATCCATTGCCTTGTCAGGCTCAGGGCTTTCCCCAAAGCCAGGAAAGTCAATTGCGTAGGTTTTATAGCTTTTTGATATTAAATTAACCATTCCGTCATATAAAGTCCTGTTAGCACCCCAGCCATGCAAAAGCACCACTGCCTCACCTTCACCAAGGACGGAATATGAAATTTTTAGTCCCTTAATATTTGTTTCCAAATTATCACTTCCAATTACTTAAATTCACTAATGAATACACAATTTTATTATACCATATCTACCCATATTTTTGCAATACTTATCCCGATATTTAATCACTATTTCTGAATTTTTTTTGTACATAATATTTATATTTAAAAAAATTTCTTTTTTTTAACTTTTTTTAAAAAAGTTATGGAAATTATTTCAATTATATGCTATAATTACTGTATGTATCTTATATGCTTTTATAAATAATATAAAGCACATAAAATTATTGTTACGGAAAGGACTAAAATTATTATGAATGATATTTTAGAAATTTTAGAAAAAAACAGTTCGAAAATCACAAATGAACAGATTTCACATATGACAGGAAAAACTGAAAAAGAGGTCGCCGCCGAAATTGCAAAGCTTGAAGATGACGGGATTATTTTCGGTTACAAAACTATGATAAATTGGGATAAAACTAATGACGAGAGAGTGTCTGCAATAATTGAGCTGAGAGTCACTCCCCAGCGTGGTGAGGGCTTTGATAAAATTGCAAAGAGAATATATAAATATCCTCAGGTTAAGTCCTTGTATCTTATGTCATCAGGAGCTTACGACCTTGCAGTTATGATTGACGGAAGCAGTATGAAGGATGTGGCTATGTTTGTTGCCGAAAAGCTTGCTCCCATGGATGCAGTAATCAGCACATCAACCCATTTCGTACTAAAAAAATATAAGGAGGACGGTCTTTTCTGCGACGACGAGGAAAAAGATGACCGACAAGTGATAACGCTATGAAAAAATGTGAAGATTTAATTATTAAAAAGGTTCAGGATTTGCCACCTTCAGGCATCCGAAAATTCTTTGATATTGTTGCAACCATGAAGGATGCCATTTCCCTTGGAGTTGGCGAGCCTGACTTTGCAACTCCCTGGACTATCAGAGAAGCAGGTATATACTCTTTGGAACAAGGTCACACCTTCTACACTGCCAATTCAGGACTAAAAGAGTTAAGGCAGGAAATCTGTAACTACACAAAAAGAAAGTATGGCGTTTCCTATGATGCAGATAAGGAAACCTTAGTGACAGTTGGTGGAAGTGAAGCAATAGACTTAATGATAAGATGTCTTATCTCAAAAGGTGACGAGGTACTTATTCCTGAGCCATGCTTTGTTTGCTATAAACCATGTACGGTTCTTGCAGGTGGTACACCTGTAACAATCCAAACTAAAGAAGAAAACAATTTTAGGCTGATGCCTGAGGAATTAAAAGCCGCTATTACTGATAAGACCAAGCTTTTAATTCTTCCCTATCCCAACAACCCAACAGGTGGTGTGATGTCTTATAAGGATTTGTGTGCCATTGCAGAGGTTTTAAAGGATACTGACATTATGGTCCTTTCAGACGAAATTTACGGAGAGCTTATATACTCCGACGAAGGACACACTCCTTTTTCAAAAATCCCCGGTATGAAGGAACGAACCGTGGTTGTTAACGGTTTTTCAAAGGCCTTTGCAATGACAGGCTGGCGTTTGGGCTATGCACTCGGTCCTGAGCCGATTATTAAGGCAATGACTAAGGTGCATCAATACGGAATTATGTCTGCTCCAACCACAAGTCAGTTTGCAGCAATCGAAGCTATGAGAAGCTGTGATAATGATGTGGAGGCTATGCGAAAGGAATATAACTATCGTCGTCGTATGATTGTTGACGGATTCAGAGAGATGGGATTATCCTGCTTTGAGCCATTAGGTGCATTTTATGTGTTCCCCTCTATCAAGGCAACTGGGATGACAAGTAATGAGTTCTGCGAAAAACTATTGGAGGAACAAAAGGTTGCAGTAGTTCCTGGCACTGCATTCGGAGAATCCGGTGAAGGCTTTGTTCGTTGCTCATATGCATACTCAATTGAACAAATTGAAGAAGCTCTAAGACGAATTGCCATATTTGTTAAAAAATATACTAAATAACAAAAAAAGCAAGCTTTGAAATAAAGCTTGCTTTTTTTATAAAAATCAATAATCCGAACCCTTGATAAGTGTGCCGATACCTGTTTTTGTGAAGATTTCAAGAAGCAGGCAATGAGGCACTCTGCCGTCAATAATATGTACGCCCTTAACTCCTGCATCAATTGCATCAAGGCAACCTAAAACCTTAGGAATCATTCCACCGTTTATAACTCCGTCGTGGATTAGTCTATGGATTTCATCCTTTTCAGTTTCATAAATAATGTCCCCGTTTTCGTCCTTTACACCCTCCACATCAGTTAACAAAATAAGCTTTTCAGCAGAGGTTGCAGCGGCAATTTCTGCAGCAACTGTGTCTGCATTTATGTTATAACTTTGTCCATCTTTATCTGTTCCGATTGGCGCAATAACGGGAATATATTCATCATCTGCAATATATTTAATCAAATGTGGATTGATCTCAACAATATTTCCAACATAGCCTAAGTCCACTTTTTTTCCGTCAACTTTGGTATATTGCTTTTTGCAGGAAATTAAATTTCCGTCAATTCCACAAAAACCTACTGCCTTTCCACCCTTGCAATTCAAAAGGGACACAATTTCCTTGTTGGTTTTACCCATCAAAACCATCTGTGCAACATTCATTACCTCTTTTGTTGTCACTCTCAAGCCATTTATGAATTCACTTTCAATATTATTTCTCTTCAACGCCTCAGAAATATCAGGTCCTCCACCGTGAACAACAATTGGCTTTAGTCCAATGAATTTTAATAAAGTTATATCCTCAATAACTGAGTTTTTTAACTCCTCGTTTATCATCGCATTTCCGCCATACTTAACCACAACTGTTTTGTTTGCAAATTTTTGAATATAAGGCAAAGCCTCAATAAGTATCCCCGCTTTTTTGATTAGTTCTTCCATTTTGTTCTTCCCTTTCTTTTGTTTAATAACAGTTTTTATACATATTTTTCATTGCTAAAGCATCCTCGGGCTGAGTTCCTGCAGACTCGCATATGATATGTGGAGATAATCCTCTTTCATATATAAGCTCTGCCAAAGGCTCAAAATCAGGTCCGAATACCTTATCTTCAAAGGTGAGATGCTTTTTTTCTCCACCCTTCTCGGTATATTCTATCTTACTAAAATGGCTATGGAAAATCTTAGTTCTTTCCATTCCTATTTTATTTTCCATTTCATCTAAAATTGCTCTGTAGTCCTCCTTAGTTTTAATTTTGCCTATAGTTCTTGCATTTAAATGTCCAAAATCAATTGTTGGAAGAAAGCTATCATCAAGTTTACAAAGCTCCATCACTTCTGTCAAATCCCCAAGCTGATTTATCTTTCCCATAGTTTCTATACAAAGACGGACATTTGAAAATCCTTTTTCATCAAGCGCCTTTTTTGCTTCCTTTAATGTTACTTTTGCATTTTCCAACGCTTCTGTTCTTGAAAGCTTTCCAAGTGCACCTGCGTGAACAACCACCCTATCTCCACCAAGCCAGATTACTGCCTGTGCACTCTGGAGAATGTAATTGATACTATTTATTCTTTTCTCCTCCTCAGGAGTTGCAAGATTTATATAATAGGGCGAGTGCAGACTTATCAGGATATTATTCTCTTTTGCCTCTTTTTTAATCTTTTCTGCAGTTTCCTTACCAATTCTCACACCATTTCCACATTGGTATTCATATGCATCCAGACCAAATTCCTTTAACCATTTTGGCATCTGCTCCGATGCTTTATAGCCTTGTTGGTAGAACAAATCACCATTTCCTGCAGCACCAAATATTGCACTCATTTTATTTTCCCTCCCTTTTTATATTATTCTGCCTTTTTCTTTATGTTTTGAATAAGCTGAAGAATTATCTTTCCAATATCGCTTATCAACAGCTCCTCTTCTCCCTTTTTTGTTGTTAATGGAACAAAGCCTGCCGCTTTATTCAGTAGTGTAGAAACAAAGTCCATTGTTACAGGTGACATCGGCAAGAACTTACCAACAATTTCATCACAATAGCCATTACTTTTAAGTTCCGCAATTGCAGGATAGTAATAGTCATTTTTTGAAACATCAAAGAATGTGTCTGCACTATAGCCTGTAATTCCCATTATATTTGTAAATACCACTGAAAAATCAGCTCTTGTCATAGTCTGGTCTGACTCGTCATTGGTTTTATCCTCTGCCCATGCTTCAATATCGGGATTGGAGAATTGTCCAATTGCATACCCAAGTGCATATCTTTCCGACTCAATTGCACCATATGGATACATAGTGTGATTATATAATCGTCTTGTTTGTGCTCTTGCCTGTGCAACTGAAGGAATGGTCAGTTCCATTTCCTTATCAGAATATATGTCAACACCCTGTCCGTCATAAACAACTATCTGGGTTTTGTTATTGCAAATAAGGTCTGCCCACACAACCTGTCCCTGAGATTTTATTATGTATTCAGGATTCATATATCCATCATAGACAGTTATAATATTTTCTGCATTTGTTGACACTAAAATTTTATCCTCGAATTTTCCGTCAAAGTTATATATCACCGACACATCCGAGTTCCCCGTTCTTTCAATCCTTTTCTCCTTGAACAAAGTGTTTCCGTGATAGTCAAGCACGAAAACTCCATCTGTATCCTCCATAGAATCATAGAAAAAGCCAGAAATTTCTGCACCAAAGCAATCCTTTCTCACATTTCCCGAAGCTAAATTGGAGGTGATTATATTATCGGAAAGCTCCCATTTTTGCTCACCTGTAAAATTATATGCCCTTGTTTTATCCCCTGAAACGACTATCGACGGTTCCTTGCTCATATCCAAGTCACCAACACAAAGGCTTATGGGAAAATCATTTCCCTCTATCTCCCACAAAAGCTGTCCTTCAAAATCAAGCACAACGCTTCCTGCAATTATCTCATCCTTACCGTCCGAATTTATATCATAACAAACTGGATAATGTCCAACATTTCCTTTATATGTCCACATAACATTAAAGTTTTTATCCATTGCCCATAGCTGATGATATCGATTTTTTAATATAACATTTTGTGGATATCCCACGCCTTCAAGGTCTGCAAAGGCAATACAATCGTGAGCATCCTTGTCGGGCAAATCGTATTTTCTCTTCAATTCACCTGTTTTTCCGTCAAAAATACAAAATTCACCCTCAAAAACACATATGAACTCATTAAATCCGTCCCTGTCTATATCAAAAATCTGGGCAGGGATATCCGAGCAACACGGAACTGTGTTATATGATGGCTTACCTATCTGCCAAAGCATTTCTCCGTCTATAGTATATGCAGTAGCCGACACCACTGAATGAGGGAAAAATCTTTCATCCTTGTCATTATCAGGTTGAACTAAAACTATATTCAATCTTCCGTCACCATCAAGGTCACCCAATCGCATCTGACAGCCTGTGCCTGCCAAGGATGTATCAATATGACCTATCAATAATGCTTCCTGACTATCCATAACTCTCCACCTTTTTTTACATTCTTCTTAATTCTTTTGCTCTTGATATTAAATATTCCCGTCTGTTGAGTTCCGGCTTTATTATAACCTCGTCAAGCAATTTCTTTAGGCAATCACCAAGACTTCGTCCCGGTTTGTAGCCTATTTTAATTAAATCCTTACCATTAACTGCCAAATCCGAAACCATATATGGTTGGTGCTCGGATAACACACTTTTATATATTTCTACAGTTTCATCAAGCTTTTTCTTTTTGTCGTTGAAAAATTTCATATTTTTTGCTTTGTTATCTGCTTCCTGAAGAAGAATAAGCTTAATAAAAAGATTTGCACCTGTTCTTGCCATCATTCTCTTCACACCCGGATATGAATTTTCAATTCTTACATCGTGATTTTCAATAAGCACCAAAATATCATGGATAGTGTCTGCATCAAGTCTTAGTCTGTGAAGCATATCATTTGCAAGTCTTACACTCTCCCTGTGATGAGCATAAAAATGGATTATTCCATTTGCATCACAGCTTGAACAATTTGGCTTTCCTATATCATGAAGCAGTGCCGACCACCTTAAAACAAGGTCATCGGGTGTATTATGAACTGTGTGCATAATATGTTCATACACATCATAAATGTGATATTTATTCCTTTGCTTCACCAAATAGCAGTTTTCCACCTCGGGCAACACATATTTCATAAGCCCACATTCACGAAGTATTTCTATATTTTCAGGATTTTGTGACATTAAAATCTTATTGATTTCGTCCCTTATCCTCTCCGAGCTTACTCTCTTGATAAGTGGTGCGCATTTCTTTATTGCCTTTTTGGTCTGATCCTCAATTTCAAAGCCTAATGTGGCAGAAAAGCGAACTGCCCTGAGCATTCTCAAAGCATCCTCTGTGAATCTTTTTTCAGGCTCGCCCACACATCTTATTATTTTCTTTTCAATATCCTCTTTACCACCAAAGAAATCAATCACGCCTGCTTTTGGGTTATATGCAATTGCATTTATAGTAAAATCTCTTCTTTCAAGGTCACCCTCAATAGATGAGATAAAATTAACCTCATTCGGATGCCTTGCATCTGAATATCCATTTTCAGTTCTGTAGGTTGTGACCTCATAGCCTGTGTTATTTTCAACAACTGTCACAGTTCCATGCTTTATCCCTGTATCAATAGTTCGCCTGAACACTTTTTTTATCTGTTGAGGAGTTGCCGAGGTTGCTATATCAAAATCGTGAGGCTCTTTTCCCATTATCAAATCTCTTACTGCTCCACCCACAATATATGCACTATACCCATTATCCTCAAGAGTTGTTAAAATCTGTTGTGCGCCTGCATTTATTTTGAATTCTGACATATGGAAAATTCACCTCCTCTTTATTTTAAACATAATTACAGATATTGTATCATAATTTCTTTGAAAATGCAAATATTTTTAAGGCTATTTACACACTTTTTAACAAAAAAATTCCGTAATTGAGTAAAAAATCAATTACGGAAGTTATTTTAAATTTCATCCTCTTTTGGCAGCTCAGGATTTGACTCCTCCTCGTTCTTTTTAACTTCTTCCTGTGCCTTTATCTCAAGTTCCTTATATAACCCTAAGAAAACCTCTGTCCACGCCGCTTTTTTCATTGCAGTCAGCACCGAGCTTATTATAAACACAAGAACAAGTGCATAAACTCCAAAGGTCATTAAAGCTAATCCATTTGAGTTATTAAGCATGACAAGACTCATTCCAGCAGCCAACATAATAACAGGCACTAAAAATAGCACAATTGCCCAGAGAAAGAAGGAAAAATCAATTTTGAACAAACGCCACTTATTTCCCTTAACCATTTTTTTACTGAGTATGTAGGAAACAACAAATCCATTTTCATGGTTTTTAGCAACAAGATAATCTACCATAGAATAAATGTAGGTCACATTCAATGCCCGGATAATATATCCGATAATAGCCGCTATAAATAACACTATGGTAACTATTATTCCAACTACCCGAAATGGTGTATCATAAAGACTTGCATATATTTTCATTATAATTCCAATTGAAAGAGTAAACACCAATGAAATTACTATTAAGCACAATTCCAATAATATGTTTTTTAAAAATATCGCTTTTGTGATATTAAAATATCCACTCTTAAATGGAGATATTAAATGAGATAGCTCTGTTTTTTTATCATTCCCACTCAGGAATACCCTTGTTAGTCCAACGCTTAATGGGTTTAAAAAGAATATACCAACAAAAACTCCCAAAATGGCAAACTTTTCACCCAAAAGTCCGTCATTTGATAAAATAACACTCCACACATCCGAGTTTGTATCTCCAAGTGCTTCTGCTGTCAAAAGTCCTTGTGCTGCCATTCTTAATAATCTTTGCAATCTTATAAAAAAATCTGTTGCACCTTCAAAAAAGCCCGTTAATGCACCAAGTATAACTATGCACAATATATAAGTCCAGAAATTTTCCTTAACATTGAGCCATGCTCTTTTGTATATCCCTTTATTTGACATTATTTCCCCTCCGATTTTGTTCCATATACAACTCTGTCAACACCACATAAGTCTTTAACAATTTTTATATCCTTAAAGTTCTTTTCCATAAGCGACTTAACCTTTTCTGCCTGATTGTAACCCACCTCAAAGTATAGTATTCCATTTTCAGAAAGCATAGTGGGCGCAATCTCTGTTATTTTCCTATAAAATAACATTCCGTCCTCTCCACCATCCAGGGCAAGTCTTGGTTCATATAGCCTGACATTATCCTCAAGCTTTTCAATTTCCTCACTTTCAATATATGGCGGGTTGGAAACAATTATATCAAAGCTACCAAAAATAGTGTCCTTTAAAACATCGGCTTTTTCAAATTTTACCCTATCGGAAACCTTGAGCTTTTCAGCATTTTTGCTTGCAAGTTCAATTGCATCAGTGCTTATATCCACTCCCGTAATATGTGCATTTTTATTAAAATGAGCAATACTTATTCCAATACAACCTGAGCCTGAGCAAAGGTCAAGGACACTCATACCCCTGTTCTCCTTTAGAATTTCCTCAACGAGAGTTTCGGTATCTTGTCTTGGAATTAAAACATTCTTGTCAACCAAAAATTCAAGTCCCATAAACTCCTGAGTACCAAGAATGTATTGTAACGGCTCATTTTCAAGGCGTCTTGAAACCATTTTTTCTATCTTTTCTATATCCTCTTTATCAACATTTTTGTCCTTTGATAAAACCATATCAATAGGCTTTAGTCCCAAAACTGTTCTCACAATAAGATTTGCCTCAAAAACTGCATTTTCGATATTCTTATTTTTTAGTGTACCAACAGTTTTTTCAACAAGCTTAGAAATTACCATTTGTCCTCCTCCGAATTTTCAGGGATTACTGCCTTCATAGCAGTTATTGCAATTTCAATCTGCTCACTGTCAGGCTCTCTTGTTGTTATTTTCTGCAACCACAATCCCGGCTTTGACAAAGCACCAACTATACAATTATCACTTTTTCCTGCCCATTTTATTATCTCATATGAAACCCCTGCAACTACGGGAAGGAGTAAAATTCGCATCACAACTCTGTAGAATATTCCTGTTTTGGGAAGAAGAGCAAATAGAATTATACTGATTATCATAACAAACAGCAAAAAGCTTGTTCCACATCTTGGGTGTAGTCTTGAATGCTTTTTAACATTTTCAACCGTAAGCTCCTCACCATGCTCATAGCAGGCAATTGTTTTATGCTCTGCTCCATGATATTCAAACACTCTTTTTATATCCTCCATTTTTGACACAAGGTAAAGATAACCGATAAATATGAGCATTCTAACAACACCCTCGACAATACTTGTGAATGCACCTGTTTTTGCAATATAATCAAGTGGAGTAAATCCTAAAACCCACTCTGCCCCTCTTGTTACAACTGTAGGCAATAAAATAAACAAGCCCACGCTAAGAAAAATTGACAATATAACCGAAAAGTAAATAACTACATCCTTCATCTTCTCACCAAACTTGTTCTCAAGCCATTTATCAAATTTTCCCTTTTGCTCCGAGTCGTCCTCAATATCCACTTGTTCTGCTGAGAACATTAAATATTTCATCCCCGTAATCAATGAATCAAAAAAGTTAATACAACCTCTCACAATGGGAACTTTTCTTAAAATTCCACCTTTTTTGCTTCCATTATCGTCAATTTTTTCAACTATTTCGCCATCGGATTTTCTAACTGCCACTGCAGTTTTAAAAGGACCTCTCATCATAACGCCCTCTAACACTGCCTGACCACCAATTGATGTTTTCTTCTGCTCACTCATAATTTATAAACCCTCTTTTTCTCTTGAATTAAATACAACATATACATCTTGAACACAACATACTTGTGCATAAACAACTCAACACAGGCGAGCAATTAACAAACTCTGTCTGGAATCCCCTATACTGCCTGTTTTGTGCATCAAAGCTATTTAAAGTCTGTTGGTACTCCATATTATCAGGAGCCATATTAACTGCCTTTCCAACATACTCCTTGCCCATATCATACCAACCTCTGTTAAGATAAATAAGTCCCATAAGATAGTACCATTCGGCGTTTTGTGGTAGGCTTTTTAACATTTCTTCAGCCTCAGAAAGTCGCCTGAAGGATATGAGTATTCTCACGCTCTCAAAGCTCACAGAATAACTCTGTCTATACCCACCATAGCCACCATACCCACCATAGCCACCACTATTGCTACTATCATAGCCTGTTGCATTTTTATTGGTAATCATATCATAAGCCTTATTTATTTCCTTCAGCTTTTCCGTTGCCATATCAGCCATAGGAGTATTCACATATCTGTCGGGATGATATTTTTTAACTAATGCTCTATATGCTTTTTTTATTGTTTCCTCATCATCTCCCGGATTGACTCCAAGAACCTTATATGGGTCCATTTTTACCCTCCTGTTTGTTTAAAATACTATTCTGCATTGATGGTAAACCCAGATACAAAATATTTTTTATTATACTGTCATTCTGCTTTATTTTAATTAAATCATATGCTGCTGAGATATTGGACAATGTATATGTTAGAGTTACTTCCCTTTCCTTTTTAAAGGTTTCGATTTTGGATATATCATTATCAACGCTATTTTTAAAGGGATTGAATTTCTTTTTTCTGATGTCCTCCTCCAAATCGTCCAATGCATCAATTAAATATATCCACCTTCCTATGTTGTATCCAAGCCAACCTAATGCCCTTTTTTGATTTTCGTCCTCAATATAGGTTGGTGTGAAAATCCCCTCGCAAAGCTTAGCAAAGCAATCAGCAAGAAGGTCTATAGTTTTTGAACTATCCTTTTCGAACAGGGACAATTTCTTTATGCACTCACTGATTATTCTGTCCTGATCTGGAATTTTCTTTCCTGCTTTTTTTAATGCACTTTTATAGAATAGCATTCCCATAAGAGCTTTTAAGCTTTTATCATCCTTCCAGTCGTCCTCTAATTTTCTATATGCAAGAACTATGCTCACCGATGCTACATAGTCTAAAATTTCACTATCCTCAATCTTCTTTTCTTTTTTATATGGGTGAAGCATACACCTCGTGTTTAGAATTTTGTCTTCTTTCTCTGTTGCCGATAAAAGCACCAATAAAAAGGTCATATCATAGCTGAGTCCTAATCTCGCAAAGGAGGAATACTTTCCCAAAGCTTTACACAAGCCACAATAATAGGCTCTGAATTTTTCAAAATCCTCAAGGGACAGCTTGTCCTTATATATACGAACATATCCGAACATAAAAACCTCCGAATAAATTATACTCCCATCAACACACTCCACCTACCTTAGTATATATCTTTTCTCTCGGTTTTGCAAGTAATTCCTTGTTTTATAAATAAAATTTATTATTTGTTCATATTTTAAGCACTAATTACAAAGAATACTTGTATCAATTTATAAAAGAAGGAGAAAATCAGTATGGATAAAAATGAATATTCAAAAAAGATAAGCAAGAAAACTCTAAGCTCAGATACACCAAAAAATTGTGTCAGGGCATTCGTATCAGGTGGCATAATCTGTACAATTGGTCAAATTATAATGAATTTATACACATATTTTGGAATGACAAAGGAAAACTCAGCCACAATGACCTCAATAACTCTCATTTTTATAAGCGTTTTATTAACAGGTCTTGACTTATATCATAAAGGCGCAAAGTTTGCAGGTGCAGGCACATTAGTTCCCATAACAGGCTTTGCAAATGCAATGTCATCCCCTGCAATTGAGGCAAAAACCGAAGGATTTGTGTTAGGAGTTGGTGTGAAGCTATTCTCCATTGCAGGACCTGTTATTGCTTATGGAATTTTTTCATCCTTTATTGCAGGAATACTAATCTATTTGTTTAGATTTTAGTTTATTTTAGTTTATTTTACTTTATTTTTTTATTATCTTTTTTATTAAAAAAACATTTGCTTTTTGTCTGTTAGTGTGATATAATGTATCAGTACGCAATTTAATCGACACATTTAGTATAAAACCATTTAGGAGATGATATATTGAAAGAGGATTTAAAAGTAATGGACTTAGTCGATATGCTTATGCGACGCTGGTGGATTATGCTGGTGTCAATGGTAATTGTCGGCTTTATAGCATTTATGTTTACGGAGATATTTATATCCCCCACCTTTGAATCAAGAGGCGCTTTATATGTAAATGCAACAAAAGAGCAGCTTTCTCAGAATGTTAGCTCATCAACTCTTGATGCATCACAAAAGCTTGTTAATACATATGCAGAAATCCTGAAAAGAAGAACCTTCTTAGAGGGCGTTGCATCTGATATTGACGATAAGTATTCAGTATCTCAGCTTCAAGGAATGCTTAAAATTTCTTCAGTTAATGGTACTGAGGTAATGGAAATTGCAGTATCCTGTTCTAACGCAGATGATGCATATCTGATTGCACACAGCATCCTGATGCGCGCTCCTGATGAATTGATGAGAGTTGTTGAAGCAGGCTCAGTGAAGCTATTAGACGACGCTAAGAAGAATATTCTTGCAGTATCTCCAAATCTTCGTCAGAACACCTTGGTGGGTGCTTTGATAGGCTTGATTTTAGGTGCTTTGATTATATTCCTGTTAGAATTTGTTGACACAAGAATTAAAAACTCAAATTCAATTGTTTCAAGATACGACGAGCCTTTATTGGGCGAAATTCCATCTTTGGATGAATTTAGATAAAAGTAAGGAGGAAATGTAAAAATGACTAATAACGAAATACCTTCTACTCAACCGAAAAATCGTAAAGATGAATCCATTCAACGCCGTTCATCTACCCTGTTGAATGAAAAAACCTCGTTCACAGTTACTGAGGCATACAAAGCAGCAAGAACAAATATTTTATTTGTTTTAGGCGCATCAAAGGGTTGTAAAAAAATTATTGTAACAAGCGCTAATCCAGGTGAAGGAAAAACTACAACAGCAATTAACCTTGCAATTGCCTTTGCTCAAACAGATGCAAAAGTACTTATTATTGATGCAGACTTGAGAAAACCAAGAATGTATCGTCACTTTAAGCTTGAAAGAAAAGATGGTCTTTCCGATATCCTTTGTGATATGATAGATTTCGAATCTGCAATTCATCACATTGATGAATATGGCATTGATTGTATCACATCAGGTCAGATTCCTCCCAACCCCACAGAGCTTTTGTCCTCTGAGGCAATGGGAAATCTGTTAGACAAGCTATCCGAAATGTATGACTATATCTTCATAGATACACCACCTATCACTGTTGTAACTGAAGCAGCAGTTATGACCAAGTTTGTAAATGGCGTTATAATGGTAGTTCGTCAGAACTATACTATCCACGAATCCTTAGCAAAAGCTCGTGCGAATCTATTATTTGCAGATGCAAAAATCCTTGGTTATATCTTGAATGATATTTCAGCTGCCCATTACGGCTATGGCAGATATTATAATCGTGGTTACAGCTCATACTCCTTTGATTATGACTATGGATATAGTGATGACTCATACAACTATAAGTATGGATATTCTAACAGATATGCATATAGGTATGGCAGAAAAAAATATGGCTACTACAAGCATACAGAAAAGCCACACTCTGAATATGTGAGCCACTCTGAACAGGATGAGGAAAATCAAGCAGAAAATGTTCAGGCTCAAGAGTATATCGGCAAAAAGAAATCCTTCTTAAAAAGATTGTTGAGAAAATAATAAGATTAAATAGACAAAATCCAAGGATTTTGTCTATTTTTATAAAATAAAATGAAAAGAGTGATATTTTGAGTAGTTCCTTTAAAAAAGCAGATATTTTAATTCCAAAAAATAATGTTGATATGACAAAGTGGAGTGTTGTTGCCTGTGACCAATTCACCTCTCAGCCTGATTACTGGAATGAGGTAGAAAAAATTGTTGACACAGAAAAATCCACTCTTCACTTAACCTTCCCTGAAATATACTTAGAGGAGGGTAATGACAGGATTAAAAAAATAAATGAGAATATGAATAGCTATATAGCTTCTGATATCTTCAAAGAATACAAAAATACCCTTATTTATACCAAGCGTACCCTTGCCACAGGTAAAATAAGAAAAGGTTTGATCGGTGCAATTGATTTGGAGGACTACTCCTTTGAAAAAGGCTCAAAAAGTAATGTCAGAGCAACAGAAGGAACTGTTCTTGAAAGAATTCCTCCCCGAGTTAAAATAAGAGAAAACGCTCCATTGGAGTTTCCTCACATTATGATACTGATTGATGATGAGGAGAAAAAAATAATAGAGCCAATTGATAATATTTTATCATCCTTAGAAAAGATTTATGATTTTTCTCTTATGATGAATGGTGGAAAAATAGAAGGCTATATAATCTCCCCCGAGCTTTGTGACAGAGTGATTGAGAATATCGAAATCCTATCTTTAAAAGATAGCTTTATAAATCGATATGGTATTGATGCACCACTTCTGACCTTTGCAGTCGGTGACGGAAACCACTCCCTTGCAACTGCTAAAACCTGTTGGGAGAATATAAAAAAGACCTTGAATGAGGACGAAATAAAAAGCCATCCTGCAAGATATGCCCTTGTGGAGCTTGTTAATCTTCACGACGATTCCTTAGAATTTGAACCTATTCACAGAGTTGTTTTCAATGTGGATTATGATGATATAACAATGGAATTCAAGTCAGTATTCGAGCTTGTTTCTCCTGATGATGTGGGTGCTAAAAAAATAATAATAACCCACAAAAATAGTATGGAAGAAGTATATATCAAGGATGATAAAAATAATCTTGAGGTGGGCTCTCTACAAGGCTTTATTGATTCATATCTTTTAAATCATCCTGATGCATCCGTTGATTATATTCATGGTGAAGATGTGGTTTTGGACTTAAGCAATAACCACAATAATGTGGGATTTTTGCTACCTGTTATGAAAAAAAACGAGCTTTTTAAAACGGTTATATTAGATGGTTCACTACCAAGAAAAACCTTCTCAATTGGAGAGGCTTGCGAAAAAAGATATTACTTAGAGGGCAAAAAAATTAAATAGCAAAAAGGCAGTTCATATATGAACTGCCCTTTTAAAATACCTTTTAAATTATTGGTTTAAAACTAAAACCAAGGTTGTTATCAAGAACAAAATTGCAAGGAATACTGTAAGCTTTGAAAAAATCGCAGCCTTAGTTCTGCCTGTATTCCTTCCAAAGAATGAATCACCTGCATCAGGACTTGAGCCTGAAATACCCTTCATTCCTGGGTCTTTTCCTTCTTGCAAAAGCACAATAACAATCAATAATACACATGCAATTATATGCAAAATTGTAAAAAACATATTCATAGCGTAACCCTCCTTATCATACAGTTTACTTAATTAAATATTGTGTATGACGGTTAAACGCAATACACCCTTCTAATATTATAACATAAATTTTTGAAATTACAAGACTAATTACCAAAATTTTTAAAAAAGATTTAAGATCTATAATATATCTATAATAATCTCACATAATTCATCTATATAATTAAAAATATTTACTATAATTTTTTATAAGAAAACCCTTGACAACTCCCTTTTTTTATGGTAGAATATATTTCGTTGTTAAAGCAATGCTCAAGTGGCGGAATTGGCAGACGCCCAGGACTTAAAATCCTGTGGGATTTTTTCCCGTGCCGGTTCGACCCCGGCCTTGAGCACCAAAAACCTTAAAGCTTTGCTTTAAGGTTTTTTTGTATTAAAATCCGGACCACAAAAAAGAACTGTAAAATTTACAGTTCTTTTTATGATCATTTATAACTGTGTTTTTGGAATTATGACATAAACATCAGTGCCGATATTCGGTGTTGAATCCACTCGAATTTCACATTCACTCCCAAAAATTATCTTTAAACGGCTATTCACGTTATATAATCCTATATGCCCATCCTTCGGTGTTTCTCCCAATGAAAGGGATTTATTCAACGCCTCGCAACTATCTTTTTCAATCCCCACTCCGTTATCTGAAATAATAAATTTCACAGAGTCGTCGGTTTCAATTCCAGTGATTTTTAAAGTTCCGCATTCACCCTTTGGTTTTAATCCGTGATATACGGCATTTTCAATTATCGGCTGAAGGCAAATCTTTACAATCTGATATGACATAATTTTCTCATCAATATCCCATTCCACTTCAAACATATCCCCATAACGCAATTTTAAAATATTGATATAATAACGTGTTCTTTCTATTTCATCCCTGATTGCTATTAAATAATCACCATTATTAACATTAAATCTGAAAAATTTAGCCAGGTCAGAAACCGCCTTGGATACATTATTCCTCCCCTCTGTCAATTCAACTGCCATCCAGTTTATTGTTTCAAGAGTGTTATACAAAAAATGAGGGTTGATTTGTGCCTGTAACATATCAAGCTGCGTATTTTTCAATTCCTGAAGTTTTTCTTCAAGCTTTTGTTGTATTGCAACATTTTCTTTGTTCTGTTCTATAATGCCTTTTGATATATATCTGAGTTCGTTGGATTTTGCCATATTTCCCGAAATATCAAAATTATCGGGATTTTCCAAAACAGACATTAT
>JAZRPY010000010.1:0-34051 GCA_045649415.1 Clostridia bacterium | reverse complement strand
AGATTATACAGTCTTTATATATAAAGGGTACATATGTGAACAAACCAAATATTGAAAAGCCTGTTAAAATGTGTTGTGATGGTGAGTTTGTTGAGGCTAACAGAGTTGAATTTGAAATTATGCCTGATGGATTTTGCTTTGTTGTACCTAAAAAATATGCAGAAAAAAAGAAGCTATGGTATAAAGAAACCCTATTTAAAATTGAAATCATAAAAACAGAAAAAACTTATAAAAATTTGGAACATTTATTATAGTCTAATCGTCTATAATATTGTAAATAAAATATAATTAAGAAAAAACAAGGAGAAAAGGATTATGAAATTAAAAAGAATTATTGCATCAGTTTTAGTTGTGGCAGTGTTGATGTCACTTGCTGCTTGTGGAAAAAAGAATGAGGAAAACATTGTTGAGAAGGAACAGGTTGAGGATGTTTTGAACCAAGAGGTTGAAAACCAAGAGGATGAGGGCATTGAAGAGGATAATGAAGAAAATTCAAGTACATTAAAACCAACTAAAAAGCCAACCGAAGCACCAACCCAAAAGCCAACCGAAGCACCAACCCAAAAGCCAACCGAAGCACCAACCCAAAAGCCTGTGGAGGAGCCAAAGACTGTTGGAGAGAAGCTATTGGTAACCTTTAACCAAAAGGCAGGCTCATTGTCATCATCAGAGGCAATTGCAAATGAGATTTTATCAAACCCTGTTTTAGGTTTCCAAGGTGCAACAATGCCTGTTGAACCAGGATTGTTGTCAGGCTTTGATAATGCAGAAATCAAGGGCTTTAAAGAAGCTACAATGTTTTTACCTATGATAGGCTCAATTCCATTTATTGGATATGTATTTATTCTTGAAGATGGAACAGATGCGTCAGGCTTTATTGCTAACCTGAAGGCTAATGCAAATTTAAGATGGAATATCTGTACCGAGGCTGAGGAAATGGTAACAGGAAGGTCAGGAAATAAGGTATTTTTCGTTATGTGTCCAAAGAGCTTTGAGGAAGAATAATAACAAACCAAAAACGGACGCTTTTTAAAAAAGGCGTTCGTTTTTAATGTGTATGAGGTGACAAAAATGGTTTTTTCAAGTATTCCTTTTTTATATTACTTTCTGCCTGCAGTGGTGATATTATATTTACTTGCTCCGAAAAAATTAAAAAATTCAGTGCTTTTGATATCAAGCCTTCTCTTTTACGCGTGGGGAGAGCCTGTGTATGTTTTTTTAATGATTGAAACAATCGTTGTAAACTATATTTTAGGACTCCTGATAGAAAAGAAAAAGGGGACTTTATGGTCTAAGCTATATATGATTTTATCGGTTGTTATCTCGCTTGGAGTTTTGGGATATTTTAAGTATGCAGATTTCTTTATTGAGAATTTCAACAGAGTAACAGGCATGTCTATGGGATTATTGAATATTGCTTTGCCCATTGGTATAAGCTTTTACACCTTCCAGATTTTAAGCTATACTGTGGATGTTTACAGAGGAAATGTCATGGCACAAAGGAATATTATAACCCTTGCCACATATATCGTACTTTTCCCTCAGCTTATTGCAGGACCGATTGTGAGATATGTGGATATTGAAAGAAGCCTGAGTGAAAGACAACATACCTTCGAAAAAACTCAGGAGGGTATAAAAAGATTTATAATCGGTCTTGGTAAAAAGGTGATTATAGCCAACACAATCGGACAGCTTTGCCAGAGCTTTTATATCTCTTACGACAGGTCGGTGTTATTTTACTGGCTATATGTGATAGCATATATGCTACAGGTATATTTTGATTTTTCAGGATACAGCGATATGGCAATTGGTCTTGGTAAGATTTTTGCCTTTGATTTTCTGGAGAACTTTAACTATCCATTTATTGCAAAGAGTATAACGCAGTTCTGGAGAAGATGGCATATGTCCTTAGGCTCATGGTTCAGGGATTATGTGTATATTCCCATGGGTGGCAATTGTGTTGGCAGGGGAAAACTCCTTGTGAATATATTCACAGTATGGTTTTTAACAGGCTTCTGGCATGGAGCAGAGTGGAACTTTATTGTGTGGGGACTTTACTTTGGTATATTATTAACCATTGAAAAATTCTTTTTTAGGAACTATCTTGAAAAATCAAAGGTGACGGGTCATATATATGTTATTTTCCTTACTGCAATAAGCTTTGCAATATTTGGTGCAGGCTCAATGAAGGAGGCTTTAACCTATGTTGGAGGATTGTTCGGAGCAGGGGGAATGCCAATTATTTCAGAAAGCTTTTTATATAACCTGAGGAGTTATTGGTTAATCATATTGATAGGAATAATTGCAGCAACGCCAATTCCTAAGCTGATTATTAAAAAGCTAAACCAAAATGCTTACTTTGAGAAGGTATGGGATGTTGCAGAAATTATTTTGATGCTTGCAGTTGTTTTAGTTTCCACTGCATATTTAGTGGACGGAGCATTTAATCCGTTCCTGTATTTCAGGTTCTAAAGGAGGCGTACAATGAATAAGAAAATTAAAAATATTGTAACAACACTTTTATTTTCAGGCATAATGTTTTCTGTGTCAGCGTTGTGCGTAACAAGGCCTGCAGACGCATTTTCTGAAAGTGAAAGACGAGAGCTTAAAACCTTTCCTGAGTTTTCAGTTGAGGCATTGGTAAGTGGTGAATTTATAAAGGAATTTGAAACCTATGCAACAGAGAGATTTTTTATGAGGGATATGTTCAGGAGTATTAAAGCCATATTTGCAACTGATATTTTAAATCAGAAGGACAACAACGGGCTTTTTGTTGCAGATGGACATATATCAAAAATTGATGCAGAAGAAAATGAGAAAATGATGGAGAATGCTGCAAATAAGTTTTCATACCTGTATGAAACATATTTAAAGGACAATAACACTAATGTGTATTTTTCCATCGTTCCTGATAAAAACTATTTTCTTGCAGAAAAAAACAAGTATCCGTCCCTTGACTATGATAAATTCATTGAAAAAATGAAGAAATTGACCGAGTATATGGAGTATATAGATATCACAGGCCTTTTGTCGCTTGATGACTATTACACCACCGACACCCATTGGCGCCAGGAAAATATAACTGATATTACAGAGTTGTTGGCCGATAAAATGGGTGCAGATGTAAGGGCTGAGTATGTGGAAAATAAGCTCGACATTCCATTTAATGGCGTATATTCAGGTCAACTTGCAAAGCCTTTTGAGGCAGATGAGATTAAATATCTCACCAATGATACCATAGACAATTTAAAGGTGACCTATTATGACTCAGGCGCAGGAAAAAATGGCGAGGTTTATAATATGGAAAAGGCAGAGGGAAAGGACCCATACGAAATCTTCCTTTCAGGCTCAACTCCATTGGCGACCTTGGAAAACCCCAATGCCAATGGCGATAAGGAGCTTGTTATTTTCAGGGACTCCTTTGGTGGCAGCTTAGCACCACTTTTCTCTGAAGGCTACAGAAAGGTGACAGTTGTGGATATAAGATATATCCAAAGCACTCTTGTGGGTAATTTTGTTGAGTTTAGAAATTGTGATGTGTTATTTATTTATAGCACTGCGTTATTGAATAACAGTCTTGCTTTGAGATAAAGAAAAAAATACGCTTTTTTATAAGCGTATTTTTTTATTGGCTTTAAATAATGATATAGTATATTGATATTTGGTAAGGTTTTTGTGGGATTGTTATTCCCGATATAATAAATATTGAGGAGAAAATATAAAGTGTTATTTTTCGTAAATATCAATCATATCCATACCATCCGTTTCAATGAGCTTTACGCCGATAATCTCGCTTTTTGATGTTGGAATATTTTTCCCGACATAATCTGCTCGGATGGGAAGCTCTCTGTGTCCTCTGTCCACAATAACTGCAAGCTGAATCTTGGCAGGTCTGCCAATGCTTATCAGTGCATCCATTGCGGCGCGGATAGTTCTGCCTGTGTAAATGACATCATCCACTAAAACAACAGTTTTTCCGTCAATATCAAAGGGAATACTCCCCTTAATTGCATCTGACATTTTATCAGGCTTTTGTGGAATATCGTCACGAAAAGCAGTTATATCAAGAATGCCTACTGGGATTTTTTTTGAGTTGTCGATTTTTATATATATACAATCTGAAATTCGTTTAGCCAATGGCACACCTCTTGTTTTTATACCAACAAACACAAGGTTATCTAAGGTTTCATTGTTTTCCATAATTTCGTGGGCTATTCTTGTTATTGCACGACCAATTGCATTTTCGTCAAAAACATGGGATTTTAGTCGCATAAATTATTCCTGCCTTTCCTAAAAAAATATATGGGCTGCCCAAAAATAATCCGGCAGCCCATAAATGATTTATAAAATCAATCAATCTGGTCGTTGAAATCGTAGTCCTTGTCGGGAAGGATTGCATTCAATGCTATACCAAGAATTGATGCTACTGCCAATGCAGTTAATGAAATTGTAATCTTGCCAAGTGTGAATGAAACTGTTCCAACGCCCAATGCAGATACGAGGATGATAGCAGCAACGATTAAGTTACGACTCTTTGAGAAATCAACATTGTTTTCAACAACATTTCTAATACCGATTGCAGAAATCATTCCATATAGCACGAAGGAAATACCGCCGATTATTGCAGTAGGAATCAAAGCAACAATTGCTGCAAACTTTGGTGAGAAGGAAAGAATAACTGCAATAATTGCCGCAATTCTGATTACTCTTGGGTCATATACCTTTGATAATGCTAACACACCTGTGTTCTCGCCATAGGTTGTGTTTGCAGGGCCACCAAACAATGCAGAAAGTGATGTTGCAAGACCGTCACCTATCAATGTTCTGTGAAGACCAGGGTCAGCGATAAAGTTCTTACCAACAGTTGATGAAATAGCTGAGATATCACCGATATGCTCCATCATAGTTGCAAGTGAGATAGGAAGAATTGCGATGATTGAGCTGATAATCAAGGATGTGTTTGACCAATCAATTCCACCGAAAACAGTTCCGTTCCACTTAATCGGATGATAAATCCATGCAGCAGTTTTTAAGTTTTCCAAAGCAGATGAGGAGAACAAAATCAAGTTTTTGTTGCCTGCAATTGCTATATAGGAAGCTTCGTCAACTGTGATAGTTTCGCCACAGGTAACTGCTAAGATTGCAGCGATTAAGCAAGAACCAACAACACCTAAAAGGATTGGGATAATCTTAGACATTCCCCTACCCCAGATATTAAATACGATAACGATTAAAAGTGCAATAACTGCTAATAACCAGTTAGATTGGCAATTGCCCACTGCACTGCCTGCAAGACCAAGACCGATAGCAATGATAATCGGACCTGTAACAACAGGTGGGAAGAACTTCATAACCTTCTTAACACCTATTAGCTTAATCAATGCTGCAAGTAGTAAGTAAACAAGACCTGCTGCTGCGACGCCCAAGCAAGCGTATGGCAAAAGTTGAGCATTTGTCATATCAGCTGTGCCTGCTAAAGGTGCAACTGCAGCATATCCACCAAGGAATGCGAAGGATGAGCCTAAGAATGCAGGTACCTTACCCTTTGTTAAAAGGTGGAACAACAATGTTCCCAAGCCTGCCATTAAAAGAGTTGTTGCAATGTCAAGTCCTGTTAAAAGTGGAACCAATACGGTTGCGCCAAACATTGCAAACATATGCTGGAAGCCCAGCACAAGCATTTTTCCCTTTCCTAATGTTTTTGCGTCATACACTGTTCCTTCAATTTTGTTTTTCATTTTCATCTCTCCTTAACATTTTTTTAAATAAAAGCCTTGTCCTTTAAAAAAGTTAAGGACAAGGCAAAACATTTGACTTTTAAATAATTGTCTTGTTGATGTCCCGCATCAATTTTAAAGACAGACCATATTTAGTTAAATTTATTATATCATATCAGGTGACAAATGTAAATGCTTATTAAAAAAATTATCAAATTTTGTAAAAAAAAATATTTTTTGTTAATATTTTGTAAAATCGAAAAAATAGTCTGTACATTTTAAAAAAAAAGTATTAAAATATAAAGTGACATTATTTTATGTACAAATTTATAAGGATGTGTTTATATTATGGCAAAGGGAAATATTCAGGTAAGCTCAGAAAATATTTTTCCAATCATAAAAAAATGGCTCTACTCCGACAAGGACATATTTTTAAGAGAATTGGTATCTAACGGATGTGATGCTATAACAAAGCTTAAAAAATTAGCAAGTCTTGGGGAAGCAGAGCTTTCAGAGAACGAAAAGCTTTTGGTGGAGGTTGTTGTTGATAAGGAAAACAAAACTCTCACCATATCCGATAATGGTATTGGTATGACCAAGGAGGAGATAGACAAGTATATCACCCAGATTGCATTTTCCGGAGCAAGTGATTTCTTGGAAAAATACAAGGATGAGGACAATAAGGACGGAGGCATTATAGGTCATTTTGGTCTGGGCTTCTATTCTGCATTTATGCCTGCTGAAAAGGTGGAGATTGACTCGCTTTCATACCAAAAGGATGCAACTGCTGCCAAGTGGATATGCGACGGTGGAATGGAATATGAAATGGTTGATGGTGAAAGACAAACAAGAGGTACTACCATAACTCTTTATATTGGAGAGGATAGTCTTGAATTTTTGGAGGAGTATAATGTTAGACAGGTTCTTAATAAGTACTGCTCATTCCTACCTGTAGAGATTTACTTAAAAAATGCAGATAATAAGAAAGAGGAAGAAAAAGAGGGAGAAGAGCCAAAGGAGGAAAAGCCTATCAATGACACAACTCCCTTGTGGATGAAAGCACCAAAGGATTGTACCGACGAGGAGTATAAAAGCTTCTACACAAAGGTATTTATGGACTTTAACGAGCCACTCTTCTGGATACATTTAAATGTGGATTTCCCATTTAATTTAAAAGGTATCTTATATTTCCCCAAGCTCAATCACGAATTTGCAGGAGTGGAAGGACAAATTAAGCTATTTAATAATCAGGTATTTGTTGCTGATAATGTAAAAGAGGTAATTCCTGAATTTCTAATGCTCTTAAAGGGTGTTATTGATTGCCCAGACCTGCCATTGAATGTGTCAAGAAGCTTTTTGCAGAATGACGGATATGTGAAGAAGATATCAGCACATATAACCAAAAAGGTTGCAGACAAGCTTTGCGATATCTATAAGAAGGAAAAGGAAAGCTACACTCGTTATTGGGATGACATCAATATGTTCATTAGGTATGGCTGTATCCGTGATGAGAAGTTCTATGAAAAGGTAAAAGATGTTCTTATCTATAAGGATATTGAAGGAAAATATATGACTCTTTCGGAGTATTTAGATGGAAAAGAGAATAAAACAATATACTATGTTTCGGATGAAATTCAGCAATCCCAATATATAAATATGTTCAAGGAGCAGGGAGAAAATGCAGTTCTTCTCCCAACCATGATGGATACTCACTTTATTTCCTTTATTGAGATGAAGGAGGAGGGAGTTAAGTTCAAGAGAATTGACTCTAACATAGCAGAGGATTTAACTGAAAATAAACAAGCAGACGAAAAGGATAACGAGCTTATTGAAAAGGTAAAGGGATATATCGGAAAAGAGGATTTAAAAATTGAATTAAAGCACTTGAAAAATGAGAGCATGCCTGCAGTTATTCTTCTTGGTGAGGAATCAAGGCGTATGCAGGAAATGTATAAGTCGTACGGGCAACAGTTCGCAGGAATGAGTGAGATGTTCCACGATGAATACACCTTTGTTTTAAATTCAAACAATTCACTTGTTAAAAAGCTTATGGACGCTTCTTTAGAAACTGCAACACTTATCACAAAGCATATATACGATATTGCAATGATGAGCCAAAAGCCTTTAGAACCTGAGCAAATGAAGGAATTTGTTGAAAGAAACAATATGCTTTTAGAAAAGCTTTTATAAAAAAATGAGTAAAAACCAAATGGTTTTTACTCATTTTTTTAGTTTTCCTTTGAAAATTCGTCCTTGCCTACTCCACACAAGGGGCATACATAATCATCAGGCAAATCCTCAAATTTTGTGCCTGCAGGGATGCCATTTTCAGGCTCACCATTTGCCTCGTCGTAAACATAGCCACACAGGTTGCAAACATACTTCATAAAAATTACCTCTTTTCCTTAATATATTATTATATTAACCATTTTATCAAATGGTTATAATATAATTATTTACCCTGATTTATAACCTTTGATGAAATCTTGTTTTCAGGAATAATATCTCCTGCCTTGATTAGTGCATTCTTTGTGAGTATAGGACCGACAAGCTCATATATCAAAACTGCAAAAAGCACAATATTTCTTATAAGACTGCCGATTTGGTGGTCGAGCTGCATTGCAGTCACACTCATTCCTAAAGCAACTCCAGCCTGGGGGAGTAGAGTGATACCTAAGTATTTCACTATCATAGGGTCGCATTTTGCTAATTTTGCACTTGAGGATGCACCAATAATTTTACCGAGGGAACGGAACAAAATAAAGACAACACCAACGCCCACGATTGATAGATTGGTAAATACTCCAAGCTCTAATTCTGAGCCACTTATAACAAAGAATAGAATAAATAAAGGCGTTGTCCATCTGTCAACTCTGTCCATAAGCTCCTCAGAGGACTCACACACATTGCAGAATATTGTTCCAAGCATCATACAGGAAAGCAATGATGATGTTGAAATGGTCACAGGCCCGATTTGGAATTTCAGCATTGTCAACACAACGGTGAGTAAAACAAAGGTGATCGAAACTGAAAGTCGTTTACTTCTTGAATGGAAAAACCTTTCCGACCAGGAGAATAAAAAGCCCATCACAGTTCCCAATATAAGTGATGCAATGATTTCAATAATAGGATTAACTAATATTGAAATCAAATCAATTGAGCCAGATACAATAGCCTTTGCAACTCCAAAGGAGATTGCAAATATTACAAGACCAACTGCATCATCCAAGGCAACAATTGGTAGGAGAATATCAGTAAGCTTTCCCTTTGCTTTGTATTGACGAACAACCATCAGAGTTGCAGCAGGTGCAGTTGCAGTAGCAATTGCTCCAAGCACGATTGCGGCACTCATGGGGAAAATCTTTTCGCCTAATATAATGCTTGTTATAATCAATGCAATATCAACCGATATGGCAGTAACAACTGCCTGAAATATTCCAACTATTGTTGCTTGTCTGCCTGTCTGTTTTAATTGAGACAACCTGAATTCATTGCCGATTGAAAAGGCTATAAAGCCAAGTGCCACATCGGATATAATTTTAAAGCTTTCCAAGTATTCTATAGAGTAAAAGCCCAAGCCTGCAATTCCCAAATAGTGACCTAATGCACCAAGACAATATGGACCTATTAAAATACCTCCTATAAGATAACCAGTAACTGCAGGAAGTCCGAAAGGCTTAACAATTCTCGACATAAACAAGCCTGCCATCAATGCTATTGATATACTTAATAATGTATCCATAATATATACTTCATCCCTTTTTTATGAGTTTATTTTTTCAACATAGTATTTTATCACTTATGCATATAAAAGTCAACAGTTTTTTGTACAATTTGCTATATGCAAAAAGAGTTTTTCTATGTAAAATAAATTGACAAAAGGTATAGGAAACGATATAATGTGAGTAGCTTAAAAAGGAGGGATTATTATGGCACTTTTTGAAATGCCTCTGGAGAAATTAAAAACTTATCAGGGGCGAAATCCAAAGCCTGCTGATTTTGAGGAGTATTGGGAAAGGGCAATTGCTGAAATGAAGGCAACCGACCCAAAAATAGAGATTATACCTTCGGATTTTAAATCTCCTGTTGCAGATTGCTTTGATTTGTATTACACAGGTGTTCACGGAGCAAGAATATATGCAAAGTTTTTAAAGCCTAAAAAGATCAAGGGAAAATGCCCTGCAATATTGAATTTTCACGGTTACCACGGAAGATGTGGTGATTGGGGCTCGTATTTAGGATATGCAGCGTCGGGCTTTGTTGTTGCTGCGATGGATTGTCGTGGTCAAGGAGGAAAGTCTGAGGATGTGGGTGGCCACACAGGCAATACTATGAGAGGACAGATTATTAAAGGTCTTAAGGATGATCCTGATATGTTTTTGTTCAGGGATACATTTTTGGATACTGCACAATTGGCAGGGATTATAATGGATATGGAGGATGTGGATGAAACCAGAGTGGGTGCATATGGCGGAAGTCAGGGTGGTGCAATGACTTTGGCGTGTGCATCGTTAGAGCCGAGAATTGCAAGAGCAGCCCCTGTTTATCCGTTCTTATCTGATTATAAGCGTGTTTGGGAAATGGACCTGGCAGCAGGTGCTTATGGAGAATTGAAAATTTATTTCAGGGAAAATGATCCAAGACACGAGCATGAGGACGAAATTTTTGAAAAGCTTGGATACATAGACATTCAGCATCTTGCACCGAGAATAAAGGGAAAAATAAAGATGTTTACTGGTCTTATGGACACAACCTGTCCTCCTTCAACTCAATTTGCAGCATATAATAAAATAACCTCTGAGAAGGATGTTTTAATATATCCTGATTTTGCACATGAGGGCTTGCCCGAATGTGATGAAATCACATATATGTGGATGATGGAAATGCTTAATGACTAGAAATAAAAAATCGTTTCAAGGGAAAAATCCCAGAAACGATTTTTTTTGTTATCTTGTTATTTCTAAAACCTTAAATTCAATTGTACCACCAGGAGTTGTAACACTTATAATATCTCCCACCTTATGATGCATAAGAGCAGCACCAACAGGGGACTCCTGAGAAAGCTTGTTATTGTTGGGATCTGCTTCGGTTGTACCCACAATTGAGTAGGAAACCTCTTCTTCCAATTCCACATCCCACAAACGAACGGTTGTGCCTAAGCTTACCTCATCATTTGCAATTTCACTCTCGTCTAATACCCTTGCATATTTAAGAGTCTGCTCAATCTGGTTTATTCTTGCCTCAACCTCAGCCTGCTCATTCCTTGCCTCATCATACTCAGAGTTTTCTGATAAATCTCCGAATGACAGAGCTTGCTTGATTTTTTCTGACACTTCTTTACGAGTGACAGTTTTAAGCCTTTCTAATTCTTCCTTCAATTGACTCATTCCATTGGCTGTTAAAACAATTTCCTTTCTGTTCGCCATTTGGTCATTGTCCTTTCTATATAAATAATAAATATTTAAAGTAATTACACAGCTGTAAAAATCATACTCACTTATTATACACTTTTTTCCTTCTTTTGTCAATATGTTTTTAATATACACAGAATCTTTTGCTATAAATAATGAATATTTATGTTGATTATCAGAAAAAATAAAGTAATTGATAAAAAAGGAGGAGTATATAAATAATGACGGATAAGGAATTCTTGGACACCTTTAAGAAAGTATATGGTGGAGAGGAAGAAAATATTCATGGATTTTTTTTACCTCAGGGAGTGGAATTTTTAGGTGGTGTAACAGGAGAGTATTTAAAGAAAGCAATTGGTGTTGGGTTAAGTCCCGGCACATATGCAGGAATAAGGATTTGTGAGGATAATATTTTCAAGCTCAGAAAAATAGATAGTGAGATATTATATAGCTGTCATAAGGATAATTTGGGTGAGTACAGAGATGATGAATGGGCAGAAGAAATTTTTAAACAAATAGATAAGCTATTGGGTGTAATCAATGTGAAGGGTGCTGAAATTCTTGTTGCTATAGAGTGTGGGGAAATGGGATATGATGACATCAAAGCTGCAGTATGCTATGGATTTATAAAGCTTTTTTTGGGTGGAGCAGACCACAGGGAAATTACAAAAATTATAGCAATGGATGAGAGAAAGTATAATAATTTTTCAAGAAAGCTCATAGGTATATCAGCAAAAGAAAATCATTTGGGAGTCACCTTTGAAAACAATGTGGTTAGTGTGCCCGTGGAATTAAATGGTTGCAGAGCAGTTGTTGCTATTATAGACAAAAAGGGAGTAAAAGTAGATTTTGAAAAGGATATAAAAAGGATAATGAGTGACAAAAATAACCCTCCCTTTGAGGATATAAAAATGTATCAGCATCTGCCAGAATATAAATATTTGGCGTATTTTGAAAAGGAAAAGGAACGGATATTATTGTCTGAGTCTTATATAATGTCAGGAAACATAACAGAGCTTGCGAAATTGATAAATAAATCGGCAGAGGAATATTTAAAGCTTGGGAAAAATTCGGCACTTAATGACCTTTTTTATATTATGTCTTCTATGGCATTATTTTCTTGTGTTTATAACGACAGGGGAGTTGTGTCAATTATTTCTGATATTGAAACAGATGAATATATAGAAAAGGTAGATAAAATCTTCAATAAAAAAACAGGCTCATCGCCTGAATTTTATATTTCGGATATTTCTTCTGCTAAAATGTTTTGATGACCTAAATGTTCCATCCACCATTAACGCTTAAAATTTGTCCTGTTGTGTAAGATGAGGAATCGGATGCTAAAAATTCAATGGTTTTCGCAATCTCTTCAGGACTTGCTCCACGCCCCATAGGAATTTCAGAGAAAATAAGCTCCTTGTCCTTGCGAGTATAGTGAGAGGTCATATCGGTTTCAACATACCCCGGACACACACAATTAACCCTTATATTTGACGAGGAAAGCTCTTTTGCCAATGCCTTGGTCATACCAATAATTGCCGCTTTCGATGCAGAATAATGTACCTCTGTTGCAGCGCCTACCTCACCCCATATAGATGAGATATTAACAATGCTTCCCTTTCCTTTTTTCAGCATATGGGGAAGAAATGCCTTGGTTACTAAAAATGTACCCCTCACATTTGTGTTAAACATTGTGTCCCAGCTTTCTGTGGTGATATCTGAAAATAGGCACTCCTCGCTTATGCTTGCATTATTCACAACAGTATCCACCAAAAAACCCATTTTTGATATCTCCTCATACATATTTTCTATCGAGGAGGGTTGGGTAATATCGGCATAAAATGCGTGAGCATTTAATTCCTTTTCAAGCTTTAGCGCCTGCTCCTTGCTCTTGTTGTAGTGAATAAGAACATTCCAACCTTTATTCATAAATTCTATGGCACAGGCTCTGCCTATTCCTTTGGCAGCACCTGTAATCAGCACAGTTTTCATAATAATATTCCTTTCCCTCTTTTTTTGTTTGACAAAGATTTCAAATAAGTATATAATATATGTAATGAGTAATCCTCGGAGGTGCTAAGATGCAAGAGTATAAGTGCGAGCATTGTAAATACAACAGCAATGTGTTGGAAAAATTAAAAAATCAAATTCCCACCGATGAAATGATAACATCTCTTTCGGATGTTTTCAAGGTATTTGGTGACGGAACACGAATTCGCATACTCTGGGTGCTTTTTGACCACGAGGTTTGTGTTTATGATATTGCAAAAAAGCTTGGTATGACTCAGTCTGCAATAAGTCATCAATTAAGGGTGTTGAAGCAGGCACGACTTATAAAGGCAAGGCGTGACGGAAAAAACTCCTTCTATTCTCTTGATGACGAGCATGTTAAAAGAATAATTGAACAGGTTATAATTCATATAAGCGAATAGGGACTTTTAAAAAGGTCCTTATTTTTTTAACCCATCAATAAATTCCTTTGCCTTCACAAGATGTCTTTTGTCGAAGGTTATAAGGTTTTGTGCATCCTCATAGGAGCACCATCTGTAGTCTGCAAGCTCGGAGGTCTGGATAACCACCTGTTCATCAGTGCTTTTTGCAAGAAAATATATAGCATCCTTGTTAATGCCACGAACAGGTGAATAATTGGTGATAACCTTGAAGCCCTTAATGAACTCAGGCTTCAAGCCTGTTTCTTCAAAGACCTCTCTCATAGCAGTCTGGATTTCTGTTTCTTTATTTTCCATATGGCCCTTTGGAAAGCCCCAATGTCCTTTTGCATTCCCTTTCTTATTGAAGATAAGCAAAAATTCTAAATGAGGAGCCTCACGGAATATAATAGCACCACAAGATTTTTCGTATTTCATATTATGCCCTCTTTTCTATTTGTGTTATTCTTACTCCCTTCACCATATATGCCTTCTCAGAAAGCTTAATCATTGGTAAATCGTTAATGGAATCTGTGTAAAAATTATCAATTTTTGCATCAGGATAGGTGGCTTTGAAAATATCAGGCTTGTTATCTCTGAAGCACAACTGTGTTATTTCGCCTGTTTTAAAATCAATATCCGAGCAAAGATAATTTGTTATATTAAGCCTCTTCATAATTTCCTTCAGGATAAATCCAAAGGATGCCGAGATAATAACATCGTCAGGCTTTTGTTGTTCCTTATAAAAGGTTTTTATCTTCTTTTCATTTATGTCCCAGAAAGCTATAACATAATTCTCAATTTCTTCAGGACATATCACTATTTTTTTTGTATATTTTAAAATTTTTTGTTCTAATTCAAAAAGTGAAATTTTTCCCAGCTTATATCTTAAAAGCATATAAGCCATAAGAGGAACAAAACGAATAAGTGAAGGACGCATTTTTAAGTAGAACTTAAAAAAGTCTATCACAGTTTCTCCGTCATATATAGTATTGTCAAAATCGTAAACATTCAAAGGTTAATGCTCTCCTTTATTGTAACTTCAGGGTAAAGGTGAATTTTGTGAATTTAACTCCTGTACCCTCCTTGGTTTCAGTACTGTCCACCCATATCTGTCCTTTGTGCAGGGATATGATATTCCTTACCATTGAAAGACCTAAGCCTGCACCACGCTTGTCGCTCGTGCGGGACCTATCGGTTTTATAGAAACGGTCAAATATGTGAGGAATATCCTCTATATCAATTCCTGTGCCGAAATTACCTATGCTCACATAGGCTTTGGCGTCCTTATACCAGGTAGATATAATAATTTTCGTGTTTTCAAAGCTAAATTTTATAGCGTTGTCAAGAATATTCAAAACAACTCTTTGGATAGCGTCCTTGTCGCCCAAAACTTTTATAGAATCAGGAACAAAATTTATTTCAAGCTCGAGATTTTTAACGGAAATTCTCTGCTCTGATTGAATGATACATCTTCTTATAAGCTCGTTAATATCAAAATCGGTTATGTCAAGCTTAAACTCAGAGGACGACATTTTCGACATCTGGAGCATATCATTTGTGAGCTTGGTGAGTCGGACAGATTCATCATAAACAATCTTCAAATATTCCTTATGCTTTTCGGGTGGTATTGTACCATCTAAAATTCCACCCACAAAGCCTGAAATTGAGGTCATTGGAGTTCTTAGCTCGTGGGATACATCTGAAATAAATGATGTATGGGTAGAATGAATTTTATCCAGACTGTCAGCCATATAGTTAAAGCTCGATGCCAATTGTCCTATTTCGTCAGATGAGGATACCTTAACTCGCTTATCAAATTTTCCTGATGCAATATAATTTACTGCACTGTTAATGTCCTTGATAGGTGCTGAAATTCTCTTGGATTGATGGAACACAAGCAAGAATGCAACCAGTAAAGCTATGGCACAGGACATAAGGAAAATATCTACAAAATCAAGTGTGTCACTGCTCAAGACATTCACGGGTGTGTTAAAATACACTGCACCAATTACTCTGTCACTATAATAAAGGGGAATACCAACCACATAAACAGGCCTTTTATAATAGCTTCCAAAATGACTTTTCTCGGTGGCAGTATTTCCTGATAAAACCTTGGAGAGTAGCTCAGAGGGTACACTGTTTATATTGGTAGTAGTGGAAAAAATATTTCCTTGGGAATCAGTTATTGCAATGTCCGAATCGGTAAATTCTGCCCAGGATGCAATGGTACTGTCATAAACTGCTCTTGACATTGGGTCGTGGGTTTCTATATGGAGAACAATGGTTAAATATTCAATATGCTTTGATGCCTTCTGGCACAGACTGAACTTTTCCTTTTGAACATGGTACCCCAAAAAGCCGATCACTGCAGTAAAAGCAAGTACCAGCACAAGAGTAACAATTATGAAATTTGTCCAGAAAAGTCTTGTGAATATTGAACGAAACAATGTTATCTCACCTCAAATTTATAGCCTACACCCCAAACGGTTTTCAATTGCCAATTGCCTTCTATACCTTCTATTTTTTCTCTTAATCTTTTTATATGCACATCCACAGTTCTTGAATCTCCGAAATAGTCAAAACCCCACACCTCTTCCAACAACTGCTCACGGGTGAACACTCGGTTGGGATTGGATGCAAGAAAATATAAAAGCTCCAATTCCTTTGGTGGAATTTCTAAAATTTTATCTCCAAGCTTCAATTCGTAGTTGGAAAGATTGATAGAAATGTTTGTGTATGATATAATTTTTTGCTTGTCCTCGCATTTATTTTCGAATCTTCTCAAAACTGCCTTTACTCTTGCCACAAGCTCCTTTGTGTCAAAGGGCTTCACCATATAGTCGTCTGCTCCAAGCTCAAGACCTAAAACCTTGTCGAAGGTGTCACCCTTGGCAGTGAGCATAATTATGGGCGCATTGCTTGTGCGTCTGATTTCTTTGCACACCTGCCAGCCATCCATTTCCGGCATCATTATGTCCAATACAACAAGTGAAGGATTTTCAAAATTGAATTTTTCTAAAGCGACTTTTCCGTTATGGGCAGTTATAGTCTGAAATCCCTCTTTCTCAAAATAAAGCCTTATAAGCTCGGTTATATTTTTGTCGTCATCAACGATAAGTATTTTGTATGTTGCCATATTTATCCCTCCGATAAAATAAAATTTTCACATACCTATCCCTGTTATAGAATAGTATAACATAAAATCTTCAAATAATAAAGAGATTTGGAAAAATATTGCAAATTGTATATAAAAAATTTACAATTTGTTTTAAAACACAGTAATTTTTAGAGGATTTTAGGCTCTTTTATATAATAATTTTGTTATAAACTCTATGGTAATGTGACATATGGGTGTATAATTTAGATAGCACCTTGTTTATCAATGAAAAGGGAAAGATTGTAACCGGAATTTTAGGGGCTCAAAACAATGGATTTTTAAAAAGGAAAATTTAGGAGCTGTTGCAGTAAAAAAGAATTAAAACGGAAGCTTTTTTTAAATAGTCTTATACCCATAAAACCCTTGACAAGTAAAGGAAACAGGAGTATAATGAATAGATAATCATTAAGAAAGGAAGAATTGCATATGGCTGCAAGATCAAACATTGGATGTTATCGATTTTACTTTAGCTACCTATGCGGTTTTTCGTTCTTTAAAACAAACTGTTAATCCGATAGCTTGTTTGTGGTTGGCTTGATGGAAATTATGTAGCGAAAAAGTCCGCATGGGTATTGATTTTGCATCAAGGCATGCGTACTTTTTATTTTGTTGTTTATTTTAAGAAAGCGTAGGAGCTGTTCGGGATGAAGATTGATTAAAAGGCATCCGGGAAAATAGCTGTAGCTTTAGATTGTGATAATAGGAAAAGGAGATTACCGGTTATGAATTTGACATTTGAAAGAAAGCTTCCCATTCCCCAGGAGATTAAGCAGATGTGTCCTTTGTCTTCTGATTTAGGTAAAATTGTGGAGGCAAGAGAACAGGAAATTCGGGATATTTTTACAGGGAAAAGCGATAAGCTTATCCTGATTATCGGCCCTTGCTCTGCCGATAACGAGGAAAGCGTTATAGATTATATCTGCAGGCTAAGACGAGTGCAGGAGAAGGTTGAGGACAAGATTTTTATCATCCCCCGTATTTATACCAATAAACCAAGGACAACGGGAGAGGGATATAAGGGTATGCTTCATCAACCAAACCCCAGTGAAAAATCAGATATGCTAAAGGGCATTATGATGATTAGAGATTTGCACATAAGAGCAATTAAGGAAACCGGATTTTCTTGTGCTGATGAGATGCTGTATCCTGAAAACTACAGATATTTAGACGATATTTTAGCCTATGTTGCTATTGGTGCAAGAAGCGTTGAAAATCAGCAACACAGGTTAACCTCAAGTGGCATTTCCGTTCCTGTTGGTATGAAGAATCCAACAAGTGGAGATTTGTCAGTTATGATGAATGCAATCAATGCAGCACAGCACGCTCATACATTTATCTATCGGGGATGGGAGGTACATTCCCAGGGCAATCCGTTAGCTCATGCTATTCTTCGTGGATATGTCAACAAGCACGGACAATCGCTTCCGAATTATCATTATGAGGATTTAGAGCATCTGTACGCTCTGTACAATGAATCAGGACTCGAAAACCCTGGTATTATCATCGACACGAACCATGCGAATTCAGGAAAGAACCCTCTTGAGCAGATGAGAATTGCAAAGGATGTTATGCACAGCGCAAGGTATGATAGCTCCATTAAGAAGCTGGTTAAGGGCTTTATGATTGAGAGTTATATTGAAGAGGGCGCGCAGAAGATTGGTGAATGTGTCTATGGAAAATCCATAACAGATCCCTGTCTTGGTTGGGAAAAAAGCGAAAAATTGATTTATGATCTGGCAGAACTTATATAAGGAGCGAATCGATTATGAGAATTGGAATTATCGGACTTGGTTTGATTGGTGGCTCTATGGCAAAGGCCATAAGGCTCAACACAGAACATTATGTTCTGGGTATGGATATTGATAAAAGCGTTGTCACAAAGGCAAAGATTATTGAGGCAATAAATGAGGAGCTTACACAGGACAATATCGGAACATGCGATATGATTATTCTGGCGCTTTATCCTGATGCGACAATTGAGACGGTTAAAAAGTATGCACATCTGATTAAGAAGGGCGCATATGTGATTGATTGCGGCGGCGTTAAGGAGAAGGTATGTGACGCTATCCCGTCTATTGCAAAGGAGCACAGCTTTGTTTTCGTGGGTGGTCATCCTATGGCCGGTATCGAGAAAATTGGTTTTAAGTATTCAAATGCAGAAATTTTTAAAGAGGCATCTATGATTCTGACACCTGATGATAATGTGAAAATCGAAGCTCTTTCCGAAATAAAGATTTTCTTCCTCTCAATCGGCTTTGGGAAAATTACGGTCAGGACTGCAAAGGATCACGACAGAATTATTGCCTACACCTCTCAGTTGGCCCATGTGCTTTCCAACGCCTATGTAAAAAGTGAAAATGCACAGGACCACAAGGGCTTGTCTGCAGGCAGTTTTATGGATTTGACGAGGGTTGCCTACCTGAACGAAACTATGTGGACTGAGTTGTTTTTGGAGAATAAGAAAAATTTGATTTCCGAGATTAACGGATTGATTAAAAATCTCGGAGAATATAAATCTGCCCTTGAAAATGACGATGCTGAGGGATTAAAGGCGTTGCTCAAGGAGGGCAGAGAGAAAAAAGAGGCGCTTGATCATGAATAAAAAAGTTACGGTCACAGGGGTTAAAAAGCGCTATGATATTATAATCGGTCAGGATATTTTAAATATCATTCCCGAAAAAATCAAGGAACTGACAAAAGCGAAAACGGTTGTTATCATAACCGATGATAATGTTGACAGGTTGTATTCCGATATAGTTTCTGACTTGATAGAAAAATCAGGCTTTATGACCTATAAATTTGTTTTCCCTCATGGAGAGGATCACAAAACCATGGAAACGGTTTGTCAGGCCTTGGAATTTATGGCAGAGCGTAATGTAACCCGTTCCGACCTGATTGTTGCCCTTGGAGGTGGCATTGTCGGGGATGTATCGGGCTATATTGCAGCGTCCTATCTTAGGGGAATCGATTTCATTCAGGTTCCCACCACATTTTTGGCAGCAATCGATTCATCTGTTGGAGGAAAAACAGGTGTCAATTTAAAATCAGGCAAAAACCTTGCTGGCGCATTTTATCAGCCGAGGCTTGTTGTTTGCGATACCAAGACATTTAAAACCTTGCCCACAGAGAATTTCAAGGAGGGCATTTCTGAGGCTATTAAGTATGGGGTTATATGTGATGAGGCATTGTTCGAGATGTTTTCAAAGAAAGAAAATATAGAGCTTGAAAGCATAATTGAAAGATGTGTTTCCATTAAGGCCGATATTGTGGCAGTTGACGAGTTTGACACAGGGAAACGACAGCTTTTAAATTTTGGGCATACCATCGGTCACGCTATCGAAAAGGAGACAGAGTTTGAGATTTCCCACGGAATCGCTGTTGGAATTGGTATGGCGCTTATTTCTAAAATCAGCGACAGAATAGGCTGGTCCAAGGAGGAAACCTACCCCAGAATAAAAGCCTGTCTTGAAAATCAGGGTATTCCCACAGATACAAAGCTAACAACGGATGTGTTGGTTAAGACCATGCTTAAGGATAAAAAGAGAAATGGGGAGCAGATAAATCTTGTGATTCCCGAAACAATCGGAAACTGCGTGCTTAAAAGCATAGAAGTTTCTAAGCTTAAGGAAGTGTTAGAATGCAGGTGAAGATTCAATCCGTCAGTCCATACGGTGAAATTGTAGCGATTGCATCAAAATCAGATGCTCACAGAGCCATTATCTGTGCTGCTCTGGCTGACGAGAAAACAAACATACATATTTCACACATTTCAAATGACATTGAGGCAACCTTAAACTGTATCAAAAAAATGGGTGCAGACTTTGTGAAAAAGGATAAGGTTTATGAAATCACACCCTTAAAAAAAGCAAACAAGTCCCCTGTTTTAGACTGTGGAGAAAGTGGATCAACGCTAAGATTTTTGTTGCCCGTTTTGTCGGCACTGGGGTCAGGCGCAACCTTTGTCGGCTCGGGACGGTTGCCACATAGACCTATGGAGCTGATTGTTGACCTCTTGGGAGAAAAAGGAAATCACTTTTCGTCCTCCCGTCTTCCCATAACTGTAACAGGGAAAACTGAGGCAGGGCTTTTTGATATAGCAGGGGATGTCAGTTCCCAGTTTATTTCGGGACTTTTATTTGCATTGCCTCTTATTAAAGAAAAGAGTGTTATCAGGCTTACATCAAAGCTTGAATCCTCGGCCTATGTGAATATGACCGTTGATACGCTGAATCGTTTTGGCGTCAAAATTGATAAAAATGAAAATGAGTTTATAATACAGTCGGAGGATAAGTATATTTCTCCCAAGGAATATGTTGTGGAGGGGGATTGGTCAAACGCAGCCTTCTTCATGGTACTGGGGGCTGTAGGTGGTCGGATTACGATAAAAAATTTAAATTTAGCTTCTCATCAAAGCGATAAAATGATTTTGGATGCTCTGACATTGGCAGAAGTAAATTACACAGTTTCAAACGAGGGCATAACAGTAGATAAAAGCCAGATTAAGCCCTTTGATTTTGATGTTTCCCAGTGTCCTGACTTATTTCCGGTTTTGTCTGTTCTTGCTTGCAGAGCAGAGGGGAAATCAACTCTATATAATGCACAACGACTGAGAATTAAGGAAAGCGACAGAATCAAGTCCACCAAGGCACTGATTCAGAGTCTTGGAGGTAGTGCGGAGGAGAAAAGAGATTCCTTGACCATAAACGGAACAGGCATATTGCGTGGTGGAACGGTGGAAAGCTTTAATGATCACAGAATTGCTATGTCTGCCTTTGTTGCAAGTGCATTTTGCAAGGAAGAAGTTATTTTAAAGGATGCTAAGGCGATTGATAAGTCATATCCATCCTTTATTGAGGATTTTAAACGGATTGGAGGAGTGGCTCATGTCATCTGAAATCGGTAAAAAAATAAAAGTAAGTATTTTTGGTGAATCCCACGGTAGCGTTATAGGTGCTGTGGTTGATAATCTTCCACCTGGAGAGAAGATTGATTTTGAGGAATTAAAAGGATTTTTAAAACGCCGTCAGGGTGGAAATAACAGATATTCCACACCGAGAAAGGAAGAGGATGTTCCTGAAATTGTATCGGGCGTTAAGGATGGGTACACAACAGGTGCGCCCCTGTGTGTTTTGATTAAAAATGAAAACACACACTCGGGCGACTACAAGGTGGATATTCCCAGACCAGGACATGCTGACTTTACAGCTTATGCAAAATATAACGGATTTTGCGATTTAAGAGGGGGAGGACATTTCTCCGGCAGACTGACAGCACCAGTCTGTGCAGTGGGTGGTATTTTGATGCAGATTTTAAAAAGACGAGGTATCGAAATTGTTGCTCACCTTGCCTCTGTGGGTGATGTCTGTGATAATTCAATCAGCCGACTTAGTCTTAATACAGATGAACTGAACAAAACCAAAAGTGGAGCTTTTCCTACCTTTTCTCAGGATGCAGGAGAGAGGATGCAGAATTTGATTATTAAGGCGAGGGAAGATGGAGATTCTATAGGTGGATGCGTGGAGTGTGGAATATATGGCATGGCTGCAGGTCTTGGAAATCCTATATTTGACGGTGTTGAAAATGCGCTTGCTGCTGCAGTTTTTGGAATCGGTGGTGTAAAGGGTATTGAGTTCGGAATTGGCTTTAAAGCCTCTGAGATGAGGGGATCTGAAAATAACGACGCCTTTTATATGGATGGTGACACCGTTAAAACAAAAACAAACAATCACGGTGGATTGTTGGGAGGCATCACAACAGGTATGCCGATCACCTTTAGCGTTGCCTTCAAGCCTACACCGTCTATTTCCATAGAGCAGGAAAGTGTCAGCTTTTCAAAGGGTGAGGATGTGGTCTTGTCCACCAAAGGCAGACACGACCCCTGTATTGCTGTTCGTGCTGTGCCATGCATTGAAGCGATTTCGGCGATTGCGATTTCTGATTTTTTGTTATAGAGGTGAAGAAAAATGGGATTAGAGGAATCGAGAAAAGAAATTGACAGGATTGATGATGAAATTCTCAAGCTTTTTCTAAAGAGAATGGAAACAGCATCAAAGATTGCAGATTTTAAAAGAGAAAACAAGCTTTCAACTCTACAAAAAGACAGAGAGCGAGCTATTTTAAACAGGGTAAGCCAACACTCAGGCGAGGAGATGGCAGAATATGCAAGACTGCTTTTTACAACCCTGATGGATGTGAGTAAAAGCTATCAGAACAAGCGAAATGCCAGGGGTGAGGGAGAGCTTTCAAAAAAGATTAAAAATGCTCTTTTAAAAACTCCTAAGATTTTTCCCCAATCGGGAACAGTTGCCTGTCAGGGAATTGAGGGTGCGTATTCCCAGATTGCCTGTGAAAGACTTTTTAAAAATCCTGACATAAAATTTGTTAAAAGCTTTGAGGATGTTTTTAAAGAGGTTGAAAACGGAACCTGTGAATATGGAATTCTACCTATTGAAAACTCTATTCATGGTACTGTTATAGCAGTTTATGACCTGATGAAGAATTATAATTTTCACATCATTAAGAGTGTTAAGTTGAAGATTAACCATGCCCTCATGGCAAAGAAAAGCGTTGATCTTTCCAAGATAAAGGAGATTGTTTCTCATGAGCAGGCCATTGGACAATGCTCTGAGTTTTTAAAGCATTATCTGGATATTAAGGTGACCGTCTGCGAGAATACTGCAGTTGCGGCAAAACTGGTTGCCGATTCGGATAGAGAGGATATAGCGGCCATTTCTTCGCCCGATTGTGCAGAAAATTACGGACTCTTCGTGCTTGATGATAATGTTGCAAATTCAGATAGCAACTTCACAAGATTTATTTGCATCACAAAGGAGCTTTTGATTTATCCTGGTGCAGACAGAATCAGTATTATTATGAATCTGCCTCATACACCTGGCTCCTTGAATAGAACAATTTCCAAATTTGCTATGGCAGGAGTTAACCTGACAAAGCTGGAATCAAGGCCGATTGCAGGCAGAGATTTTGAATTTTCTTTCTATTTTGATTTAGAGGCATCTATCTACGCAGAAAAAACTGTCTGCATTTTAGATGAGATTGCATCGGGAAACAATCATTTGATTTTCCTGGGAAGCTATCTGCAGTCATAAAGGGGTTTTAATATGAAATACGGTTGTATTGGCGAACATTTAAAGCATAGCTTTTCAAAGGAAATCCATAATAGTCTTTCAGACTATGAATATGAGCTTAAGGAGATTTCCAAAGATGAGCTTGATGCCTTTATGGTCCAACGAGATTTTAAGGCTATCAATGTCACAATTCCATATAAAGAGGCTGTAATTCCTTATCTTTATTACATTGATGAGGCTGCTGAACAAATCGGAGCAGTGAACACCATTGTAAATCGGGATGGGAAGCTTTACGGATATAACACAGACTTTTATGGCATGAGTCAGTTGGTTCGTCATGCCGGTATTGATTTGGAGAACAAAAAGGTTGCAATTATAGGCACGGGTGGTACATCTAAAACAGCCTATGCTGTTGCTAAATCTTTTTCCGCTCGGGAGATTTTAACGGTTTCAAGAACAGAAAGAGAAGGAGTTATTACCAAAGAGGCCTTGTGCGAAAAACATAAGGATCTGGATGTTTTAATAAATACGACGCCTTTGGGTATGTTCCCTAATAATTTCACAAAACCACTGGAGCTTTGGGAATTTTCCAAGCTTTCGGGCGTGATAGATGCAGTTTATAACCCTCTCAGAACTCAGCTTGTTTCAGAGGGAAAAAAGTTGAAAATCAAAGCAGAGGGTGGCCTTTATATGCTTGTGGCTCAGGCTGTTATGGCATCAGAGATTTTTCTGGATCAAACATATGAAGTGGGGCGGCTGGATGAAATTTTCGAGAGGTTAAAAAGGCAAAAGGAGAACATTGTTTTGGTCGGGATGCCATCCTCGGGCAAAACCACAGTCGGAGAAGAGGTTGCAAAACGACTTGGTCGCAGTTTTTATGATTCGGATATGGTCATCTGTAAGCAGACAGGAAATACACCCTCAGAGATTATCACACAGATGGGGGAGGCATATTTCAGGGAGTTGGAAACTGACATCATCAAAGAGCTTTCAAAAGAGACGGGCGTTGTGATCGCCACAGGGGGAGGCGCTGTTTTGAAAGAGGAAAATGTTGAGGCCTTATCGCAGAATGGTCGGTTATATTTTATAGACAGGCCCTTTGACTTGCTTTTGCCTACCAAGGACAGACCTCTTACGAGTACGAAAGAGGAGCTTTTGAAAAAATATAATGAACGATATGACATTTACAATAAGTCCTCTGATGTCAGAATTGATGCATCGGGGAATGTGGATGAGGTGTCAGAAGCTGTGATAGGAGAATTTGAAGGATGAAAATATATGTTATCAACGGACCGAATCTTAATATGTTAGGCATCAGGGAGCCTGAGAAATACGGAACGGAAAGCTACGATAGTCTGGTTGCTTCTTTAAAACAGCATTCCGAGGAGAAGGGATATACCCTGGTTTGTTATCAGTCAAACCATGAGGGAGATCTGGTGGATAAAATTCAGGAGGCCTATTTTGAAAAGGCAGACGGAATTGTTATCAATCCCGGGGCATATACCCATACAAGTATTGCACTTTTGGATGCTTTAAAGGCTGTTAAAATCCCTGCTGTTGAGGTTCATATTTCCGATGTTTCAAAAAGAGAGGATTTCAGGCAGATAAGCTATGTTCGTCTTGCCTGTCAGAAAACTATTATGGGACATGGACTCAAAGGATATTTTGAATCTATTGAATTTTTATTAAAGAGATGATTAAAGGATGAGAAGCGTGGGGACTAAAAAAGTCCCAGGTTGGAAAAAAATTAAAAAATACTTGACAAAGTCATTTCATCAGCGTATAATGTATATAAATTTGAATATCACAAAAACGACTGTGACGAGGACGGTCGGATTGTGAAGCCTGAAGAGAGTTGCCGGTTGGTGCGAGGCAATGGCTGAGCTTTCCAAAGACCCATCACCTCTGAGTTGGAGGACCGAAATGCAGAAGCTGAGTAGATTCCTTCCGTAATGCTGCGTGAAAGCAAAGGGCTTGTTAGAGTCCGGTAAGTGACGAAAATCAGAATTTTCGTAATTTGAGTGGTACCGCGGGTTGTTAGACTCGTCTCAAGAGTTTTCTTTGAGACGAGTTTTTGTTTTATTCAGATTTGTAACCGAGAACAAATTTGTTAAAAATGAAAGGAGACAAAAGCATGGAGTACAGTTTGAAAGAGGTTGCAGATAGAATCAAAGATCTAAGAGAAGCAAGTGGATATACTCAGGCAGAGCTTGCAAAGCTTACAGGTGTATCAGCTGAGCAGTATGCTGTTTTAGAAAAGGGTGAATCAGACTTTAGCTTTACCTTTATCTACAAATGTGCAAAAGCATGTGGAGTTGAGGTTGTTGATTTATTGGAGGGTACAAGCACAACTCTTACTTCCTTTGCTATTACAAGAAAAGGTGAGGGTCTTAAGATTGTAAAAAAACATGGAGTAGAATATAACAATCTGGCGCCTAAATTCAAGGAGAAGTTGGCAGAGCCATTTTTAGTTAAATTTCCTTATCTTGAGGAGGAGCAGAATGAGCCTCTTGAGTTAAACTCTCACAATGGTCAGGAATTTGATGTTATCGTTAAGGGCTCTTTAAAGGTTCAGGTGGGAAATCATGTGGATATCCTTAATGAGGGTGATTCCATCTTTTATAACAGTATCATTCCTCATGGTATGATTGCTGTTTCAGAGGGTGGTTGTGAATTTCACGCGATCGTGTTAAATCCTCAGGAGGGTAGCGTAAACGAGGAATATCCCGAAGCACCAATAATTGCTGAAAAGCTTGCGAAAAAGAAAGCAAAGACCGAAACGGTTGCTGATAAATTTATTGAGTCTTCTTATGACGAAAAGGGTGTATTTAACGGTATCACCTTTAAAAACGAGGATAGCTTCAATTTCGCTTTTGACTGCGTTGATGAAATTGCAAAGAAAAACCCTAAAAAGTTAGCAATGATGTGGGTTGCAAATGACAAGACAGACAAACGCTTCACCTTTGAGGATATGAAGAAATATTCTGCAAAAACTGCTAACTATTTTGAATCCTTGGGAATTAAAAAGGGCGATACTGTCATGCTGGTTCTTAAGAGACATTACCAATTCTGGTTCTCTATGCTGGCACTTCATAAAATTGGTGCAATAGCTATTCCTGCTACTAATCAGCTTGTTGAGCATGATTTTACATATCGATATAAGGCGGCAAAGGTTAAGGCCATTGTCTGCACAGCAGATGGAGAGGTCTCAGATGAGGCAGAAAAAGCGGCAAGAGAATTCCCTGGTATGGTTAAGATTTTAGTCGGTGGAAGCAAAGAGGGTTGGAACGACTTTAATGTTGAGATGGAGCGTTTCAGCACCCATTATGACCGTACGGAGAATACGCCCTGTGGTGATGATCCAATGATTATGCTATTCACCTCAGGTACAACGGGCTATCCCCGTATCGCAACCCATTCTTACAAGTATGCCCTCGGTCATTATCCAACAGCGAAGCATTGGCACAATGTCAACCCTGACGGACTGCATTTCACAATATCTGATACAGGCTGGGGTAAGGCTCTTTGGGGTAAGCTCTACGGACAGTGGCTCTGTGAGGCAGGTGTGTTCACTTATGACTTTGACAGATTCCATTCAGAAGATATTCTGCCTATGTTTGCTAAGTACAACATCACCACCTTCTGTGCACCTCCTACTATGTATCGTTTCTTTATCAAAGAGGATTTGTCAAAATATGACCTGTCTTCCATAGAATATGCAACAACAGCCGGAGAGGCTCTGAATCCTGAGGTCTTTAACCAGTTTAAAAAGGCAACAGGACTTACCATCATGGAGGGCTTCGGACAAACAGAAACAACACTCTCCATTGCAAACTTTGTGGGCTCTAAGCCGAAAATTGGATCTATGGGCAGACCAAGTCCTTTGTATGATGTTGTTGTTTTAGATCCTGACGGAAATGAATGTAAAACTGGTGACGCAGGTGAAATCTGTATCCGAGTTAAGGATAATGTCCCCTGCGGTCTGTTTATCGGTTATTATCTTGATGAGGAAAAGACCAAAGATGTATGGTATGACGGATATTATCATACCGGCGATCAGGCAACTATGGATGAGGACGGATATCTTTGGTATGTAGGCAGAATTGACGATGTTATCAAGTCCTCCGGTTACCGTATCGGTCCGTTCGAGATTGAAAGCGTTATCATGGAGCTACCTTATGTGTTGGAATGTGCAATCACTCCTGTTCCTGATGAGGTCAGAGGTCAGATTGTTAAGGCGACCATTGTTCTTGTTAAAGGAAACGAGGGAACAGAAACGCTGAAAAAAGAAATTCAGGAGTATGTAAAAACACATACTGCACCATATAAATATCCAAGAATTGTTGAATTTGTTGAGGAGCTTCCCAAGACCATCAGTGGTAAGGTCAGAAGAGTTGAAATCCGTAAAAATGATATGGAGAAGCTGAAGAAGTAATTTAACATCTTTGAGAGAATTAAAAAAGTATTGATGACTGCAAAAAACCTATGGATAGGTTTTTTGCAGTCATTTTTTTATTAACTAAAACAAGGTGGGACAGTGCTATTACTATGTATCCGTGACAAATCTAAATATTGTTTGCATTTTTTGTTTTTTTATGATATAATAAAATAGCAGGAAGTATGGTATTCTCGCAGGTTCTAAAGTAAATTTTTTAAAGGGAAATAGTGAAAATTATAGAAGAAAGAAGATTGATTTTGCTCTTGCCTTGACACGAACTATTACACAAAAAACTTGGCATATAAACCGTATATCTCGTATAAATATGAATTTGCTTATTTTAGAGTAGAATGGAAAATAAAAGTATAAATTGATGGGAAGGATAAAAATAAAACAAGGAGAGAATGAAAATGAATATAAACATAAACAATAATATAAAATATGTGGGTGTTAACGACCATCAGCTTGACTTATTTGAAGGTCAGTATGTGGTGAAAAATGGTATGGCATACAACTCATACATTATCATAGATGAGAAAATTGCAGTGTTTGACTCGGTAGATATAAAGTTTACAAAGGAGTGGCTAAAGAATATCAAATGTGCACTTGATGGAAAAAAGCCTGATTATTTAATTGTTCAGCATATGGAGCCTGACCATTCGGCAAATATTTTGAATTTTATGATGGAATATCCTGATACAACTATAGTTTCGGGGCAGAAATCCTTTGATATGATGAAGCAATTCTTTGGTACCGATTTTATAGACAGGCAGATGGTGGTAGGCGATAAGGATAAATTGTACTTAGGTGCAAGGGAGTTGGAGTTCTACACTGCTCCAATGGTACATTGGCCTGAGGTTATTGTTACCTATGACAGTACCGACAAGATTTTATTCTCTGCAGACGCATTTGGCAAATTTGGAGCATTGGATGTGGAGGAGGATTGGGCTTGCGAGGCAAGACGATACTATTTTGGAATAGTTGGAAAATATGGTGCACAGGTACAAAGTCTGTTAAAGAAATTGTCAGGATTAGAAATTGAAACTATTTGCCCATTGCACGGACCTGTGCTATCAGAAAATCTTGGATACTATATAAATTTATATGGTATATGGTCATCCTATCAGGTTGAAACAGAGGGAGTTGTGATTGCCTACACATCAGTTTATGGTGGCACAAAAAAGGCAGTTGAGTTGTTGGCAGAAAAGCTGACGGATAAAGGCTGTAAAAAGGTAGTGGTTAATGATTTGGCTCGTGTGGATATGGCAGAGGCAGTTGAGGATGCGTTCAGATATGGAACTCTTGTTCTTGCAACCACCACCTATAACGGAGAGATATTCCCGCATATGAGAGAGTTTATAAATCATTTAACTGAGAGAAACTATCAGAACAGAACTATTGCATTTATTGAAAATGGAACATGGGCACCTACTGCCGAAAAGGTTATGAGGAAGGCTTTTGAAAATAGTAAAAATATAAAAATAGCAGAAAATGTGGTGCACATTAAATCGGCATTGAATGAGGATAGTATGGCAGAACTTGAAAAATTAGCAGAGGAATTGAAGTAAGTAAAAAGGAGAGATAATATGAATAATGTTGATGTAAAGGCACTATTCAATATTGGCTACGGACTTTATGTGGTGACATCAAGAGAGGGAGAAAAGGACAATGGATTGATTGTGAATGCAGTAAATCAGGTCACTAACACACCAAATCGTGTTGCAGTAACAATTAACAAAACAAGCTACTCCCACGATGTTATAAAAAATACAGGTGTTATGAATGTGAATTGCCTGTCTAAAGAAGCACCATTTAGTGTTTTTGAAAAATTTGGTTTTAAAAGTGGCAGGGACAATAATAAATTTGAGGGAGTAAAGCTTGCATATTCAGAAAATGGACTAAGATATCTGCCTGAGTATATAAATGCATTTATCTCTTTGAGAGTGGAGCAGTATGTAGATTTGGAAACTCATGGAATGTTCATTTGTAGAGTTACTGAGGCTAAGGTTATGTCGGATGTGGAAACTATGACCTACACATACTACCAGAACAATGTGAAACCAAAAGCTCAACCACAAAAGAAAAAAGGATTTGTTTGCAAAATTTGTGGGTATGTGTATGAGGGTGACACCTTGCCTGAGGATTTCATATGCCCGTGGTGTAAGCATCCTGCATCGGATTTTGAACCATTGAATTAAGAGGGAAAAAGGTATGATATATAAATCTATTGATGAGCTTATAGGAAAAACGCCCTTATATGAGGCAGTTGCATATAAGGAAAAAAATGAGTTAGAGTCCAGACTTTTATTGAAGATAGAATGCTTCAATCCTGCAGGAAGTGTTAAGGACAGAGCTGCGTATGAGATGATAACAGATGCCGAGAAAAAGGGACTGTTAAAAAAGGGTGCTACCATAATCGAGCCAACAAGTGGAAACACAGGGATAGGTCTTGCAGCAGTGGGCGTGCCGAGAGGATACAGAGTAATCCTCACAATGCCTGAAACTATGAGCATTGAAAGACGAAAGCTTTTAAAGGCATACGGTGCCGAAATTATACTTACTCCTGGTGAGGAGGGTATGAGGGGTGCTATTGTTAAGGCACAGGAGCTTTTAGAAAAAGAGGACAATGCCTATATGCCGAGTCAGTTCGCCAACCACGCCAATGCAATGGCACACAAAAAAACAACAGGTCCTGAAATATGGGAGGATACTTGTGGCGAAATTGATATTTTTGTTGCAGGTGTGGGAACAGGTGGTACTTTAACTGGTGTTGGTGAGTACTTAAAGAAAAAGAATTCTAAAATTGAAGTTGTGGCAGTTGAACCTTATGACTCACCTGTTTTGTCACAAGGCAAGGTGGGTGCGCATGGTATTCAGGGAATAGGTGCAAATTTTGTGCCCGAGATATTGAATGAAGAAATTATTGACGAAATTGTGACAGTAAAGACAGAGGAAGCATATAATGCTTCAAGGGAGCTTGTTAAATGTGAAGGCTTGTTGGTTGGCATATCCTCAGGAGCTGCATTGTATGCAGCAACTTGCCTTGCTAAAAAGCCCGAGAATAGAGGAAAAACCATTGTTGTGCTATTACCCGACACAGGAGAGAGATATTTATCAACTCCAATTTTTGATTAGATCTATAGGATAGGAAGTAAAGAGTATATGATTTGTAATAGTGTGCTTGATGCAATTGGAAACACTCCACTTGTGAGATTGAATAAGATGACAGACGAGGACAGTGCCCAGGTGCTTGTTAAATTTGAGGGTGTAAATATTGGTGGCTCAATTAAAACAAGAACTGCATATAATATGATTTTAAAGGCAGAGGAAAAGGGGCTTTTAAATGAAAATAGCATTATTGTTGAGCCAACAAGTGGAAATCAGGGAATAGGTCTTGCTTTGGTGGGAGCAGTAAAAGGCTATAAAACTATAATAATTATGCCTGATTCCGTGAGCGAGGAAAGACGAAAAATAGTAAGACATTACGGAGCAGAGGTCATCCTCGTTCACGATGATGGGGATATTGGTGAGTGCATAAAGAAGTGTACTGAAACTGCATTAAAAATGGCAGAAGAGGATAAGAATGTGTATGTGCCTCAGCAATTTGAAAATGAGGCAAACACTAATGCTCACAGATTAAATACAGCTCTTGAAATTTTACAACAGGCGAATATTCCAATAGACGGATTTTGCGCAGGTATAGGCACTGGTGGAACAATCACAGGTATTGGCGAAATTTTAAAAGAGAAAAATCCTGATATGGAAATATGGGCAGTGGAGCCTGAAAATGCTGCAATATTAGCAGGTGGGAATATTGGCACACATATCCAAATGGGTATTGGCGATGGAATTATTCCAAAGATTTTAAATCGAAGTATATACTCGGATATCTGTATAATCACTGATGAGGAGGCTATTAAGACCTCTCAGGATTTGGCAAGAAAAGAGGGCCTGATGTGTGGAATTTCAGCTGGAACAAATGTGGCAGCTGCTATTAAGCTTGCAAAAAAATTAGGTAAGGGAAAAACTGTTGTTACTGTCCTTCCTGACACTGCAGAAAGATACTTCTCAACACCATTGTTTGAGGAATAATTTTTGTTTTAAATTTAGCATCAAATGTGTTCGAGGTGAGGAAAAAGTGTTTAAAGAATTATTTTTAGATAAAAAGTTCTGGGCATCGCTGGTTACTCTTGCAATTCCTATTGCAATCCAGAACTTGATGCAAAGCTCCTTTACATTGATTGATACGCTGATGGTTGGTCAATTGGGAGATGTGAGTCTTGCAGCAGTTGGTATGGCAGGACAATGGAGCTGGTTGTTGAATATGTTCACCTTTGGTATATGCTCAGGTGGAGCAGTGTTCTTTTCACAATTTTTTGGTGAGGGGAATAAAAATGGTATAATTCATACATATTCAGTGGCTATGATTTCTGGTCTGGCTTTTTCTATTGTGTTTTTACTTGTGGGATTTTTTGCGCCAAGGCTTGTAATCAGCGTATTTAATCGCAATCCTGATGTGTTGGATTGTGGAGCTATGTATTTGAAAATAGCAGTATTTTCATATCCTGCTATTATGATAAATATGCTTTTTAATATGGTGCTTCGTTCAACCCAGAGAGTGAGGCTTCCTATGGTGGTGTCCTTTTTCACTACCATATTAAATGCAATTCTTGACTATGCATTGATTTTTGGTAAATTTGGTCTTCCTATGTTGGGAGTTGAGGGAGCTGCAATTGCAACAGTGATTTCTGCTTGGTCAGGTCCTGTGATAGTATTTTTAATTATGGCATATAAAAGGGATGAAATTTTCTTTGCACCAATAAAAAAGATGTTTGGTTTTGATATGGATTTTGTTAAAAAATTCTATAAAAGAGCCGCTCCTGTTATTCTGAATGAAAGTCTTTGGGGCTTGGGAACAATTGCATATAATGTGATATTCTCAAATATGGGCTATGAATATACCGCAGCAATTTCAATATTGCGTACCTTTGAAAATATTGCATTATCCTTCTTTATTGGACTCACAAATGCAGCAGCAGTTTATGTGGGACAAGATGTTGGATGTGGAAACATAAAAAAGGGAATAAAAAATGCAACAAGATTTATGATCATAGTGCCTTTTGTTAGCGTTATAATGGGAATGTTTGCTATTATATTAAGGGATGCCCTGATCGGAACATTCAATATGGGTGGTGCTATATCTGAAAAAACCTTGATTGCTGCTCGTGGAATAATGCTTGTATATGGCTTGGAAATTTTTGTGCGAAACATAAACTATGTAGCCATTGTGGGAGTATTTCGTCCAGGTGGAGATACTAAAAAAGGAATGAAATATGATATTTTGTGTTTGTGGGGAATATCGGTGCCTGTAACTATTATTGTTGTAGTGATATTTAAGATTCCCTTTGTGGCTGCATTTGCCTGCAGTTATATTTGTGAGGACTTCTTAAAGGCATATTTGTGTATTCGATATTTCAGGTCATTAAAGTGGATAAAGCCTGTTACAACAACAGGAAAAGAGGCATTGTCTAAGTATAAGGTTGAAATGGGAATTGCATAGAAATAGTTAAAAAGGTAGGCTTCATTTAAGAAGCCTACCTTTTTTAGTACTGTTGATTGATTAGCAAGAAAAGTTATTTAATCTTGTTTTCGTAATCTTCAATCATCTTCTTAACCATTTGACCGCCAATAGAACCTGCCTGTCTTGCAGTAAGGTCACCGTTGTAACCTTGCTTTAAGTTTACACCAACTTCGTTTGCAGCTTCCATCTTGAAGTTTTCCATGGCTTGTCTTGCTTCAGGAACATTTAGT
>JAZRPY010000009.1:0-2478 GCA_045649415.1 Clostridia bacterium | reverse complement strand
GCTGTTATATTTTTTCTGACGCCAAACATTTTGCATATGCATACAGCGCCAAGTCCGTGAAAGATTATTGCCATAAGACCTGCAATAAAGGGCAAATCATAAAAGGAACTTGGAGCACACACTACCGGGAGAAACCATCTTCCCATTGAAATCATATTTTGTGCATCATATCTGAAAACAAGTCCGTCCCAATTAGGAAGCCAATTTGTAATTTTATATAAATGAGCAATAAGCCCCATAATAAGTGCCCAGATAAAGCACACTTTCCACTGGGGCAAAATGCTCTTTTTAATTTTATTTATAATTTGTTCAGGCATATTACCACTCCAACCACTTGAATTTATGTAAAAACTTGCCATATAGTTTGTCATACATCTTAACACCGATAATTCTTTTAATCCGAGTTGTTCTTTTTGTCACATCCGATGTCCATGAAGCGCTGTAATGATGTATGGAATATGTGTTTTTAGTTATAGTCTTTTTCCCGGTATAATAATCCATCGGGCAAAGATACTCTCTTGGAAGAAAAACCATATCCATAAAAGTCTGATTTGTATTTTTAATATCCATACCAAGTCTTACTAAAGCATCTGTATTTCGGTCAGGACAAGGAGTAAGGTCGAAGCTGCCATCCTCTAAAACAAACGGAATATCATCATAATCTTTCAGAAATTCCCCGATTATTTCGTTTCCTTTTTCTGCACCAAGACCGAGCCCTGTTGCAACGATGCCTTTCTCGTCAAATCCCATAAAACCCTTATTTTCCAGCAAATCATCAATAGGCTTTATAAGCTCAACATCGGTATCTAAATAGATTCCACCATGATCATAAATGATCTTAAGCCTTGCAAAATCGCTCACAAACGCCCATTTCTTCTCTTTATAGGCCTCATACATATAACGGTTTTGCGACAAATCAAAATTGTCTTCGTTATGGCATATTATTTCATAGTCAGGACAATATTTTCCCCAGCTTTTTATACATTTTTTAGCTATCTTTGGCATTTCGCCTTTCCCAAACCAACAATAGTGAATTACCTTTGGAATACTCATTCTTTATTCCTCCATAATTCAATTAAATTTTTAAATGCCTCTTTGAAAAATATAAAGTTTACTACAACATATAGGGGAACTATCCAAAGAGAATGAATTATTCCTTTTAAAAGCAATCTGACAAATGGAAGACCGCTAAAGCTATCCACAAAAAAGATTGCCATTAAAGAGGCGAAAACCACTCCGTTTACAAGCCAGATTTTATATGTATTAAAGATGCTTCTATCAAGCACTTTCTTATTTGAATAGTAAATCATCATTGCACCTCTGTACAAAAGAGCAACAATCGTGCCGAGTATTGCACCACAAATTCCCCATTTGAGAATTGCAACTATTGAAACAACAATATTTATTATCATTTCCCAAATTGCATGAGATCGTGTTTCCTCAAACTTTCCTGAATATTCAAGAACATGATTTGACGGAAGCTTACCGTTTGATAAAAGATTCATAATAACAAAAAGGAGTATTAAAAGTGCATTTGTGTAATTAGCATCGTTGATTCCTTTTGTGTAAATCTCGATAAGCGGTAACAAAAACACAGCCATCAGCGTATATATAATGAAAGCGGACATAATGTAAAGTGTTTCATACACATTATATACCTTCATAAATTTCTCTCTGTCGGTATGGAACATCTGGCCAAGTGCAAAGCTGAATCCTGAAATTATGCTTGTAATAAAATTCTGCATCTGCGAAAAAAAGATATTATAAATTGTGTAAACACTAACTACCTTAAAATCACATAAAAATGACAATAGCAAAACATCAGTGTTATTAAAAACCATTCCCGATACCTGATGAATCAAGACAGATTTCCTTTGGGAAATCGCCTCGAAATCAGGCTCAGCGTTAACCTTTAACCATTTATATCTTTTTTTAGCGTGAACATATATGTAAACAAGCTGCAAAAGCGATAAGGCACAATATGAAAGCTGCATTAACAGAAGATTGTTTGTAAGCAATATAACAAGTATTTTTGCGATATTTGAAACAAGCTGCAGGATCGTCTCGGAATTTGTTATAACATATTTTATGCCGTCAACTTCCAAAAGTATTCTGTATTTTGCCTGCATAAAATAACTGAACAAATTTGGAAGGGCAGTAAGTATTACAATCCCAAAAATCAGTCCCGGCTTAATGCTCGTTGGAACAATATATTCATATGTAAAAGCAATTAATAGTACAATAACCCCATATATGATGCCGACTTTAACATAGTAACTATGTGTTGCCGATATAATAGAACTTACCCTGTTATGATTTTTTTCGGCAACAGGTTTATAGAGTACTTGGGTGGTCGCAAGACCAATACCTGATTCAAGCAAAACCATATATGCAAAAATCTGCTTAATAGTGGAAAGAACTCCGTTAACCTCTGAACCGAAATTTTCAAGATAAAGCCTTGGAAGAAGAAAGCTCAGG
>JAZRPY010000008.1:0-8658 GCA_045649415.1 Clostridia bacterium | reverse complement strand
AACAACTCCAATCTGGGCGGCATCACCAAGGGCGAGGATGTGGAAGCGACCAATCGCAAGACGGAAGAACTGAGCAAGCTCTCCGGCCTTCCCATTTGGATGACTTCCGCGGAAAAGTCCGTTGCCGAACAGATGGACGGCGATGTATTTGCGATGGAATTACAGGAAAAATACTACGACGTGAAGGAGTGTTTTTATGGCTAAGGTAACATTTAATACGGACCTTTGTAAGGGCTGCGGTCTGTGTATTGACGCTTGCCCCAAGAAGATCCTGGAACTGTCCAAGGATATGATCAATGCAAAGGGTCATTCTCCCGCACAGATCACGGATCAGGAAAAGTGCATCGGCTGCGCTTTCTGTGCAACGATGTGTCCTGACTGTGTCATTACTGTAGAAAGGTAAGGTGAGAATATGGGTGAAAAGGTACTTATGAAGGGCAATGAGGCTATCGCTGAAGCTGCGATCAAGGCCGGCTGCCGTCATTACTTCGGTTATCCCATCACACCGCAGACCGAACTGGCTGCTTATATGGCAAAGCGTATGCCCAAGATCGGCGGCGTTTTCCTGCAGGCAGAGAGTGAAGTTGCTGCTATCAATATGGTATATGGTGCTGCAGGTGCAGGCGCAAGAGTTATGACAAGTTCTTCAAGCCCCGGTATCAGCTTAAAGGCAGAGGGTATATCCTACATAGCAGGAGCAGACCTTCCATGCGTTATTGTTGATATTGTTCGTGGAGGCCCCGGACTTGGTGGTATTCAACCTGCACAATCGGATTATTTTCAGGCAACCAAGGGTGGTGGACACGGAGATTACCATTTAATCGTTGTTGCTCCTAACTCAGTTCAGGAAATTGTATCTTTAACTGCAGATGCATTTAATCTTGCAGACGAATATAGAGTTCCTGTTATGATTTTAGGTGATGGTACATTGGGACAGATGATGGAGCCTGTTGATTTTGACAGTGTTCCTGAAATCATTGAGTCAAATAAGGATTGGGCAACTACAGGAACAGAATTAAAAAGAGAGCATAACATTGTAAACTCCTTGTATCTTGCACCGGAAGAGCTTGAAAAAACAATTTTAGAGCGTCAGGCAAGATATGAAATTATCAAGGAAAAGGAAGCTCGATTTGAAGAAAAGTTCACAGAGGATGCTGATATCATAATTTCTGCATATGGCACAACAAGTCGTGTGGTTGAAAGTGCAGTTAAACAATTGAGAGAGGAAGGCTATAAGGTTGGAATTATCAGACCTATAACATTGTGGCCATTCCCTGAAAAAGCATATCGAGAAGCTGCTGAAACTGCAAAAGCATTCCTTTCTGTTGAAATGAGCACAGGACAAATGATTGAGGACATTAAGTTGGCAGTAAACGGAAAAATTCCTGTTCACTTCTTTGGAAGAACAGGTGGTATTATTCCTACTCCTAAAGAGATTATAGATGAAGTTAAGAAGATTGCGAGGGAGATTAACAATGACTAAGGTATTTGAAAAACCCCATGCACTAACAGATACACCATTTCATTATTGCCCGGGTTGTACACATGGAGTTTGTCACAGGTTAGTGGCAGAGGTTCTTGATGAGCTGGGAATTGAAGGACAAACAATCGGTGTAGCTCCTGTTGGTTGCTCGGTAACTGCATATAATTATTTCAATTGCGATATGCAACAGGCAGCTCACGGAAGAGCACCTGCAGTTGCAACAGGTATTAAAAGAGTGCATCCTGATAAGATTGTGTTCACATATCAGGGGGATGGAGATCTGGCGGCGATTGGTACTGCTGAAACAGTTCATGCAGCTGCAAGAGGTGAAAATATAACTGTTATTTTCATCAACAACACAATTTATGGAATGACAGGTGGACAAATGGCACCAACAAGCTTGCCAGGTCAGGTCACACAAACCTCTCCATATGGTCGTGACACAAAAACTCAGGGTTTCCCTGTGAAAGTTTCTGAAATGTTGGCAACTCTTGACGGACCGAGCTATATTGAAAGAGTATCCTTGGATACTGTCCCCAATATCAAGAAGGCAAAGGCAGCTATTAAAAAGGCGTTCCAGAACCAAATTGACAAAAAAGGATTTTCACTTGTTGAAGTTCTTTCCACTTGTCCTACAAACTGGGGATTAGCTCCAAATGAAGCAATCAAGCGTTTGCAGGATGAAATGATTCCATATTACCCCTTGGGAGTATATAAGGATGTTGAGTAAGAATACTCCAATGCTATATTGGAAGAAAAGGAAGGAATTATAGATATGACAACAAATATTGTTATTACAGGCTTTGGTGGTCAGGGAATTTTGTTTATTGGAAAAATCTTGGCATATGCAGCACTTATGAAGGGTAAGGAGCTTTCATGGCTTCCATCATACGGACCTGAAATGCGTGGTGGTACTGCAAATTGTCATGTTATAATATCGGATGAACCTGTTGGCTCACCAATTATCCAGGTACCTGATGTTTTAATCAGTATGAATAAGCCATCATTGGATAAATTTGAGAATACTGTGGCAGAAAATGGATATATTATTATTGACAGCGCTTTGATCGACAGAAAGATTGAGAGAAAGGATGTAACCTCTGTGTATGTGGAAGCAACAAAGCTTGCAACAGACGCAGGTAAGGGTAGCCTTGCTAATATGATTATGCTTGGAGCTTTGATTAAGGCAACAGGAATTTTCACTCTTGATGAAATCAGAGTGGGCGTTGAAAAAACAACACCTGCTAAAAAGCAACATCTTGTTCAATTCAATATGGAAATGATAGAAAAGGGGTATAATCTCGTTTAAGAATAGGATGGATAGGAGGTAACTAAAATGGTTGCAGCTAAAAAGGAAAAGGGCCTGACTTTTAAGGGAAAGCCTGTGTATAGAAAAGGTAACACAATTTACTATGGCGATTTATCAAAAGACTTGATTTTGGTTTTGGAGATTGAAGAAAATGAGAAAAAGGGTGAATATGATATTGCCAAAAAGGTTAAGTTTCATATTCAGGATAACACAGGAGAGATTGGTAAGGGCGTCAACTACAGAAGTGGTGAAAGAGAAAATCTCTATGATGCCTTTGATATCGGCTCTTGGTGGTTACAGGACGCATTAGATGAGTAATAAAAAATATGCTTTCCAAAATGGAAAGCATATTTTTTTATTTAATATTTTCTCCGTATCTTTTGATTTTCTGGGTGGTGGTTTTATCAAGCCCACCCTCAATTATCTCAAAGGAGTTTATTCGTTTGTATCGGGGAAGGGTTTCGTTTAGTTTTTGAATCAATTGATTTATGTAATCATAGACATCCATTTCTTTTGAATTTCCAAGCTTCTCCTTTAAAACATCCATATCAGGAACAATTTTTGCCTTAACCATTATGTCCTCATTTATATTTTTTCCTGAGAAAATAATAGATTCCTTTATCTCCTCAAATTGTGATAACTTTGTTTCAAGCTCCTCAGGATAAATATTTTTACCATTGGTGGTGACTATCACATTTTTAAGTCTGCCCCTGATATATAGGGCACCGTCTGAATCCATATAACCTAAGTCACCTGTGCATAAATATCCGTCTTTAAAGACCTTACTTGTTGCTTCAGGGTCGTTATAGTAACCAAGCATAATATTATCGCCCTTAACTAAAATTTCACCTTCACCATATTCATTGGGTTGGTCAATTTTTATTTCAACACCAGGGATTGCAATACCTGTTGATTGAGCGTTAAAATAAAAATCAGAGTTCCCTGCAACAAGGGGAGAACATTCGGTTAGGCCATACCCTTGGAGAGTTCTTATTCCAAGTGCTTTAAAATTAAAAACAAGTTCTGTGTCTAAATCTGCTGCTCCAATAATACAGGTATGAATTTTCCCGCCAAGCTCCTTTTTGATTTTTTCTTTTATAATTATTCTAAGCCAAAATGGTATTTTTAATAGTGCTTCATGAAGAGGTAAATCATAAAATGGCTTGCTATATTTTTTTGGAACACTAGCTTTGATTGTGGACACAAATCGTTTATTTAAAATATTTAGTAATGCAGGCACAACCACCAAAAAGGTTGGCTTGAATTCCTTTAAGTTTTCTTTTATCTTTCCAAGACTCTCGGCATAGGAAATGCAAGCACCGGCTGATATCATCAATAAAAAGTTTAGTGTGCATTCATAGGTGTGGTGCAAGGGAAGGATCGAAAGTGTTGCTGATTTTTTGTCAACCTTCACAACACTTAAGGTTGACCTTATGTTGGAAAGAATGTTGTTTTGTGAAAGACATACCCCTTTAGAATTTCCTGTTGTTCCTGATGTGAATATAAGAACACTCATTTCATCCCCGTCAATTTTCAAATTATCAATTCTGTTGTCTTGAGTTGATGATAGAGGAATTTTATGTGTTAAAGGACACAGAATTATCGATTCATCACATACATCCTTCAGTTTTTCTATTATTTTTTCGTCTGCAAAAACAGCTTTACATTCTGCACTTACAATAAAATCATTCAGGTCATTTTTTGATAGCTCCTTGTCTAATGGAACAACAACTCCCACTGTGGCAGCTGCAAGATAATGCATTTGCCAATGATAACTGTTTTTACCGATAATTGCAATTCTTTTATCCATCAATCTCATATCAAGCATATATGATACAAGGCTTTTATATTGAAGTTTGAGTTGGGAATAGGTAATATTTTTTATTTTCCCATTTTCTTTTATTTTGAAAGCAGGCTTGTTTTTAAATTTTTCAGCTGAAGAATACACAAGTTCACGAAAATTTTCAATCTTTTTTACATTGTAATAGTTTTTCAAATTTAATCCACTCCTTACACTGGTATCTTGACTTTTGTATAATTTTATAATATAATTATATCAACACCGAGTTGGAATCACAACCAATAGATGTGAAAATTGTGTTATTAAATAGACAAATAATGGAAAAATGTTTAAAAAAGAGGTGGACATACTTGAATAAGCCTGAAAACAGAAGAACACAGATGACAAAGAGAATAGTTAAAGAAGCCCTTATTGAATTGTTATCAAAAAAGCCTATGAATAAGGTAACTGTGAAGGAGATATGTGAGGTTGCAGATATAAACAGGTCAACCTTTTATGCTTATTATGAGGACCAGTATGACCTTTTTGATGAGATTGAGGATGATATCATTAAAAAAACACCTAAAATAAATATATATAAGGACGAAAACACAGAGAAAAAGCTATTGACTTTTTTTGAGTTTATAGAAGAAAACAAAGAGGTATATAAAATTTTATTTGAAGGAGTAAACGCCAGTCGATTTAGAAAAAGAATACTTGATAATGTCTTTGGTAGAACAGGGATGGGTAATGAATGGATAAATAGTGTGGATATAAAGGACCCGAGAGAATTTCGTATGCTTATGTTTGCCTTTGGTGGAATATCAATGGTGGAAAAGTGGATATACGGTGAAATTAACACAAATCCTGTTGAACTTGCAAGGATTTTGTCGGGATTTATTATGAAAAGGTAAATAATTGTTGACTTTCTTATAGGTTTATATTAAAATAAAAATGCTGATTATTATAAAATAAAAAGGAGATTTTAAAATGGAAGAAAATATAATCATGTTAGAAGACGAAAATGGTAACACAATTGAATTTGAAGCTATAGATGTTTTTGAGTTCAATAACGAAACCTACTTTGCTTTAATCGAGGTTATGCCTGAGGGTGAGGAAACCGATGAGGTGTTAATCATGAAGGTTGCCTTCGGTGAAACTGATGACGATATGGAGCTTGTTCCTGTTGAAGATGAGGCAGAGGTAGAAGCAGCTTTTGAGGAATTTGTAAGACGCGACCAGGAAGTAATGGCAGACGACGAATAATTCGTTATAAAATGTAATCTTATTGTAAAGAAAAATTCGTTGATTTGTTGCATAAACTATGGTAATATAAACATATGGAAAAACCCTGTGATTCTCGTGTGCGACTTTAATTTTTTACCAACACTTCTTATACGGGATTTTCACTCTGTGCATGGCATATACGCCTCCTTTCCTCCGGGACTGCCAGTGGACATATAAAATGCATAGGTAATAACCCACCTGCATATGCAGGTAAGAAATATTGTCATTATCACGGTCTATATGGGGCTAATCTTAAAAAAATCGGGAGCAAATTCCCGTGAGCCACCTTGAAGGTGGCTTTTTATTGTTTTAAATCATAAAGTTTTCTTATATTTTTGTGGACATTTTGAAAATAAAGTGGTATAATGTTATGGATAGTGGAATTTTTTACAAAAATTCAAGAAAGGTAGCAACACTTATGAAAAGATTATTAAGTTTTTTAATAGCAGGAATGATACTTCTTGCAGGATGCTCGGGAACAGGTGGCGATGTCGTTGTGATTGAAGGCACAGAGGACGATGCATTCAAGGTTGAAAGGGCAACCCCGACTCCTCAACCAACCATTGCTCCTGAGGACAGAGATTTCAGAGGTATGAAATGGGGAATGAGTCTGTCGGATGTTACTGCAAGTGATGGTGAGGGCTACACAACTGTTGCAGAGGGAGTTATAAGATACAATGACCTTTTTGTTGGTGGATACCCTGTGTCGTCGGAGTACCATTTTGAAAATGGTAAGCTTGTGACTTGTATGTACTACACAAATCATGTGAATAGTGACACAAGCATCTATTTAGTCGATTATGAAGAGATGATAAAAAGATATACAAATAAATATGGTGAGCCTCAGTATTCTGAGGAAAAATGGGGCGACGAAAAAGCAAAGGAGCTTGGAAAGGCTAAGGCATTGGAGCTTGGAGCTATGATGTTTAGAACAGGTTGGGAGGTTGCTAACACCAAAATCAATCTTGTTTTATTTAAGGACACAGATTCAAAAATCAAAATTGGAATTAGATATATGACAATTGATGTTGAAGCTGAAGGATATGTTGCTCCTGAGGGTGACATATCTATATAAGAAAGGAAGGACATTTTTATGGAACAGGAAGTTAAGCTATCAGAACTTTTACAGGTTAGAAGGGATAAATTAAAAGAACTACAGGACGCTAATCAGGACCCCTTTGAAATCACTAAATTTGACAGAACTCACACATCAAAGGATATCTGCCAAAATTGTAGGGAAGAGGAAAGAACTATTGAGGTGCATGGTGAAGAGAAAAAGGTTATTGCAAGTATTTCTCCCCTTGACGGACAAGTTGTTTCCATTGCAGGCAGAATTATGTCTAAGCGTGGTATGGGTAAGGTAGGCTTCTGTCACATTCAGGACATTGACGGAAAGGTGCAGATTTTCGTTAAGAAGGATATTCTTGGTGAAGAGGCATATAACACCTTTAAAAAGTATGATATTGGTGATATTGTTGCTGCTAAGGGAGAAGTGTTTACTACCCAGACAGGTGAAATTTCAGTCAGGGTAGAGGAATTGACCCTTCTTACAAAGTCACTACAACCATTACCAGAAAAATTCCATGGTATGACCAATACCGATTTGAGATATCGTCAAAGATATACCGACCTTATTATGAACGAGAATGTTAAGGATACCTTTATCAAGCGTTCAAAGATATTGGCATCTATAAGAAGATATTTAGACGGACAGGGATTCTTAGAGGTTGAAACTCCCGTGCTTGTTTCCAATGCAGGTGGAGCAGCTGCCCGTCCTTTTGAAACCCATCATAATGCTTTGGATGAGGATTTCAAATTAAGAATTTCTCTTGAGCTATACCTAAAGCGTCTTATCGTTGGTGGATTGGAAAGAGTGTATGAAATTGGAAGAGTGTTCAGAAATGAGGGAGTTGATACCCGTCATAACCCTGAATTTACATTGATGGAGCTTTATCAGGCATACACCGACTATCATGGTATGATGGACTTGACCGAGAATTTATATCGCCATGTAGCAATGGAGGTTCTTGGTACAACAAAGATTTCCTATAACGGAATTGAAATGGATTTGGCACAACCCTTTGAAAGAATTTCAATGGTTGACGCAGTAAAGAAATATTCAGGAGTAGATTTTAATGAAATCAAAACTGTTGAAGAGGCTAAAAAAGTAGCAGATGAACACCATGTTGAGTATGAAAAGCATCATAAGAAGGGTGATATCCTGAGCTTGTTCTTTGAAGAGTATGTTGAAGAACACTTGATTCAACCTACCTTTGTTATTGACCATCCAATTGAAATTTCTCCACTGACAAAGAAAAAGCCTGATAATCCTGAGTATGTTGAGAGATTTGAGTTCTTTATGAATGGCTGGGAAATGGCAAATGCATATTCTGAGCTTAATGACCCAATCGACCAGAGAGAAAGATTTAAGGCTCAGGAGGAGCTTCTCGCAATGGGCGATGAGGAGGCAAACACAACTGATGAGGACTTTATGAATGCCCTTGAAATTGGTATGCCACCAACGGGTGGTATCGGCTTTGGTATCGATAGAATGTGTATGCTTTTAACCGATTCTGCAGCCATCCGTGATGTTTTGCTTTTCCCGACAATGAAAAGTCTGGATAAATAATAAACCCTAAAAACCCTTGATTTACAAGGGTTTTTGTTTTTGTTTTTGTTAAGGTGTGTTCAAAATTGAATTTACACCAAATTCTACACCATCTTGTGTAGAAAATATGAAAAAAACGACTTGCTTAAAGGACTACGGATTTTCTGCAGCCATTTTTACATCTTTATAAG
>JAZRPY010000007.1:0-56575 GCA_045649415.1 Clostridia bacterium | reverse complement strand
AATCATCACTGTCTATAAATGAAATATATTCACCTGTTGCTATATCAAGTCCCTTATTTCTGGCATCAGATAAGCCCCCGTTTTCCTTATGTATAACCTTTACCCTTTCGTCTTTTTCTGCATACTCATCACATATTTTCGGGCAGTTATCGGGTGAGCCATCATCCACTAATATAAGCTCAAAATCGGTAAAGGTTTGTGCCAATATGCTATCCACACACTTATTTAAATATTTTTCAACCTTATACACAGGTACTATTACACTTATCTTGGGCATTATTTTTCTCCTTTTCCTTTTTTAAGAATATCCTCTATCTTTTTCTTTATCTTATAAATAACATATATTTCTTTAAATCTTTTTGTTGCTACCAATTTCCCTGTATAATACTTACTATTTCTTCCCATCAGATAAAGATTTTCTTTCAAGAAATCATCCTCCGACATATTTTCCATATATCTTATCGCAATTTCTCTACTTGCTTGGGTCATTGTTCTTGTCCAATACGCAAATATCACATACATATGTCTTACTTTTATAGCCCTTTGAGTTTCCTCCGAACATCCTGTCCTTATTGCATACTCCAATATATCAGAATAAACCTTTTTATTTATTTGATAAAAATTTTCATAAAATCTTAAGGATAATGAATCGTTCCCTTCTCTTATATATCTGTAATATGAATCTTTCATCGTTTCAACATTTTTTATATAGCTCAAATATTTTGCATTGAATTGTGCATCCTCACCTGTACATATAGAAATATCAAATTTTATGTTTTCCCTGATTATTACTTCTCTTTTATAGAGCTTGCACCAGGGAACATCTATCAATGCACTTGGCAGTTCCCCATTAAATTTTTTTTCTACAATTTCCTTTGATAGATATCTTGAATCTGGCATAGTTGCCGAAGTTTTCTCATTTTCGCCCGGTCCTATAAAATCAGCTGATGAAATCACCATATCAACATCATCTTTTATTTTTGCGACCATGCCTTCCAGCATATCCTCTTCTATCCAGTCGTCACTATCCACAAACATAATCCATTCGCCCTGTGACATATCAATTCCATCATTACGGGCAGACGACACGCCCCCGTTTTCCTTATGTATAACCCCTACTCTTTCGTCTTTTTCTGCATACTCATCACATATTTTCGGGCAGTTATCAGGCGAGCCATCATCCACCAATATAAGCTCAAAATCGGTAAAGGTTTGTGCCAATATGCTATCGACACACCTATTTAAATATTTCTCAACCTTATATACAGGTACTATTACACTTACCTTCGGCATTAGTTGGCCTCCTTGTCTTTTATCTTGCTAATATTTTTAATATTCGTTTCTTTATATTTTCCTTAATTATATTTTTCCTGTTTCTTTTTTTCCATTGTTCTGAAAGCTCTTTCCATTCCTCATCAACAATGCATCCTATATATCCTCCACCAAACCTCTTATCCAATAGTTCTTGTTTTCCATCTGTATAATCCCTGAACATATTATATGCCTCAGACATTTTCTCTTCAACAGACTCTGTCGGTGCATATTTTATATAGTGATACAGGCATGAATATACGCATTCAACTGTATATCCCTCTATGTAACCATTCCATTTTTCACCATCAAGATACTCTCTCATACTCATATACATAAAATATTTGCATTTAGCAAAATCCTCTATGTATTTATTGGTTGCAGATGTACCATTCTTACAATTATAATTAACAATCATATCCGATACTGTTGCAACATTATTTGCCACATTTAAAAAGCATAAAACAAATTTTGTGTCCTCAGATATTTTCATTGTAGTGTCGAAGGAAATATTATAGTCCCTAATTACAGAGGTCTTAAAAATCTTTCCCCAGGGTGTTGTTAAAATCAGATTACCCTTGTCGGCTATCTCTGTATATTTTTCTTTCATCTTATCCTTCGACAACAGTTCATTTTCAAGCATATGGTCAATTTCATTTCTTATTGTGATTGTTTTATATCCACCCACAACCATATCTATGTCATCATTTAGTATAGCATTTGTCAGACTCTCAAGGCTGTTTAATTCTATCCAATCGTCACTGTCCACAAACATAATCCATTCGCCCTGTGACATATCAATTCCATCATTACGGGCAGACGACACGCCCCCGTTTTCCTTATGTATAACCCTTATTCTTTCATCTTTCTCTGCATACTCATCACACATTTTTGGGCAGTTATCAGGTGAGCCATCATCCACCAATATCAGTTCAAAATCAGTAAAGGTTTGTGCCAATATGCTATTCACACACCTGTTTAAGTATTTCTCAACCTTATATACAGGTACTATCACACTTACCTTTGGCATATTTTTCTCCTCCCTTTTTTATTATAACCCAACTCTCTTCATATGCTCATTATGGGCAATTGCATTTTCATAGTTGACATTTCTATAGATGTTCACAAAATTCTTTATCCTTTTTTGCTTGAAAAATACTCTGGAAATAATTCTTCTTACCCAATAAAATGGTAATAAAACAGGGTATTTTTTTAAATCTGGATATAGGTTTTTCATTGTCCTCAGGCTTGGGAATATAGCGAAAAAATACCTTTTTAGCTTCAGCCTTTTTAAGCCTACTACCTTGCCATTTTCAATAACTCTTGTTGAGATTTTATTTTCCATTGTTCCAAAAAGGCTATTGGATAGAACATATTCTTCCATTTCCTCCAAAATGTCATCCTTATCACCACTACCAAACAAATATTCCGATAACCTTATAGCATTTTTTGAGAACTCCCATAGCTTTAATTTATTCAACTCGTCTTCTATGTAGGTCCAATCGAGAGTATCCTTCTTGTTTTTCAGATAAACATATATATCAATAAATGGTCTCACTCCTGTGCCATACATGCTATAGTGCTTGGATAAATGCACAAAATGGTAAATAAAATAATCCTCATCTGTTTGACGATACCTATATGTTTCAGATTTTTTAAGCTTCTGCCAATAATCCTTAAAGTACCACTCCATTCCACTTTGCACCTCTGCAAGCATCGTAGTGGCAACCTCCACAACCATATATGGCTTCTTCCAGAATTCTATCTCCTCTGCTTTTTGCTTTTTGATATAGTAGCCAAGTTTCAGCATCCTCTCTGATACCTTTTCATAATCCTTTTCCTTAATCAGAATATCTATATCCGACATAGATCTCATATCGGATGAAGGATAGAGCTTTTTTAACTCCACCCCCTTTAATGCCACATACTCAATTTTATTTGTATCCAGAACATGAAACAGAGTTGCTGCTTCATAGGATTGATTTATACTCTTCATCAAAAGGAAATTCCTTAAATTGCAGAACTCTTTATAGTTGTGAGGCTTTCTTTCCATTGAGTCTAAGGCATAGCAAATCAAGCCGGCAACATCATGGGCTTTTGCCAGCTCAAGTATTTTTCCCCAATCACAAATTTTATCCGGTACGCTTTCTTGATTTACTGCTGCAGAAATCAGCCTTATAAAATCCTTCTCTACCTTCAATTAAAAAACAACTCCTTAAAATATATTAGATATCCTTTTTAATTAAATTATCATCTATCCAATCAAACACTTCGCTGTCACAGTCCATATCAAATTTTCTCGCAAAAAATTTATCCTCTGCTAATTCCCTTAATTTCTCACAGTCCTCCATAGTAAATATATACGGATGTCCCTTAAATGGTTTGTCCTTATCAAAGAAATACGCATAGGTTTTCGAGTTCTGGGATATCATATCCACAGGGTTTACACAAACATTTTCACTATATGGCGAGTTCATACACATAACCTGAAAAAATTGTTCTTCCGGCGTATAGGTTTTCTTTAATATATTGATGTATTCTCTGTCGCTTTTAAGCTCTTTTAATATATGCTCGATCATCTTGTCAGGCATAATCCACCATGCAGAGCCTCCATATAAATGAATTTTCTCATTTGTTAATTTTTTATATGGGATATTCCTTTTTCTTGCAACTTTTCTCGCAAGATACAGTGGCACCTTTAATATTTTTCTAAAATGTCCTTTTGGAAAGGTGTTGTTTATTTTGGTATTTATTTTTCCATACCAACCCCAATTACAAAACTTATAATAAACCCAATTATTCCTGTCATATGGAGTGCAGTCTATATATATCCTTGGATAGCCTTCTTCAAGTTCCCTGACTATATCCTGCATATTTTTTAATATGTAGTCTTGTCCACTCAAAAGCATATAATATTTGTATTTACCCATACTAAATGCCCTGTCAGCAAGTCTTAGTGTCGCCTCAACCAAGCTCCAATCATCTAAAAATGTTGAAACCCTTTCACTGTCCTCTAACACAAAAACTCTGTTTTCAGCCACCGATATTATTTTCTTTATTTTTTCCTCGGAAATATCAAACTTTTTATCAAAATGAATAAAAACATCTACATTTTCTGCAAAAACCAATGCTTTTACAAGTCTTTCTACCTGAGATACATTTTTATGTGCCAATACCAAAGCTGCAAATCTTTTATTATTTGACATTTTTATACCTCTTAATCTTTTATAAGCTTTTTTATATCAACCTTAAACTTTTCATCTAACTCGCTGACGATATTTCTTCCGTCATAGTTGTCATTAAAATCAACATTTTTAATTGCCCCTGCAATATTTTCAGGACCTTGCACCTCGTAGAAATACATATAATCTCCTATTGCTGATTTTTCAATTGCAGGAATTTTTACACTAACAACCCTTAGTCCGTTTGCCATATATGATAAAATTTTCGATGGAAAGGATGTGGTATTAAAGGATGCATCAGTGTCCTGCGGGCTCAATCCTATATGGCATTTTTGCATAAATGAAATGAATTCTTCTCCTGATAAAACGCCCTCATAAATAACCCTTTCACCTTTTTCATTAACCTTTTTAATCAAGTCACCTACAGCCTTATTCTCGCTTTCTTTTCCCTTTCCCAGTATATGTATTCTATAGTCATCACTTAAAAATTCTGCAGACTTTATAGCCTCTAAAACTCCCTTTCTCTTATCAAATGTGCCTGCATAAACTATATGAATTTTATCGTCATCAAAACTTGCGCTTCTATCTTTTTCTACCATATAAGTTCCATGAATGACACCGTATGGTTTATTTTCTTTATTTACTTTGTTGTTTAGTATTTCTGTAGGGAAAATAAACCTATCAGCCTGCCTGAACACTTCATATTCCTTTTTGTTGAGTTTTTTTCCCATACTTTTTATATCCTGATATATTTCCTCAACCTCTAATATAACCTTGAATTTTTTTATTTTTTTTGCCAGACATATTGCATTTCCATATCCTAAGCTATGATAAACTAATATATATTCATCCTTTTTCCCTTGTCTTAGAAGATAAAGAAACAGGTTGATTTTTGCGTATATATCCGACACCCTTCTGAAAATAGGATTACCTCCCGGTATGGTCGGGAATAAAATTAAACGCCCCCAATTTTTTTCATATATTCGTCCCCTATAAAAACGATTATTACTTGTAGCAGAAACAGAAACTATGTCTATCTTTTCACCAATTTCATTTAAAGCTTTGATAATATAGTCCATTTTATTCGTAGCAGATAGAGCATATTTTCTATTTTCTTTTATATTGTCTTTTGTGTCGTAGTAGGATATATATTTCATTTATTTCCTCCAATTATTAAACTATTCCTCTTTCTTTTAGTATTCTTTCGTGCTCATTTATTTGTTCCTCTGTGAATCTTGGTCTTACCTTCTTTTCAGGAACACCTGTATAAATTGAATAGGGTGGTACATCCTTGGTCACCACTGCACCTGCACCGATTATACTGCCTCTGCCAATATGTACTCCATTCAGGATTGTCGCCTTTTGTCCAATCCACACATCATCCTCAATAACAACATCCAAGTCATGCTCCGGCAATTTTTCCTCCATAGTGACCTCTCGCATAACCTTTCCCAGCAAATCAACTCTGTGATTTCCTGCATTGATAGTTACAAAGGAGGTAATCATAACATTATTTCCAATGTATATATGTGCCTTTGCAGACTGTATTCTGCAATAAGAACAGATGTTGACATTATCACCTATATGAATTTTCGAATTTGAAAAATGTGAGCCTGTTTCAAGATATAATTTCTTGCCACACTCAGCAAAGCGTGCCTTGTTTACCTCTCTCCATGCATACAAATATAGCTTCTTGAAACACAATCCAATATAATATACAATATACCAAAATAGTTTCATACTCTCACCCTTTATTTTTTTTCATAATGTGTGGATAATCCATCCTTTTCTCCATTCTTGTCATTCTCTAATTGATATTTATCCTCAGCTCCATAGTGTTCATATACATATGGATAAACTATGTACATAACAAAGAAAACTGAATTTATAGCATTGTTAAAGCCCAGTATAACGATTGACGCCAACGCCACTGCAACTGATAGAATCCACCTTGAATCCTCAAAATACTCTTTTCTGAAAATTCTGAAGGTTATTCTCAATATTATAGTGCCAAATAAAGCTCCCCATATTGCCAATGTATCTGCAATATGGGAATGTTGTCCGAGTGTGGATAAGCTGATTCTGCCAATTCCCTGATGTACAGATATTCCAAACAGGAAATTTTCAAAGAATTTATCAAAGCTCCCCTTGATTCTATCAAATCTTCCTGAAATGAAAGCATCATAGATATTTTCTATTATACTTCCGCTTTCGATACTTAATACCTTACCCACTCGTCCATCTGCACCCGCATATTTCATAATTACATTAGCTACTACTCTGACTACAGGGTCACCAACAAATATTATAAATACCGTGATTCCAATAATAGTAAATATTGTGAAAGCCTTGCTCTTGTTACCTCTTCCAACAATGATGAATAAATTGGATACAACTATAGTTACCAGTGCTGTCATATAATTTGCTTTTATAATTGTATAGATACTTACTATAAATCCTATAAGATATAACGCCCTTAGTTTTTTATTCTTTTCCTTCATAAAACAGTATAGCATAATAGGTGATGCGATACTGAGTCCGTAAATCAGGGAATATCCCGAATATCCTTGTCTATACAAGGCTTCTGTTTCTGCTCCCTCGGATTTAATCGACCTTGCAAGATAACTGTTCGTGTTCAGTCCTATAGCAGTCCTTATGGCTGTAAATGCGATAAATGGTAATAGCATTAAAATAACATATTTTAATATATCAAGTCTTTTTGCTGAACGATAATATTCATATATCATTGTGCCAAAAAACAGCAGAGAAATTCCAAGATATCTATTTACAAAAATTGTATTATCAAACGCTTCTGACACTAAACAAACTATAGCTAACACCAACAAGGGATAGATATTTTTAACTTTCTTCATAAATTCGCTATACCTTGAATCAATGCATGCCAACACAAACCATACACCAAAGCAGAAGTTAGAAATAATAACTCCCGGTACGATCAATGTTACCATAGGAAAAACAGTCGGCAAAATTCCTAAAAATAATACAAAGACCGATAACTTATCTATTGAGTTTAATTTTCCATTTTCTATGTTCATCTTACTCTTCCTTTAAAATATCCTCATAAATTGAATCAATTTTATTTATGATACTGTCAGGGTTGAATTTTTCTTTTACGATTTCTTCGCCCCTTTTACCTAAATTCTCACGAAGCTCTTTATTTTCTATCAACCTCTTCAGGTCTTCAATAAAACCGGCTACATCATATGTGTTAACCAGATATCCATTTTCCCCATCTTCAATAATTTCCGGTATCCCACCTACTCTTGTTGCTACAACAGGCAATTTATATTGACATGCCTCCATAACTGACATACACAAGGTTTCATGAAGTGAGCATATCAGGAATATGTCACCACTCTTTAAAACATTGTCAATATCCTTCCTGAAGCCTGTGAATACTACATTATCCTTCATATGAGAATAGCTTATCTCTTCTTTCATTTTCTCAAGATAATCACCATCACCAACAATAACAAACTTGACATTATTATCCCACTTCTCACCAATTATAACATTCTTTAGAATTTCATATCCCTTTTCCTTAGTAATTCTTCCCGTTGATACCACTAAAATATCTGATTCTGAGAGATTAAATTCTTTTTTGAAATTGTTTTCATTTTCTTCTTTTGTTATTGATTGATTATACACGCATCCATAATAGTTTTTTATATGTTTTTTGATTTTTTTCCACGAGCCTACATATTCACTTACGCCATATGCATTTTTTGTGTTCTTTAAGGTTAAAAACTCAATAGCTTCCATTATGGCTTTTTTTATTTTGTTTTTGTTAAATTCTATAGCCTCTGATGTGCTTCCGTGAATTGCCATAAGAGTTTTTCTTGCCTTTGCTCTTTTGCACGCAAGCATTCCATACCATCCCACAAGCTCCAAGCCCATAAAATGTACAAGGTCCGGTTTTTCTTTTTTTATTGCTTCGGCCATTTCATTTATAGCCTTTTTATTGTAAATTCCAAGGTGTCCCTTTGGAATATATAATGGCGCAAAATCATATTTTTGTTTTAATTTACTTTCCATAATCCTCAGGTGAGAATTATTTGGTCCACCATGCACTCCATCGCCTCTGAATACAATCATAATTTTTTTCTTACTTCCCATACCCATAATATTCTCTTAAAGCTCTATCCTTTTCTTCATATTTTAAGTGACCTAAATGCAATGATTCTGATTTGAGTTTTTCAAAATATTCTTCCGTTGTTTTTATTATTTTGGCAGGCACTCCACCTACAACACTTCCGTCAGGAACATCCTTTGTGACCACTGCTCCTGCCGCAACTACACAATTATTTCCTATTTTGACTCCGGGCATAACCATACTTTTATTTCCAAAATATACATAGTCTCCCACAACAATTGGCTTTGTTATTTCCAAGTCCGGAACTATATGTCTGAAAAGAAGTGTTCCTCTATCATGCGTGATAAATCTCACATCATCTGTTATGTGCACATGGTTTCCGAGGGTTATCGACCATGGCTCACTCCCGAACATTTTTCGAGGATTGCCATATATATGTAAATCCTCACCAAAATTTACTCCAATCCATTTCACATACCCAATTTTATCAAATTTGGCATATATAATTCCAACTGCTTTTTCAATATCCTTTTCAGCTTTTTCATCGCATATTCACCTTTTTACAAAATCTTTTTCATTTTCTCTATATAGTTTTTGTAATCGAAAATATTTCTTTCTTCCTTGCAATTATTTTTTACCTTTAAAAGCTCTTCTTTACTAAGATTCAAAACTCTATTTAAAGTAAGTCTGACATTTTCCTCGTCAAAGCCTTCAATCACAAATCCATTTTCTCCATCCTTGATATAATCTGAAAGATTGCTTGTTAAATTAGCAATCACAGGAATTCCCATAGTCACAGCCTCAGCATATTTTGTTGGGAATCCTGCCCTTGTGATTATAGTGTCGGCTCTGAAGAAAATCGAGAAATCACTTGCCTTTAAAATATCCATAGCATCTTTTTTACTCACTCTGCCACAAAACTCCAGCTTGTCCCCAAGCTTGTTCAAAAGCTCCTCATCCTCAGGATAATTAGCCAGATATTTTTCCTTGGTTGCTCCAACAATTTTTAGTGCATATTCAACAGGAGAATCGATTTTTCCCATAGCCTTCACAAATGCGTCAAGCTTATCCTTTCTCCTTGCAGGGCTTCCCACATAGGAAAAAATCAATTTGCTATTGCTCTTTTCTTCCTTTTGCCAACAATCGTCCTCGCAATCTGTTAATGGTGGAATCTCGACTGTGTTCACAAAACCCTTATAGTAATCATATAGATATCTGCTTATGGCAATAACTCCGTCTATTCTTTTGTGAATGTATTTCATCCTGAAATTTGTATCTAAATCCCTTATAAAATCGGAATTTCCATGCCACTCTGTACAATCAGATATAAGCTTGATTTTTCTCATCTTGCAGAATTTCATAAGCTTGTAGAATGCGAATGCCTGATAATTATATGCAATCACATGGGTTACATTTTCATATTCATTGTAAACATCTTTAAATTCTGAAATTGATGTTAAGTATTTCCCCCATTCCTTGCCCTTTGGGTATTTCACAGAATAGCAATCAAATCCATCAACAAGAAAATGTGTTTCTTTTATTTTTTTATTTGCATTGTCATTTACATCTATAAATACTACTTTGTAGCCAAGCTCCCTTAGGATTTTCGCATTATTCAAAACTCTCGGAGCTGCAGCATTTCCGTCTGGCAGACGAAAACCACCTATATATATTATGGTATCCATTATTTCAAGTTCTCCTTATACCACTCAATTGCTTCATTCAAGCCTCTTTCAAAGTTATATTCGGGAGAATATCCCAAAAGCTCCTTTGCTTTTGATATATCGGCATTTGAGTGCTTGATATCTCCTTTTCTGTCAGGGCCAAATATCGGTTTTATGTCCTTCCCCAACGCCTTTGTAAGAGTATTGTAAATATCAATCAAATATTCTCTTCCACCATACGCAATATTGAATGCCTCTCCTGCTGCTGAGGATGGCGCAAGACACGCCTTCAAATTCGCCTCAATAACATTTTCAATATATGTAAAGTCACGACTCTGCTTGCCATCTCCGTTTATGGTTGGTTGCTCGTCCCTCATCAACTGCATAATGAATTTTGGAATTACTGCGGCATATGCACCATTTGGGTCCTGTCGTCTTCCAAAAACATTGAAATATCTCATTCCATAGGTATCAAGACCATAATGCATAGTATATAGCTTCGCCCACTCTTCGTCACATCTTTTGGTGAGTGCATATGGGGATAGTAAATTCCCTTCTCTTCCTTCTTTTTTCGGTAAATTCGGCTCATCTCCATAAACTGATGAGGATGAGGCATAAACAAATTTCTTGACTCCAGATTGGCGTGCAGCCTCAAGCATATTCAAAGTACCCTCTATATTATTTTTGCAATAAAACAGAGGCATCTCCAAGGAACGAGGAACGCTTCCCCATGCAGCTTGATTGAGTACATAGTCCACTCCCTCGCAAGCCTTTTTACAGATGTCATAATCCTTAATGTCGCCTCTCATAAATTCATAGTTTTCATTGTCAAGAAACATATCAACATTCTCTTTTTTTCCTGTTGATAAATCATCTAAGCAACGAACCCTATACCCCATTTTTAAAATTGCTTCACACAGATTTGAGCCTATAAAACCTGCTCCACCTGTTACTAAAAACACCGAATTTTCAGGAAATTCTAAATGCTCATATCCCATTATTACAGCCTCCAGTTTTATTTTTTAAAGATAGTTCGATAATATAAGTATAATTTTTCAAGCATTATTCTCCCTGAGTGAAAATAATTATTTAAAATATGAATGTCGGCATTATATATCTCTTTATTAGCCATCTTTATTATATCATTATGAACAGTATCCGTTTTTCTTTTTTCACGAGGCAAACCCAGTATAAGCTCCACTAATTTACGATTATTAAAAGGGAATGTTATCCTGTGACATATATCCAATGATTGCGTAACCATCATACCCCAACTACTCATACGAACCTCCCAATAATATAAATCCGTATGTTCAAAGTTGTATTTTTTATCGGATAAATCAAATTTTTCCATATATTCTTTATAAATTCTATCAGATTTGTGAAGCAAAACAGGAGATGCAAAATATCGTGTTTGAAAGATGCTAAAGTGTCTTGGTGATAAACGCTCGGGGAATTTCATTCCGTATTTTCTCTCGAAAAATACCCTTACTATTTCAGAAATCCATGATTTTATTTCTGTTTCAAAATCATTTAGTCTATACAAAGTGATATGCTTTCGTATCTCTTTGTCAGACAAACCACGAACATATCCATAGGAGTGAACAATTATAGCCTTTAATTCGTTATAATCTTCAATTTCATTATTTTCTGCCGGAATTTCATAAACATCGTGCTTCAAACCTATCTTGGAACAAATTTCATGTGCCGCTATAGAATCCGTTACCTCTGTATCCTTTGACTGAAAACTGAAATATTTAAATTTATCATATAAACCGTTGGCACAAGCAAGTGTGGTTTTACTGTCTGTGCCACCTGACAGAGAAATCGCCGAGTTTGTCCATTTCTTAGACGCTAATTCAATGTTCTTGTTAAGAATATAATAAGCCTTTTTTATTCCGTCCTCGTATTCCTTGTCTGTTTTAAATTCAGGATGGGGCATGGTAGGATAAAAACGATGCACAGAAAACAATTGTTTTTCATCGCAATATTCTAAATATACATTTGCGCCTATCCTCTTTAATTCAGAGTACGGAGATAAATCACCGGGTAAATATCGGTTGCCAATATTATAAAATCTATTCGTAACCAATTTCTGAATAAAAGGATCCATTGTAAGACCATATATATCAGCAACCATCTGTGGATGTGAAGTGAAGCAAATATTATCATCTATCATCCCATAATACAAGGCTTTTATTCCAGCACAATCTTGTATCCCTATTACATTTTTATCAAAGATGAAAATGCAGTAGATCCCTGTCCATTCGTTTATGCATTCAAAAATATCAGATTGATTTTTTAAATATTCGTCCGATAACTGCTCTAATAAAATGTTTTCGTCATACACTTCATTAAAGGGATTATACGCGTGCCCAATCAAAAGAAATGAAACATTATTCTTGGTATGAATATAAAAATCCTGGTCTTTATGTATGTACACATTATACTTATCAATTTTCTGTTCGGTCCATTGCGAATAAAAGGGATATATTTCAGAATTTATTGAATTATCACTTGTTATAAAATACCCTCTTGAAAAAAGACATTCTCTGTATTTAGGTTGTTTATCAAGTATATCTATTATCTTTTTTGCATCTGTATCCACAAAATTGCTTTTTCCTAAGTTTTTATATCCCATTATTACAGCCTCCAATATCTGTAGTCCATACCCACTACAGTTTTTCTGTTCAACACTCCCTTTACATCAACAAGTACCTTCTGGTTGTTTGGTTTATCCTTAAACATTTTATCAAAATCCTCAATAGTCATTGCCATAAACTCTTTATGTGCCACTGCAATTATTACCACATCCATATCCTTTATATCGCTCATTTGTGCAAGAGAGATTGAATAGTGAGTTTTTGCCTCGTCAACATCTGCAACAGGGTCTGCAATAACAGGAGTTATTCCATATTCCGAAAGCTCATTTATAATATCCACTACCTTGGTATTTCTTGTGTCAGGGCAGTCCTCCTTGAAGGTCAGTCCCAATAGTGCAACTTTTGCACCACGAACAGGAACATTTGCCTTTATAAGCTGTTTCACAACATTCTCGGCTATGTATTTTCCCATATCGTCATTTATTCTTCTGCCTGATAAAATAATCTGTGAATGATATCCCATCTGCTCTGCCTTATAGGTTAAATAATATGGGTCAACGCCAATACAGTGTCCTCCCACTAAACCAGGGAAAAATTTCAGGAAATTCCATTTTGTGCCTGCGGCCTCTAAAACCTCTTTTGTGTCAATTCCCATTTTGTTAAAGATAATGGAAAGCTCATTCATAAATGCAATATTTATATCTCTCTGGCTATTTTCAATAACCTTTGCAGCCTCTGCCACCTTAATGCAGGATGCTCTGTGAACTCCTGCCTCAACAACAAGCTCATAAACCTTCGCAACCACATCTAAGGTTTCCTCATCCATACCCGACACAATTTTTGTTATAGTTTCCAGTCTATGTACCTTGTCTCCCGGGTTGATTCTCTCAGGCGAATAGCCCACTTTAAAATCTACTCCACACTTTAGTCCACTTTCCCTCTCAAGAATTGGAATGCAAACATCTTCTGTAACCCCTGGATATACAGTTGATTCATAAACAACTATTGAGCCTTTTTTCAAATTTCTGCCCACAATCCTGCTTGCTCCCTCAACGGGTGATAAATCAGGGGTTTTATCCTCATTCACAGGGGTTGGTACTGCAACTATATGAAATTTTGCTTCCTTAATCTTTTCCTCATCGGCAGTGAACTCAACTGTGGTATTTTTAATTACCTCATCTCCAACCTCTTCAGTTGGGTCAATACCACTTTTATATAACTCTATTTTCTTTGCATTCAGGTCAAAGCCAACCACCTTGACTTTTTTAGCAAATGCAACTGCTATTGGCATACCAACATAACCTAATCCCACTAATGATATTTTTTCTTCGCCTTTCACGATTTTTTCGTACAAGTTATTCATAATTAAAAACTCCTATACTACACATTATTTCTATTCATTATGCACCACTAATAAGATGTTATGATTTGCTTACACTAATCCAATAGTAAATTATATACCATTTTATCAAATATGTCAACAAGATAATGCTTCCATATCGCAAATTTTGTTACTTATTATATATATTTTTTATAAAACTTGTTTTTTTGCTCAAAAAAAATGTGGCTCAAGGCCACAGTTTTATCCATCAGATTTTGGTTTAAAAACAAATGCCGCAATAATTGAAAATATAATTGCAGCCGCAAGACCTGCCGCACAGGCAGTGCATCCACCTGTGAAAATTCCTATAAATCCATCCTCCCCAATTGCCTTTCTCACACCCTTTAAAAGATTATATCCAAAGCCTGTTAAAGGAACTGTTGCACCTGCTCCTGCAAAATCAACAAGCTTTTGGTATAGTCCAAAAAACTCCAACACCACCCCCAAAACTACATATGAAACTAATATTCTTGCTGGTGTCAGCTTGGTTTTGTCGATTAGAATTTGTCCAATAACACAAAATATTCCACCCACCACAAACGCTTTTATATAGTCCATTTTTATCTTACCTCGTTTTCCAAAACTACTAAATGTGCAATTCCAGGAATTGACTCTCCTTGCAACACTACCTGCGGATTCATCAATGCCCCTGTTGCCATTAAAATTATTCTGTTTAACCTTTTTTCCTTTAATTCCTTAAAAATATGCCCACAAAACACACTTGCAAGGCAACCACAACCACTTCCACCTGCGTGAACATCCTGTCCTTTTCTGTCATATATCAAAAGTCCGCAATCCCTGTGGTTTGGATGAATGTTATAACCCTTTTCGCTCAGCAATTCCCTTGCCAAGTCACTTCCATACTCACCCAAATCACCTGTGACTATCAAATCATAATCCTCAGGGCTTGTTCCTGTTGCTTTAAAGTGATTATATAGGGTATCACAGGCAGCAGGTGCCATTGCAGCTCCCATATTATTTATGTCACACACCCCTAAATCCACAATCTTTCCTGTGGTGGCAGAAACTATTCTTGGTGCATCGATATCCTCAGAGGTGATATAGGAAAATCCTGAGCCTGTTACTGTCCATTGAGATGTGGGAGTTCTTATTCCACCATACTCCATTGGAAATCGAAACTGCTTTTCTGCCGAACAAAAGTGACTTGATGTACCACAAATTATATTCTCAGCGTAGCCTCCGTCAATAAGCATCGCAGAAAGCATCATTCCCTCAACCATAGTTGAACAGGCGCCATATAAGCCAATAAAAGAGCTTTGGAAATTTCGCATTGCATAATGGGATGCGACACATTGATTCTGCAAATCTCCCGACAGGATGTAATCTATTTTATCTTTATCTATACCACTTTTTTTAAAAACAAGCTCTGCTGCTTCATTCTGCATTCTGCTCTCTGCCATTTCCCAGCTATTTTCTCCTGCATAATCGTCCTCAAGCACTATGTCAAAGCATTTAGCTAAAGGACCTTTCCCCTCCTTTTTACCCACAATTGATGCTGTTTGTTTAATCCTTGGAGGATTTTCAAATTCTATAGTCTGCTTACCAATTCTCTTGTTCATTTTTTATACCTTCCCAATTTATTTATACACACTTATTTTCCCATTTGCTTCACTTTTTATTCCATAAAAATTAAATCACACGACAGATTTTAAAACACGAAAAAAACATTTTTCATAGCTTTTGGGATTTTTTCTTCTCTCGCCCCCTATATCCTGAACCGACACTATATCAATACTCTCCACAAGCTTATTGTCCGAAAACACATAAGCACAACCAATTTTCTCTCCCTTTTCAGTCGTTGTGGGAAGCTTATCGGTTATGGAAATTTTAATATCAATTTCCTTGCTCTTATACTGTGGTATAAGCACGGTCTTTTTTGCTACAAAATCGTAATTTTTCTTGTCCTTTATAATGGTTTTCATCACCTGTCCTTCTGCTATTACTAACTTATTCTCCACATTCTCAAAGCCATAATCCAACATTTTCATATGGTCATTCCAATCGTCAGGAGCATTGAGAGTTACTGCAACGAGCTTTACACCGTTTCGACTTGCTGCACTCACAAGGCATCTTCCCGATTTTTTGGTAAACCCTGTCTTTATCCCTGTTGCACCCTCATACATTTTTAAAAGCTTATTATGATTATTAAAATATAACTCCCGTCCGTCCTCAGTTTTTCCTATGGACGATTGCGTTAAAACAACCTTTTTAAATTCCTCATTTTTCATAGCGTACGCACCTATTATGGCCAGGTCATATGCAGTTGTGAAATGACCTTCACTATCTAATCCATTCGGATTTTTAAAGCTCGTGTTTACTGCTCCTATCTCATACGCCTTATCGGTCATTTTTTTTGCAAATTCCTCAACCGTCCCACTAACGCCCTCAGCAATAGCAACTGCCGAATCATTACCTGAATTCAACATAAGTCCATACACCAAATCCCTCATTTTTACTCTGTCACCTGACTTTAAATATATCGACGAGCCTTCCTGTCCCTCTGCATTTTTGCTCACCTCAACAACTCTATCCATATCTCCTGACTCAATGGCAAGGATTCCTGTCATTATCTTGGTAGTGCTTGCGCAGGGAAGCATGGTATTTCCATTTTTTGAATATATAATCTCCCCTGTGTCTGCAATAATCAGGCACGCCGCCTCTGCTGACAAGTCCATAGCATAGGAATTAGTGGCAAAAAGCAAATAAAAAAAGCATATCGCAATTATTTTCCTCATAAAATTCACCTCATGAAATTCTATGACCAAAACAATATTGATATGCCTTATGCTTATCTTTTCTCTTCACTTTTTATAATAACCACAGATCTGTTTTTCTTTTTTGCATAGGTTATGGTGTTATAGGTTCCTCCCCTTGTGACACCATCCCATACTGCTATCACATAGTCGCTATTATCCACCATATACCTGTTTCTTTTCTCCATACATTTATAGCTCCACTCAGGACTTATCACCCTGACCTCGTCGCACAGGTCTAAAATGTTATAGTATCTTTCCTTGTTTTTTTTACTCCAGTTTTCTGCCTGTTCAGGACAGGGCACTGTGGCAATTAACACAATATCGGGATATTTCTCTTTAAGCTCCAGAACAATTTCAGCAGCCCAGGTATCAACACCCAACGCCATTCCTGCCATAAATGTTCTTACGCCTGTGTATGCTATCATATTCCCGATTTCTAACTGAAGCCTTCTTTTTAAATCAAGGCATTCTGTTGCCGACTCGTCATCCTTAAAGGAAAATCTTGACGGTCTGTGACCTGTAAAACAACAAGTTTTATTATCCACTTGAGTATTCCTCCGTCTATCTTATTTGTCCATTCCCCAAAATAACATACTTGATTGATGTCAATTCTTCCAATCCCATAGGTCCTCTGGCGTGCATTTTCTGAGTACTTATTCCGATTTCTGCACCAAACCCAAACTCAAAGCCATCGGTAAATCTCGTTGACGCATTTTTATATACTGCCGCTGCATCCACTTTCTTTTGAAACTTTTCAAAGGTCTTGTCATTATTGGTTATAATCGACTCGGAATGCTTGGTGTTATATCTGTTTATATGAGTGATTGCCTCATCAACGCCATCAACAATTTTTATGGCAATGATATAGTCATTGTACTCTGTCTGCCAATCCTCTTCCTCTGCTTTTTTTATGGTGGTGTCAATCTCAAGACACTTTTCACACCCTCTTATTTCTACATTATTCTCTTTGAGCATCTGAATAATTTTGGGTAGTACAATATCCTTTACAGGCTCGTCAATCAAAAGAGTTTCCACTGCATTGCACACAGACGGTCGGCTTACCTTGGCATTTTCCACCACCGAGATTGCCATATCCATATCGCAATCCCTGTCTATGAAAATATGGCAGTTTCCGGCAGCTGTTTCCACCACAGGCACAGTTGCATTCTCTACCACTGATTTAATAAGCGTAGCTCCCCCTCTTGGAATGAGCATATCCACATACCCATTCATTTTCATAAGCTCTACTGCAACCTCTCTTCTTGTGTCCTCCACTAAATTAAGGCTACCCTCAGGAATTCCCACACTATAGGCTGCCTCCTGCATTATTTTCATAAGTGCAATATTTGAATAAATTGCTTCCTTGCCTCCCCTTAAAATAACTGCATTTGAGCTTTTCAAACACAAAACTGCTCCGTCCACAGTCACATTCGGGCGTGCCTCATAGATTATTGCAATTACACCTAAAGGCACTCTTTTTTTGAATATTTTAAGTCCGTTAGGGCGTTCCCATTGTGACACAATTTTCCCGATTGGGTCGTCCAATTCTGCCACTTTTTCAACTCCCTCGGCAATTTTATATATTCTTTCCTTGTCAAGATAGAGTCTATCTATCATTGCTTCTCTTATGCCATTTTCTCTTGCTTTTTCTATGTCCTTTTTATTTGCTATGATAACCTCTTCATATCTTTTTCTGAGGCTTTCGGCAATCTCATAAAGTGCTCTGTTTTTAAGGTCAGTATCAACCAAAGCAAGTTCAAATGCTGCATTTTTTGCAAGCTCACCCTTTTTTATTAGTTCCTCTGTCATAGCTAAATCAATTCCCCTCTGTACTTTTATTTTTTAGCCTCAAACAATGTGCCCACAGGCTTACCCTCAAGCATATCATACAGGCTTGAAACATTTTTGCCATTTGCAATGACCATATGAATGCCTGCTTCAGTTGCCCTTCTTGCTGCTTCAATTTTTGTTATCATTCCACCTGTGCCTTGCTTGGTACTGCTATTTCCTGCAACTGAGCTTATTTCATCAATAGAGGTTACATATTCTAACTTTTTAGCACTCTTGTTTGAGTGTGGGTCACTGTCATATAATCCGTCAATGTCTGAAAATAGCACTAAAAGGTCTGCACCAATCATCTCTGCAACAAGTGCCGAAAGATTATCATTGTCACCTATTTCAATTTCCTCAACAGAGAGTGTGTCATTTTCATTGACAATGGGGATTATCCCCATATCCAACAGCTCATCCATAGTGTTTTGCATATTCCCTTTTCGTCTTGGAACATTGAAATCCTCGCCTGTTGCAAGGATTTGTGCAACGGTCTGGTTATATTCTGAGAAAAACTTATCGTAAAGGTACATAAGCTCGCATTGACCAATTGCCGCAACTGCCTGCTTTTTCACCATTTCCTCAGGTTTTTTCTTTAACCCCAGCTTACCAACTGCCATTCCTATCGCTCCCGAGGAAACTAAAACAACCTCTTTGCCCTGATTATTCAGGTCGGACAAAACTCTTGCAAGCTTATCCACTATCTGAAAGTTGGTTTTACCTGTTGAATATGTGAGAGTGGATGTTCCCACCTTCACAACTATTCTTTTTGCCTTTTTTAAATCCTCATATGCTTTTTTCATTTATATCACCTTTTATTTAACCTTTTGAAATTTCTTGGATATTAAATCAATTAAATTCTCTTTGTTGTCTGCAGTCTTCATAAACTGAAGGAGTGTTGTCATTGCATCACTTGGAGTCATATCTGAGAGTCCTCGTCTTATTAGCCACACAGCGTCTCTTTCCGACTCTGATAAAAGTGCATCCTCTCGTCTTGTCCCTGACTTTAAAATATCAATTGCAGGGAATATTCGTCTTTCCTGAAGGCTTCTGTCGAGCTTTAACTCCATATTGCCTGTACCCTTGAATTCCTCGAATATTACATCATCCATTCTGCTCCCTGTTTCCACAAGTGCAGTTGCAAGAATAGTCAGGCTTCCCCCCTCCTCGATATTTCTTGCAGCGCCAAAGAACTTCTTCGGCTTGATAAGTGCATCAGGGTCCAAGCCACCCGAAAGTGTTCTGCCTGTTGGGGTTACGGTCAGGTTATAGGCTCTTGCAAGACGGGTTATTGAGTCTAATAAAACAACCACATCCTTTTTCTGCTCAACAAGTCTTGATGCTCTTTCCAAAACCATTTCTGCTACCTTGATATGATTTTCAGGAGTCTGGTCAAAGGTGGAGGATATAACCTCACCATTTATTGACCTTTTTATATCTGTGACCTCCTCAGGTCTTTCATCTATCAATAAAACTATCAGATATACCTCAGGATGATTCTGGGATATGGATTGTGCAATTTCCTTCACAAGCGTTGTTTTTCCTGCCTTGGGAGGAGCAACAATCATTCCTCTTTGTCCCTTACCGATAGGTGCAATTAAATCTATTATCCTTGATGAAAATCCATCCTTTTTCCCCGTGTCAAGCCTCAGCATTTTATCAGGGTAAATGGGAGTTAATTTTTCAAAGCTCTGTCTTTTTAATGCCACATCAATAGGGTCGTCATTTATGGTCTTTACAAATAACAGGGGTGAATATTTATCCTCGTCCTGATTGGGTCGGCTGTCACCCACAATTTTGTCACCCGTTTTTAAATTAAAGCGTCTTATCTGTGTGGGAGAAACATACACATCATTTTCTCCGGGACGCATATTATCAAATCTCAAAAAGCCGAAGCCATCAGCCATAACATCCAGAATTCCCGCAACCTCGACTGCATCAGCAGGTCTTTGTCGTACAGGCTTTTTTTCTTCTCTTTTCTCATTCTTTTCCTTTTCCTCACGAGCCTTTTTTATGCTCTCAATAAGCTCCTCCTTTTTCATAGAGGACACCTTTGGTATTTCAAGACCTAAAGCTATCTGCTTTAGCTCCTCCTTGGTTTGCCTTTCCAATGCAATTGAAGCTTCCATAAAATATGTCCTTTCCTGACTTTTATTTATTAGTTCTGGGAATTTGATTGTTAGATAAAAAATAAATATTAAAGGCATATTTCCCACAAGGCTCTTCTCCTCATGGGAAATATGCTTGATTGAAGTAAAAATCATTCTAACTCTTCTTCCTTGTTTTCCTCATCACTTTTCTCTGTGATGCAAACAAGTGCTTTGATAAGTCGTCTGTCCTTAATTTCAAGAGTTTTAATGTGCATATTATCAACATCGATTTCAAAGTTCTCTCCATCGTCGGGAATGAGTCCATATTCGTCGAACACAAAGCCACCAAAGGTGTCAAAATCACCCTCCTCAAGCTTGATTCCTAACTGCTCAATCACATCATCAATAGGCGTTGAGCCTTTAATTTTCCAAGTGAGAGAATCAATTTTTTCGATATCCTTCTCCTCGTCCTCATTTTCAAAGTCACCCACAAGCTGTTGAACGAGGTCGTACATTGTTATGATACCACTCATTCCACCATACTCATCAAGTACAATTGCGAATTTGTTGCCTGTTGCCTTTAGGTTTTTGAAAAGCACATCTGCCTTTATACTCTCAGGCACGAAATATGCAGGCTCAACTGCATTCTTTAGAATATATTCCTTACTTTTGTTTTCTATTCTGAAATAGTCCTTGGCATTTAAAGTACCAACTATCTTATCAACGCTTTCCTCACAAACAGGGAATATTGAATGTCTGCTTTCGTGAATGGTCTTTTCCCAATCCTTTAATTCCTCATCTGTCCACAAAAGAGCTACCTCTGTTCTATGGGTTGCAATTTCTCCTGCAGTCAAGTCATCAAACTCAAACACATTCTGGATTATTTCCTTTTCGTCCTCGTCGATTGCACCCTTTTCACTGCCTGCATCCACCATCATTCTTATTTCTTCCTCGGTAACCTCCTCGTCCTCGCTGTTAGGGTCAATTCCAAGCAATCTCAAAATACCATTGGTTGAAACTGTTAACAACCACACAATAGGTGCAAAGGCACGAGAAACAAAGCTTATCAGGGATGACATTCTAAGCGCCAGCTTTTCTGCATTTTTCATTGCCACTCGTTTTGGAACAAGCTCACCGAAAACAAGAGTAAAATAGGACAAAAGCAATGTAATCAAAACAACCGATACACTATTTAAAGTACCTCTTGGAATATCGACTCCTGCCTTTACTATAAAGTCAACAAGTATGTCGGAAAAATTGTCTGCAGCAAACGCACTGCCCAAAAATCCAGAAAGAGTGATTGCCACCTGAATGGTTGCTAAAAATCTTGCCGGCTGAGATGTAATCCTTGCCAGACGAATTGCCTTTTTATTACCTTCTGCCGCCATCTTGGCAAGCTTATTATCGTTCATTGAAATTATTGCAATTTCAGCACTTGCAAAAATTGCATTTAATGCTATTAGCAGTACCTGTAAAACCAACTGCCATATCACAGTATCCATAATTAAAATTTAATCCTCCAATTTTTATAAAAATCTTTTCTTAATTTTAGTACACACAAAAAGCATACCCCACCTTTTAATATCATAAAAGCAAGCTATGCCATATTTTATAACGCAGAAAAATAAAGCCGTCTAACCATCTTTTGTTTCCAGCCTGTAACAATCTGCTCTGATATTCATTACTTTTTTGGTTGCAACTTAAAGAATAGTTATCCTCATCATTGCCATCTTCACTCATTTTAAGTTTTCACCCACTTTCTTATTTAATGCCTATATTATATTATATAATCCCCTAAATATCAATCTAAACAAGAACATTTTAGTTGTTTTGTACAATTTTTAGTTATCTTTATTGTGTATTATGTCCTTTGTTCTCACTCTTCATCCTTATTTTGGATTATTTGTTTAATTTTACTTGAATTTTCCTTTATTTTTTTATATAATGAAAATAGTGGTATGGCTATCGTTTAAGCATAATAAATTTCATTAGACTCTGGAGGTGTTATATGACAAAAGGTGAATTTTTCTCATCAAAAAAAATAAAAATCGCCAGCATAATAATTTGTGCTATGATTTTTATTACTTTATTTGTCCTCTACATTGTTAATCCAGGAAATTATTCAATTATAAAAATAGGAAAAACTGCTGTTATTACAGAGGATGTTCACGCCTTTGTGGACCCTGATATGACGACAGAGCATCCTGCACTTTTCAAAAATGGCGACCTTGTGTATGTGGTTGAAAGCTACCGCGATAATATTTTATATATCAAGTCTGCTCCCACAGAGGTGCCGATAATTGAAGGTTTTATTCCAAAAAGCTCCTGCACATACGAGTTTGACTCGGCAAATCAAGGAGTTTTAAATACTCACATTGTTTACACCAACAAGGAAAGAACCAAGCTTTATGACGCTTCACTCATAAAAAAGGGAAAATCACTATGTATTATTAACTATATCGAGGATGAATGGGCAAACATATCCCTTCCCGGAGGCATTGACGGTTTATGGGTGAAATCATCTGAAATTATTTACGATTTAAAAATGTACAACTAAAGGTAATTTCACTAAAGAGGTAAAAAAATCTTTTAGACTAATTAAAAAGTGAGCAAAATACTAAAAATTAGTATTTTACTCACTTTTTTTAATATGTATAGAACATAAGGGAAGTGATAAATTATGTCAAAAATAACAGATTTTCAAAAAAGAGAGGTTATAGATTCACACACTGCAAAACGCCTGGGGTACATCTCAGATTTAGATGTGGATTTTGAAACAGGGAAAATAAACTCGATTATTGTGCCTAAGAAAGAGGGATTTTTGTCATACTTTATAAAAAGAGAGGAATATTCAATCCCCTGGGGAAATATTGTTGCTTTGGGAAGCGATGTAATCCTTGTGAATACTCCCTCTCTTATCAACAACCCACCAACCAAAATAGCCGAGGACATTTAATTATGTCCTCGGCCTCTTTTTATAAGCTTTCCTCCACAACCTTTAACCATTGTCGTGCAATTATCTCGTGTCCTGCAATGGTGGGATGAACGGTATCCCACACAAGATATTCACAGGGGACTATTTGTACATATCTGTTTAACTCCTCCTGAATTGGTACAAAAATTAAATTGTTGTCCATTGCGAATTTAAAAAGCTCCTTTTGCATTATCTCAAGCTCTTTATTGCAATAGTCAAGCTCTTCCCTGCTCACTTCAATATTCAATGGATTCACATACTGCTCACACATAGCGTAGGGAGTGTTTTTATATGGCTCTTTGTAGTTATCTGTCTGCATCCTGAAAGGCTCACATATTATAATTTTTGTGTCAGGAAGATATTTTTTTATATCCTCCACCATCATATTATAGGTCGTTATATACCTTTTTGTGATTTCTCCGTGTGGGAGTCCAACCCTCTTACCTATATCATTTACGCCCACTAAAATGCTCACAATATCAGGCTCGTTTTTAATAACATCATTGAAAAGTCTTGAATAAAGCTCGAAAATATCCTCTCCACTAATACCCTTATTTATAAACTTGGGCATATTTTCAATATTATCAAGTGCAAGCTTTGAAGAAACTATATACTGATACCCATGTCCCATAATATGATTTCCGTCCATCGACCTGCCTCTTCCACCATCTGTTATGGAATCACCAAAAAACAAAACCTTTGTATCAGGCTTTAAATATATTCTACTGTTTTTCCCCTCTTTGTCAGTGTTTTTTTCAATTTTGCTCATGCCTGTTGGCTTTTCTACCCTTATAAGATGAGATGGTGACACATTCAATACCCGACACAAAAGCTCAATCGTGTCAGTATCAGGCTTATTCCTGTCGCTTTCCCAATTGCTCACAGAGTTGTGTCTTGCACCAATTATATCTGCCAACTCTTTTTGAGTTAATCCCTTTGACCTTCTTGCATCTTTTAATCTTTCCCCAAAGCTCACAAAATTCACTCCTTTATCAAATTATAGTAATAATACCACATAAATTTCAATTTGTAAATACTTTTTTCAGATATTTTGAATTTTTATATTGACTTTTCAATTATATTGAAGTATAATATAGATAATATTCAATAATTTTGAAATAGGAGGTGAAAATATTGGTATATCCCAACAACTCAATAGCGGCAGTTATGGCGTTGGAACAGCAACGCACCGAGGATTATCTTAGAAGCTCATCCGACAAGATATACACTTGCACAGGTTGTGGTGGGGAAATATATGCAGGAGAGGACTGCCTTTTGTGCGATTCGGGGGAATTTTGTCGTCCCTGTGTTGTGTCTATGACATCCGAAGACATACTCGAGCTATTGGGTTACAGCTTTATGCCGGCAGATTAAGTCTGCCGATTACCTTTAAAAACTTAAAGAAAGGAGAAAATTAAAATGAATGTGACAACCACAATCCGTGATATATCACAATTAAACGAAAATGCACAGGTTGCCTGTAGGCTATTTTTAGAACGATGCAAGGCAAAAGGATTGAAGGTTTTAATAACCGAAACCTATCGCAGTCAGGGAAGGCAAAACTACCTTTACCAGCAAGGCAGAAGTCGTCCAGGAAACATTGTCACCTGGACAAAAAACTCCCGACACACATCAAGGCGTGCATGGGATATCTGCAAAAATATCAAGGGTGAAGAATACTCCGACAAGAGCTTTTTTATAGCTTGCGGAAAAATTGCAGATGAGCTTGGAATTGTGTGGGGTGGGAACTGGAAAACCCCCGACACTCCCCACTTTGAAGTAGGTACGGATTGGAAAAAGCCTGAGGAGGTGATTGATTTGGAGGAGTTGGCAAAAATCAGAGAAAGCCTTGAAAGGCTTGATGGCAGACTATCAAAGCTTGAAGGTAGAATGATATATAACTATATCGACGAGAATATGCCCAAATGGGCACAACCCACTATCCAAAAGCTTGTTGATAGTGGCTTATTATCAGGAAATGCTACAGGCCTTGGTCTTGATGATACAATGCTAAGAATCCTGACAATTCTTGACCGTGCCAAAGTTTTTGACTAAAAACAAAAAGGAGAATTTCTTTAGAAATTCTCCTTTTTCATTGTTTCATATGCAAGGCGGGCTGCATCGTGACTTATATTGCAACCCAATTTATACACATTTACATTCTCAACAAGTTTTTCAATCAACCCAAGCATTTTATCAATATTTTTTATAGTTTTTGGTCTTTCTGTTTGATTGAGAATCAATGGTATAGCCTCAACGGAAGATATTTTATGAATTCTGTTTTCCTTTGCTCTTTCCAGAAAACAAATTCCACCAACAGGCACGCATTTGTTTATGCTTATATCAGTTTTCCCACTCCATGGTGTTCCAAAAGCCATTGCTTTTCCATCAATAATCCTTATTGCAGGCTTGTCATCATTCAAGATTTCAGCATCCTCGAATATCTCCTTCCATAAGGAAGTGTGGGTAGATTTTCCCGTTCCACTTGGTGCTGAAAATAAGTATGCATACCCATCCTTCACAACTGCAGATGAGTGGAGCATCATTCCATTATATTCAAGAAGCATCCTGTAGAATATCGTGCCTGTGTACATATATTCGCATTCCTCAACCGAGAATTGTGGCGTTACTCTATGTAATCCCTCTAAAAGCTCCTGTGTGGTTTCTATATTAAAGTCGGTCCTTTGGTTGTCAGTTATATATCTGGCACATTGCTTCTTCATTTTCGGATAGCTATATTCAATTCCTATCTTCAAGCCGGCAATTGAATGTGTCAACATATGCTCCTGTCTCCTTTTCCCTATTTATAGTATCATTATATATGAATCTTCCCCTTGTGTCAAGGCAATTCTTTTCATATAGCATCCCCCTTCTGCATATCTATATTCTACCTGAACATTTTATATAGGGGGAGTTATAATGAAAAAAGCCATATTATATCTTTTTTTAATTTTTACTACTGCACTTTTAATTATCGCTCCTGAAAAATCCGTTTTCTATGCAAGAGAAGCTCTCGCACTTTGTAATGATGTTATTGTTCCGTCACTATTTCCCTTTTTCATATGCTCAAGCCTGTTGATATATTCAGGCTTTTGTCAAACACTTGCTAAATTTATAGGGCCTGTTATGAAGCCTCTTTTTAATGTCAATGGAGCAGGTGCTGCCGCCTTTGTGCTTGGAATTATAAGCGGCTACCCTTTGGGAGCTATCACAGTTTGTCAGCTATACGAAAAAAGCTATATAACCAACCACGAAGCACAAAGACTCCTTGCCTTTTGCAATAATTCAGGGCCCTTGTTTATTCTCGGAGCAGTTGGCGTGTCCCTTTACCAAAGCCCGAAAATTGGTGCTATATTATACCTATGCCATATTATATCTGCTATAATAACAGGGCTTATGTTCAGATTTTATCACAAAAATTCCTATATAGCACCAACCTCTGAAATTAAGCTTGAAAATGAGAATATGTCCCGATTATTTTCTCTGGCACTTTCCAATTCAATCCAAAGCATTTTAACCGTTTCAGGCTCGGTTATTTTCTTTTCTGTTGTAGCCTCAATTCTCCTTGACCTTCTTCCCCTAAGGGAGCCATTTGATTTGATTTTATCAGGAATTTTAGAGTTTACAACGGGCGTGAAAAATATTTCTATCTCATCACTCTGTGTTTTTAAAAAGCTTGTTCTCTCCTCGGGAGTTGTGGGCTTTGCAGGACTAAGTGTGCATCTTCAGGTGATGAGTGTGGTTTCAAAATATAATCTAAGCCTTAAGCCATACATAATAGGAAAGCTAATTCAGTCGGGACTTGCAATGGCTCTAACAAGCCTTTATTTTACCCTTTTTCCCCAAGCCACAACAACATTTTCGCCAGTGCTACCAAGCATAAGTGGTGCTTATGCAATGAATTCCCTGTTCGTTATTCTGATTGTTTTATCTTTGTTCTTTGTAGCTCTTTTTGGACTTTTGTACCTTCTTTTTAGAAATCATTTTAAAAAGAAGGTCTTTAAAAACCAGGTCATATAAAGCCTCTATGTAAGTAAAAAGATTTTTTTGACAGGTTGTCATATTCTACCCGACTGCGAAATATAAATATACAAAACCACGGATTATTACTGAAAAATCCGTAACTATCAGGAGGAGGAAAATTCATGGAGAAGTATAACATATACAAGGACATCGCCGAGCGTTCAGGAGGGGATGTGTATATCGGTGTGGTGGGACCTGTGAGAACAGGTAAATCCACCTTTATTAAGAGGTTTATGGATTTATTGGTTATCCCTAATATAGACAACGCCTACCAGGCCGAACGCACTCGTGATGAACTTCCGCAATCTGCTGCAGGAAGAACTATAATGACCACCGAGCCTAAATTCATTCCCAATGAGGCTGTATCCATATCCATTGGGGATAATGCCAATTTAAGTGTGAGGATGATTGACTGCGTCGGATATATAGTGGACGGCTCCTTAGGTTACATTGAAGAGGATGAGCCAAGGATGGTGAACACCCCGTGGTCCAATCACCCTATACCCTTTTTTGAGGCTGCTGAAATAGGCACTAAAAAGGTGATTTGTGAGCACTCCACTATAGGACTTGTGGTAACAACAGACGGGAGTATAACCGAGATTGAAAGAGATAGCTACAAGGGTGCTGAGGAAAGGGTTATAAAGGAATTAAAGGCAATAAATAAACCATTTATTATTCTTGTGAACTCAACCTCTCCCCAATCTGAAAGAGTGGAGAATTTGTGTCGTGAGCTATCTTTGGAGCATAATGTGCCTGCAATCCCCGTAAACTGCGAAACACTTTCTAAGGATGATATAAATGCTATAATCGAGGCAGTGTTGTTTGAATTTCCTCTTCACGAAATAAACATACGCCTCCCCGGTTGGATAGAAGGTCTTGGAAGAGAGCATTGGCTTAATAAAGAGATATTCTCCTCTGTTTTAGAAAAAATTGAGGGTGTGGAAAAAATCCGTGATACTAAAGCCTTTTCTACTGCACTTTCAAATTGTGGAAACATAGCAGCCTGCACCATAGACGGAATTGATTTGGGACTTGGAAATGTCACTCTGGATGTTTCTGCCTCCGACTCACTTTTCTATAAAATATTAGGTGAAGCCTCAGGTTTTGAGATTAAAGACAAAGAAGACCTTGTTGAGCTAATAAAAAATCTTGCTAAAATGAAAAAAGAGTATGATAAGGTTTCCTTTGCACTTCACGAGGTAAAGGAAAAAGGGTATGGAATTGTGTCCCCTGGAACTGATGAACTTACCCTTCAGGAACCAAAAATTGTGAAGCAGGGTGGCAGATTTGGAGTTAAACTCCGTGCATCTGCACCATCTATACATATAATGTGTAACAAACCCAAGTCTTTGGAAGTGGCATAAAATGGGGGTTTTAAAAATCACAGACCTGAACAGTCTGTGATTTTTGCTATGTTATAGGCAATATATTAATTATATGTTATTCTCTAAAGGTTTTAAGTTCTATTCTAACACTCAAGTTTTGGCTATGATTTTCGATTTTTTTCTTTATTTCTTGTGCTTCTGATAGTGTATATGGTTTAGTGGAGTAAATTTGCATTCCCCAATTTGATTTACCACTTTGCCAATGCCAATGTGATATGTTGTAACCACCAATAATATTTTTAACCCAAGTTGGGAAATATGCTTGCGAAATGCCACTTCTTGAATTTAGAACACAGTCCACAAATGTTATAAGGATTGTAGAAACCAGATTTTCTCTTTTGGCTGGTTTTGGTACACTGTCAATTTGAACCATTTTCAATCCATGTTCTCTTGCATATTTTTGAGCTTCACTTCCTGCTGCACAATATATTGTTGCAGGCGTATAATATAAGATGTTTTCTATTGTTGTTGCATTTGAATGTATTGTGATTTTTTGAATAGATGAACAATCTCTAAAAGCATTAATTTTAATTGTCTGCAAATCTGGAGGCAACTCTATTTCTTTTAATAAGGTATTTGCAAAAGCATTCATTCCAATAACCGTAATGTTGTTAGGAATGTCTATTTTTTCAATTCCACTATTGCTAAATGCAAAAGGAGGAATAACACTTAAATTTTCCGAAATCACAACATCTTTTAATTCTTTACAGTATGAAAAAACACCCCATCCAAGAGCTCTAACATTAGGAGGTAAAACAAATTCTTTGATGGCTGAACCACTAAATGCATCTTCTCCAATTTCTTTTATTGTTTTGGACAATCTAATCTTTTTAAGCTGTCCACAATGATAAAATGCTTTATTTCCTATGTATTCGCAACCGTTTTCGAATACAACTTCTTCGATGTTTTTGCAATTGCTAAAAACCTCGTCTGCTATGCCTATAACCTTTTTTTCATTAATCTGTGATGGTATAATAATATGTTTTTTGTCAAAGCCATTATATCGTGTAATTACACAACTATCTCCGTCAGATTCGGTAACAAAATAATTTGTATTAGTTGCCGCGGGTTTACTATGTTTTACTTCTATTTTTTTACCGCATTTTGGGCAAAAAACAAATCCATCCTGTAGAGTGGTGTAGCAGAATTCGCACTCTAAATTAGTATTTATATATTTCTTCTCGTACTCGGCGTTCTTTTGAGAAAGAGTGGTTATTTTCTTATTTAACTCTGTGATTTGTTTTGATTTGGCAGATATATCAGTCTTGAGTGATTCAACTTCAGCTTCAAGTGTTTTAATTGTGTTGTTTAATTCAATACGACTACTTAAAAAACCCACAGCAATTCCTCCTGAATTATAATTATTTATCTATTACGGATCTTCGTGATAACTATTGTAATAATCTTCCGCTTCTTCATAGTCCCAGAAATCGTCATAATTATCATCATAAAAATCTTCCGGCGTACTGTAATCATTTACATTATACGGATCGTCGTCATCAGATTTACTTTTGTATGAAGTTGAACTACTACTTGGTATTACCCAAGGGTCATCTCTATAATCAATTACCTTCACAACTTTTCCTTGCAAGCATCTCGCGACAAAGATTATTCCATTTCCTTTTTTAAAACGATAGATATTAGCTCTGACTTTTTCTCCTTTTATATATTCACTGTTATGAACTATTTCATAATTAGTACCAAGTATTGTATCGTTGATTCTACTTTCACTCATGCCAACAAAAGGAACAGAACTCCGTATTTTTTTGTCTTCTTCAATTTCACGCTTCCTTGCTTGTTCAAGTAAATATTCTTCATATTCTTTGCCAAATTTTTCTTTAAAAGCATTTATCTCATCACTTAATGTTTTGCTATAGTTATCGGGTATAAGTTCTAAATATCTGTCTATGTAATTCATAGATTTACTCGTATTGTATTCACTCATTGCAAAACTGTAAGCATATAAATAGGTCGAATCTTTATAATATGATGTTGGTGATTTATCGTATTTAACATCATAATAAAAATCTTCTTTATCGCATTCTTCTTTGTTTGCAACATCAAGCTGTTTAACCGCCAAATCATATTCACCAGTTTTTATATCCTCGATTGCTTGTACATAAGCATCTTCTGTTGTCTTGTAATCTATGTAGCAAAACGTAAGAGCTGCACCTACCAGCAGTATTAAAACAGTTATTACTGATATTTTTGTTTTCACGAACATCACCTCAACATCTTAAAAACCAATCTCATCAAAGAACCAGGCAATGCAACCTCCAATAATTGCACATAAAATTATAAAAACGATAACAAGTGCAATACCTTCAAGTCCAAATGCCCCAGCGATTGCAGCAGAAAGAACAAATGTAATTACTGTTCCACAACCTGCGCCAAAGTTTGATATTCCTCCACCGCTTCTATAATTGTTATTATTGTTGTTCTGAGTTGATTGTTTATAAATGTTATATTCAATAAAATCATCCTGAACATCTTTTTTACCATCTTTATTCCAATCATAAAATGCCACAATAACCCCTCCTAAACTATCTGTTTGCCATTAACATTAAGATGAAAAAAATCATTCCACCCAGAAAGCCTATGATTGATGCAAGTAAATACGGAGGTTTTTTCTCTTCATCCGTATGTTGAGAGGGAAACATTCCTCCGTTCTGGTTAATATTAGAAGAATTACTGTAATGATAAGATGAACTACCTGAGCTTTGCTGGTTGCTATTGCTAGTTGAATGTGACGCTTGATAATCCATATATCTGTCAAATGAATCATTTCTGCCATTTTTATTCCAATCATAAGGTGCCATAGTAAAAACTCCTTTCTTTGTTTTACAAATATAGCATACCATAATAACTGTCCAATAAAACGGACTTTGTTATACAAATAATTGTCCTTAGAATAGATTTTTGAATCTAGATGCACTTTTCTATTATAGAACTTTATTTTTCATTTAAAAATCTAGGGTTAAACATACCTAGCAAATTATTATAATTGTACGGATGCACACCCGCACCATGTATTCTTACAGGCGGATCATCAGTTGAAAACGATATCTCCAAATCCCAATGGGCGTCTTCGTTATCAGGATAACCAAACCTACTAAGAGAGTAATTTCGTTTCCATTCACCTATATGTAAATCAGATATTTTTTCAATAAATTCCTGCTTGGTAATAGAGGCAACATCATCTTCTTTATCAAGAAACGAATATTTGGCTTTTAGGCGGAAGATGTTACTTTCTAATTTGGCAGTGTAAAGTACTGAGCCTGTAATAATATTTTCAATACGAAGCGATAACCCATTAATATACGGTGTACATTCTTCAAAATTTTGAGAATTAATATCTTCTTTTGAAACTTCTTTTATTCCGCCACCTTGTATAAGAACTCCTATCGCTCGTTTAAGTGACTCGCGTGCAAACAATAACCGTGCTTTATAATCTGGCATCTCTATATCAGGATCGATAGTATAAGAGGGATGTTCCAAGATATTTTTCAATTGCTCAATTTCATTTTTTAGCCCAGTAATTGAACGCAGAAGCTCATCTCTATTTTTATATCTGAACTCCTCTTCATAATAATCATTTTTAATTAATCTCATAATTAACCTCTCCAATAACCACTCTATATTAATTTGATATTAAGATAAATATATAAATTAACTCAATATAATTATACTGCAAATCTACTAAATAGTCAATGATTTTGCTATAAAAAGTGAAATTATTTCACTTTTTATAGCAAAAGTGTTGATTTGTTATAATTCATGTGGTATAATAAAATTAATAAAATTAGGTTGTGCAAAAGGAGTGTTTTTAATGAATTTCAGAGACGAGCTAAATAATGCGATGAAAACCCCTCAGCAAGTGGCAGACGAAAGAAAATCTGAAAGTATAGAAAAAGGCAAAAACTATGCCTATTCCCACTATGCTCAACTGAAAGAAGAATTTATAAGTAAAGCACAAGCTGCGGAATATACGATAAATAATGGCAAACGAATTATAAATGTTGAGATTGAAGTTTGGCTTGAATGTGCCAAATACGAACATACCACTACAAGAGCTGGATATGGTACAATTTACAGAGAAGGTTTAAAATGTGTATTTGATGATGAGACTCTTTACAAAACATATATACAGAATCTGAACTCTTTGTGCTCCCAAGATGGAATAAAGGCTAAATTATGGGGCGTTGTAGATGTTAAACCATTACCCAATTTTAGATGGACTAACAAATACAATGGCAGAAGATATTATGAAGTCCCAGGCAAAGCTCCAGGTTCAGAAATCCAAGATTTTGATTATATGAAATCTTACGCATCCTTAGTTCTCAAAGCGACAATTGAATTAGATCAAGATATGCCAAAGTCTTACGAATGGAGAGAAACATTTAGAAATGTAGTTGATTACGGAGTTTATCCGGATGATTATGAGACTCAGGAAGAATTTTTAGAAGCATACAATATCGCAGAAAATGAACATTGGAAAAAGAAAGAAGAACAACACCAAGCGGATGTTGAACGAATGAAGCGACAAATGAGTGAAACACCCGAGCAAAGAGAACAACGTTTAAAAGAAGAAGATTTAAAAGATACGCAAGAATACATATATTGCGGTGTAAATGTTGGAGAACATGAGTTTGTATATCACTATATAACCAATGACGATAGCATTAAAGAGGGTGACAAGGTTGTTGTACCTTTTGGATTCAAAAGCGAGGGAAAAGTCGCAATAGTTGTTTCTGTTGGCAAATATCTAAGATGTAATGCTCCGTACCCTTTTGCTAAGACCAAAAGAATTATTAAGAAATTATAAGTACTACTATTGATGATATGATAATCGGAGGAATAAAATATGGATTTTAGAGATGAACTTCGTGCAATACTTAAAACTCCTGAGCAAGTAGAAAATGAGGCTAATTTAAAAAGTATAGAAGAAGGAAAAAAGGTCGCAGAAAGACATATTGAATATGTGAAAAGAATAATTCGTAACCATGCTGAAAACGGAAAATACACTTGTATTGGTGACAAGAAAACAATAGAATATGAGCTTGAAATTCCAGCCCTTGACTTTTCACTGCATTTGCCGATGTTTGGTTATAGAGATGTTGGCGGAGTAAAAATAGAAAGCGGTATAAGGTGTGAAATTCGCGACATGGTTTTATATAACTCCTATAAACAGACAATCACTTCTCTTGCTAATGAAATTGGTGCGACTATTGATATAATTTGTTGTTTTGAAGAAAATGGCATGAGGACTTATATTGATATTCCTGGAACAAATGTTTCTTTGAATTCAAGGAACTATGTTCATCTTGAAAAGCGTACTAATGTATATTTAAAAGGTCGTATAGAAATTTAATTCTTGTTTCTATCAAACAATGTTGTAAAAATAATCGGAGGAATAAATATGTGTGAATCAATAAACGAAAACAAGCGTGCAGAGCTTATCTCTATATTAGTTGAGAATTTGCCGGTATTTCGTGCAAAACTCGGAGCAACGCAGGACACATTTGCTCAAAGAGTTGGTTTAACAAAAACTACACTCAACCATATAGAAAATTATAAAAAAGAACTTACTTGGAGTAATTTCATTACCATCATCCTTCTTCTTATGCAGAATGAAGATACTAAGCCACTAGTTGAAGTGATGGGACTTTACCCTGAAGATTTGAAAAACTTCCTGATGTTTCAGGAATAAGGAGGAGTTCCTTTTGAATTACGAAATAGAAACCAATCGACTATATATGCGTAAAAACACAGAAGAAGATTATAAGTACTATAAGATGTTGTATGGGAATGAAAATAATCCTATCAACAAAGTTTATAAAAACGATCCAGAGTTATTGGAGAAATCTTTATATAACACATTTACAAAATGCAAAGACGAAGTATTTTTAGTATTTAAAAAAGATACAGATGATTTCTGCGGGCGATTAGAATTGCGGGATATGGACGATGGTAAAGAATTGGGTGTTGATTTTTTAGAAGAACAACAAAATAAAGGTTTTGGTACAGAATCAATTGTTGCTTTTTCCAATTGGTTATATAAAAGCAGAAACTATTCAGAACTAATAATCAGAATTGACCCAGTAAACAAACGCAGTCAGCATGTTTTTAAAAAGTTGGGAGCGATATTGTTAGGACAAAAATCCTCTTTTCCAGCTGAATTAGCTGAGCAAATGCGAAAATTTGATCCGGAGTGGGATTCGTATGCTCCATATTATTATAAATTACCACTGCCAATAAAATCCGTTTGAAGGAGGGTATTTAATATGAATTTTTATATAATGTCAAAAGATGTTGCAGTAGCAAAATGGCAGAATAATAACCTTGAAGTTATAAACGAAAAGTTGTTGCCTTTATACTTAAAAAATACAAGTAATGTGGAAAAATGGCTTGAAACAAGGGCAATAGATTGCCACCGAGCTAATTCCAGATTGTTGAAGAAAGCACTCCGCTTATCCGAAAAAGATGATACATCAACTGTTTTAGCTGTTAATGCAGCAACAATTACTGATAACTATTGGATAAAACCTTTTGATTCAGAATTAACCTATGAAGATGTTAGATTTGATAATGACTACTTTGCAAATCTCGCACTGACAGGAAACTATGACAGCTTTAACAGAGTTGCCAACAGCAAAAACTCCAAAACTCCTGAGCTTACCAATATCGGTAGTTTTGAAAAGTGCTGGAAGCTGAAAAAAGGTCAATGGTGGATGCACAAAAAAGCGAATCATGATGAAATGTTTTCTGAGTTGTTTATATACAAACTTGGAAGCGAACTTGGTTTTAAAATGGCAGAATACGAGCGCGGCAACGGTGTTATTAAAACAAAAGATTTTACAGATAATGCCCTTGTGAATTTTGAACCGGCATTTAATATCCTGGGAGATGATGAAGACTACATCAAATCTGTCGAAATGCTTAAAGATATTTGCCCAGATGCGGTTGGAGATTATGTCAAGATGTTATTCTTAGATACAATCTGCGCAAATCCCGACAGACACACATTCAACTTCGGTGTTTTAAGAGATGCAGATACCGGTGAGATTTTAGGGTTAGCACCGAATTTTGACAACAATATGGCACTTATATCAAGAGGTTATCCGAAGAATATCACACGTAAGAATGACTTACTCATCAAACTTTTCAATGAATTGATGCAACATGATGAAAATCTGAAAAAGTACATTCCTACTCTTTCCAAAGATTTAATCAAGGCTGTAATTAAATCAGTGGGAATGCGTGTAAAATCAAAGGAAATAATAGAGTTTATTATGAATGGTTATAACCTCATAGAAAAATAACTCTCGGAGGCGACAGATACAATATGGATTTTCAGATTGATGAAATAAATTATGCAAGGTACGATTATTTGAACTATTGCAAGCATGTATTGTTGGACATAGTTAAATATGCAGACGAGCACAGCTTAACAACAACTACAATTCCATTCAAAAATGATAGCGATAGAAAAATCTTTGCAGACTTATGTGAATCTGATGATGAAAAAGGAATGAAATGGCTTTTAGAAAACGGATATGAAGATTCTGTATATGACTGTACTTATAAGCATGTGTTTATTTCATTAATCGTTGATTTTTCAAACTTTTATAATGTTTCTATTGAACAAGCATTTGCTGGAAATATAGCTGTTGCCTGGTCTTTATTACGAAGACCATTACAAGAAACTCTTGCATACATTGATTGGTTATATCTGGACAAACATGAGTTAATAAAACGAATGCTTCATAGTGATAATGTTGAAGATTATGATTTGAATACCAAGAAAGATTTAAGAAGAAGCATAGTAGAAGAAGTTTACAAAGATACCAAAAGTGATGATTTTGATGTTTATAGTTTTAGATATGATAAAAAATACGAATCTTCATTGGATGGAATATTAAATGGAGCAACGCATTTAATAACCACATATAACAAACACTTTAAAACGCCTCCGTCTTCTCTTAATTTTGTTTTTAATGAAAAAGAAGATAGAGAAAAATGTGTAAATATGTATTTCACAGGAGTTCCTTTTGTGATGCATTATACAATGCACACCATAATGAAACTATTTGGTGAAATAGCAAATTTAAAGGATTATACCCTTTTAATGAATGAGTATAATCTGAGATTAAAAAATTTGAAAGCTCTTCAAACTATGTCTTTGGAAGAAGGTATTAAGATTGCAGAAATAGAGTTTCCTATTTATTGCCCTAAATGCGGCAATGCAATGGGAACATTGGATGACTGGCAAGCGTTTGCTTATAAATCTATAAAATGTAATCAATGCCAAAATGAAATTGATACTATTGGATATATATTCGATTTTGAAGAAATTGATTTTACAATCGAAGTAAGTTAATAACACTGTGATGTTTATTGGACAGTTGTTATGATAGAATAAAAATAAACACGAGGTTGAAATATGACGAAACAAGTAAAATCTAAACAGAGAGTTGCCGACCACGGTGAAGTATTTACCGCCGAGCGTGAGGTCAATGCTATGCTTGATTTGGTAAAGCAAGAAACCGAGCGCATAGATTCACGGTTTTTAGAACCCGCCTGCGGTAATGGAAACTTTCTTGTTGAAATATTAAGAAGAAAAATGGATGTAGTGAAAAAGAAGTACAAGAAAAGTGCATTAGACTACGAAAAAAATGCTATTCTTGCTCTTACAAGTATTTATGGAGTAGATTTGCTTCAAGATAATGTAATTGAGTGTCGTGCCAGATTATTTGAAATCTGGAACAAAGAATATACATCCGTATGCAAAAACGAGGTAAGCGATGATTGTCGCGAAGCTGCCAAGTATATATTGGAGAAAAATATCTTATGTGGCGATGCTCTTACGCTTTTAAAAGATGATGGCACTCCTATCATCTTTGCAGAATGGTCTTTTATAACCGGTTGCATGATAAAAAGACGAGACTTTGCACTTAGCGAGATGTTAGACGGACACGAAGAACAGATGAGCTTGTTTATGCAGGACTGGGAATATGATGAAGAAACAAAAGCATTTATTCCCAAGCCTGTTAAGGAATATGAAATGATACATTACAGGAGGGTAAAAGAAAATGGCTGATTTTTATACTGGAATATATAATCCGGATGTTTTAAGCTGTTTGGCGAATCTGTCCAATGACGAAGTATTTACTCCGCCGGAGGTTGCCAATGCAATGCTTGATATGTTGCCACAGGAACTGTTTGAAAGTCCTGAAACTACTTTCCTTGACCCTGCTTGTAAATCCGGTGTGTTTTTGAGAGAAATTGCTAAACGCCTTATAAAAGGGTTAGAACTAACTATACCGGACCTACAACAAAGAATAGACCATATATTTCATCATCAGCTTTATGGTATTGCAATAACAGAAATAACAAGTCTTTTAAGTCGTAGAAGTGTTTATTGCTCTAAATACCCGAACAGCATCTACTCGATTACTCCTTTTGAAGACGGACAAGGAAACATCCGCTACAAAAGAGTTAAACATAAGTGGGACAAGGGCAAATGCGTGTTCTGTGGAGCTAGTCAAAGTCAGTACGACAGAGATGACGAACTTGAAACTCATGCTTATGAGTTGATACATACTATAAAACCGGAGGAAATATTTAATATGAAATTTGATGTAATAGTAGGTAATCCGCCATACCAGTTAGAAACAGGTGGTTCTGGTAGACAAGCAAAACCGATATATAACTTGTTCATTGAACAGGCAAAAAAATTAAATCCGAGATATTTGACGATGATTATTCCGTCAAGATGGTTTGCGGGCGGTTTTGGTCTTGATACATTTCGCAATAATATGTTAAATGATGAATCAATACGAAAAATTGTAGATTTCCCCAACTCTGCTGACGTGTTTCACGGGGTAGATATAGCAGGAGGTGTATGCTATTTTTTGTGGGACAGAGACAATAAAGGCGATTGTGAAGTTGCCAACATTGTTAATGAAAAAGAATACTCTGAAGTACGTAAATTAAATGAATTTTCAACTTTTGTAAGATCGAGTCAGGCTGTTCCTATTATACGAAAAGTTTTTTCAATAGAAAAACCGAAGGAAACATTAGAGCAAACTGTTTCACCACAAAGACCTTTCGGGTTGCCTACAAATTATGAACCGAAAGATTCTGGTATTCCGTGCTGGTTTATTCAAAAAATTGGCTTAAAATATGCTTCACAATCCGATATCTCTGATACAAATAAATTACTGAACAAATGGAAATTGCTTGTTCCCAAAGCACCAATAGCTGGACAAACAGATTTCACAAAACCAGTTGGCTTTTATTATGATGGAAATACACGTATAGCAAAACCTGGTGAGTGTTGTACAGAATCTTGGATTGTTGCCGGTGCTTTTGATACAGAAGATGAGGTTTTATCTTTTAAGACATACTTATTCACAAAAACAGTAAGATTTTTGTTATTACAAACAGTTGTATCACAAGATGTTCTGAGAAATAAATTCTGTTTTGTTCCTGCATTGGAAAAATATGATGGCACTTACACAGACAAGAGACTTTGCGAGCGATGGAACATTTCTCCTGAAGAGTGGGAATATATAGATTCTCGCATTCATAATTATGGCAATGATGGTGACGTCAATGAAAAGTAAGAAAAAAACAAAGAGTAAATACAAAATTGTAAAAAATGGCGGTTTTAAAACTTTTGCTATAATATCTATATCGATTCTTGCCGTTTTTTCTATCATAGGGATTTCATGTGCAAATTGTTCTTGGATGACAGCCAATTTAGCGAGTTTATGGGGCGGCGTTTTAAGCGCAGCTGCGACTATCTTTCTTGGTGTTATTGCCCTTTGGCAGAACATTGAATACAAAAGGCAAGGCGATATAACACAAGACAAACTTTTTAAAGCGCAAGTGTTTAGTAGTTGCCCTTATTTTGATATTAACTCCTGCGATGTGAAATATGCAGATGATGGCAGTTTTACATTAAATCTTGTTGTAAAAAACATTGGCAAGACTTTTGCTCCTTGGGTTATGGTTATGCAATTAGAATTATCAAATTCTTGGCTTCTATTAAACAAAACAGATAGTAGTACTTATAGCGGCGTGTATGAGAATGAATATTTCAACCTCAAACCTGAGGAATTCTTCATATTCCACTCAGAAAATATAAATATAACATTAGATGAAGAAAAAACTTACTATTCACATATAGTTTTATCTGTTACATCTGATAGCCAAGTGCAGTTTGATCAACATATAACAATGAAATTTGAAGTTAAGAATAATAAATTGAAGTATATCGGACAAGCAGTATCTAGATTTTTAGAACTGTATGATATTTAAAGGTAGGTACAAAATGAACGATTTTGAAAAGAATATAGTATTATTCTGCCCAGTATGTGGTAACGACCAATTTGCCTCATTGGATGTTGATGATAACGCAAACGAACTAATAAATGCTGACGATAATATTAGGTTTGAATGCTCAGACTGTAAAGCCATATATACAAAAGCAGAGCTTATTGAAGCAAACAGCGAAAACATTGAACTGAACATCAAAGATGCTGAGGAAGAAATAATTAAATCTGTTGAAAAACAATTGAAAAAGGCATTTAAGAAATGGAGGTAAAACATATGGAACTGGCATCGGTTATAATTGCAGGCATCGCATTGCTTGTGTCTATAATCTCCTTAATTAAATCAAACAAAGCACAAAAGTTGCAAAACAAACTTAATGAATTGGATTGTAAAATAAAAGAATATGAACTATCCAAAATTGAGGAAAATAAGGCGAAAAGTAGCGAATCGTGTGTAGAAGCAAGAATGGTCCATATTGCAAAAGGAAAAAACAGATTAAAAATATGGAATTCAGGTAATACAACTGCCTATAATGTAAATGCTACTATACAAAAAGATTCAAACATCTTTTTAATAGACAGAGAAAAGTTACCCTTTGAACAACTTGAACCTCAGAAAAGTTTTGAGATTGTTGCGGTTGTTTCTATGAATTCTGCCTCTAAATTTTATATTACAACAGAATGGACAGACGAAGAAGGTAATCAAAAAACAAAAGAACAGTTATGTACTATATAAAAACAGGTGGTGAAAAAAACAAATGGCAAATACAGATTTTTTCCCTCAACGTCCTGAATCTAAACCGATGATATATGCGTATTCGGACAGTAATCCGCAATACAAAGGACTTTTAAAGGTCGGTTATACAGAAAAGGATGTTGAAAAGAGAGTTGCACAGCAATATCCAACAAAAAGACCGGATGGGACTGTTCCATATACAATTCATTTAGCTGAATCTGCTATGCTGAATGACGGAACATCCTTTACGGATCACGATGTACATAGAGTTTTAAAGAAAAAAGGCATTGAATGTGTCGGCGGTGAGTGGTACAGGTGCGAGGTTAAAGATGTTCTTGCAGCTATAACTGCATTACGCACAGGTACTATAAACTACGAAAACAGAACAAACACCTTTGCAATGCGCCCAGAACAAAAAGAAGCTGTTGATAAAACAATAGAATATTTTAAATCGGCAAAGAAAGATTATCCTGACAAAGCTCCCAAGTTTTTATGGAATGCTAAAATGCGTTTTGGAAAGACCTTTGCATCCTATCAGCTTGCAAAGAAAATGGGCTTTACAAAGGTTCTTATTCTTACTTTCAAGCCCGCAGTTGAAGTTGCTTGGGAAGAAGATTTAATGACTCATGTGGATTTTGAAGGTTGGCAATTTATCTGCCGAGGCGGAATGAACTATGAAGATGCAGACCCAGACCGCCCGATGGTGTGTTTTGGTTCTTTCCAGGATTATCTTGGCACTAATGAAAATGGCGGCATTAAAGCAAAAAATGAATGGGTACATACTACCAACTGGGATATAGTTATATTTGACGAGTATCACTTTGGTGCTTGGCGTGAAAATGCCAAAAAACTTTTTGAGCAAGATGATGAAGAAGAATATGATTTTGATATGGAGAAATATAAAAGGGATGAGGCTGATAATGCCTATAATGAAACCTTTTTGCCTATCACAACATCTTATTACCTCTTCCTTTCGGGAACTCCATTCAGAGCAATTAACAGCGGTGAATTTATAGAAGACCAAATTTATAACTGGACATATTCGGATGAACAACGTGCAAAGGAAAATTGGGGCGATACACCGGATAACCCTTATGCGGCACTTCCGAGAATGGTTATGATGACCTATCGTATTCCTGAAAGCATTCGCCAGATTGCAATGCAAGGCGAATACAACGAATTTGACCTTAATGTATTTTTCAGTGCAAAAGGTAAAGGTAAAGAAGCACAGTTTGTTTATAAAGACTATGTACAGAAATGGTTAGACTTAATTCGTGGAGCACATCTTCCTTCTGCGGTTGATGATATGAAGCTGGGACAAGATAAAAGACCTCCTATGCCTTATTCACACACTGCACTGATGAAAGTGCTTACACACACCTTCTGGTTCTTGCCTAATGTAGCATCTTGTTTTGCAATGTATAATCTGCTTATGGAAAATCAGAACACATTTTACCATGATTACAAGGTTATTGTTTGTGCAGGAACTGGTGCAGGTATTGGTGTGGATGCTCTTGAACCCGTTAAAAAGGCAATGGGCGATCCTCTTGAAACAAAGACAATTACACTTTCATGCGGTAAGCTCACAACCGGTGTCACGGTTAAACCCTGGACAGGCATTTTTATGCTCCGTAATCTTAAAAGTCCTGAAACATATTTCCAGGCAGCATTTAGAGTTCAAAGTCCTTGGGAAATAAAAACAGGTGCCGGTACAAAGGAAATCATGAAGCATGAATGTTATGTTTTTGACTTTGCTCTCGACAGAGCTTTAAAACAGATTTCTGATTACAGTTGCAGATTAAATGTTAATGAAAGTAATCCTGAAAAGAAAGTTGCAGAGTTTATAAACTTCCTGCCCGTACTTGCTTATGATGGCAGTGCAATGCGGCAAATTAATGCTCAGGATATTCTTGATATTGCAATGGCTGGAACTTCTGCTACGCTTTTAGCAAAACGTTGGGAATCTGCGCTTTTGGTTAATGTTGATAATGAAACTCTTGCTCGTCTTATGGCAAGTAAAGAGGCTATGGATGCTTTAATGAGAATTGAAGGATTCAGAAGTCTTAACTCCGATATTGAAACAATTATCAATAAATCTGAGGCGGTTAAAAAAGCAAAAAAAGAAAAAGGCGAAAAACTCACAGGCAAGGAAAAGAAAGAACTTTCGGATGAAGAGAAAGAATACAAGTCAATGCGTAAGCAAATTCAGGAAAAACTGATTAAATTTGCCACACGCGTTCCCGTATTTATGTATCTTACAGATTATCGTGAGCGTTCTTTAAAAGATGTTATCACTCAACTTGAACCAGGTCTTTTTAAGACCGTTACAGGCCTTGATGTTAAAGATTTTAATTTACTTGTAGAATTGAATGTGTTTAATGCATCACTTATGAATGATGCTATCTACAAATTCAAGCGCTATGAAGATTCCAGTCTTTCATATACCGGTATTGATAAGCATGAAGGTGAGGATGTCGGCGGTTGGGATACTGTTATCAAACGAGCAGAATATGAAAAGTTATTCTATAATCAGCAAGAAACCATGTCTGCTCCTGAAAGAGCAGATGATGATGTTCCCGAAGTGGCATACAATACTAATTTTGAAGATGATGAAGACGAACCGGCAATAACAACTATAAAATCGGATGTTGTTGTATCAAAAGCAACACCACCTATGCCTGATTTTAAAGCTGCAGTTAATTTTGCATCAGCCCAAAAGGTTGCACCAAAGCAAGAAGAACCAGAAAAACCAAAGGTTGATGTTTCTGGTGTTAAAGTTGGTATAACTGTAAATCATAAGAAATTTGGCGAAGGTGTAGTTTCGGAATTGACAGATAATTATATTACTGTTGTTTTTGGAAAAGCGGAGAAAAAGTTTATGTTCCCATCATCTTTTGAAAATGGATTCTTTACTTTGTAATTAAAAGGGAAAGTCTTTAAAACACAGAAATATAATACTGTGGTCACTTACTTTCAAATATTTCATACAACTGACATATGCAGTTGGGAATACGCCATCGGGTTCGGTGGCGTATTTTTAAATTTGACGATATACTTCTTATGCTTTAAAATAAATATGACGATAGATTGGAATAGTGTAATAAAAAACCACTCTGATCTGTAGAATGAATAAATATACCAAGAGGCAGCCAGAATTCGGCTGTCTTTTGATTTGACTGAAGAATATACATATGATAATATAAAAACATGCAGTTATATGGTTCTTGCTTCTACATACACGCAATAGAGTAAGGATAATATGATGAATGAACGCTAAACTTTTAAGAGGAGACAATTCAGTAAATCTGGGTTGTCTTTTTCTGTGAAAAAATTTTTAAGAATTTTCAAAAAAGGGGCTGACAAATGAAAAAGTGTACGTTATAATAATCATGTCATTTGGAATGACACCACTTTCTTTTGTATTTGTGTCAATAGACACTCCTTTCTTTCGTTTGTATAATATAGTTGTCTGCGGCAGGTGTTTCTTTGATAAGAATACTTTGGCTGTGGCATATCGGAGAGTTTAGGCTCTCCGAGTACATAAAAATCTCATATAAAAGTTTAAGAGACCTCATCCGATTTGGATGAAGTCTCTCTTTTTTGTTTAATCTCTAAATTCAAATAATTTTTGCAAAGGTATTTTTAAGGCCTCTGCAATATCAATCAAAGTGTCTAATGTACACGAACAAGCTGCAGTTTCGATTCTTTGCATATGATTTTTGCTTATATTTGCTTTCTCAGCCAACTGCATCTGTGTCATACCTTGTTCTCGTCTATAATGCAAGATGTTAAGACCAATCCCCAGCCAAACATCATAATTCTTGCTTTTCATACTCTCTCACCTCTACTATATATTATATTTCAGATGAGATTTATTATCGACCAACAAACTTGTTTATAAAACAACAGAATTGATTGACTAAAAGATAAAAAAATGGTATAATGCAAACAAATTGATTGTATATGCATCTAAAATAATTGCTTTTGAGAGTGTGAAATGAATGGAAGATTTAAAGAATAAGCGGTGTTGTTTTGTCGGACATCGTAAAATAGAACAAACTGCAGAGTTTGAAGAAAGATTATATAATGAGGTTGAAAAAATGATTGATTCTGGTGTTGATACTTTTTACTTTGGAAGCAAGAGCGAATTTGACCGCTTCTGCCACAGAGTTGTCTCTTCTTTAAGAGAAAAGTATCCGCATATCAAAAGAATATATGTACGAGCTGAATATTCGGACATAAATGAAGATTATACTGGTTATTTATTAGAAAGTTATGAAGATACATATTATCCAGACAAAGTGCGAAATTCCGGTAGGGCAGCTTATGTGGAGCGTAATCAACATATGATAAACCTTTGCTCACATTGTATCTTTTATTATATTGAAGATTATCTCCCTCCAAGGCGGAGAAATTCAAGAAGAGATATATCTGACTATCAGCCCAAAAGCGGAACAAAAATTGCATTTGATTATGCAGTTCAGAAAAAGAAGAATGTTATCAATGTAGCACCTTAATGTGGGTGCTATTTTTTGTCGCAAAAATCGCCGCTAAACTGGCGCAGATGACAGATGTTGAAATTTTAACCACCGATGCAATCAATTTCGTTGCTTTTTCTTATCTTCTGATAAAAAAGGGCTTTTTGAATCTATATGTAATAATATAAATAATTCATAAATCACACATACATAAGACATTTTGTTTTACAAAAAACAATCTGCATCAAGCAGTTAATATAGATATTCCATTAAAGGTGGTGGTTAGAAAAATACATTTGTTGTAGCATTAAACCCTCTTTCGTAGAATTTGTCTTTTGTATTATTATTTGATGCGTTTCTCGCAACAGAGAAATAAGAGTGCTAAGTCGAAAGCACTCTTATTTTTTTGATTTCATGCATATTGAGGAATCAGTCCAAGTGATATTTTCAATTTTTCATCTGCAGCTTCAATTAAGTTTTCAGAAAGACTTGCAATCTTGCTTTTTAATTGATACCGATTAACGGTTAAAATTTGTTCAAACATCGCAACAGAGTGCTTTTTCAAGGTGTCACCTAAATCCAAGTGAGTAGGCATTTCTTTGGCGTGTTTGCCGTTACTTGAAGTAATGGGAACAACCAACAGTACGGGACTTACATCACATGCAACCTTATTATTTATAATAATGCACGGGCGAAATCCGGTAGAGCCACCGTTCTGCACGCTTCCGTTCCTCTCTGAACCCAAATAGACATAGAAAATATCATATTTTCTTATGTAAGAATTCATTTCTGTCATCATAAAAATCAACATCCTTTCACCGTAAAATATTTATGATGATGTTTTGAACAAAAAATTTGAATCTCCTTTATTCACAAAAATTCTATAAAATCACAAAATTTACGGAAAGCTGCGAAAAAAATTGAACAATTCAGAATGTAGCCTGGTCAGATGTCAGGATTTTTTTCTAAAAAGATATGGGAAGCCTGCTGAAAGTATTCTGTATTGCTCCTTTATCTTCTTTGATGCTTTTATCTTTTCAAGATTAAGTTGCTGCATTATTGCAGGCAGTTGCCTTATATAAGTCTTTTCTTTAAAGAACACTCCGTTATCAGCATAATAACTCTTGAGGGTGTTAAGGGTAAAATAACCATCTTTTTCAATTAATCTCTCCATAGCACGAACCAAAAAGTTATCTATTTCTTTTACTGATTTGCCCTTGATTTGCGGAAAAACCCTATCCGCAGTCTCTTTGCCGAAAGCATTAGCAACAGTTTCATAGGAAAAATGGGCTTTCCTTAAACCTTTTGCTTTAATCTGCCTTGCAACATCTTCACACTCATTCAAGACAGTATGTGTGTAGTACGGAATTGAAAAAACTGTTATATAATTTTCCTTTGTCCCTTGAAATTTTCTAATATACCTTTCATATTCCTTTGGTACATCTGTATCTGCATCCAAATCGACCTTTTCAATCATCTTGAGCAAACACAAAAACCCAATGTCTGCTGTGGTGTTCTTTTTATCACTTCTTCCTAATTGTTGGGCAATATACTGAATTGATGCTGTGAATAAGAATTTATTTTCTGTCTTTGCATACTCAAGGCTATCTATCGCAATCTCGTGCAGTTCTCTTAGTGTCGGCAGGTAGCGATAGACGGTGCTATGCAATTCTGTGTGTGAATTTTTTATATCATCCTTGATGGTGTTTATGTTGTCTCTGAGTAGTGCTTCCAGTTTGGAATCAACTTTATATTCAATATTAAGGTTTCTACAAATTTTAGTAATGGCATCCGATCTTGAACATCCTTCTAACATAGCAACAACCTGAATGATATTTCCTTTAAAATTACAGCTTGTGGCATTGCAACAATATAACTCCACTCCGCTATCAACCTTAAATATACTCGCACTAGGATGCTTATCATTATGTACAATGCACTTAAAGGAACGAGGATTGTTGTCCTCTAAACCATAGAATTCTTGTAGATATGAAAACATATCAACATCTTTTGTTAAATAGTCAAACATTTGCTTGTAGCTTGTCAAAACTCTTGGTTCTGATGGCTTGCTTTTTGGTGATGATGATTTTGCATATCTGAATCTGGAGTTTCTTTTTTCAGATGTTGTAGATTCTGAAATATTTAACACATCGCAGTATGATGTGACATAAGTGTAATTGTCATTTTGTTTCAGGATTTTGCAAAGGTATGGATGCTGAGGGTCTTTTCTCCACATAGTTCCAGGAACTCTTAACTGATTAGACGGACAACAAACGGATTTATCACCATCAAAATATTCAGTTAAAGCTGTTTCAATTTTTCTCCAAAGCTCTACGCTTATCATCTCTTTCAAGAACCACATCAAGTGAAATCCATTTCTGGTTTCAGTAACAATATTAGGTTGTATTGCGAACCCGTAAATTTTCTCCCATTGCTTTGATTTAAAATCCCTGACTTTTTTGCCGGAAAAATAATTGCCATTTTCATCCTTACCTGCATCAATATCAACCCAGAATGCTTTAAATTCTGTTATATCAGCATCAGTAGTTCCGCCTATATTAGGAACAAATGTAATATCATATTTGCTATTATATTTAGGTATATCATCTGCAGTTATAATAATTTTATAATCGGAAAAACATATAGGATTAGGATTGCCTAACTTTTCAAATAACTCTTTATATTCCATTCTCAACTCCTCTCATTTATTTTTGGTAAAACAACCCCCGTATTATAGATTAAAAATATATTTTTGATGTGGGGGACTTTTTACCTTTGTATTCGCATGATACATCGGATTAGGTGATTCGTCAAATTATTAAAAACACCCACGGGGATGCTTGCTCATCGGTATATCTATAATGTGTGGTCTTTTTACCCCAATAAAAAAATCGCCTATAATAGTATAAAAATATTGAAATAATTGATATAAAATATACGGAGGAGAAATAAATAGAATAAATTTGTCTTAAAATCAAAACACTGAGAAAACCATTGTAAATCAGTATAATATGCAGAAATATCAACAAATTTGATTTTTGACAGAAAAATAAAATGTAATGGCACTTTGATAGTACCACCACTGTGCAGATAGACGATCTTCGATTGTTATTTACCGCATACTATAAGTATCAGAGCTGGTTTTCTTCTGGATTTTGTTTAAGATGTTGTTTTGGAAAATTTTTACCAGTTCACATCATCAGAAGATCATCATGATGAAAAAAGAGGGACAGTTATCGCCCCTCATATGCTTTTACACGCCTGTACCATGTATTTGCTCTTACTCCGAGCATTTCCATTCCTTTTCGAGCTGTAATTTCTTTTGACTTTACTTTTTCATAAATTTCAGGAAAGTCGTCTGTCTGGATTGGTTTTCTCCCTTTATATTTACCGGCTATTTTTGCAAGTTCAATTCCTTGTCGTTGCCTTGCACGAATATTTTGTCTTTCTATTTCTGCAACATAAGAAAGTATTTGCAAAAACAAATCCGAGATAAATTGTCCGGTCAAACCTCCTTCGGTATTTCGTGTATCCAATATCGGCATATCCAAAACCACGATGTCGCAACCCTTAGAACGCAAGTCGGACCATTCCGCTAAGATGTCCTGATAACTTCTGCCCATTCTGTCGAGGCTTGTAAAGACGCAGGTATCTCGAAATCTTATCTGAGCTTTCATTAATTGATATTGCTCACGGTCAAAATCCTTACCGGATTTTTTATCTACATAGATGTCCCTTTCGTCAATTCCGAAGTCTCGTAGCTGAGCTAATTGCCTGTCCAAGCATTGGTCCGAACTTGATACACGGCAATATCCAAAAGTTTTTGTTGTCATTTGTTCATCATCCTTTCATTTATATTATTACTTGTCATGTTATCCGTTGCTTTAGGATGTCCTTGATTTAGCAACGCTGCAAAATAGCAAAATCAACTTATAAGCAACAAAAATATGGCAATTTTCGCTTGTTTTTTATATTGTCATTTCAGCATACCGTAAAGCAACATGATGAATCGTATCAAAAGGGCTGACTTTTATAAATGTTTACGATATAATAAAGCAAAAAGGAGATGATGCGATGGGAGAAGTGAAATTTGCATTAAAGCAAATCAAAAAGGATTTGTGGTTTATCGGTGATTTACTTCTATTTGCCGTAGGAATATACTTCACGGTTCAATCGGTAAACAATTTAGGGTTTTTCTACTATATGTATATTAAACCGATTGTGGATTTTATAGACTTATATATACTGCCGTTATTTACGGCATAAAAATTGGAGCTGGCCCGTCAGGGTTCAGCTCCTTTAACTTTTTAACATCTTCTATCTTCATAGAAGTCGTTAAACTTTTCAAGCATATTTTGTTTTAATCGTTTTTCTGCTTCTTCGGCTGAAAGATTAACATCCTGAACTATATGCTCGAGCTCTTTGAGTTCAGCTAACAATGCCATAACCTCATAAGCAGCAATTTGTCTTTCAGATGTTAAAACAAAATTTATGTGCTTGACTTTTTTCTCATCAAGAGAGTACCTTGGAACTGCAGTAACGGTTATACAACCAACATCTTCCTTTGGTATCATTCTGATGAAGAAATCAAACTCGTTGATGTCATTTGTTTCTTCTCCGGCATAAATCACAGAGAATTGCACTTCTGTTGCCACGTAAAATCCCCTCCTTTCCACAATATGATATTTTTCATATTGTCAGAAAAGAGGGGAATTCCTTTTTATAAAAGATTTTCTTTCCTATATATATCGACTAATTGCGATATCTGTTCGTTGAGTTCTAATACATTATACATACTTAATTTTTCGATAAATGAAAAATCTACGGCAATCGTCTTAAAAAACTTGAATTGTTGACTAAAGTTTTTATAAAACAACGCATATTCGGGATTGCTTTCGGAATCTTCAAATTGTGCAAACAATTCATGGATTTTCTTTAAAAACTCAAAATATGCTTTGTCCGTTTTATGGGTTTTTTCTTCGGGCAAATATAGTATATCTAACTTATCGAATAAAATTTCAAACCCATTATAAAAAAGACGCGAGCAGGTTTTAACAAACGATTCTCTTGGGCTATATTCATTATTTAACATCTTATTGTAAACAAGCATATATAAATCAATCAAATTAAACTTGTAATTTTTCGCATCTTCTATTTTTCTTTCTTTTAAAGCACGATCGCTCTTCCAGTCGTACTTCATATACATAATAGGCAAATTATTTTTTGATATAGGTTTTCCGACATCATTCAAAAAATATATCTCACCACTATCATATTTTTTCATTTCATCTTTTTCCATCTGCAAAATATTAAACAGATTATCCAGATTAATTTCTTTGTCTTTGCCCGAACCATACCATTTTCGCAATATATCTTGAATTGCCGAAGGAATGGTTACTTTGCAATATTTGTAATAAGCTGCAAACAACCAATAATCCGACAGGCAACTTAATGGTTCTTTATGAAGAATACTGCTCATCCGTTTTGCGATATAGTTTTCAACTCGCTCAACCTCTTTGTTATCGTCAGGAAATTGTGGTATTGCCCTGCCGTCTTCGTCAAAATCAACCATTTTAATATAGTTGCTGATTTCTTTGCTTTGCAGTCTTACAATTTCTTCTGTTGAAAATTTTTCTTTAAGCTCAGAGAATAACATCTTGTCGTATTGAATGAATGCCTCTTCTTTAAAAATATATGTACCTCGTTTGCTCGCGTTAGCATATACATTACCGGCAATCGGAATTTCTTCACCACTAAAAATTTCTTGAGGAACTTTATAACGTTTATGATATGAACCGTGTTCATCTCTGAATTCTATGGTTTTGAAAATCTTATCAAGAGATGCGTCAGCAGCACAGATATTTGAATTAATTGCGTTTTCTAACAAACCTTTCATCTGCTCTTTTTTGTTTTCAAACAACACACAGTTATACTCAATTGCGAATAATCTTTTTAAATCTTCCGGATAAACACCTTTTACCTCGGCAGCTGCATTAAAAAAATTACAGCACCATGATTTTGAGCGACCCATCAGCTCTGAAAAAAACTGAACACCGCACTTTAAGCGTTGTTTTTCAACATCTTTTGCTATATTTCTTAGTTTTATGGTTGGAGAATATCTTGCCTGCATGGAATCAACCCCTTTTTTTAAAAAAAACTTCATTTTTTTATGTTCTTTATTTTGGTCTATTATATCACGTTTTAAATTATTTTTCAACAGAAAATTGGAAATATCCAATTTTTTATTGACTTTTCTATGAATTCACAATTTTGTTATGTGTATTAGAATTTTATAGAACAAACGGGACTGAATTTTGACTCGGAATTTGGTAAACTAAAAATAGAGGTTGCGAGAACAACGAGGTCTTAAAACCGATTTGAACCTTGACAATTGAATACAAAAGCAAAGGTACTTTACGATATGAGAGAGCGAAACTGCAAATCCGCCATAACCTTATTATATATAAGCGAGCGATAAGATTGTAGCAGTAAAACAGATACCAACTGCGAGCGATGACCTTGTATTGAATATAATGATACTTCCGCCCAGCCACAATTCACATAATGGGGGCGGTTCGGTGAGAACCACGGGAAGGTGAAAGTCCTATGTGCGGAAAGGTAAAACCGCAACCTTTGTTTAGGAAACCAAATTAATATATTAAATATGAAAGGATTGATTAAATTGAAAACAAATGTAAATGAAATTAAAGATTTAAACGTAATTGAGACATATAGACTTTGGAGAGAAGCGCAGGACTTGATGAATGTTCTGGCAACTGGACGAGTATATAATATGGATTGTTTAATCGGTCTCAGAAGAATGAAAGACGGTTCAGTAGACGGTGCTATCATTTCTGATCCACCATACCTCCAGAAGATGACAGATAAACCTGCTGGTGCAGCAACAGATACAGCTTATGTATCTGAACTTGATTTTATAAGTCATGGCTTTGATATTCAGATTTTAGACGAATGTATCAGGATTATGGGAAGAGACAGATTCAAAGGTATATTCTATTGTAATAAAGAACAGATTCCGATGTATATTGAATATTTCACAGAAAAAGGTATGGAGTTTCGACTTCTTACCTGGAGCAAAAGTAACTGTTGTCCTAAATTTTGTTCCAATACATATGTCGTTAATAGCATGGAGTACATTGTATTGGCTTATGCAAAAGAGGTTGAGGATGAAATTCATCTTGAAACCGACCACTTCACTACTCCGGTAGTGAAAGTTAGCAAAAATGATGAACTATATCATCCTACCACAAAGTTTGTCCCTCAATTACAAGCACTTATTGAAGCAATTACGGATGATGGACAAATTATCTGCGATCCTTTCGCAGGTTCCGGAACAACTTTTGAGGCGGCAATAAGGTCTAATAGAAAGTTTATCGGATTCGAATTATTGAAAAAGTATTATGTGGTAAGCAATAAAAGAATTGAGCTTGCGTTGCTTGAATGTCCTGATTATAACTTAACATCTACAATTCTTGAAGATACAGTGGACACTTTGTATCAGGATGATATTCAGTTATTGGGCTCTACTGAAAAAGGAAGCATCCAAATGGCTTACTTTGATATAACAAATCTGGGACTTGATATCGACTATGACTTTATGGAAGCAATTATAGCGAAACAGCCAAAACCTAGCCTTTATGTATTGGTTGATATGATTCAGCTTCCACCGGTGTTAATGTATTTCAAAAAACAGGACTATAAATTTGATATTCTATCCCTTTATCAAGGCAACAAAACACAATATGTGCTTTACTTACGCAAGGGCGGAGTTAAAATTTATGGCGATAGTCATACAAAGATTAAGTATTTTGAGGATGATCGCGATTTTTCTCTTGTTTATCAAGACGCTATGCATCCGGAATTTATGAGACGCTTAATTGTAAACTCATCACTTCCTGGTGATAACATCTTTATTTATGGCGGTTATGGTACAGCTATTGATGTCTGCGCAAAGGAAGGTCGTCATTTTATCGCATATGCGCCTGATGAGGGGAAATTTGCAAGTTGTTCCGATGTTATTGATGCCATTTATTTGCGCGAACAAATGGAACAACCTGAAGTTATTGTATCTGAAAGTGAAGAAACTGAAAACACTACAACTATAGATTTTGAAGATATTGAAGCAGAAATCAGCGACGATGTTGAAGCTGTTGCTGCATAAGTAAAATATGTTGTTGAAGTTCGGCGGGACAACCTCTCAACAGCAGTATTATAACCCACCATGATGAATCAATCGGGATTAGCTACCTCGGTTGATTTTTTATATATAACGAAACAGAGCAAGAGGACTTGATCACCCTCTTGATGGTAAGGCCTTACCTTCTGAAATTTCAATTTTAGGAGGTAAAAACATGAGATTTTTATATGAATTAGTCCGCTTTTGCGAAATAGATAAGTTCGCAGCAGCGGCATTTTGTGCGATACACAACATAAGCCCATTGAAAAACCTTTGGGACATTACGAAAATAAACCTATTAACATTACCATACATCAACTTCCTCGTAGGGGGAAGTCCCTGTCAAGATTTCTCAATCAGTGGAAATAAGCGTGGCAGTATGTTCAAGTGTCTGTCATGTGGAGCTGAATATAATCCTTTGACAGTGCATCATACAAGACGAGACCGCTGTCCGAATTGTGGTTCAAGAAATCTTGAAAAAACTCGTTCTTCACTGTTGGTTCACTGGCTAAAAATTCTATATGCCACAAGACCAAAAGTGGCGTTGTATGAGAATGTTAAAAACCTTACAAGTAATCGTTTTAAAGAAGTATTTGACTTGTTTATCGCGGAGATTGAAGAATACGGCTATAACGTATATTACAAGGTACTTAATGCCAAGAACTACGGCATACCACAAAATCGCGAGCGTGTATATGTACTCGCTATCAGGAAAGACCTTGACAACCTTCGCTTTAAGTTTCCCGAACCAATAGAAAACGGGAAGGAATTTAATGATATACTCGACGATCCTAAGCCTTTTTTTGAAGGGACAGACGAAAGAATTGTTATTCATGATAAGATTATGAATTCTGTAAAGAGAAACATAATTCGCGACAAAGAGCTTATTGTAAATAGCGATAAAAACATCTTTCGTATGGAGTGTCCTTCGGCATTTCAGGATAATGTTGTCGGTATTAAATGTACACCGACATTAACAGCGAGTAATCATTCAACAATAGTTTTGCAAAAAACACAGATAGACGATCAGGAGCGTTATCTTATTAAGAAGTTAAGCGCTTCTGAGGCATTAAGAATGACCGGTTTTACAGAAGAAGATTACAAGGCTGCTTCTGCGGTTGTGAGCGATTCTCAGATTTATAAACAGGCTGGGAACTCAATTGTAGTTGATGTTCTATATGCTATAATCGTTGAATTGTTCATTAGTATGCCATATCTGTTTGAAAAAGTGCGCTTGCTCTCAACTTTTACAGGAATCGGAGCATTTGAACGCGCCATAAAAAAGGTTATTGATAAAGCCAACGCCTTTGAAGAAAGAGGTGCTGCGCATGAATAATAACTTTATAATACACATTCGCAGCCCAACAAGCTGACAGCTACACATATATTAAAACAAAATAAATTTGAAACGGTCAAAACGACCAGAAGGAGGAAATTTTATGAAAACAAATAAAAAATTTTTAAAAAATATGAGGTCTTATACTGAGAAAGTAATGAATTGTAAAGACTTTTTTGATTACATCGCGGTCATGTTTACAAATTACTGGGGTGCTCACCAAGAAGCGAGAACCGAAACATTAAGTTTTGCAAATGAATCAGTAATGCTTAGAGAAGCATACACCGTGCTCAATGCAACACTTTTAACAATGGAAGCCACCTTAGCGGAATGGTTTAGTGCACTATATGGTCTTGCAACAAATGAGACAACTAAGGATGTTGTGAAGAAGATAGATGGGTATTTTTGTTTGCCTAATATACTTCTGTTTATAACTAATAATCTAAAAGAGTTCATTGACAATGCAGCAACAGATATGTACTGTCCTTTTGATGATGAGACTTCTTATGCAACACCCGAGGATTATTTCAATAGTCCTAGTTACGAGTTTAGCATGTGTTTTTTTAAGAAGATTGCATTTGAGTCAGCAAAAAAAGTATATGGCTATATCGAAAATCATAATACCGCTTCAGGCGAAATTATTAATTGGAAAAATGAATGCAAAAGTTACATAACAAGTTGGAACAATGAACTAACAAAACCCGATAAATGGTTTAACACAGATAATTTATCAGATATTGACTTGGTTTTGGGAAGTACAAAAATATTTATGACTGCTAAAATGATTTCGCTTCTTGAAGATTAACATTTATAGTTTGGCGGTATCTATTCAAAAACCGCCAACTACAATATTTTCGGAGGGGATAAAATGAACAAGAATTTTAATGAATACAAATGCTATGAATATAAAGTTAACAGACATTACTATGTGTCGGTTATCATAAAAGGAGCTTTTGCGGAGTTTTCAATGTGCAAATGGGGTTCAAACGTACATTACTGGGTGTATACTGATTATTTAGTCGGTGTAAAATCGGTAGATGAACACATCAAAACAGTGATAAAAAGATGTTCGCAACAATGGATTCAAATGTGGAAAATACGTTGTAATAACGACATTTTATCTTATGATAATTAAAACAATCAACATCATAGTTT
>JAZRPY010000006.1:0-87408 GCA_045649415.1 Clostridia bacterium | reverse complement strand
CCTGTCTGAGCAGCTTTAAATGTCTTACCATTGGGGATACCGCCACCGATTTCTTCAACTACTTCACGGAGAGTTGTACCCATAGGAACTTCAACAAGACCTGTGTTCTTGATTTTACCACCAAGAGCAAATACTTTAGTACCTTTGGATTTTTCTGTACCGATGGAGTTAAACCATTCAGCACCGTTTAAGATAATTCTGGGGATATTTGCATAAGTTTCAACGTTGTTTAAAACTGTGGGTTTGCCGAACAAACCTTTAACTGCAGGGAAAGGAGGACGGGGACGAGGCTCACCGCGGTTACCTTCGATAGAAGTCATCAAAGCAGTTTCCTCACCACAAACGAATGCACCTGCACCAAGACGGATTTCAAGGTCAAAGTCAAAACCTGTGCCGAAGATGTTTTTACCGAGCAAACCGTATTCTTTAGCCTGGTCGATAGCAATCTGCAAACGTCTTACAGCGATAGGATATTCAGCACGAACGTATACAAAGCCCTGATTAGCGCCGATAGCGTAACCTGCGATAGCCATAGCTTCGATAAGTACGTGGGGGTCACCTTCGAGGATGGAACGGTCCATAAATGCACCGGGGTCACCTTCGTCGGCGTTACAAGCAACATACTTTTGCTCGTTCTGGGAAGCTCTTGCGAACTGCCATTTCATACCTGTTGGGAAGCCACCGCCTCCACGGCCACGCAAGCCTGACTTCTTAATTTCTTCGATAACTGCCTCAGGTGTCATTTCAGTAAGAACCTTACCTAATGCCTTATAACCGTCAAATGCAATATATTCTTCGATATTTTCAGGGTTGATAACACCACAATTTCTCAAAGCAATTCTTAACTGCTTCTTATAGAAATCAACCTCATTCAAGCTCTTAATGTTATCGCCCTCGATTGTTTCTTGATAAAGCAGACGCTTAACTATACGCCCCTTCAATAAATGCTCTTCAACAATTTCCTTAATATCCTCAGTTTGAACTCTGCTATAGAAAGCTCCCTCAGGATACACAATCATAATCGGACCTAATGCACAAAGACCAAAACAACCTGTTTTAACAACCTGGAATTCTTTTTCCAAACCGTGTTCCTTCAGTTGCTTCTCCATTTCGGCAATAATTGCTTCACTGCCTGATGATGTACATCCGGTACCACCACAACATAGTATGTGACCTCTTACCATATCCATCGTTTTTTCATTCCTTTCAACATAATGTGAGGACTGCATTTTCGCAAATCCTATTTATAACGCTTTGTTATTTTTTAAGATTATTCGTTGGCTCCGATTGTATATTCGGTAACAACTTTTCCGTTCACTAAATGCTCTGCAACGACCTTCTTTGCCTTTTCAGGAGTCATTTTAACATATGTTACCTTTTCTGCATCAGGCATATATACCTCAACAATAGGCTCTAATCTGCAAACGCCGATACAACCTGTTTGAGTAACAGTTATATGGTCTAAGTTACGCTTTGCAATTTCCTCAACAAACTCTGCCATTACAGGTCTTGCACCTGCTGCAATTCCACAGGTAGCCATACCCACAACCACTCTTACAGCGTGGTCATCTTTTCTCATTGTGACATTGTTAATAGCTTTGCTTCTGATTGCTTCCAATTCTGCTAAACTTTTCATTTTCTTGTCCGTCCTTTCCCAAATTTTTATTATTTTAAAATATTCACAAAATCTCATTTTCCCCTTCCTTTAAATATTCAAGAAGCCACATTGTGACCTCAGGCTCTTTAAAGGATACGCCATTTAAGATTTTCTTTAATTCCCTTGTGTCAAGAGAAAATTCTTTATCACCAACCAAATGCTTATAAATAAAGTCTATCTCCTCATAAGCAGTGATAAGCTGATGAATTGTTTGTGCCATATCACCAACAGGTGCTCTGTCTATATGGTGATATCCGAATTTTGCTGAAAGCGTTGTGCCCTTTCCTACCTCTGACTGAATCCCTAACTCTCCACCAGTGTTTTCACAAGCTAATTTTACCAGGGGTATTCCAAGACCAACCCTTCTTGTTGTTCTCCCTGTGGTGTAGGGATCAACAACCCTTTTTAAAAGGTCCTCACTCATTCCACAACCATTGTCGGTCACTGTGAAGGTGAGGTAGTCCTTATCCGGCTGCTCATCTAAAATAAGCTCCACTAAGGTTGCACCTGCCACAACAGAATTCTGCATTATATCCATTATATGTAAAGATATCTCTTTCATATGGGATTATTCGTACTTTTTAAGAATGTCTTTAACATCCTTCTTTTCAAGTCTGCCATAAACATCGTCGTTAATTGTAACAACAGGTGCAAGTCCACAAGCACCTACGCAACGGGTAGCAGTAATTGAAAACTTTCCGTCAGGAGTACACTCCTCAACATCGATACCCAATTCTTTCTTTATTTCGTCAAGAATGTCGCCTGAACCTTTAACATAGCAAGCTGTTCCAAGACATACACCAATCTCATACTTACCCTTTGGATTAAGTGAGAACTGAGTGTAGAATGTAACAATTCCATAGATTTCCGCCAGAGATACCCCCAACCCCTCTGAAATCATCTTTTGTACCTCGATTGGCAGATATCCGTAGATTTCCTGAGCCTCATGAAGTACCGGAATAGTTGCTCCACGCTGGTCCTTGTGCTTGGCAATTACTGCCATGAGCTCTTGTTCCTGTTCCTTTGTACCATTAAATGGTATGGTTTGTGTTTTTTTCATCAAAAGACCTCCTATTCTTTTTAGCACTAATTTATAAAAAAGTATTTGTTTGATAAAAAAATAACAATCCTTAACAAACAAATATACTCATTTTAGAGTTCCAACTAATTATATCACTTTTTTACGACAAAAACAACCTTTTTTATTATATTTTTAAATTTTTTATTTTCCGTTGATTTTAGATATAAAATCAAGCACATCTTTGGCAGTTTTGCCATCTATTTCCATAAAAAACTCTCTTTCATGGATATTTTCAAGATAGTGGGCATCCGAGGATGTGATTATGTTGTATCCGTTATAGTCTTTTTTATATTTCTCTAAACTATTTTTTGTTATTTCAACTGTGGGCACATACAGGTCTGGTGGCATAAAGCCAAGGTTAGACAAAACACTATAGCTTGTTCTGTCTATATGTGCAGGAACACATATTCCTCCAAGCTCCCTCACCTTCAAAAAAACATCATATATATCCATAGAGGTTGCAGTAACAAGAAGGATTTCCTCCTCGCCTATGATATTATCCTCTTCATCCATATAATATTGATGACCAAAAATATCGGCCTGATTTTTTATGGGTGGCAAACCTTGTTTGACAAGTGCTGACATTTCCTCTGCCGACTCAATTGTGGGAAAATATGCAACCACATGGACCTCCTCGGCAGTGGTCATTTCAATCCCCGGTATAACCAGAAGGTTATCCTCTGCCACCTTCATAACCGACCTCACATTCATGGCAGTATTATGGTCGGTTACTGCAATTACATCAAGTCCCTTAATTATCGACATATTTACAATATTGTTGGGCGTCATATCATTATCCCCACAGGGTGACAGAGCCGAATGTATATGTAAATCGTATGAAAGTTTCATATTCCCAGCCCCGATAAAAGCTTTGCCAATTCATATGCAGACTTGTCAGATGAGAAAATGGGGATATCCTCCTGGTCTGCCTTTTTCCTTGTGTTTTCATCAGGCTCAAAGCCGTCGCAGATAACTATGCAGCCTGCCTCGGTCAAGGTGGCAACTGCCGCTATATTGATATTGCTCTGGATAGTTATCCACACATTGTCCTTTTCCACCTTACTCATGGCAAGACTCAACAGGTCACCTATATAGCAACCATTGATTTCCTTGTTCTTACCACCCTCGCCACATACCAAGGTGCAACCTAATTTTTCCTCTAATTCAAAAACCTTCATATCCCTTTACTCTCCTTTAAACAGAGTTATTTTCCCGGCACAAAATCACTTGGCTTTTCCATTTTGCCAAAGTGATGCAAAATAGCCTCTGCAGTTCTTCTTGACGCTTCTCCGTCACCATAAGGATTAGCTGCCTGTGCCATCTTTTTATATGCTTCTGGACTATCCAAAAGCTCCTTTGCCATATTAACGATTGTGTCCTTATCGACACCTGCCAATTTGACTGTTCCTGCCTCAACTGCTTCGGGGCGTTCAGTTTCACGCCTGAGCACGAGAACAGGCTTTGCCAACGCAGGAGCCTCCTCCTGAAGTCCTCCCGAATCGGTTAAAATCATATAGCTTCTGCTCATTAAATTGTGAAGCTCATCCACATTCACAGGCTCAATCAGATGCACGCCTTTAACCCCATCAAGAATTGAAAGCACAGTTTCTCTTACTGCAGGGTTTAAATGCATAGGATAAACTAATTCAACATCATCATAGGATGTTACAATTTCCTTTAAGGCATTGCATATATCCTCTAATGGCTTACCAAGGTTTTCTCTTCTGTGAGCTGTTACAACTACAACTCTCTTATTCTCAAAATCAAGGTCATTAAGCTCCTTGGTTTTGAATTTATATCCATCATTAACTGTGGTTTTTAAAGCATCAATAACGGTGTTACCTGTGATAAATATTTTCTCCTCAGGAATGCTTTCCTTCAAGAGATTTTCTCTGTTGGCAACTGTGGGAGAGAAATGCAGATCTGCAATTCTTCCTGTTAAGCACCTGTTCATCTCCTCAGGGAATGGTGAGTATTTATCATAGGTTCTCAGTCCTGCCTCAACATGACCTACCTTAATCTGATTATAAAACGCTGCCAATGCACCAACAAAGGTGGTTGAGGTGTCGCCATGGACCAAAACAATGTCGGGCTTTGCTTGTTTCATAACAGAGTCAAGTCCTTCCAAAACTCTTGTTGTTATTCCGATTAGGGTTTGCCTGTCCTTCATAATATTTAAGTCAAAGTCAGGCTTTATATTGAAAATTTCAAGGACCTGGTCAAGCATTTCCCTGTGTTGTGCAGTCACACACACAATTGTTTCAATCTGTGGATATTTCTTTAGTTCAAGCACAACAGGTGCCATTTTAATAGCCTCAGGTCTTGTGCCAAAAACAAGCATTACCTTAATTTTTTCCATTGTCCTCACCCTTTCCTTCCTCATTTTCAGAATTTTTATTATCCAGATTTCCCTTAATGAGCAATGACTCAATAAGTAAAAATACTATCACGCACAAAAGTATCAATATTGCCCTCAAGGCAGTACTCTCTGCAAGAACAACTGCAGTTATTCCAAGAACACCACTGATTGCATAGAGAATGAAAACTGTCTGCTTCTGAGAAAATCCCATATCTATCAATCTGTGATGAAGATGACCTCTGTCTGCCTGCATTGGACTTTGTCCTTTCGAAATTCTTCTCAACATTGCAAAGCTTGCATCAAACAATGGTAAACCAAGAATTAAAAGTGGCACTGCAAAGGAAATTATGGCATAGCTTTTAAACACGCCCTGAATGGAAAGTGTCGCTAAAATGAAGCCTAAAAATGTGGAGCCTGTATCTCCCATAAATATCTTTGCAGGATTAAAGTTGTATGGCAAAAATCCAAAGCACGCTCCCATAAGTGATGTTCCTATTACGGCAACAGGATACTCCCCAACCTTCACTGCTATAAACACAAGACTTACCGACATAATTGCCGATACCCCTGCTGCAAGACCGTCAAGACCGTCAATAAAGTTAACGGCATTGGTTATGAAAACTATCCACACAATAGTAACAATCACAGACAACCATTCAGGAAGCACCCAATATGGATTGCTTGCAAAGAAGTTGGGATTAGTGATTACATCAATTTTCAAGTCTCCACCTATCACAACCACCAGTGCAGCTATGATCTGGATAATGAATTTTGGCTTGGCGTCCAGAGCTTTGATATCGTCCACAATACCCATCACAGAAATAATGGTAGCCCCTATTATTGTGGCCGCAATACGCCTGTCCATCTTTCCATAGAAGCATAGGAGTGCAACCATAAATCCAAATATTATAGCAACGCCACCCATTCTCGGAATAGGTGTGGAGTGCATTCTTCTCGAATCCTTCGGGATATCATATACCTTAAATTTTTCTGCCCACATCTTAACAAGTGGAGTGGATGCAACACTGAACAAAAATGCAACAATGAATGCACCGATTAAAAATATAATTTCCTGTCTTGTCATATCAAGTATCTATCCTCTCAATCTCAAAAACCTATACTCTATTGCAAGAAACCAACCTTTTTATAAACCTTTTGCAGAGTTCTTTGCGCCATTCTGTTTGCTCTTTCAGCTCCGTTTTTGTATATTCCTTCAAGATATGCCTTGTCTGATGACAATTGGTCATATCTTTCTCTTATAGGCTTCAGGCATTCAACAACAGCCTCGGCAACATCCTTTTTAAAGTCACCATAGCCCTTGCCCTGATAATCGTTCACAATGCTTTCAATTTCTCTCTCTGTAACTGCAGACATTATACTCAAAAGATTGTTTATTCCTGCCTTTTCCTCGTCATTTTCCCTGTACTCAATTATGCCTTCACTATCTGTGACTGCACTTTTGATTTTCTTTGCCATAACATCGAAATCATCAAGTATTGAGATATAGGATTTTGGGTTTTCATCCGATTTTGACATTTTCTTTGTAGGCTCGGTAAGACTCATAATCTTCGCACCATTCTTGTGCATAAAGCCTTGGGGAACCTTAAACACATCACCATAGATTGAGTTAAAGCGTTGTGCTATATCTCTTGCAATTTCAATGTGTTGAAGCTGATCCTTTCCAACAGGCACAAGGTCGGTCTGATACAAAAGTATGTCTGCCGCCATTAACACAGGGTATGTGAACAAGCCTGCATTTATGTTGTCGGCATGCTTTTGGGACTTATCCTTAAACTGTGTCATTCTCGACAATTCTCCCATATATGTATAGCAATTAAGCACCCAAGATAATTGTGCATGAGCAGGCACATGGGATTGAATGAACAATAAATTTTCTTCAGGATCAATTCCACAAGCCAGATAAATTTTCAACAAATCAAGGGTTCTTTTCTTTAATTCCTGCGGGTCCTGACGAACAGTTATTGAGTGTAAATCCATTATGGCATAGCAACAATGATAATCGTGCTGCAAATCCACAAAGTTCTTAATTGCACCAAGATAATTCCCTAATGTGATATTTCCCGAGGGTTGAACCCCCGAAAATATAGTTTTCTTTTCGTCCATTTTTATATTCCTTTCCTGATACACTTTACTCGCCCAGTGTGTTATATAAAAGCTCACCCAATGCCTTGATACCTGCTTCAATCTTTTCCTCAGGCATAGTTGAGTAGTTGAGTCTAAACAGGTTTGAGGGCTTTTCTATATTGGTTGAGAAGCTATTTCCAGGCACAAAGGCTACCTTATATTTCAGGCTTTCCTTTAAAAGTGCATTGGTGTCAGTTCCCTCAGGCGCTGAGCATAAAATGAACAAGCCTCCCTGTGGACGAGTGTAGGTAACACTTTTTGGAAAATACTTATCCATACACTCAAGCATAAATCTGCACTTTCTGCCATATAGCTCTCTGCCCTTCTGGATATACTTATCAATATCATATTTCTTCATAAACTCTGTTGCCATCATCTGAGTGAGAAGAGGAGTATGTACATCATTTACCTGCTTAACAACCTCTATTCTATCGGAAAACTCTGCGTTTGCCACAGTATAGCCTATGCGTAATCCCGGAGAGAGAATTTTTGAAAAGCTTCCCACATAAATAACTCTTCCCTCTTTATCAAGCGATTTGATAGTGGGCACATCCTCACCCTCAAATCTTAAATCACCATATGGATTGTCCTCTAAGATAATAACATCATATTTTTCTGCCAGTTCAAGCATTTTTTCACGCTTTTCAAGTGATGTGGTTATTCCCGACGGATTCTGGAAGGTAGGGATTGTGTAAATAAACTTTACTTTGTTGTTCTTCAATGCCTCTTCCAGCTTTTCCATATTCATTCCGTCATCCTCAAGAGGAACGCCAATAAGCCTTCCCTTATAGGAACGCAAAGAGTTTAATGTGCCGATAAAGCTCGGGTCCTCCACAACAACAGCCTCATCCTCATTAACAAGAATTTTTGCCACCAAGTCTATACCCTGTTGTGCACCTGTGGTGATAATCACTCTGTCACCCTCACTGATGGAATTTATCTTTTTCACTCTTTCTATAACCTTTTCCTTTAATGGAGCATAGCCGTCAGTTGTGCCATATTGCAATGCACCTGCAGGATTGGTCATTAAAATTTTACCTGCTATTTTTGACAATTCCTCTCCTGGAAAAAGCTCGGAGGATGGGTTTCCTCCCGCTAATGAAATAATTTCAGGGTCTGCCATGAGCTTAAACATCTCACGGATTGCAGAAGCCTTTAGAGGCTTTACTCTGTCCGATAAATATTTATTTGATTCAAACACTTTAAAAACTTCCTTTCAAAAACTATTTATCCATTACCTTTGCCCAGGAATCCTTAAGAGCAACAGTTCTGTTGATTATTATATTGTCCTCTGCACTGTCGGTGTCCACACAGAAATATCCCATTCTCAAGAACTGGAAGGTATCTCCCGGCTTCACATTTGCTAAATTACTCTCTATCTTACAATCCTTTAAAACCACCTCTGATTCAGGATTTAAGTTTTCAATAAAGCTTCCCACCTTGCTTTCGTCGGATGGGTTTTCTACATTGAAAAGCCTGTCGTACAACTTGATAGTTGCATTGATTGAATGAGCTGCACTCACCCAATGAATTGTGCCCTTAACCTTTCGTCCGTCAGGGGACTGACCTCCACGGGTTTCAGGGTCATAGGTACAGTGTACCTCATAGACTCTGCCCTCGTCATCCATTTTATAATCGACACAGGTTACATAGTATGCACTTTTGAGTCTTACCTCTCTATCGGGAGCAAGTCTGAAATATTTTTTTGGTGCATCCACCATAAAGTCGTCCTCTTCAATATACAATTCCCTTGAGAATTCAACCTTTCTTGTTCCCATTTCAGGTCTTTCGGGGTTAATCTCAACCTCTATTTCCTCAACCTGTCCCTCAGGATAGTTGTCAATTATCAGCTTAATTGGTCTTAAAACTGCCATTGCACGAGGTGCATTTTTGTTCAGGTCCTCACGAACACAATGCTCAAGTAAACTAAAATCAATCACGCTATTTGACTTTGCAACACCAATTCTATCGCAAAAATCACGGATTGCAGTAGCAGTGTAGCCACGCCTTCTCATTCCACAAAGAGTTCCCATTCTTGGGTCGTCCCAGCCTGAAACGATATTGTCCTGAACAAGCTTTAGGCATTTTCTCTTACTTGTGAGGGTGTAGTTTAAATTCATTCTTGCAAATTCAATCTGACGGGATGGCTCTTCAAAACCAAGCTCCCTTAGCACCCAGTCATATAAAGGACGATGGTCCTCAAATTCCAAAGAACATAAAGAGTGAGTTACTCCCTCCACAGTATCGGAAATAGGATGTGCAAAATCGTACATCGGGTACACACACCACTTGTCCCCCGTTCTGTGATGCTCAGCGTGTAAAATTCTGTAAATTACAGGGTCACGCATATTGAGATTAGGTGACGCCATATCAATCTTTGCTCTTAAAACCTTTTCACCTGTCTGGAATTCTCCCTTGGTCATTCTTTCAAAAAGCTCAAGATTTTCCTCAACACTACGGTCACGATACGGACTATTCTTACCTGCCTCGGTTAAAGTACCTCTGTATTCTCTTATTTCTTCTGCAGTTAAATCATCAACATATGCCTTGCCCATTTTAATAAGCTTTATGGCAGACTCATGTATTGCATCAAAATAATCGGATGCATATAAAACCTTGTCCCACTTAAAGCCAAGCCATTTTATATCCTCCATAATTGCATCCACATACTCCACATCCTCCTTTGTAGGATTAGTGTCATCAAGTCTTAAATTACAGCTTCCGTTATATTTTATTGCTGTGCCAAAATCAATGCATATTGCCTTTGCATGACCAATATGAAGATATCCGTTTGGCTCAGGAGGAAATCTCGTCTGAACTCTGTTATAGACTCCATCCTCCAGATCCTTATTTATTGCCTCGTGTATAAAATTAACCGATTCTCTTATCTCTTCCATTTAGTATATCACCTGTCCTTCTTAGTTTTCCAATGAACTTATTGCATCATCAAATCTTCTGATTACCTCGTCATATCCAAGAGTTTTCAAAATCTGGTACAAGTCGGGAGTGTTTCTTCTGCCTGTTGCAGCCACTCTTATAACTGTGCTCACATCTCCCACATGGCCCTTATATTCCTCAGGATTTTTCTTATATAGCTTAGGTGCCTTTGCATAGCCCAAGCTTTCACTCATATCCCTCACCTTAGGGAACCAGCTCTCCTGGTCCTCATCAGGAGTATAGACCTTTTTATATTCCTTTAAAATCTCTGCCATATCGGCATTTGATAGATTTTCGGGATATTCGCAATTTTTTGGTGCTTCATAGAAATATTCCACATATTCAGGCATCTCTGCCCACTTTGAAATATCCTTTCTTGGCTTTTCGTTACCTCTTTCAATGGAGAATATGTTTAGTGCATACTCTGGATTATTTATAATTCTTTCTTTGAATTTTTCATCATAGCCCTCTGCCCAGGCAAGCACTCTTTCATAAACCTCCTCTGCCGACAAGGTTGCTATATAGGTCTTACTGATGTCGGTGAGCTTTGCAATATCAAACAATGCTCCTGCCTTGCTCATATTCTTTAAAGAAAATGGGAATGTGTTTCTGTCAGCCTCAGGATTGTCCATTCGCCATTGCTCATAGTTTGAATTAGCAATAGTTAGAAGATATTCCAGAACTGCTTCCTTAGGATACCCTACCTCATGGTAGTAGGTAACTGCAGCCTCAGGGTCCTTTCTCTTGGAAAGCTTTCTTTTTCCCCCCGTTTCCTCATCCTCTTTGGTGATAGGAGAAATGTGTGAATATCTTGGTGTTTCAAAGCCAAGCACATCAAATAGCTGTAAATGTATTGGTGCTGATGAAATCCATTCATCACCTCTTATAACATCAGTTGTACCCATCAGGTGATCATCAACTGCGTGAGCAAAATGATAGGTTGGTATTCCATCGGTCTTTAATAAAACTATATCGGTTATATTTTCAGGCATTTCAATTGTGCCCTTAATTCCGTCCTCAAAGGAGATTCTCTTATCCTCTTTTCCCGGTGACTTTAATCTTACAACAAAACCTGCACCTTTATTGATTTTTTCCTCAATCTCCTCATAGCTCAAATCTCTGCAATGAGCATATTCACCATAATACCCCGGGGTAATTTTGTCTTTTTCCTGCTTTTCTCTGATGTCTGCCAACTCCTCAGCAGTGCAGAAGCACGGATACGCAAGTCCCTTTTTCATAAGCTCCTTACAGAAGGATTGGTATATGTCCTTTCTCTTGCTCTGCATATATGGACCATATTCGCCTGTTTCATCAGTTTCAGATGTCATTCCCTCGTCAAAGTTTACGCCGAACACCTTTAATCCCTCAACAATTCTCGAAACCCCGTCCTCTACCTCTCTTTTTTTATCGGTGTCCTCAATTCTCAGATAGAACACACCGTCGGTAAGATGTGCTACCCTTTCTGCCATAAAGGCTGCAAACAGACCACCTATATGTAGAAAGCCTGTTGGACTTGGTGCAAATCTTGTTACCTTTGCACCCTCTTTAAGTGTTCTTTTGGGGTACTCCTTTTCATAATCCTCAGGAATTTTTGTAATGTTAGGGAAAATAAGCTCTGCTAATTTGTTATAATCCATTTTCTATCTGCCTTTCCTTAATATTTTTTATAATATATCCCTTTGTTTTAATCGCATTTTTACACAATTATAGCATTATACTACTATATTCTTATATTATACCTCTAATTCCATATAATATCAATATATTTTTACAAAAATAGCACTTTTCTTATAAAGAAACCTACTTATTATATGTTCTTTGTTAAAATTACACCCAAAAAAAGGTGATACCAAAAAATTTTAGTATCACCTATAGTATTTATATATACTTTCGCATATTTTTCAAGGCACTTTTTTCAAGTCTTGATACCTGTGCCTGACTAATTCCTATTTCCTCGGCAACTTCCATTTGTGTTTTCCCTTTGAAAAATCTCAGCTTCAAAATGTGTTTCTCCCTTTCTCCAAGATGCCTCATCGCCTCGTCAAGTGCAATATTTTCAAGCCAGTTTTCGTCTGTGTTTTTCTTGTCTTTTACCTGATCCATAACATATATTGCCTCACCACCGTCGTGGTACACAGGCTCATATAGGCTTATAGGCTCGGCTATAGCATCAAGAGCAAAGGATACCTCCTCCTTTGGCAAATCCAATTCCTTTGCAATTTCGGTGATGGTAGGCTCTCTTGAGTTTTTTGAGGATAGCTTTTCCTTTACATAAATTGCCTTATATGCAATATCCTTTAATGACCTGCTTATTCTTATTGCATTATTATCCCTTAAATATCTCCTTATTTCACCGATTATCATAGGAACTGCATAGGTGGAAAACTGAACATTCTGGGAAAGGTCGAAATTATCAATCGCCTTAATCAAGCCGATACATCCCACCTGAAACAAATCGTCAGGATTTTCACCCCTGTTGGAAAACCTTTGAATGACACTGAGAACAAGCCTTAAATTTCCCTGAACAAATTTTTCTCTCGCCTGTTGGTCACCTTCCTTTATTTTTATAAAAAGTGCCTGCTTTTCCTCCCTTGAAAGTGTAGGCAACGATGCAGTATTCACGCCACAAATCTCAACCTTATTCATAAAAAAAACAACCTCGCCCTCTTATATTTATTTCAAATTTATCATTTGATATGTACAAGGTTATTTTCCTTTTTTAGTATTGACAAAAGGGGGCTAAATCATTCGTGAAATTTCTTTTTTTAACCGTGAAATTATTCTTTTTTCAAGGCGTGAAATATAGGATTGGGAAATGCCTAAAATATCGGCAACCTCCTTTTGAGTTTTCTCTCTGCCCGTGCCTATTCCAAACCTTAATTTCATTATTTCCCTTTCCCTTCCGGGAAGCTTTTTCATAGCAGCAGACAACAAATCCCTGTCCACCTCATCCTCTATATTTTTGTAAATCACATCACTTTCCACTCCAAGTATGTCGGACAACAAAAGCTCGTTTCCGTCCCAATCCACATTCAAAGGCTCATCTATCGACACCTCTGTTCTTGTGTTCTGATTTTTTCTCAAGTACATAAGTATTTCGTTTTCTATGCATCTTGTGGCATAGGTTGCAAGCTTGATATTTTTATTGGGGTTAAATGTGTTGATTGCCTTTATAAGTCCTATGGTACCGATTGATATTAAGTCCTCCACATATATGCCTGTATTTTCAAACTTTCGTGCAATATATACCACCAGTCTTAAATTTCTTTCAATTAAGGTCTGTCTTACTGAAAAATCCTTTTCTCTCAGTCTATCCAAAAGCTCGGCCTCCTCCTCCCTTGAAAGCGGCTGAGGCAAAGCCTCACTCCCACCTATATAATATATTTCGTTATCCTCAATTTTGCTGCAAAATTCAAGGATGCAACAACCGATTTTCCTAATCAGCTCAATCACACAATTCTCCTGCCTTTCATTTTAAATCACATTCCTGCATTTAATATCACGGGATATTTTAGTTTTTTATTGCAAATAGCTGCAACACCTCTTTTTTGACATTTCCCGTCAATATAGATTTTATCTATCACAACGCCTGTTAAATATCCCTTGGTGTCTATAGTGGTATATGGAATAAGTCTTATTCTGTCCAATTCCACCCATTCGTTTATATTATTCTCTGTTACGCCTTTTCCAAACAGTTTCTCAAAAACTCCAATCTCTGCTAAGATAACAGGCTTTTTGGTTACAGGGTCAAAAAGTCCGTTGCCTGTGTCTATGAGTCCTTCAACTCTCACTCTTTTTTCGCCCTGTTCGAGAACAACTCCCTTCACTCTCGAGGATATTCTTCTTTTCAGTTTCCCTGTTCCTATTTTTATTAAAAAATATACACTCGCACTGACGACAAAAAGTCTTAAAGAGGATATGTAAAAAACTGAATTTTTAACCATTCCCCCACCCATAAGTCGCATAAATAAAAATAACATTCCCGACATAAAACAAGAGGTGAAAAAAAACATTGTGCTTCTCTTTAGAATCTCCTTAAATCTACAGGGAGAATATGAAATGCCACTCATTATTACTGCTATAACAAAGGATATGACTGCCGAGTTGAAATACCCTGTATCTATTATGAAAAACAGGGTTGCCAATACCCCTCCCGAAATTGCCGAGAGAATTGTCCTCCACCATTTTGTATCCACACCCATAATATCTGCAGTTATCCTTATAAGCAGAAAATCCTGAAAGAAATTTATCAAAAAAAGTATATCAGGATAAATGGTCATAAAAATCATCCCCATTCCCTTTGCTATGACATAATTATACAACGAATGGTGTTTGAAATTTGTCATATTCCCTTGTCGGATTATGGCAAGCATTATCCAATAAATTCTATAATGTGACCTCTTTTGCCACAAAAAAATAAAAGCCCCCAAAGGAGCTTTGAAAATTTTATAAAAAGAATATTTATTTTGTCATATTTTAAAGTATTCTTTTAACACAAAAGGGACAAGCAATACCCTTGTCCCCTATTATTTATTTTCCTACGCAGAAGCTATGGAATATTGAGCTTACCACATCCTCCGACACAGTTGCACCTGTGATTTCTCCAAGTGCTTCAATTGCCATATTCAAATCGATAGTAACCAGGTCTGTGGGCATTCCACAAACAAGCCCGTCGCACATACGCCCAAGAGCTTCCTCTGCCCTTGAAAGTGCAGATTTATGACGCATATTGGTTATCACCAGACAATCATTCTCGCCTATCATACCAAGGTTGTATCTTTCCTTTAAAAGTCTTGATATTTCACGCACTCCCTCACCTGTTTTTGCAGAAATTGAAATAACAGGCTCATTTTGAGGAAGCTTATCTATAAAATCTGCTTTCCCCAAATCCGACTTGTTCACAAGTATAATTCTGTTTTTTCCCTCGGTCTTTTCTAAAATTTCAAGGTCCTCTTCACCCAACCTTGCCTTGCTTTCAAGCACCACTAAAACAAGGTCTGCCTCCTCAATGGAACGAATTGACCTTTCAACACCGATTTTCTCAATCTCGTCGGCAGTTTCTCTTATCCCTGCAGTATCTGACAGTCTTAATAAGACTCCGTCCAAATTCACAAGCTCCTCAATCACATCTCTTGTGGTGCCTGCAATATCTGTTACAATTGCTCTGTCGGTGTGAGCAAGGCTATTTAAAAGGGACGACTTTCCAACATTTGGTCTGCCCACAATTGCAGTTTTAATTCCCTCGCTTATAACCTGTCCACTTTTTCCCGAGTTCAAAAGCTCTATTATAGCCTCTCTTTCCTGAGTGGCTTTTTTTAGCACATCCTCCTGAGTTATGTCCTCTAAATCCTCATCAGGATAATCAATCAAAACTTGGATTGAGGCTGCAAGCCCCACAAGCTCACCTCTTATTTTCTCTATCCCACGAAACAGAGTTCCCTCTGCCTGAGATAGTGCATTCTTGCTTGCAAGCTCGGTTTTTGCATTGATAATATCAATAACCGCTTCGGCCTGAGATAAATCAATTCTCCCGTTTAAAAAGGCTCGTTTTGTGAACTCCCCTGCCTCTGCCACCTGAGCGCCTGCCCTTATAAGCTCCTCCATAACAGCATTGGATGCCCTCACGCCTCCATGAGTGTTAATTTCAACAACATTCTCTTTAGTGAAGGTTCTCGGAGCTCGCATAACTGACACTAAAACCTCGTCCAACTTTTCACCCTTTTCGTTTATAATAAAGCCATAGTGAATAGTGTGACTTTGGGCATCAGAAAGCTTTTGTTTTCCTTTGAAAATCCTGTCGGCTATGGTAATTGCATCATCACCACTTACACGAATTACAGCTATTCCTCCAACGCCCTTTGGTGTTGAAATTGCTGCAACTGTCTTATTCCCCATAGCTAACTCGTCCTTTCTCGGATTATTTTTCGTCAATCAAGCGTTGAAGCTCTTTCATAAAAGTTTGAATGTCGGAAAAATGCTTATGTACTGACGCAAAGCGTACATAGGCAACCTCGTCCACCTCTTTTAAGTGCTTCATTACCTTTTCACCAATCTCGGTACTGGTGATTTCTTTTTCCATAGTCTGATATATTTCACTCTCAATATCGTCTGCAATCTTTTCCATCTGAGGCAAAGTTACAGGACGCTTTTCACAGGCACGGATTATACCTCTTAAGATTTTAGCTCTGTCGTAAGGCTGGCGTGAATTATCAGCCTTGATAACTGCAAGAGAAATAGTTTCGAGAGTTTCATAGGTTGTGAATCTCCTCTGACAATTCAGACATTCTCTTCTTCGTCTTATAGCGTTTCCGTCTTCGGTTGGTCTTGAGTCGATTACCTTTCCTTCCTCAAATCCACAATAGGGGCACTTCATTTTTTTATCATTCCCTTCGGTTTTTTTGTCTATTAACCTGATTATATTATACAAAAAATCCGAATACAATTCAATAACGAAAAGATTACGATTATATAACAATTAAAAAAGAAGGAATAACCTTTTATTCCTTCTTTTTTGCTTTTTATTATTCCTCTTCCTTCAATTCCTCAATCACAGTTTCTGCAACTATGACCTCGTCTTGCTCATCCTCTTGTTGAAGCTCAGCTTTTTCCTCGTTTTTAGCCTTTTCGAAGCTAACCCCTTCAACATGGATATTCACCTTTTCAACCACAAGTCCTGTCATGGTTTCAACATCATTTTTAACATTTTCCTGAACCTCCCATGCAATTTCTGGAATTCTCATACCATAATCCACTGCAATATAAAGGTCAATAACAACAGTATTCTCCTTAATGTCAACCTTAACACCCTTTGAAAGATTTTTCTTTGCCGAGAAAATTTCTGCAATTCCGTTCACCAACGAGCTGCTCATTCCTGCAACCCCTTTAACATCACCTGTGGCAATTGCGGCAATGGTTGCAACAACATCTGTGGATATTTTCACATTGCTTTGAGCTTCCTCTTCTCCCTCTTGTGGTATCTCAACAACTTCATCAATAATATCTTTTGAATTCATAGCTTTTTCCTCCTTTGGTAATGACTATTCAGCTAACAGTCCCATAAAGTTTTTATTAAGCCTCTTTTATATTATATCAAATTTTTTTTAAAACTTCAATGCTATTTTGCTCATTTTTCAAAATTTTTATTGCACCTGTACAATTTTTATATTTTCTGCACCGATTTTTAATTGCTCCATTGCAATATCCTTTAGGATAATCACATCCTTTTCCGACATTCCGTCCTTCTTAACAAGAATATCCACCATATCCGAGTCTATGTACACGAACACACCCGAATACCCTTTTGCTGCCGCAATACTTTCAATAGTGGCTTCCTTTTCAACATTTTCTGCCATTTTTAAAATTCTGTTTTGTGCATCCTTTCTGGTAGCCTCGTCAAAGCTTTCGTTTTCGGCAGTTTCCTTTAATATTTCCATTGACTTTGAACGGGCGTTTTCCTTTTCAAGCTTTGCTGCTGCAAGCTGGTCTTGTGGGACTTTGTTCTCAGTATCCTTTTCAACATCCTTCTTTGTGGTATTCACATACTGAGCCTCGCCGAGTCTTTTCCCTGTTTCCTCATAGATTTCACCATCGGTCACACGGATTGTGTCCTGATACGACCAATTCATATATCCTGCAACACCGATAAGCACAACCAATGCCGCTGCCACAATTTCCTTTTTTTTCAAAACCATCATAACTACTACCTCCAAAATATATTTATTACATTCCTCCCGGGAGGACACAAATTTTATGCATACCAATTCCCAGAGCAGTTGACACTGCCTCGCAAATAGCCTGATTGACCGAGGGACTCCCTGCCCCCTTTGAAACTACAATCACACCCTTCACCTCAGGATATACCTGTTTTATAACCACAGGCTCACCCTCTGCCATTACTGCCTTTTCATCCACACTTTCTCCTCCAAAGCCCTGAATTGTATCGGCTCGCTTATCCACCTTTTTTTCATAGGCAATGGTCTTTTTAGTGCTTTCGTAATAGGTTATCATAACCTTTGCCTCGCCCACGCCCGTTATTTCTGATAAAATTCTCTCAAGCCTCATCTCCTCCGATTCACTTTCCTCAGTATATTCGCCATTCTTCTTTTCCTCCTCATTGTCAACAGAAAACGAGGAAAAAAGCATTATAACTGCTCCAATTATAACTATTATATAAATGTATTTTGTATTCCTTATTTTAGAAAATATTTTGTCACTCGTCATAAATGACCACCTCGTCAACATCATAAATGTAAGATATTCTTTCTTTTATATCGGTGTTTAAGTCATTTCCTTTAATTATTATTTTTGAGATGCTTTTTATATTTCCATTATCATCTATGTCAACTGTTGCCTCTGCCGATACATCACAGTCAAATTCCCTTTTTATTCTGTCGCGTACATCTATTGCAATGCTCTTTGAAAACTCAGACATCAATGCCGATTGATACTGTTTTAACCCCGTCTCCACGCTATAGTCCACACCCTCAATGTCCTTTAATAAGTCAATCTCTTTTAGTTCTGCAACAGGGAAAACCATAACGGACAACAAAATCATTCCCGTTACCACACCGATATATTTTTCCCAACCCTTTGGGGACATTATGTCTGCAAAAACCGAAAGTAATGCAGCACCTATTATTTTTATTATATATCCCTTCATAACAACTCACCTACCCTGTAGCACCCAAGATAATGCCAATGCAGATAATAAATAGCATAGACACTGTTATAACCATTGAAATCATAAGAGAAATGGAGGCTGAGATGTCTTTTAACATCTCGGTGATTCTGTTATCGGCAAGTGGCTCAACAGCACCTGCACATAGCTCAAGCATAATTTTAATGGCAAAAATTTTTAAAACAGGCACAAAACAAATCACAATTATTGTGATTATCCCTGCAACGCCCACTGAGTTTTTCATAAGCTTGGTTCCTGTCAGGACAGTTTCCACAGTTTCGGATAAAAGTCCACCCACCACAGGTACAAAGCTCCCCACTGCGAATTTTACCGATCTTAGTGCCACTGCATCAAAAACAGGTGCAGAAAATCCATAGATGGCAGTAATCCCACTAAAAACTGTGAGGCAGGATAATAATATCCACTTTGCCACCGATCTGATTATCCCTGTAAATCGGCTTATCTTGAGTCGGGGAGTGATATTTCCCACAACCCCTAAGGCAGTGCTGAAATACATAAGGGGAATTACCACCTTATCACATATAACCGTCATAAGATAAACTGCTCCTGATAAAATAGGGTGAAATGCCGATGCTGAGGACACTGCTCCACCCGACACCAACAGAACAGCGAAAACAGGGGATAGCTTGGTCACAAAATCCGTTAAATCCCCCACCACATCACTGCCATAACCAACTGTGGTTTTAAAAATTTCAAGTGCCGAAATTGTCATCATCACAAAGCAGGCAAGAATACCTGCCTCACCTATTCCGTCCTGCTCCTCTTTTCCCCTTATTGCCTGTAAAATCCCCGACAAAAGTGCAATCACAAGCAGACTGACCATTTCCTTGCGACTTTTTCTTATTTCGACAAGCAATTGGTCTAAGAAGCCATTTATAACCTCAACAGGCTTTAATGTTAGCTCCCCCTTTGTTATTTTGTCTGCAGTTTCGTTAAAGAACTCCTCACCCTCTATGTGATTAGATTGTGAGGCAAAGACTTTTGTTGAAAAGATACTCACACACAAAAGCACCAATAAAAATATTTTCTTCATTTTACTCATTAAAAGGTATCAAGTATATCTATAATAAGGGAAAGGAAGCTGTTTATTATGGGTATGGTCATTGCAAAAACAGTCACCTTGCCTGCAAGCTCAACTCTGCCTGCAATAGCACTCTCTCCACTATCATTACATATCTCGGTTGCAAATTTCGTTATATAGCTTACTCCTATGATTTTTATAAGGAGCTTGAAATATCTTTTGTCGATACCACTCCTGTCCAACAATGTCCCATACTCATCTATCACATTCTCAACTGTTCCCATTATCCCAATCAGCAATATAACTCCTGCTGCTACGCCTATCACCATCGCAATTTCCGGTCGCCAGTTTTTAAGAGTAATTGCTAAAAATGCACCAATTATCCCCACCCCTGCTATCTGGAAGGCATTCATATTCATCCTCCGTTACATCAGAAATTAAATATCCTCTTTATAGTTTCAAATAAATTCCCTATCTCCTGAGTGAGAATTAACAACACCACCACAAGTCCTGCAATGGTGGTTAAAAGTGCCTGTTCTTCTCTGCCCGAACGAACAAGCAATTGATTTAAAACTGCTACAATTATTCCCACTCCTGCTATCTGGAAAATCAACTCAACATTCATTTTTATCTCCTCCGCTAAAGCAAAATTATCACAATAAAAAGTCCTGTTAAAATCCCTGTACTGCGATATAGCTTCGCCATTGTTTTATACTCCTCACGGGCATCGGCTACTGAAACCTTTAAAAGCTCTGTGATTCTGTGTATATTTTTTATCTGTTGCTCCTTGTCGCTTTTTCCAAGCTCGGCTGAAAAGGTTTTTAAAATATCCACATCAGATTGCTTTAATTTATAGCCTTTTGAAAGCTCCACCAATGTGTCACACCACGCATCCCTCACAGGTAACCTCTTCATTTTCTCGGCAGTACCACCAAAAAGCTCACCACAGGGGCAAAGTCTTTCTATTCTTAAAAATGCGTCCTTTAAATAGTGGGAGGAGAAGGAAATCTCCGATTCAAGCACGCCCAAAGCGGCTTTTATATTTTCAAGGGACTCTACTCTCAGCTTTAATTCGTTTGACTTTATAAGTCCCCACCACACTCCTGAGATAATAATTGCCAATCCTCCTATTAACTTAATCAACACAATATATCTCCTCAACTGTCCCTACACCATTTCTGCGACTCAAGGTGACAAAGCAGGAGAAGAATTCTGTCATTGACGCTATTTCCTTTCTTTTTTTTAAGTCTTCTCGATTTTTGGCATGGATGGTGGATATTAAATTCACTCCTGAACTGGCTAATTTCGATAAAACTCGTCCCTCTTCTTCCTCACCAAGCTCGTCGGTAACTATCACATCAGGGGACATGCTCCTGAGCATTAAAAGACTTCCCTCTGCCTTGGTTGCACCCTTTAAAACATCACAGGAAGCGCCTAAGTTATATCCAAAATATCCGTCTGTCATAGCAGAAATTTCATTTCTCTCATCAATAATGCTCACCTTTTTCCCCTCCTCCGACAAGGAGCGTGCCACATCCCTCAAAAGTGTTGTCTTGCCACATTGAGGTGGGGATATAATCAAGGTGTTTCTCACATTCGGACGATTGTATATGTAGGGCATAACATCTCTTGCAACACCAATTACCTCCTTTGCGATACGATAATTCAAAGCAGAAATATAATTTATGTTGACAATTTTTCCGTCACTAAGCACCGTGCTTCCACAAATTCCCACACGATTTCCACCATCAACAGTTATATATCCGTTCTTTATCTCATCACCAAGGGCGTAAACCGATGCCTCGCTTATCAACTCCACTCCCTCTATCAAATCCTGCTTGGTTGCAACCATACAACCTGTGTAGCTCACCGAAAGCTTTCCGTCCTTGGTTATATACAAGCATCGGTCGCTATAATATAGTGCAATTGGTAACCCTTGCCTCAGTCTTATTTCCTCTAATCCCTCTGTGGGCAGAAAATACATAACATTTCTTATTTTTTTAGGGAGATACTTCAATATCTTGTCAATACTTTTCTCCTTTTGGTTGTTTACTATCAGCATTATATTCATCCTCTCCTTTGTTTTTCTTTATAGATTATATGTACAAGTTTTCTGCTTTAGAACGAAAAAAGGCACAAAAAAAAATCGCCTATCCAATAGGATAAGCGATTTTTAAATTCAGTATAAGATTAGTTCAATTCAGCAAAATACTTAATTGTTCTTACCATCTGGCTTGTGTATGAGTTTTCGTTGTCATACCATGAAACAACCTGAACCTCATATAAGTCATCAGAAATCTTACATACCATTGTCTGAGTAGCATCAAACAATGAACCGTAACGGATACCAATGATATCTGAAGAAACAATTTCGTCCTCGTTGTAGCCGAATGATTCTGAAGCAGCAGCCTTCATTGCAGCATTGATACCCTCTTTTGTGATATCCTTGCCCTTAACAACTGCAGTAAGAATTGTTGTTGAGCCTGTTGGAACAGGAACTCTTTGTGCAGAACCGATAAGCTTACCGTTCAACTCAGGGATAACCAAGCCGATAGCCTTAGCTGCACCTGTTGAGTTAGGAACGATATTTACAGCACCTGCTCTTGCTCTTCTCAAATCGCCCTTTCTGTGTGGACCGTCAAGAATCATCTGGTCACCTGTGTATGCATGGATTGTAGCCATGATACCTGATTGGATTGGTGCGAAATCGTTCAAAGCCTTAGCCATTGGAGCTAAGCAGTTTGTTGTACAAGAAGCAGCTGAAATGATTGTGTCCTCAGCTGTTAAAGTATCCTCGTTTACGCTGAATACGATTGTTTTAAGATCGTTTCCTGCAGGAGCAGAAATAACAACCTTCTTTGCACCTGCATCAATGTGAGCCTGGCTCTTTTCCTTTGAGCAGTAGAAACCTGTACATTCCAAAACAACATCTACGCCAATTTTACCCCATGGTAAATCAGCAGCCTTTGGCTCGCTGTAAATAGTGATTTTCTTACCATCAACAATGATTGCACCCTCAGCAGCCTCAACGGTGTGACCGTCATATCTGCCTTGTGAAGAGTCATACTTCAATAAGTGAGCCAACATTTTTGGGTCTGTTAAATCGTTGATTGCAACAATTTCATAACCCTCTGCACCAAACATTTGTCTGAAAGCCAAACGTCCGATACGACCAAAACCATTAATCGCAACTTTAACTGCCATGATTAACATCCTCCTAAAAATTTAATTTTTAAATTAAGCTTTAAGTTGGAAGATATTTCTCCCCCTGTAAGCCTATCATTTTATATTTTACCTCAAAACTTGAAAATATACAAGAGTATTTTGTTAAATTTATGACATTTTACCTTGTTTTTTTAAATTTTGGAGTTTTTACCAAATAAAATACACAAAATACTATAAATTTTTGTAGCTATTTATGTAATCCCTCGAAATTACTATATATTGTAGATTTTTAAAGCCCTTAAACACTACACCTTGTGCACAGCGTCATTATGCACATAATGAACACCTTGAATGTGGCGTAAATTCAGCATTTTTTGGAGATTATTTTTAAAAAAACACTTGACATTTACTAATACTTTTTGATATACTTGTATAGCTTATGGTGTAAAGCAGATTATAATATGGAAGGAAAAGAATAGGTCATGGTTGACGGATTGGATAAAAACAATTTAAAAATCGGCTTTAAAGAGGTTATGAATGCTCTTTTGGCAGACTCCGTTTCAAAGGTCTATATAGCCTGCGACTGTGACGATAAAATTCTGCTCCCTATAAAAGAGGTCTGCAACCAAAAGGGTGTTCCCTTTTGTGAGGCAGAATCAAGAAAGGCTTTAGGTAAGCTTTGCAGCATAGATGTGGGTGCATCCTGTGCAGCAGTTTTAAAATAACCTTGTTTATACCACATCCCAAACAGGTGTGTTATAATATAAATCATTTTCAAAGAAAGAGAGGTGTAACACGGTATGCCAACATTTAATCAATTGGTTAGAAAGGGCAGACAAACTTCAGTTAAGAAGTCAACTGCTCCTGCGCTCCAGAAGAGTTTGAACTCTTTGAAGAAAAAGACCAATGACCACAGCTCACCACAAAAGAGAGGTGTATGTACAGCAGTAAGAACTGCAACTCCTAAGAAGCCTAACTCAGCTCTTCGTAAGATTGCCAGAGTAAAGCTTACTAACGGAATTGAAGTAACTGCATACATTCCAGGTATCGGTCACAATCTTCAGGAACATAGCGTTGTGTTAATCAGAGGCGGAAGAGTTAAAGACCTTCCAGGTACCAGATATCACATTATCAGAGGTACACTTGATACACAAGGTGTTGCCAAGAGAATGCAGAGCCGTTCTAAGTACGGCGCTAAGAGGCCAAAGCCTGAAAAGAAATAATAAGCTAACAGGTTTTGCGTTGTAAATGTATCACATGATTAGTGCATATCGCGTTATATTCAAAATATAAGTCGCATACGCACACACGGGGTTTTGAAAAATTAAACCCAGAGTACCGGTGATATTCATTATCAGCAGTTTATACTGCTCATTATTATGAAGGAGGGAAGTAACGTGCCAAGAAAAGGTTATATTGCAAAAAGAGAGGTTCTTGCAGACCCTATCTACAATAGCGTTGTTGTTACTAAGCTAATCAACAATATTATGCTTGACGGTAAAAAGGGTGTTGCACAGAAGATTGTTTACGATGCTTTTGATATCGTAAAGGAAAAGACCGGGCGTGACCCATTGGAAGTATTCCAAGAAGCACTTGAGGCTATCATGCCTGTACTTGAAGTAAAGGCAAGACGCGTTGGTGGTGCAACCTACCAAGTTCCTATGGAAGTTCGTCCTGAGCGTAGACAAACCTTAGGTTTGAGATGGTTAACCCGTTACTCAAGAGAGCGTAACGAAAAGACCATGAAGGAAAGACTTGCAAACGAATTGCTTGACGCTATTAACGGAACAGGTAGTTCAGTTAAGAAGCGTGAGGATACTCATAAGATGGCTGAAGCTAACAGAGCTTTCGCACACTATCGTTGGTAGTATCCCGAAATGTTTTATATTTAGGAATTGTTTCCTATTATATAATGCATACTAAATTCAAAAACGAAAATTCTTTGTTATAAAGACACAAGGAAAGGAGGACACATAAATGGGTAGAGAATATTCATTGGAAAATACTAGAAATATTGGTATCATGGCTCATATTGATGCCGGTAAAACAACAACAACCGAAAGAATTCTGTACTACACAGGCCGAATCCATAAGATGGGCGAAACCCACGAGGGTGCAGGTACTATGGACTGGATGGCACAGGAGCAAGAAAGAGGTATCACAATTACTTCTGCTGCTACAACCTGTTTCTGGGCTAAAAAAGAAGGCTCAAAGGCTAATGTGATGCACAGAATCAATATTATCGACACACCGGGACACGTTGACTTCACAGTTGAGGTTCAGCGTTCCTTGAGAGTTCTTGACGGTTCAGTAACCGTTATGTGTGCTAAGGGTGGCGTTGAGCCTCAGTCTGAAACTGTTTGGCGTCAGGCTAATGACTACAATGTTCCCCGTATGATTTATGTTAATAAGATGGACATTATGGGCGCAGATTTCTATAATGTTGTTAAAATGGTTAAAGAGCGCTTGAATGCTAACGGAGTACCCATTCAGCTTCCAATCGGTTCAGAGGATACCTTCAAGGGTATCATTGACCTTATGACTATGAAGGCTGAAATCTATTATGATGAAATGGGCACCCAGTACGGCGAGGAAGAAATCCCTGCCGATATGCTTGAATTAGCTGAAGAGTACAGAGCAAAAATGGTTGAGTCTATCGCAGAAACCGATGAGGAATTGATGATGGCTTATCTTGAGGGCGAGGAAATTGCTATAGATGACCTTAAGAAGGCTTTGAGAAAGGCAACCATCAACAACGAAATCGTTCCTATGCTTTGTGGAACATCCTACAGAAACAAGGGTGTTCAGATGCTATTGGATGCTATTATCGACTATATGCCTGCTCCTATTGATGTTCCAAACATCAAAGGTATCAATCCTGATACTGAGGAAGAGGATGAAAGACCTTCATCTGACAATGCGCCATTTGCTGCATTGGCATTCAAAATCGCAACCGACCCCTTCGTTGGTAAGATTTGCTTCTTCAGAGTTTACTCAGGTACAGTTGAATCAGGCTCTTATGTTCTTAATGCTTGTAAGGGCAACAAGGAGCGTATGGGAAGAATTCTTCAAATGCACGCTAATCACAGAGAGGATATCTCAATAGTTTACTCAGGTGATATCGCTGCTGCAGTTGGTCTTAAGAACACAACCACAGGTGATACACTTTGTGACGAAAAGAATCCTATTATATTGGAGTCTATGGAGTTCCCAGAACCAGTTATCCGTGTTGCGATCGAGCCAAAAACTAAGGCTGGTCAAGAAAAGATGGGTATTGCATTAGCAAAGCTTGCTGAAGAAGACCCAACCTTCAAGACCTACACAGATGAAGAAACAGGTCAAACAATTATCGCAGGTATGGGTGAGCTTCACCTCGAAATTATTGTTGACAGACTTTTGAGAGAATTCAAGGTTGAAGCTAATGTTGGTGAACCACAGGTTTCATATCGTGAAGCTATCAGAAAAGAAGTTAACATTGAAAACAAGTATGCTCGTCAATCAGGTGGTAAAGGTCAATATGGTCATGTACTATTGAAGCTTGAGCCAATGGAAGAGGGCAAGGGCTATGAATTCGTTAATGCAATTGTTGGTGGTGCTATTCCTAAGGAATATATTCCAGCAGTTGATGCCGGTGTTCAGGGCGCTATGCTTTCAGGTGTATTGGCAGGCTACAATGTTGTTGATGTAAAGGTAACACTTTACGATGGTTCTTACCATGAAGTCGATTCATCTGAAATGGCATTTAAGATTGCCGCTTCTATGGCATTCAAGGAAGGCATGAAGAAGGCAGATCCTGTTATTAAGGAGCCTATCATGCTTGTTAATGTTATCATGCCTGATGAATACCTTGGTGATGTTATGGGCGACCTTAACTCAAGAAGAGGTATGATTCAAAAGATGGAGGCAATTTCAGGCGGTGCACAAAGAATCACTGCTATGGTGCCACTATCAGAGATGTTTGGTTACGCAACTGAGCTTCGTTCAAGAACTCAGGGTCGTGGTCAATATTCTATGGAACCATCTCATTACTCTGAGGTTCCTAAGTCAATTCAGGAAAAGATTATCAACGACAGAGTAAAGAATAATGGTTAATTTTTAAAAAACACTTGATTTTTCCATAAAAATCGTGTAAAATATTATTAGTTTATTTAAAATAAAAATAAGCATTAAGGAAGGACTTTCTAAAAGTCCTTCCCAAAATGCCAAATAAGGAGGAAATTTACAATGGCAAAGGAAAAATTTGAAAGAAGTAAACCCCATGTAAACATTGGTACAATTGGACACGTTGACCATGGTAAGACAACTTTAACAGCTGCTATCACTAAGGTTTTATCACTTAAGGGACAAGCAAGCTTTGAAGCTTATGACATGATTGACAAGGCTCCAGAAGAAAGAGAAAGAGGTATCACAATTTCAACAGCTCACGTTGAGTACGAAACTGACAACCGTCACTACGCTCACGTTGACTGCCCAGGACACGCTGACTATGTTAAGAATATGATCACTGGTGCTGCTCAGATGGACGGTGCTATCCTTGTTGTTTCTGCAGCAGATGGCCCAATGCCTCAAACAAGAGAGCACATCTTGCTTTCTCGTCAGGTTGGTGTTCCTTACATCGTAGTATTCATGAACAAGGCTGACCAAGTTGACGATCCAGAATTGATGGAATTAGTTGAAATGGAAATCAGAGACTTGCTTAGCGAGTATGACTTCCCAGGTGACGATACACCTATCGTTTCAGGTTCAGGTCTTCAAGTTCTTGAATCAACATCAACAGATATCAATGCTCCTGAGTACAAGTGTATCTTAGACTTGATGGATGCTGTTGATAGCTACATCCCAACTCCTGAAAGAAAGGCTGACTTACCATTCTTGATGCCTATCGAGGATATCTTCTCAATCACAGGCCGTGGTACAGTTGCGACAAGTAGAGTTGAAAGAGGTCAATTAAACATCAACGAAGAAGTTGAAATCGTTGGTTTAACAGACGAAAGCAGAAAGGTTGTTGTAACCGGTATCGAAATGTTCAGAAAGCTTCTTGACTATGCAGAAGCTGGTGATAACATCGGCGCATTGTTGCGTGGTGTTCAAAGAACAGAAATCGAGCGTGGTCAAGTATTGGCTAAGCCTGGTTCAATCAATCCTCACACCAAGTTCAAGGGTGAAGTTTATGTATTGACCAAGGATGAAGGTGGCCGTCATACACCATTCTTCAACAACTACAGACCTCAGTTCTATTTCAGAACAACTGACGTTACAGGTGTTATCACATTACCTGCTGGTACAGAAATGTGTATGCCTGGCGATAATGTAAAGATGGAAGTTGAGCTTATCACTCCTATCGCTATCGAAAAGGGCTTGCGTTTCGCTATCCGTGAGGGTGGTAGAACAGTTGGTTCAGGTGTTGTATCTGAAATCGATGGCTAATTTATAGCATACTAAAAGAGCTTGCAAAATTTTGCAAGCTCTTTTTTTACATATAAATTTTTTCTCCAATAATTCCTTTTAAATTTTTAATTTTTTCTATAATTATATCATTTTCATTGTATTTAAAAACTCTGGTCACTTTTTTATCGTTCTTACTCATATATTCTATATATACTATCGTCCTCCCCGTCTTAACTGTGCAGAGGTTATCAACATTAAAATATTTTTCCTTTTTCCATTTTTTTAAATCATCTTTATCTGGCTTTTCCTCTTCCATAATTGTGATACGCCTAATGTTATCAAAGGATATCAACCTTTTATTATCTATAAAAAATTTATTGTCAGCATCAATTAAAAAATTATCAGAGAGTGTTATTGACGGATTAAGCTTGCCATATCTTTTTTTTATTATCTTTTTTATTATGGCCTTGTTTCTTATTTGCTTCATCCTCATTCTATCTATATTAGTTAATCCAAGAATTACAAAAATTATCCCCACAAGCATCAATATGATTCCTGCTATATAAATATTTTTGTTGTCAGCATTATTCATTATAAATATACTCATAATAAATATTACTATTCCTATAATACACACATATACCACTCCTCTTAACACTAATGATTATATCAGTCATTCCACTATTTGTCAACGAAAATTTACCTATTGTAGATTAAAATACTATAATATAAAAAAAGGAGTTGATTAAAATGAAAGCTGAATTTTCAGATAACTTGAAAAGATTAAGAGTCGAAAGAGGGATTAGCCAAACAGAGCTTGCAGGTCGGATAGGTGTTAACAAGTCTATAATAAGCGCCTATGAAAATCAGGAAAGACTACCAAGCTTAAATGTACTAGTTAAGCTATCTTACCAGTTTAATGTATCTATGGAATATCTTCTTGGTGTGAATCGAAACCAAACTATTGACATCTCAAAATTAACTCCTGAGCAGGTTTCAATAGTTAATTCCATAATCGAACAATTTGAACTATCTAATCTTTAAAAAAAGCTTGTATCAAAACAAGCTTTTTTTATATCTCTATATTTTAAAATTTTTACCATTTCTATGTTGAGCCGACTCCACACCTTCTATATGATATATTATAATCAAAAGTTTAACAACCGGAAGATGAAGACTATGAAAACAGAAGCTAGGCAATTACTGCTTCTCCAAAGGATATGCTTATCTGGAATGTAAAAGATGTCCCATTGAAATATTTATAGGACATCCCCGTTCGCAGAATGGCAGTGCCTTTCCCCTTGACAAATAAGACTATTCAACCACTCTATATTATCGTTTTTTACCACATATTTTCCCTACTCGGTTTTTATCTGTCTTTCCATTTTTTCAAGCTATTTCCTATATTCCCTCTGTCCTATCTCATATAAATCATTTCCCACTGCATCCACAAGAACAGTCACAGGAAAATCCTCGACCTCAAGTCGTCTTATTGCTTCTGTGCCTAAGTCGTCATAAGCCACAACCTCTGCTTTTTTGATACATTGTGCAATCAATGCACCTGCACCACCAATAGCAGCAAAATACACACATTTATTCCTCTTTATAGCGTCTATAACCTCTTCTTTCCTTGCCCCCTTACCAATCATTCCGCCAAGACCTGCATCTAATAATAGTGGAGTGTAGGCATCCATTCTTCCTGAGGTGGTTGGTCCACAGGAGCCTATCACCTCTCCAGGCTTTGCAGGGCAAGGTCCTGCATAATAAATAACCTGATCCTTTATGTCTATGGGCAGACCTTTTTCAAAGTTGTTATACATTCTTTCATGGGCAGCATCTCTTGCAGTGTAAAGCACACCTGATAGCAGCACTCTATCCCCTGCCCTAAGCTTTTCTCTTTCCTCTTTTTTAAGGGGAAGGGTTAATCTAATTTCCATATCAATTTCCGTCCTTTAAAAAATCCTCAAGACTATTCAGGATATACTCTGAGCCTTCCTTCTCAAAAAATCCTCTCGCCTTCTCTTTCGATATTCCTGTTAACACTGCGCAAAAATCCATTCCTGCGCCATGGGATGCAAATATATCTGCTCCTGCATCACCAACTGCAAGCACATTTTTAATTTCCTCCCTTGGATATTTCCCAAACGCAAGCATTTCATCAGAATAATCCTTTTTAAAATATGCCTTTAGAAACATATACGGATGTGGCTTGGTGAGTGTTTTGCAAGAAATTTTTTCTGCATTCTCAACAAAATCATAGCATATGAGGGAGTCTGTGTCAATATACTCCAATATTCCAAATTTTTCTAAAGCAGGCAACGCCTCGGCTTTTGGTCTGCCTGTTGCAATACAGAGTCGTTTATTGTCATTTTTCAAAAGCCTGAATATTTCCTTTAGCTTCACCCCATCAATTATAGGCTCTTCATTATAGCAAAGTCCTTTTTTCCCACAAGTTACAGGCTCATTACCATAGGTTTTTCTAAATAGCTCGTCACCTAAGAACCACTCCTGAAAAATGTTTTTCATCGTCATCCAAAGCTTACCATTTCGCCTGCAGTCCTCGTTTTTAAATCTTTCGGAAAGCTTTTTTTCAACATTATCATAAACCTTTATAATATCATCAGGAAGTTCGGTTATACTCTCATACAACTTCTCAAAATCACAATCACTGAAAATCAAATAGGTAAATACTACATATGCCAAATCCCAATTATTATTCATTCCCTTGTTTTTAAGAATATGTATTATGTCATCATTATGGAACACTTTGTTTCTTATTTCCTTTACACTGTCTTCCATTTCCGACACATTTATTTTTTCCTTACCACAGTACCTGTCTGAGTTGATAAATTCCATCACTGTCAGGGCTGCCACATCCCAATACTGTTCTTCCTTTGTGATAACCCCGTCCATATCAAATATAATTGTATCATATCTATTTAAAAATTCTCTTAATTGATACATTTTAAAACTCCCCTTATACTCCAATAAAATGAGAGTCTGTGAAAACCACAGACTCTCGCTTTTTAGTTACTTATTCAAGTTTTCCTCTAAAATTGACAATTGCTTGCTGATTTCCTTTGGTAGTCTGTCACCAAACTGTGCAAAGTATTTCTTTGCATCCTCAACATCCTCAAGCCATACATTCTTATCAACTGTGAGAAGCTCCTTTAAAACATCCATATCCATATTAAGATTTGTGATATCGATATCCTCAGGTGTTGGTAGGTATCCGATTGGACTTTCAACTGCATCTGCCTTGCCTTCGCAACGATCCAATATCCACAACAATACTCTCATATTGTCGCCAAAACCAGGCCACATAAAGTTACCCTCGTCGTCCTGTCTGAACCAGTTAACATGGAAAATCTTTGGTGCTTTTTCAGGATCTAATGTTTTACCGATTTCTAACCAGTGCTCAAAGTAATCAGCCATATTGTAGCCAACAAATGGCTTCATAGCCATTGGGTCACGCCTTACAACACCAACTGCGCCTGCAGCTGCTGCAGTTGTTTCAGATGCCATAGTTGCACCAACAAACACGCCATGCTCCCAATCTCTTGCCTGATATACCAATGGAGCAGTTTTTGCTCTTCTTCCACCAAATACGATTGCGCTGATGGGCACACCCTGTGGATTTTCAAACTCCTTGGAAATACAAGGACAATTCTTAGCAGGAGCTGTGAATCTTGAGTTAGGATGAGCAAGCTTTTCTTCAAAGGTCTTACCATTAACCTGGCTACCCTTCCACTCTGTACAATTCTCAGGAGGATTCTTGTCAAGTCCTTCCCACCATACAGTGTTATCGTCATTATTGATAGCAACATTTGTGAAGATTGTGTCCTTCTTAGTTGCTGCAAGGGCATTAAAGTTAGTTTTCTCACTTGTGCCTGGTGCAACACCAAAGAAGCCTGATTCAGGGTTGATTGCATATAGTCTTCCGTCAGGACCTTTTCTAATCCATGCAATATCGTCACCAACGGTCCATACCTTATATCCCTTATCCTTTAAATATTCAGGTGGGATAAGCATTGCAAGGTTAGTCTTTCCACAAGCTGATGGGAATGCAGCACAGATATACTTAACCTCACCCTTTGGATTTTCAAGACCTAAGATCAACATATGCTCTGCCATCCAACCCTCTTGCTTACCAAGATATGAAGCAATTCTCAATGCGAAGCACTTCTTGCCCAACAAAACATTTCCGCCGTAAGCAGAGTTGATTGACCAGATAGTTGCATCCTGAGGGAAGTGAACAATATATCTTTCGTCAGGATTTACATCCTTCTTTGCGTGCAAACACTTAACGAAATCATCGCTGTCACCAAGCTGGTCGATAACCTTCTTGCCCACTCTTGTCATAATAGCCATATTAAGAACAACATAGATACTGTCGGTCAACTCAATACCAATCTTTGAGAATGGTGAGCCAACAGGACCCATTGAATATGGGATAACATACATTGTTCTGCTCTTCATTGAGCCATCATACAAAGCACTTAGCTTTGCATACATTTCGGAAGGCTCCATCCAGTTGTTTATTGGGCCTGCCTCCTCCTTTGTTGGAGTACAGATAAAGGTTCTATCCTCAACACGAGCAACATCATTGGGAGCAGTTCTGTGATAATAGCAACCAGGAAGCTTTTCCTGATTTAACATTATCAATTCACCTGTTCTAACACTTTCAGCTCTCAATTCCTCAAGTTGAGCCTCGCTACCATCAATCCATACAATTTCCTCAGGCTTACATAGCTCAACCATTTCGTTTAACCATTTATTTACTGCCTTATTGTTTGTCATTTTTATTCCTCCAATTCTTTAATTTCTTATAATGTGAAATGTTTAACAATGTTTGAATACTATTCCACTCCATAATAAAGTATATCATATATTTTTCCAAATTAAAAGTGTTTTAACTAAAAATTCACAAATTTATTCATTAGTTAGTAATTGACAGGTTTTTTTGTTTGATATATAATAATAATGCACAAAACAAAAAAAAATATTCCTTTTAGAATATATATTAAAGGTGATAAATATGAAGGAAACTATATACACTATTCCATTGAATGAGGTATATGAAGCCGATTGTGAGTGTCCATTATGCTATTTAAAAACAAAGCTTGAAAACGAGGCTGTGGAATACACTCTCGGTGCTGCTATGATGGAGCCTGATTTTAGAATTGAATCAAACGAAAAAGGCTTTTGCAACAAGCACTACTCCATGCTTATGTCCATGCCCAATAAGTTGCCTCTTGCATTGGTTCTGGATACCCATTTAGAAGAGCTTCGTTCACAGCTTGATAAGGTGGCAAAAAAGGTGGCCGACAAAAAAAATAGTCGCAAACTCTTTAAAAAGGATTCTCAGGATAGAAACTTAGATGAGCTTTTGAGTTTTCTCAAAGATACGGAGGACTCCTGCCTAATTTGTGACAAAATCAACCACACAATGTCAAGATATATTGAGATTTTATTTTATTTATGGAAAAAAGAGCCTAACTTTAAGGAGAAATTTGATAACTCAAAAGGAGTGTGTCTGCCACACTTGAAGGAGCTTCTGTTCTCCGCCAACAAGGAATTAAAGGGCGAGGATGCAAAAGCATTTATATCAGGGCTTTTGAAAAAAGAAATCTCTCAGCTTAAAAGAATTCAGGAGGATATACACAAATTCACCTTAAAATTCGACTATCGCAACAAAGATATGGAATGGGGCACTGCCAAGGATTCACCAATAAGGACAGTGGAGAAAATATCGGGCGCAATTATTAAGGACATAAATGAATAAGACATTAAAATGGATGACCTCAAAAATTGAGGTCATCCATTTTTTATACTGCTTTTTTTAATTTTAATGCAACCACTGTCATATCGTCACAGGGCTTTGGATATGCCTTTTCCCTTGCACCCTTTAAAACTGCATCGGCAAGCTCCTGCATATTTTCGTTATATTCTCTCATAACTCTTGCTATTCCATTCCCCTTCATTTCTCCTAAATCTGTGTCACTTATTCCGTCGGAAATCATAACAATCACATCACCTTCACAAAGTCCCTTCTTTATCACAGGGGCATTCACATCCTCCAAAATCCCCACGGGCATTGACAACGCCGAAATTATTTCCACATTATCCCCTCTTTTCACAAAGCTCTCGGCAGCACCCACCTTTAAGAACTCTGCATTTCCCGTTCTCAAATCAATTTCCGTCAAATCTACTGTGGAAAAGTTTTCTCTCCCTGCCTTCATTGCCAGAGTTGAATTCACAATTTTAACTGCAGTATCCTTTATAAAGCCTGCTCTTAAAAAGTCCTGAAAAAGACTGGCAGTGAGCCTACTTTCCTTGCTTGCCTCATCTCCCTCGCCCATTCCATCGCATAATAAAACACAGAATTTGTTGTCCTCAGTATCAAATTGCATCACAGTATCTCCACACATCTGTTCCCCTGCTCCCGAATGCTGACAAACTGCATATTCAACTGAAAATCTGTTGTGTGCCACAAGCTTAGTTGAGGAGGAATGCTCCTCGATTTTCATAGACATTCCCAACGCCTCCGACACAACCTCCTCCAAAAATTCAGGCTCGGCGGCAAAGCCTGATGAAATATAAACCTCAGGCTCGTGTCGGGAATTTTCAATAACATTTACCTCTTTTGCATATAGCCCTGCTTTTTCAAGGGCGTTGTCTATTTTTGCTTCTGCTGACTCCATAAAAGACAGACCTGTTTCCAATTCCTCCGACATATCCTTTATGAGATTGGAAATTTCGTGGTATTGCTTTGCCATCATATTCTGTCCTTCATTTGCCTCACCCTGCCATATGGCATTTTGCTTATATATCTCATATAGGTGATTGAATTCTGACAAAAATTTCTCCGAATTTCTGCATCTCCCCTTGAATAAAGGTGGCAGATTTCTCATATCACAGTTTCCCTCGGTTTCTATCACATTTAAAATGTCAAACATATTTCTATACATATCATTAAAACCGTCAATCCAGCACATTCCCCAATCAGAACATTTCTTGCACACTCTTTCTGCTACCATATCAAACATATCCGTTGCCTGAGCAATGTTTTCCTCCTTTTTGGAAAGGGATATGCAACCTTCAGAAAGCGAGGAAAAGGCTTTGGCAAGAATCTTTAATTCCGAGGCTATGTATTCCTTTATTCTTCCCTCCTTGCCTCTGTCGGGAGCCTTCATTGTTTTTGCCATCACCGACTCAAACTTTAAAAATACAGTTTTAGGAGTGGCTAAAAAAAGAATTGATGCCACTATTTCCTCATATATGCTTATTGGCATACTACCGGCATCACCCACATATAAAAAGCACAGACCACCACCCAACATAAACCCTGCAACACAACCTAATTTCCCAAAATCCTTTAGTATGTTGGCAAGAATTCCACCTATTCCTGAAATTCCCATCACAACTATTGCGTATGGTGAATTTAAACTGCATACAAATCCAAGACACAATCCAACGCTTCCTGCCACAGCCACAGTTGTGCATCTGGAAATACAAAGTATCAGATATAAGCCAAGCGCCATTCCAACCTGAAGCTTGTTTGTTATGTATAGCCCTGAAAAGCCTGTCAATAAAATTCCGCATAAAAGCACTACCGAGATAATTTCCTCCTGACTTGCTCTTAAAAAACCCCTGTAGGACTTATAAAATCTTTCGGACCGAGTGACAACAACATAGCCAAAGCAGGTCAACAACCCCTCAAGGATCGGCACAAGCATATATATAACAGACTGACTGTTAAAAAGAATGGTAATCACTCCACTCACTGCCACGGATATTCCACAAAAGAACATATCCCCTGCCTTATTCTTACGAAATTGAGTGTATATAAGATATAGTCCTATGGCAAGCATATACTTTAAAACCTCGCCCCTTGCCGATAGCACTCCCAATAATATGGGGATAATTCCATAATATGTACTCCTCCTTGACATAACTGCTGCCCAGAGTCCGATCCCAAAAGGATGGACTCCTAAAATTGTTGCTCTACTCACCAAAAACAACAACACCATCTTTACTGCCTCCTCAACAAGAGGCAGACTTATCTGCTTTTTCTTAATAACACTTAATGCCTTCATTTAATAAAATCCTCCTTTGTGGACAAGTTCTTTTCGCGTGTGTTTATTATACCATCGCTGCTATGAATAATTTGTCGTATTCACTTGTCACAATTTGAAAGGTTATCGACCTGTTCCCCTTTTTATTGACATTTTTATTACAATTCCTCATTTTTTGTGGTGATGGCATCCGAATTATGATATACTTTTGTTGTTATATATACTTTTAAAGGAGTTTTTGTCATGCGAATTATTGCATTTTCCGATTCACATACCAATATTACTTCCTGTTGTTCAATCCTTAATAAAATAACAGGGGTGGATATGGTGCTTCATGCAGGTGACCACGCCTCTGATGCTATACGACTTTCAAAGCTTTTCCCCAACTTAGACATTCGCTTTGTTAAAGGCAATTGTGATGCACCTGATGCACCAAACGAACTCATATTTGAAGCAGAAGGCAAAAAAATATTCCTCACTCATGGGCATTGCTATTCTGTTAAAGAGGATTTTTATTATGCTACCATTAAGGAAAAAGCACTTTTAGAGGGTGCGGACATTGTAGTTTTCGGGCACACACATATTCCCATAAACGATAATATGGGAAGTCTCATTCTCCTTAATCCCGGAAGCATAAAATTTGGGCGTACCTTTGCAATTATTGAGATAGAAGATGGAAAAATTTCTACCGATATCTGTGACTCTGGCCTGTGGCTATAGAAATTTTTAACTATGTGCAAAGTGTACAAAATTTCCAAAATAGTGAAAATTTTGTTTTAAAAAAATTATAAGCTTCCATTTTGTGTCAAAAATCCTCGTGTGATTTTTCCTGTTAAATCCCGATGACACAAAATGAAAGCTTCTTTTTTTCAATTTTCCCACACCCCAAAGTCAAGTGTAGAAAAGGGTGCTTGTTGGTTGAATTAGTCTTGTGTTTTTGGTAAGATTATCTCGTCAGATTTATATCTTCGCACTCGGGACAGGGAGATTTTGTGGGTATTTTTCTTTTATTCTCGGGTACATAGATAATTTGGTTCCTCCACAACCAGTAAATTGTGGGATGTCATTTAAAAAGGAAGGTGTCAATTTTATTGGCACCTTCCTTTTTTATATTAACAGCTCAGAATTGGCTGTAATTGTCTGAATTCCAAGGCATATTCTGCCGATTCCTTAATTTTGGTCATATCTGCAACCAAAGAGGTTGGTTTGTTTATATAATCGTCCTGACCAAAGGGCACAAAAAATACATTCTTATAGTTTAACAATGCACCAATATTCTTTGCCGCATTAGAAAGTCCGTCATTGCTGGATACTGCCAATAAAACAGGCTTTTGATTTCTCAGATGCGCTTTTGCCGCCATAGTAACTGAGGTATCCGTAGTTCCTGACGATAGCTTTGCCAGAGTGTTCCCTGTGCAGGGAGCAACAATTAAAAGGTCTAAATACCCCTTCGGTCCGATAGGCTCTGCTTGCTTTACAGTTGTTATAATTTCCTTACCTGTCAGCTCTCTTATTCTGTTACAAAAGTCCTCGGCACGCCCGAATCTTGTGTCGGTGGAACAGGCTATATTGCTCATTATAGGCACAATTTCTGCGCCTAGCAAAACAAGAGCTTCAAGCTCCTCGATCACCTTTTTAAAGGTGCAAAACGAGCCTGTTATGGCAAATCCCACCTTTTTCCCACTAAGCTCCACTTATTATCCCTCCATTTCATTTAATATATTTATAATGGTATTCTTTATTATTTCCCCTGAGGTTATAGGTGCTACCTTCCCCGGCAGACTCAACGCCCATATAACCTTTAATCCAAGCTCTGTCGCCTTCTTAAAGTCCACCCCTCCTGGTTTTGAGGAAAGGTCAATAATGAGGGCGTTTTTCTCCACCCTTAATAACGCCTCTTCGTCAAGGACTTTAGAGGGTACAGTGTTAAATATTATCCCGAAATCATTAACAACATCTTTAATATTGCTTGTGTTAATTCCTATATATCCATTAACTTCTATCCATGCAAGGTCAGAGGGCTTTCTTGCCGACACACAAACCTCTGCACCAAATGCCTTCAAAAGCCTTGCAAGCACCTTGGAAATTCTTCCGTAGCCTATAACAAGGCATTTACTTTTATGTAGCGTGTATGCAGTTTCTGACATAGCAATTTCTATTGCACCCTCAGCTGTTGGAATGGCATTTAAAACACTGAGCTCCTCCCTTTCAAAATAGTCAAAAAGGCGTATGCTCTTTTCACCAAACAGCTTTTTTATCCCCTCTGTGAACCTTCCTCCGAATATAATTGCATCCTTTTTTAGACCTTCCAATAGCTCATTTAAAAAAATTTGTTTATCTGAAAAAGGTGCATTTATGGTGACATTATCATAGGAAATCGGCAGAGGTAAAACAACCACATCTGCATCTGCTACCGATTTTAAAGAATCTTTACTCTTTAAATCAAGAGTGTCTATTTCCTTATCAAATCCAAATATTTCAACATTATGCCCATCCTTTTTTAAAAGCGAGGCAAGCGTTATCTGCCTTAAATCTCCACCTATAACAGAAATTCTCAATTTCCTCTCCCCTTTTATTTTAAATAAGGCTCTTTGCCTATGCTATATAGTATGATTTTTGTTATATTATTGTTCATATCTCTTTTATGATTTTATTTTTGAAAAAAGTGTTGACATATTAAAGCTTTTGTGGTATTATATTTGAGTACTCAATTTGCCGGTGTGGTGGAATTGGCAGACGCGCGGGACTCAAAATCCCGTGGTAGCGATACCGTGTCGGTTCGACCCCGACCACCGGCACCAATAAAAAAGTCACCTTTGATAATCAAAGGTGACTTTTTTTAGTGATGCAAAACTATAGTCTGTGATGTACGCCTTTGGCGTGTGAGAGCGACTCGCATCACTTATTTACAGATTTTATCGATATCTGTTATACTATCTGTCTTGGAAATACCTGACAGGTTTTAAACTATAAAATTAAAATATTTTCTCCCCCGGAAGCTTCTTCTTGTAACCACATTTAACCTTTTTGAATACAGTGTAGTATAACATTTTGTTATAATCTTTTTCAAGGAGGATATTATTATGGGTTTATTTAGTGGATGTGGTTGTGGCAACGACGATTCTTCATGGATTTGGATATTGATTGTTGTCATCTTTATTCTTTTCTACTGCGACGGTGGAAGCTTGTTTGGTAACGGTTGTTGCAACAATAATAACAACTGCTGCTAAAGTATAAAAAAGCTCCTTTGCGAAGGGTGAATTTTCCTTTCGCAAAGGAGTTTTTTTTAATCAAATATTGCTTTTGAAAATTCCTCAGGATTAAATTCCTGTAAGTCGTCAATACCCTCTCCAACTCCCACAAATTTAACCGGAATTTTTTCACTCTGTGATATGGAAATCACTATTCCACCCTTTGCAGTTCCGTCAAGCTTGGTGAGTATAATTCCCGTGATATCCGCAACCTCGCAGAATTGCTTTACCTGACTCGTTGCATTCTGACCTGTTGTTGCATCAAGCACCAACAGAATTTCCTTGTTTGCCTCAGGCAGCTCTCTTTCAATCACTCGTGAGATTTTTTCAAGCTCTGCCATAAGATTTTTCTTGTTGTGCAGTCTGCCTGCAGTATCGCAGATTAAAAGGTCAACCTCTCTTGCCTTTGCAGCACGACAAGCGTCGAACACAACTGCTGCAGGGTCACTATTCTCCTGTTGCTTGATTATATCGCAGCCACATCTTTCTGCCCAGATATCCAACTGGTCAATAGCCGCTGCCCTGAAGGTGTCAGCAGCCGCAAGCAATACCTTTTTACTGTTTTGCTTATAGTGAGCTGCTAATTTACCAATACTTGTGGTTTTCCCGACTCCATTAACGCCAATCACAAGCACAACAGATGGCTTGGTGTCAATATGCATAGAGGTATCCACCGACACTAATATATCGGTTATTACTGCTTTTAGCTCCTCTTTTATTTGTTCTGCCTCGCTAAGACGCTTTTCCTTTACCCTGTCACGAAGAATTTCTATAATAGCACAAGAGGTTTCAACTCCTATATCTGCCAGTATAAGAGCCTCTTCAAGCTCCTCAAAAAACTCCTCATCGACCTTTACAAACACCTTGAACACCATATTTACCTGGTTCTCAATAGCTTCTTTTGTTTTACCCACGCCTTGCTTCAGCTTATCAAAAAATCCCATTTTTCTTTCCTTTCAATGACTATTCAAGCATTTCGTCATCCACATCATCTATCTCCAAAGACAATAGCTTTGAAACGCCCTTTTCCTGCATGGTTACACCATACATAATATTGGCAGCCTCCATCGTACCACGCCTGTGGGTGATAACAACGAACTGTGTCTGGGATAGGTAGTTCTTCAAATAGGTTGCAAATCTTGAAACATTAACATCATCAAGTGCTGCATCGATTTCGTCCAAAATGCAGAACGGAGTCGGCTTAACCTCAAGAATAGCAAACAACAACGCAATTGCTATGAATGACTTTTCACCACCCGAATATAAGCTCAGGTGTTGCATACTCTTACCCGGAAGCTGAGCCTTGATTTCAATACCGCTGTCCATAACATTTTCAGGGTCGGACAGGGAAAGTGATCCTGTTCCACCACCAAATAGCTCGCTAAACACATGTGCAAAGCTCTTGTTTATCTCCTCAAATTGCTTTTTGAAGTGCTCCTCCATAAGATCCTGAGTAGATTCAATTACTTTATTGAGGTCTGCTCTTGACTTTTCAAGGTCATTTCTCTGGGCTGTTAAGAATTCATATCTTTCCGATACCTGCTTGAACTCCTCAATAGCATCAACATTTACACTGCCAAGAGCCTTGATTTGTCCTCTCAATTCTGCAACCTTCTGTGCTGCTTCCTTTTCATTTTCAATATTTTGCTTAATCTCCTCGGCAGTTGAGGTAGTCAATTCATAATCATCCCACAAACGATTTATGATATTCTCAGTTTCACCACTGATTTTTAACTGCTTGTTCTCTGCTCGGGATAATTCCTGTTGCAACAAAATCATTCTGTCAGTAACATCCTTATTGTTGCTCTGGATTTTCTTTAAAATTTCTACTATATCTGCCTTTTCCTTTTCAATCTCAACAATTTTTGCCTTGATTTCCTCGGAGGTTTCCTTAATTTTTTCAATTTCTGCTTTTTTCTGAGCTACCTTTTCCTCTAATAGCTTATTCTCCTCGGCAATATATAGCTTGTCCTTTTGTTTTTCATCTATTGCCAATTTATTGGATTTAATTTTCTCTTCAAGCTCCTCTATGGATACTCTGCTTGTCTGGATATTATGCTCAAGCTCCTTTAAGTTCACAGTTTCGTCCATTATTTCACGACTCTTAGTTTCCTTTTCAAGAACAAGTGCTTCATATTCCTCTTCCTTTTCTAAAACAAGCTTGTTTTTGTCATTGATTTGATTTTCAAGCTTTCTTGCAGATGCAATAAGGAGTGCAATTTCCTCACCACTTGCTGCTAATTGCTTTTCAATCTCCTCAAGCTCCTTTGAAAATGCCTTTTCGGATGAATCGCTATTTTCAAGAGTTTTTGAAAGATGCTCCTTGGTATTTTCTAACACCAAAAGCTCATTTTCATACTCTCTCCACAAAGGTCGATAGGTTTCAAGCTGAGTTTCAAGGTTCTTAATATCTCTTTCAAGACCCTCATTTTTCTCAAGAATTGACTTTTGCTCCTGTGTGAGTGAAAGAATTTCTTTGCCAAGCTCCTTAATTTCACCTGCACGGGACAAAAAGCCTGCCGCCTTATTCATGCTTCCACCCGACATTGAGCCACCTGCATTTAATGTGTCGCCCTCTAATGTGACAGTTTTAAATTTGTATCCAAATTTTTTGCTCAGGGCTATACCATTGTCAATGTTATCCACAACCACAACTCTGCCCAATAAATTCTTTATGATTGAATCATACTTTTTGTCGAACCCAACAAGGTCGGAGGCAATTCCGATAAAACCACTACACTCGGCAACCTCTTTTTCCTCTGCCAATTTCTTGCCTGTTACAGAGCTGACAGGCAGGAAGGTTGCCCTTCCCTGATGGGTGCGTCTTAAGAAGCTTATAGCTTCTTTAGCGTCCTCCTCGTCCTGAACAACTATATTCTGCATTGCCCCGCCAAGTGCTGTTTCGATAGCTGTGATATACTTTTTATCAACATCTATCAAGCCTGACAATGTGCCATAAATACTTAGTTTTTTCAATTCCTGAGCCTGCAAAACTGCCTTGACACTTTTTGCATAGCCCTCATACGAATTTTCCATTCCCTCTAAAAGTCGTTTTTGTGAGGTTTTGGAATTTAAGCTGACGCTGATTTCATCGGCCTTTCTTCTTGACAGCTCATATTCATCTCTCTTAGCTTTTGAATCCCTCTCAAGCGTTTCAATGCTCTCCTGAAGCTCACCACATTTTTTTGACTTTTCACTGATGTCAGAGGTCACCTTATCATATTCTGCCTTGATATTCTCAATGCTCATACCATGGCTTTTTCTCTCTAATTCCACAACCTCACGGCGTTCGATGATGCTCTGCCTTGAGGACTCCATACCTGCCATTTTAGCTTTTTCGGCAGCTGATAGGTTCATAAGCTCAATAATTTCTGCCTTTAACCCTTCGCTTTCCTCACGACAACCATTGATTTTGTTATATATCCTGTCATTTTCGTCCTGAATTGATTCAAAGCCCTTTAAAAGCTCCTGAGATTTTTGGGTTAGCTCGTCAATCTGCTTTAATAACTCCTCAATCTGAGCCTCTGCCTGCTTTGTTTCCTTTTCAATCGCTAAAATTTCCCTGTCGATTCTCTCCGACATAGCAAAATTATTTTTTATGTCATTCTCTGCAATGGAAATCTCATTCGCAGCCGACATACTTGCACTCTCATTTGAGATAAGCTCACTATTTTTTAATGCCTGCTCCTCGTCCTTTTTAGTGCTTTCCTCATAAAGTGCATTTCTCTTTTGCTCAATTTCACTTTCCTTTGATTTTAAGTCGTTTATCTCATCCTCAACAGCCTTATATTCTTCCTTCGCTTTTTCCAAAAGCTCCTTGTTTTTTTCAAGGTTGATAAGACACATACTAACATCTAAACCCTTGTATTCCCCATACAAAAGCAGATATTTGTGTGCCTTTTTAGATTGATTTTCCAATGGCTTTAATTGGCTTTCAAGCTCAATAACAATATCGTTAATTCTTATAAGATTGTCGTTCACCTGGCCAAGCTTTTTCATTGCCTCGTCTTTCCTATGCTTGAATTTGGAAACACCTGCAGCCTCTTCAAAAAATGTTCTTCTGTCCTCAGCCTTGGTAGATAAAATCTGTGCCACATTACCCTGACCTATCATGGAATATCCATCTCTGCCGATACCTGTGTCCATAAATAGCTCAACAATGTCCTTCAATCTGCAGTTGGCACGATTGATCTGATACACACTTTCGCCCGAACGGAAAACTCGTCTTGTAACCATTACTTCATCAAATTCAATAGGGAAAAGTCTGGTTGAGTTGTCAAGCACAAGACTTACCTCTGCAAAGTTTACTGCTTTTCTGCTTTCTGTGCCTGCGAAAATGACATCCTGCATATTAGAGCCACGCAGGGATTTAACACTCATTTCACCCATTACCCAACGAATTGCATCGGCTATATTGGATTTACCACTACCATTTGGTCCTACAATGGATGTGACTCCATGACCGAAATCTAAAACTGTTTTGTCGGCAAAGGATTTAAAGCCCTGAAGCTCTATTCTTTTAAGATACACGCCTTCTCACCACCTTTTGTTTATTTTTATTTCTCCCTTATTTACTATATCTCTACCCTTTATCACAATGTTTTTTGATAGCACATTTTTTGCTTTTTCTATATTCTCTCTTTTCTGACCTACTACCTTGGAAACCTCTTTTGAATTAACATAGATTTCAATATTTTCTTCCTCTATATCCTCAACTGCTTTTTCTATTTTCTCATAAAATAACCTTGACTCCACAAGCTCACCAAAGGCACTATGAAATGGCCCTGCAACAACCGACCCGTTTTCACAAATCTCCTCGGTGTTTTGTAGGCCCACACGGATAACCCTTATTCCTGCGCTCTCAAACATCCCCACAAGCCTTGCACAAAGCCCTACTGCCTCATCAACTGTCTGTGGCTTATATTTGCCTTCTTTATACATATTTGAAAGTCTTGTGTTTTCAATAACAAGAGTGGGGTAAATTCTCACAAAATCAGGCCTCAGGGCGATTATTCTCTCTGCAGTATATACACTGCCCGAAAAATCGTCACCGGGGAGTCCTGTCATCATTTGGAGTCCTAAACGGATGGGGTATTTTAAAATGCACTCCACTGCTTTTTCAACATCCTGAGGGGTGTGTCCACGATTGGCGTTTATTAGCACATCCTCTTTCATACTTTGTACTCCAAGCTCGATTGTTCTTACCTTGAAATCGGTAAGCATTTTTAAAATATCGTCGTTGATATAGTCGGGACGAGTGGATACTCTTATTCCAACAATATTATTCCTTCCCACATACTCACAGGCAACCGACAATAATCTCTTCTGAAGCTCCCTGTCAATTCCCGTAAAACTCCCTCCAAAGAAGGCAATTTCAATTTCGCAATTGTCCTTAGGGAGCATCTTTATATGCTCTTCTATCTGCATTTTTACCTGTTTTTCGTCAACATCCGAGTCTGCACCTGTAATTTTCAGTTGATTACAAAAAACGCAATCAAATGGGCATCCCAGATGTGGCACAAAAATAGGGATGTTAAAGTATTTCATAGCCAAATTCCACCAATACTTTTTTTGCAGCATTCTGCTCGGCATCCTTTTTGCTCATACCATGAGCTGATGCTTTTTTCTCACCATTCACAATGACCTCAACAAGAAAATCTTTGTTATGGTCAGGTCCTGACTCAAAAATAACCTTATAGGAAATAGTTCCCCCGGTTTTCTGAACATGCTCCTGAAGAATTGTTTTATAATCCTTGTAGGTTTTTCCCTCAACTGCAAGCTTGAGCATATTCTTCATCTTTTCCAATACCCATTTTTTTGCAGTTGCCATATCACTATCAAGATAGATTGCCGCTAAAATTGCCTCAAAGGCATCGGATAAAATTGACGCTCTGCTTCTTCCTCCTGTGGTAGCCTCTCCCTTACCAAGCTTGATTAACTCGCCTATATTCATAGCCTTTGAAAATTTGGACAAAGTTTGCTCACACACCAAGGATGCACGGACTTTTGATAACTTTCCCTCATCTACATCGGGCATATTTAAAAATAAATACTCACTTATAATTATACTGAGAACTGAATCACCTAAAAACTCCAATCTCTCATTACATGGACAATGGTTTTCGTTCCCATATGAGCTATGCGTTAAAGCTAAATCCAGAAGCGTTTTGTTTTTGAAGCTGTAGCCTATTTTGTTCATTGTTTTATATCAGTTCCTTTCATAATTTTTAGTGGTTATCGGGCAAGGCGTTTTTGATCCTCACCTGCAGATTTTATTCATCAATATTACACAGGCTGCCGATTTCTCGGCAGCCTATGCTATCAATCAATTTATATTCTTTCTTTAATATAATTTACTGCATCACCAACAGTAGATATTTTTTCGGCATCTTCATCAGGAATTTCAATGTCAAATTCAGTTTCCAAGCCCATAATTAACTCAACTATGTCCAAAGAGTCTGCACCCAAATCATCAATAAATGAAGAATTCATTGTGATTATTGACTCGTCAATTCCAAGCTGCTCTGCCAATACACTCTTTATCTTTTCAAATTCCATCTTGTTCACCTCCTCATAAAAGAGTTATGCATAAGATTAAAAAATAATTCAATCTTATAACATTATAACCAAAATTTCAATATTTTGCAATACGTTTTGGAAAATTTATTGTAAATTTTATGTGTACAACCTCATATATATAAACGGGTGATATATAATGAAGAAAATATTATTGGTAGTTTTTATAATTTTGTTGGTGATTTTTTGTGTTCCCTATGTTATAGTAAGCAGATTTTCCACCTTTTATAATCAGGAGAATTTTAAAAAAAATGAGCCTTATAAAACAATTTCGGTGTATGTTCACAAGATAGACGAGGTTCGGGATATGGATATGTCGCAATACTTAAAAGAGGTGGTTTCTGCCGAGATGCCTGCAGAGTTTGAAAAAGAAGCACTGAAAGCTCAGGCAATTGCAGCAAGAACATATCTGGTGAACAGGAAAATGTGGAACAACGAAGATGCTAAAAAGGTGCATAAAGGTGCAGATATATGTACCGACTCAACTCATTGCAAGGCATGGATTAGTGAGGCAGACAAAAAACAAATGTGGGCAGAGGATAAAAGAGAAGAATACTGGGATAAAATCTCCTCTGCAGTGGATGAAACATCAGGGATAATAATTACATATGACAACAAGCCAATCTCTGCCCTTTTCCATTCCACATCCTCAGGGTTTACTGAAAATGCCGAGGATGTGTGGAGCTCCCATGTTCCATATCTTGTAAGCGTGGAAAGTAAGGGCGAGGAAAATTCTCCAAGATACCAATCCCAAAGCATTTTATCAGAGCAGGAGTTTAAGTCAGTTATAGAGAAAAATGTTAAGGAAGTTAATTGGGAAAAGGGATTAGTAGGAGAAATAAAAAGAAGCGATGCAGGTGGAATTATATCCATTCAGTTAGGTGGAGTAGTTATTAGGGGATTAAAATTTCGGGAAATGTTTAATTTAAGGTCAACCAATGTGGAAATAGTTAATGAGAATGGTAATATTATTATGAATGTGAAGGGTAACGGGCATGGTGTTGGAATGAGTCAGTATGGAGCAAACTATATGGCAGGTCAAGGTGCAGGATATGAAGAAATTTTAAAAGCATATTACACAGGTGTGGAGATTGGATAAATAAAAAATTTTTCATAAGACAAATTTAAATTCAAAATCTTTCGTCATGGGGACAAAACCCTCGCCATCAATTTTGCACATAAAAAAGGCTAACCTTTTGGTTAGCCTTTTTATATGTTTAGTTAATAATCTTTATAGATTATTTGCCAAGGATTACGAATACTTCTGTAGCTTCGCCTTCAACTGTCTTAGCAAATGCATAGTTGATTGTGCAGCCAGTTGATAATGTAGCACTACCCCAGTCAATTGTCTCTGTTGCAGTGTTAAATGTTGTAGCGTCGAATTGTGAAGCAACGATTGCGCCTGTGCCCAAATCTTCTTCAACTAATTGATAGTTGTCTGCTTCATTGAAGTCCCAAACATAAACCTTAGTTTCGTCTGTGATCATAACTTCGTAAACACCTGTTACAGCAGAGCTGTTTGTCAAAGCTGATTGAGAAACAACTGTATCTACAGATGAGTTCATGCTCTCAGCGATTGAGAATGACTTAGCAAGTACATCAACGATAGGACCAGCAACGATAACTGCCTTTGTATCATCGTTCAAGTTAGCTGTTGTCCAACCACTGTTGTTATCAGCAACAACCCAGTTAGCGATTGCGCCTGTTGAAGCTGAACCTGCAATGTTGGCAGCAATTGCTGTAAACATAGCTGATTGTGATGTGAATGCAGTCTTAGCTTCTGACTCTAAGTGGTTGCTCAAACCTAAGTTAGCAACTGAAGCAACTGTTTCTACCTTCTTAACTTCGCTGTTAGCGTCTTGAACGAATACGATGATGTCGCCTCTGTTCAATGTGCTAGATGAAGAAACTGTAACATTATCAATCTTACCATCTTCAGCGATTGTTAGAGAAACAGGCTCTGTTCCACCTTGATACATTGCATCAAACTTGTAGATTGGATCACCGTTCTCATCAATGCTCTGGCCATACCACTTTGTAACAATTGCAAAGTTTGTAGCAGATGTGATATCGCTTGCACCAACTGTTACAATAACAAATGGATATGAGTTGTCAGCATTCTTTGTACCATAAGCATATGTTGTGTACTTTGTTTCGTCAACGAAAGCTGAAAGATCGCTAATATCTAAGTGAGTTGTGTTAGGCTTAGCCTTACCTACATATTCGATAGCGTTAACAATTGTTGTAGCATCGCTCAATACAACTGAACCAATTCTGTTTCTGTCAATATCATATTCATCTGTTGATGCAGATGATGATGCTGCAGCAGCAAGAAGTGTAACATTTGTGATTCTGCCTGTTGTTGAAGAAACTGTGTACTCAATTACACGATCTTGGATTGCTCTCTTTGCCTTAGTTGTTGGACCTTGCCACTCATAGGTAAGAGTCTTCAATACTGTATCTGTTGGATATGTTCCAGCAGTAAGTGTTTCGTCAGGAACATTGTCTGAACCTGTGTCAGTATCGTTTGAGTCGAATGCAAGAGTTGCAGTAGTTGTAATATTAGGAATTCTTGCTGTATCTACTTCAAATGTCTTAGCTGTACCATCCATTGCGTAGATAGTAGCCTTGTAGTAATCGTCTGAAGAAGCGATTGTGTAAGCATCAAGGATACCATACTTAACTGATGTAGCTAATGTGTCATAATCAAAGATTCTGCCGAAGTAGTCAAGGTTCAATGTGAACTCTGAACCCATTCTTTCAGCGATAAAGCTTGAATGTGTTGCAGACTTAACGAATTCGTAGTTGTTGCCACCTACTGTTACTTCTGAGTCTGTGTCATTTCTGCCTGTGAACTTACCATCAACAACATTTCTTGATACATAGATATCATAGAACTTTGATGATGAGAAACCAGCATTTGTATCGAAGATAACTGAAAGGATGTCATCCTTTTGGATGTCAGTGATTTCAACTTCTTCACCATTGTAGTAAATGTTGTAAACTAAATCCTCGTCTTGAGGGTCTAACTTAATTGTAGCACCTGATTCAGTGTTACCTGTGATATTGATTCTACCATTTGTAGCGTTAACATTTGTAACCTTAGCTGTAGCATAGTATGTTACGAAAATGTAATCAAAGCCCTTATCAGCTGCAGTATCGTTAGCATTGAAAACATCAACAAGTGTTACAACACCTGTAGCATTGTTCTTAACATATGTTTCAAAGTCAAGTCTTGTCATTGTGTTAGCTGTGCCATTCCAGCCAGCCTTCTTAACACCGTTTACATATAATGTAACCTTTTCTGACAAGTTGTATCTTTGTGACTTTGTAGCGTCCTTTGTTTCATAGAACTTAATGTAGTTACCTGTTGCCTTTTCAGCAGTAGTAGCTGTAGCAACTGTGTTAACTAAGTCGTTATTGTTCTTTGTTGCGTCTGTACCTGTTGACAAAGCAAACAATGTGTTGTTTCTGTCGTAATCAGCAACATCAAACAATGTAGCGTCATAAGAAACAGTTTCGTTTCTGCCTGAAGGAACAAATGCAACGATTGTGTTATCGCCATATTCGTCAACCTTAACGATAGCCTTAGCATATGTTAATAAGTAGTCTTCAGCATCTGTTTCGCCAACGAACATTTCCTGAGCTGCATTACCAGCACCGTAGGTGTAGTTCTTAGCTAAAACAACTGCGCTGTCGTTGAAGTTTTCTGTGTACTCGATTGTGAACTCAACTGTTCCAGCATCATATGTTGAATCAGTCTTGCTTGTCTTTGTAACTTTACCTTCTACAACATAAGCGTCGTGCTTCTCTGTTAACAATGTCTTGTATGGTGTTCTAACACCGTTTCTAACTCTACCATCCATGATGTCCATGCTTGGAACTAAGTCACCATTAGCATTTGTTGTAAGAGTTGTTGACTCAACAACAGGTGTCTTTGTTACAGCATTGTAGATCATTTGAGCAACTTGTGCTCTTGTTACAGGTGTGTTGTTAGCAGCTGAAACGCCCTCTGTGATGCCCTTTTCCTTACCTACTGCAAGGTAACCGTTAGGCCATCCACCAAGGTATTCTGCATATCTGCCGTACTCTGTTGCACGAACCAACATTGAAACGATTTCTGCGAATGTTACATTGTTGTCTGGCTTGAAGGTTCCATCTTCATAACCTGAGATGTAACCAACAGATGTACCAATGTTTATGTAACCTGAAGCCCATAACTTAGCTTCTGTGTTAACATCAGCGAAAGCTGTTGTGCCCTTTGCACCCTCAGCGTCTGCTGATCTGTTAAGAGCTGCAGCAATAAGAGTTGCTACTTCTGCTCTTGTGATATTATTGTCAGGCTTGAAGGTTCCATCTTCGTAACCTGAAATAACATCTAATGCAGCAAGTGTGTTTACAGCTTCTGCATAGTTTGCTGTTTCTGCTACGTCTGTAAACTCAGGAGCTGCGAAAGCAACAGAGCTTACTGAAAGAGCTAAAGCAATAACAGCTGAAATTACTTTTTTGAGATTCTTTTTCATAGTCTCAAATCCTCCCATATTTTTTATTTTTGAAAGGGTGTACTCTGTCGCCCGTTGTGCACCCTTTCTTACACACCGAAGCGTTAACCCGTTAAGAATTTTTTGGCAAAACCCTTAACTATGCACTGATTATATCACCACTTGTGGCAATAAGTCAATGCACTTTTTACAGATGTAATAAAACTGTAAAATAGCTGTTATACAAAAATACCACTGTAATTTTTCTTTAAATTAACAAAAATCCAGTAACATTCCTGCATATAAGGTTTACACCGACAGGTTAATAATTAGCCTTTTCGGACTAATCACCAATCTTAATTGTACACTATAATATGTATATTGTCAATGGTTTTTATGTAGTTTTTTCTATCTTTTGCAATTTTTTACCTTTTTTTTTAGGCTTTTTTATCATAATTGGATAATTTGCATAGGAAATCGACCATATTTAATATGTAAATCAAGATTGTAACATATGATAAGACGAGGAATAAAAGGTTTTTGTTCCGTAATTAGTTGAGAAATTAGTGCTTGGGTGTTGTTTTTATTCATTTTCCTCTATATGAGCCTATATATATAATAATGAAGAAAAAAATTTCAAAAGGGTGGATTATATGGAATATGATTATCAGACGCTTATAAAGGACTGCAACATAATAAGGAAACAATTCCCTAAAACAGAGTTATTTTCAATCGGGGAAAGTGTTATGGAGCACAAATTGTTTTGTTTGAAGGTGGGCACAGGAAAAAGAAAGCTCTTTATAAATGGCGCTCATCACTCGTTAGAGTATCTCACCTCTGCATTTATAATGAGGTTTTTAAAAGAATTTTTGACCTCGGTGGAAAATCAAACCAGGATGTTTGGATATGACACAAGGCTTTTATACGAAAGAACAACCCTCTTTGCAGTGCCTATGGTTAATCCCGACGGTGTGGATATTGCCATTCACGGAATTGATGTCACAAACCCTCACCATCGTGAGCTTGTGAGCAAGGTGGGCATCCACAGTTTTAACAAGGTATGGCAGGCAAACGCCAACGGAGTGGATATAAATCACAACTATAACGCAGGCTGGAAGGTGGTTGAGGCACGACCAGGTCCAACCAGATATAGTGGCGAAGAATTTGAAAGTGAGCCTGAAACAAAAGCCATTGTTGATTTTGTGAGGAGTGAAAAAATTGATATGCTTTTAGCCTTTCATTCCCAGGGTGGAGAAATCTACTACGATTTTGACGGAATGGCAGAAAAGCACTCCTATGCACTCGCCAGAGAGTTTTCTGGCTTAAGTGGATATATAGTGTCCTCTCCCGATGAGGTTGCCTCCTTTGGTGGTTGCAAGGACTGGTTTATCGAGGAATTCGGGAAAGCCGGCTTCACTATAGAAATAGGACATGGGAAAAATCCCCTGCCCCTTAGTATGCTTGATGATTTATTTGAAGAAAATGCAAAAATTGTTTTGTGTGCTATGAGCAGAGTGTGAAAATGTTATTGGGGAGGGTGTGAAAAACCCTCCCCAATAACAGCTTTTTATTTTTCTAACTCCTCTTTTAATATGTCCTTCACTGTCACAGGGTTTATTCCCTTACCCATAAGCTTAGTGATTTCGCCTATAAAATATCCAAAGAGCTTTTGATTTCCCTCTTTATAGCTTTTAACATTTTCTTTTTCTCTGTCGAGAACTGATTTTACTGCTTCTCTTATTGCATTATAGTCGGTGTTTATAATGAGTTGCTTTTCCTCCGCCACCCTTTCAGACTCTTTTCCTGAAAGGAAGGTGTCTCTTATTATTTCATTTGCTGAGTTTTTGCTTATTTTTCCCTCGTTCACCATTTCAACTACCCTTGCCAGATTCATAGGGGTGAGCTTTGATGCTGCTATCTGTGTTTTAGTGTCATTTATCTCTCTCATTACTGCTCCCAGCAAAAGTGAGGCAATACCCTTATAGTCATCACACAATGAGGTTGTTGCATCATAAAAATCAGAGATATCCTTGGAGCGAGCAATAAGCCTTGCACTTTCCCTTGAAATGTTAAACTCCGTTTCATATCTTTTAATTCTTTCCCTCGGCATTATGGGGAGCGACTTTTCTATGCTCTTAAGCTCCTCATCACAAACAACTATATCGGGAATATCAGGCTCAGGGAAAAATCTGTAGTCACTTTCCTCTTCCTTTTCTCTTATCGCCACAGTTGTTCCATTATCAAGAAAGCGTCTTGTTTCTCTTTTTACCTTCTCACCCTTATCTAAAATATCGCTTTGTCTTTTAATTTCATAGTCAATTGCTTTACCTATAAATTTATAAGAGTTTAAATTCTTGATTTCTGCTCGTGTACCGAGTGTGGCTGAGCCCTCCTCCTTTAAGGAGATATTAACATCAACCCTCAACGAGCCTTGCTCAAGCTTTCCATCACACACGCCTGCAAATTTCAGTCGGCACAAAAGCTCCTCAACAAATTCCCTCACCTCTTCCTTATCGGAAAAGTCGGGCTTAGTAACAATCTCAATCAATGGCACGCCACAACGATTATAGTCCGGATAGGAAACGCCCTTTTTATTGTCGTGAATAAGTTTTCCTGCATCCTCCTCTATATGAATTCTTTCTATTCTATATTTAGTGTCCCCAAGCTTAATGTGTCCGTTCTCACAAATAGGAATGCGAGCCTGAGTTATCTGATACGCCTTTGGCAAGTCGGGATAGAAATAATTTTTTCTGTCGAAGGTGGACCTTTTATTTATTTTGCAATCTGTTACGAGTCCTGCCTTTATGGCAAGCTCCACCACCTTTTTGTTAAGGCTCGGAAGCGTTCCCGGAAAACCCATACACACAGGGCACACTCTCTCATTTGCCTCACCACCAAAAAGGTTGGGACAGGAGCAGAATATTTTTGATTCAGTTAAAAGCTCAGCGTGAATTTCAAGACCAATCACAGGAATATATTTCACAGCTTTATCTCCCTTCTTTGAAAATCTCTTTCAAACCTGTCTGCAACACCAATTAAAAGTGCCTCGTCAAATTCTCTGCCCACAAGACTCATACCAACAGGCAACCCATCCCTTGTGTAGCCACAGGTGGTGGTTATCCCGGGGAGTCGGGCAAGATTTGAAGAAACGGTGCATAAATCCGAGGAATACAAATCCACCGTGGTTTCTGACTTTTTAAAAATCCCTATTGCAGAGGTCAGGGTGGTGGGGGTTAACAAAAGGTCGCATTGGGAGAATATTTCGTTATACTCCATTTTGATTTTACCTCTTATTCTCAATGCATTCTTATAATACTCCTCACTATTCTCTCTGCCAAGAACATAGTTTCCTGTGAGTATTCTTTTTTTGACCTCTTTTGAAAAGCCTCCCTTTCTTGATTCTGAAATAAGTTCATTATATGTCCCCTTTACATCTGCACTGTGACCATATCTTATTCCGTCATACCTTGCGAGATTACTTGACGCCTCTGCCGAGGATATTATATAGTATGCAGATACGGCGTGCTTCAAGGAAGGCAGTGACACCTCTTTTATTTCACAACCCAACGCCTTATAATATTCTATAGCATCATATATAAAACTTTTTATGTCCCCATCCATTCCGTCCACAAAAAATTCCTTGGCGACTCCAATTTTAATATCCTTAAGACTCATACCTATTTTTGAGGTGAGATTTCCAAGCTCAATTTTTGAGGATGTCATATCCTTTTGGTCGTAGCCTGAAATTGCCGACAGAACATAGGCTGTGTCCTCTGCCGACTTTGCAGCCACGCCAATCTGGTCAAGACTTGATGCAAAAGCAACAAGTCCATATCTTGAAACTGCTCCGTAGGTCGGCTTGATACCTGTTACACCACAAAGCGCTGCAGGTTGCCTTATCGAGCCACCTGTGTCCGAGCCCAATGCTGCCACACACATATTCCCTGCCACACTTGCAGCAGCACCTCCTGAGGAGCCGCCTGCAGTCAAGCTTATATTATAAGGATTTTTTGCACCACCGATTATGGAGCTATCCCCTGTGCTTCCCATAGCAAACTCGTCCATATTGGTTTTTCCGAGAATTATTGCACCCTCATTTTCTAATCTCTCAACTGCAGTTGCATCATAGTCAGGCACAAAGCTTTCAAGCATTTTTGATGCACATGTGGTTTTAATTCCTTTTGTGCATATGTTATCCTTTATGGATACAGGCATGCCGGTTAGCATACTCCCTTGTTTTTTATCGATTTTCTCTTGTGCCTTTTTTATTTTTTCTTCACTCTCTTTTTCGCAGAAAGTTATATAGCTATTTATTTTATTGTCATACTTTTTGATGTTGTCAAAATACTTCTCGCATAATTCCTTAACGCTTATTTCCTTATTGTCAAGTGCTTCTCTTATGTTCTTAATGCTCATTTTATTTTCTCCGTAACCCTACATTATTTTTGGTACAACATATTGTTTTTTTTCATTGTTTTTAAAGGTTGTTTTAGCTCCCTTATCCTCCCTGAGCTTCGAATAATCAACAGATACTTCCTTAGGCTCTTCTATTTTTTCTATATCTTCCTTTAAAAATTCAATGATTTCATTTATTTGTGTTGACAAGACTCTATATTCGTCCTCATCTACTTCTAACGCCGAGAGCTTTAAAAGTTTATCTATCATTATCATCACCCAAGCCTTTAAAATTTGCCGACCAAAAGGTCATATTCACTCTTTTATATATTATATTAATTATATCATTCACAGAGAAAATGTAAAGGGATTTTTTTTCAAAAAGATTTAATATAATATAAAAAAGCTTCCCTTAAAGGAAGCTTTTTAAAAATCTCTATTGGATTGGTATAACCAATCGTTGACCTTTTCTTATTTCATCATCTCTTGAAAGTTTGTTAAACTCCAGAATACTATTTGTCGCAACGGAATATCCCTTTGCTATATCCCACAAAGTGTCCTCGGGTTGAACAAAATATATAACCATTCCCTTCTTCTCCGATTCAGGAATTTTAGAATACTCCACATCCCTTAACAATCGCATTTCCTTGGTGCTGGACAGGTTTGCCACCACATCAAGAATACATCTTATTTCTATTTCATTTGCCATATTCACATGGTAGCTTGTGTGGCTCACCTCTGCTTTTACTGCCAGAGTTGTTTTTTCCTTGCAAACAGGAGTGTCAAGTACCACATCAAAAGGAATTTCCTTTTTGACGCTGAACAGAGGAGAGTCTGCATTTTCGGATATGTAGAGGGCAGTTGTGTCTATTTTGCCTTTCACTGAGAGCTTTCCCTCGCCAAGAATTGTGTCCTCCACTATGGGTGTGGTAATCACATTATATACTGCTGACAATATTGGCATATCCCCGTCAACTGCAACCACATCCCTCAGGGCAGTTCGCACCTTTGGTGCAGTTATTTCCTCTAAAAGTGTGAACTCATTAAATTCAAGCTGAGTTTTATATCCTGGGCAGAAGCAGTCGGAAATTGCAGTTATTTCCTTTTTCTTTGTTGCTCGCATCTGTGCTTTTCCAACTATGTCAATCGTTACAAGCCTGTTATCTCCGTCGTTGTCCTGAGACACAAAATGCTCACAGCTTTTAATGCTGTATGATGCATCAAGCCACGCATCTTCAAAGACATCCGGAAAATCAAAAACCTCGGTGAACGGAAGCTCCCAACCTGCATATTCAAGCTTTTGATTGGTGTCTGAATAAAGTATGGAAATATTAAGAACTGCCTTTGAAATAACCTTTTGGGATACAATTCTTTCCTCTCCATCGCAGATTTTATAATCAAGCTTTAAGATTTCGCCAATAGATGCTTTTCCCGACGGAATTTCAACTGTTTCCTTAACTATAAATTCGTCTTCCTTTATTCCACACAGGCTATTTATCTCTACCCCACTCCTGCACGCCTCAACAACACACTCATCATTTGTTGCCGTCACAACCTCAACACACTTTTCCTTATAGATGCGATAGTCTATTTTTGCCTCTGTTTTCAAGCTTAACTTTCTCGAATTGATGATATGATAGTCAACCCCCGATACCTCGGCATCAACTATTACCTTTGATTCATTGTCAATCACCGCCCTGTCCAACCTATGTTCAAAATCAAAGCAGGTGTGGATTGCCTGAACCTCCCTATAATCATTGTCGGCAAGATACAAAACTGTTAAATGAAATTTGCCCGAAAGCTCAAGTCTTGAGTCGGTTATCCTTTTATTTTCCACACATACATCAGAATCTACCTGAAGCACTTTTAAAATGTCGGGCTTCACATCAGGAACAATTAAATCTCCTGAGGAGGCAACCTCTAAGCAATCAGAGAAAACTACCTCGCCTATTACGCTTTTTTCCTTTATAAGCTCCATATTTTATCATCCTTTCAACAAAAAAGAGTTTTCATATCCTATTTATATGAAAACCCTTTTTAGTTTATGATAATTTTATTCTGAAACTATTGAAAGCCACTTTTCGTATGCCTTGTTCCATTCCTCTGAATCCTGAGGCTCATATTTTGCAATATCGAAGGAGTTTTTAATGATTTTTCTGCCCTCGTTCAAGTCCTTCACAACCCCTGCTGCCATTGCCTGCACAATCGCATTTCCGATAGCAGTTGCCTCAACTGGTCCTGCTTCAACAGTTCTGCCTGTTGCATTTGCAGTGAACTGACAAAGCATCTTATCCTGAATTCCACCACCAACAATATTGATTACTGAGTACTTTTTGTTGGTAACCTCTTCCATATCCTCAATGGTCTTGCGATACTTGAATGCAAGGCTTTGAGTGATACAACGAACAACCTCACCCTTTGTTTCAGGCACAGGCTGATTGGTTTTGCGACAATAGTTCCTGATTTTCTCGGGCATATTTCCAGGTGTCTGGAAATCCTCATAGTCAGGATCGATAAAGCTAACAAATGGTTTTTCCTTACTTGCCAAATCTGCAAGCTCACCAAAGCTTAAAAGCTCACCCTCTCTGCCCCATTGACGACGGGATTCCTGAACAAGCCACAAGCCCATAATGCTCTTTAAGAAACGAATTGTTTTGTTAACGCCACCCTCATTGGTGAAGTTAAACTTTCTTGATTTCTCAGAAACGATAGGCTCCTTTAATTCCACACCCATCAAACTCCAGGTACCACTTGAAATATATATAAAATCGTCCTGGTCAACCACAGGCACAGATGCAACTGCCGAGCCTGTGTCGTGAGATGCAACTGCCATAACAGGAATTCTTGCAACTCCAAGCTCCTCTGCAATTTCCTCGGTCAACTCGCCCACCTTTTCTCCGGGATATATCATTTCAGGGAATATCTTTGAGCTTAAGCCAAGCTTACCTAAAATTCCCTCTGCCCAGGTGTGATTTTTTGAATCAAACATCTGTGATGTTGATGCAATTGTGTATTCAACTCTTTTTTTACCTGTGAGGAAGAAATTGAATAGGTCAGGAGTGAACAAAAGCGTTTTTCCCTCTCTGAAACGAAGATTGTCTGCAAGCTTTTCGCTATAGACCTGATATAAAGTGTTAAACCAATTAAAAGCAACACCTGTTTCCTCAAATATTTCCTTTTCAGAAACCTTTTCGCATACCTTTTCTATCATACCGTCAGTTCTTGTGTCACGATAGTGATATGGGTTGCCAATTAACTGGTCGTCCTTATCAAGCATACCATAGTCAACACCCCAGGTATCAATACCAATACTTGTGATATCCCTGTCACCTGAGTTTGCGCAAGCTAAAATTCCTTGCTTGATTTCATGGAATAAACGCAATGAATCTGTGTACATTCCACCATTAACGCTTACTGAGTCGTTTGGAAAACGATGCTTTTCCTCCAAGGTGATTTTTCCCTTCTCCAATGTGGCAAGCATTGCTCTACCATTTGAAGCACCAAAATCGAATGCTAAAAACTTGTATTTTGCCATATTCCTTTATCTCCTTGTATTTAAAATTATTATGTATTTATCTTGTTTTTCTATACTTAAATTATATAATATTCACCAACTATTGTCAACACAAATATTTTAGTGTATAATATAAAATATATTAAAAGAGGAAGGAGAAAATGCCAATGTATAATCCCTTTTTCTACACCATGGACAACAAAAGATACCATACATGGAATTATCATTTGAGAGAAAAATTTGGTGGCAAGGTTTTTAAAGTGTCGCTCAATGCCGGCTTCACCTGTCCCAACATAGACGGAACAAAGGGCGTGGGTGGTTGTATATATTGCTCCGATTCGGGCAGTGGCGATTTTGCAGGCAAGCCTTCCCAGGACATTATAACCCAATTTGAGAATGTAAAAGCTACTCTCCACAAAAAGTGGGAGGATGCAAAATATATTGCATATTTTCAGGCACACACCAACACCTATGCACCCTTAGAGGTTTTAAAGAAAAATTTCGAACCTGTGCTGAAGGAAAAAAATGTGGTGGGACTAAGTATTGCCACCAGAGCCGATGCTCTGTCCCCTGAAATTGTGGACTACCTTGAAGAGTTAAATGAGCGTACCTATCTAATTGTGGAGTTGGGGTTGCAGAGTATATTTGATAAAACAGGTGAGCTTATAAATCGATGCCACACATATGAAGATTTTTTAAAGGGCTATCGAATGCTTTCTGAAAGGGGTATTTCCATTTGTGTGCATCTCATTGACGGACTGCCCGGGGAAACCAAGGAAATGATGGTGGAAAGTGCAAGACAGGTGGGAAAGCTACGCCCACATTGTGTCAAAATTCATCTTCTTCACATTTTAAGAGGAACTCCTATTGAAAAGATGTATGAAAATGGTGAGTTTGAATTACTCACACGAGATGAGTATGTGGATATAATCGTCAGTCAGCTTGAGGTACTGCCCAAGGGAACCATAATCCAACGCCTCACAGGAGATGGTGGCAGGGATACTCTTGTTGGTCCATTGTGGAGTCTTAAAAAATTTGTGGTTTTAAATGAAATTGATAAGGAAATGGTAAGACGGGATACCTGCCAGGGAAAATATTTTACCGAATAAAGAAAACACCGATATTTATTATATCGGTGTTTCGTTTTTGTAGTAGAAATCAAGCTCCTATTTTGTTGGATTTTCGTCTTTGCATCCCCATATTTTTAACAGACTTTCGTTTCGGTTCTGCCACAATAACATTTGGAGTTGAGACTATTGGTTCACTTTTTTAATCTACAGTTATTAAGTTAACTTCACTTTCTTCTAATGCAAGTTTCCATTCTTCATCAAGCTTGATATCGGTTATCATATAATCGATATCGCTCACCTTTGCAAGAATCGGCACGCCAATTCTTCCGAGCTTTTTATGGTCACAAAGGAAAATTGAGGTTTCGGAGCAGTCAAGCATTGCTTTTTTAATTTCTGCCTCAGCCTCCGACCTTTCAGTTATTCCCCTTGACAATGTAATTCCTGCACAGGAGAAAAAGCACTTATTTGCGTAATAATACTTTCTTATAGTATCCTCAACCATTCTTCCCTCATAGGAAAGATTTTTATTAACAAGTCTGCCACCTGTACAAATAACCTTAACATTTTCATATTGCGACAGTTCTGCCACAACTCGTTCTGCATTGGTTATGACGGTCACAGACTTTTTGTCTTTTAAATTTCTTGCGATATGCAGGCACGAGGTACTTGCATCAAGGAATATCGTTTCTCCGTCCTTAATCATTTCTGCAGCACGCCTGCCAATTCTCTGCTTACCCTCAAAGTTCACAGTATCTCTTTCGTGTGTGCTCATATCTGCATCAGAAATCTCCTCAACCAAGGTAGCACCACCATAGGTACGGATTAAAACTCCCTGGCGTTCAAGCTTTTCCAAGTCACCGCGAATAGTTTCAGTGGTTACATCAAATTGTTTTGCCAGTTCTAACACAAGCACGCTTTTATTTTTTTGAATTAACTGCTCAATTGAGCTTCTTCTCTCAACAGCTAACATACTCATTTGCTCTCTTTCACAAAAGTTTTAAACAATTGCATCCCATAGCTCAGGATGTGGGTTTGCGATTACCTCGGTGTTAATTAAAACACCGTCATCTGCTGCAATTTTTGCACCTGCATCAACTGCTGCCTGAACATCTGCAACCTCACCTGTTAATGTGACAAAGCACTTTCCACCCATACCACGAGCAACCCTGACCTCAATCAGCTTTATCATTGCAGCCTTAACAGCTGCATCTGCTGCCAGGATTGCCGAGGCTGCTGTAAAGGTTTCGATAATACCAAGTGCCTTTTTGTCCTTCACCTCTGCAGTACCACAAATGGCATCAAACACCTTTTCTCCAAGATTGCCGATCACGAACTTGTCGATCAGTGCATCCTCTGCATGCTTTTCAGCAGTATCAACTGCTGACTGGATGGAGGATAAATCTCCACCAACTATTGTTACATATTTTCCCGGACATACAGAACCTGCCTGAATAAGTGTTATTCCTGCACCCTTTAGCATTTCATCAGTTACTCTTATGCCCTTGCTTATATTCTTAACTTCAACCAATCCTATTGAATTCATATGCGACCTCCATACCCTTTTTAGAGTATTAAGCTTCTATTGTTATAAATCTGTCGTCTGCCTTGGTTATTTTTCCATTGATACTTGCATGGATGGTGGTGCCCAAGGCATTTTCATCTGTTTTTGCAATCAATTGCCCAACCTTAACCATATCCCCTGTTTTCACAACAGGTGTTGCAGGCTTTCCAACATGCTGGGACATCGGAATTGTGACCGTTTTTGGATTAAATTCAATATACTCTCTGTCCACACGGTCCTTCACATACTTTCTGATTCCCAACCTATCAATAAGCTTTTGTGAGGAAATAAGTCGTGATGCTCTTTCCTCTCTCACCTTTTCTGGTGCCTTATTGTTAGTTCGTCTGTATCCATTCTTGCCTAACAAACGCTTGACCTCCATAGATAACGCCTGTGGATCTAACATCTGCTGACAACCAATAACTGTGCACACTCCACAGCCACAACAAAGCGAGCTTTGCAAAAACGCTTCCTTGTTCTGCACCTCCGAGTGAGATACTGCCCTCAGGGTTTTATCTACTCTCAGGGAATATCCAAGCAGATATCTCGGACATACATCCGAACACATACTGCAGTTACAACAAGCAGCTGCTGCTCTTTTCATACTCACCGAAAGTGGCATTTTCTTTCTTTGCACTATTGAGTGAGTGTTGGGGAATACTAAAATTCCCTTAGTGGTTTTGGTAACAACTGCAGTTTCCAAATCGATAAGCTTACCCATCATAGGTCCACCATCAATCACAGATTTTCCCTCAGTTGATACTCCACACGCCTCTAAAAGCTCCGACACCTTCATACCGATAGGTGCTTTTATTGTTATATCCCTCGAAACATCACCTGCTATTGTTACATACTTATCAACAACAGGCTTGTCTTTGTTTATTGCATTGTAGATATTATAAATAGTTTCCACATTTATAACCATAACTCCCACCATAACAGGAATACTGCCCTCAGGAATGATTTTGCCTGTGGTTTCGTACACCAGAACAACCTCATCTCCTGCAGGATATATGTCAGGAATTTCTTTAATTTTAACACGAGTACCTTGTAATGAAACAACAATAGCATCATCTAAAAGATGCATATTCTTGCCCTTTATACCGATAATAGCCTCATCTGCTTCCATCATATCAAGCAAAATATTCAAAGTGTCCACCAATGCCTTTAAATGATGCTCCAATATATGATGGTCAACCATCATCAATGGCTCACATTCTGCAGCATTGACAACTATCTGCTTAACATCCTTGGAGAATTTCTTGTGGGTAGGAAATCCGGCACCACCGGCGCCCACCACTCCGGCATTATATGTAATTCGGCAAAGCTCATCAAATGTCATGCCAAGCTCTCCTTTTCTTATAAATTGATTGGTAAATGGTTATCAGCCCTGCTTTTCGTCAACTATTCCAACAATTGCCGCATCAACAGGCGCATCGTTTCTGTCGATACCAAGTCTTGCAGCACTGCCTGTTGCAATGATAACCTTTTCGCCTATACCTGCACCAATTCCATCAACTGCAAGCAAGTATTTGTCTGTCAGCTTGTCATTTTCAATAAGCTGAACTGTCATAAATTTGTAGCCCACAAGCTTATCATTCTTGCTTGTGGAAATTATGCTACCTGTAACCTTTGCTAAAAGCATATATCTCAATCCCTTCTGCAGTACATTTTATGTACTCAAAGAATAATTTTCATACCTTATCTTTTCAAAATTTCAACATGGTCGCCTGTTTTTATACCAGCTGCATTTGCATCATCCGTGTCGATATGCATTTCTGTGTTGAAATCCTCTCTCACTCTTACCTGAACATCATAATATCTTGTTGGCTTTGCATTCTGGATTTCAACATCCACCAGGTCATTGTCAACAATTCCATATTTTGCCGCATCACTTGGTGTCATATGTATATGACGATTTGCAATTATGCAGCCCTCGTTCAAGAACACGCTTCCCTTTGGTCCTACCAATGCCATAGGAGCACTGTTTTTAATCTTTCCTGACGGACGAACAGGGGGACTAACCTTTAATTTAAAGGTGTCAGTTCTTGAAATTTCTATCTGTGATTCATCTCTTGTGGGGCCTAAAACTCTTACGCCCTCAATACTTCTCAAGCTCGGACTAACAAGTGTTACACACTCCTCTGCAGCATACTGGTCACCCATGAGTATTTTCTTGGGTGTTAGCTCATAGCCTGCTCCGAACAAGGTTTCCAAATCCTTCTTTGACAGATGCACATGACGGGCTGATACGCCAACCTTAATACCACCTGACGCATTTTCATTTTCATTAAGTACCTTTATAACATTTTCAGTGATTAACTCTATCAAATTTGTGTCTGTCATAAGATTGCCTCCATTTTACAAAAAAAATCATAAATACCTAAGCCACCAAAACTGTCGGCAAAAATGCCGACAGCCTTGAGTAGCCGAGTTTGTTCTTCAAATTATAAAATTGGAAGAATTTTTTCCACATCGTTGTGTGGTCTTGGAATAACATGAACAGATACTAATTCACCAAGCTTTGAGCCTGCTGCAGCACCAGCGTCTGTTGCAGCCTGAACTGCACCAACATCGCCACGAACCATAACAGTTACCAAACCTGAACCAATTCTCTCTGTTCCGATTAAGGTTACATTTGCTGCCTTAACCATTGCATCTGCAGCCTCGATTGCTGCTACCAAACCTCTTGTTTCTACCATTCCTAATGCTTCTACTGCCATTTTAAAAACCTCCTATAAAAAATTATTTACTTTGTTGTTTTCTTCTGACCTCTTGTTGAAGTCTTTTTATCTGAAGCAGGCTTTTTTGCTCCTGCTTTAGAACTTGTTTTACTACCTGTAGCCTTTTTAGTTGCAGGCTTTTTGGTGGTGGTTGTTTTTGTGGTTTTTTCCTCAACCTTTTTCTCTTCCACCTTAGCCTCCTCTTTGCTAACAGGCTTTTCTTCCTCATCAATATGTAGGAATTTAAATATTTCGGGATGGGGGCGGGCAATTACCTCTGCCGCCTTTAAGCATCCCAACGACTCGGCAAGATTTCGTCCTGTTTCGATTGCTGCATTAACTGCCGAAACATTTCCCTTAACAACCAATGTGACCAATCTGCCACCTAATTTTCTTTCGGTTGCAATGAATTTAACATCTGCCGCTTTTAGCATCTCGTCTGCAACAGTAATTGCATGACCGAGAGCCTGAACCTCTATGAGTCCGATTGAAAAGCTCATTTCTTAACACCCCTTCTGTCTAATTTTTAGCTTAGATAGAGGGCAAAATCTTTTCAACATCTCCGTGAGGACGAGGAATCACATGTTGAGCAACTAATTCGCCCAATCTGCTTGCAGCCTGAGCACCTGCTTCAACTGCAGCCTTAACTGCGCCTACATCGCCTCTTACGATAACACTTACCAAGCCTGAACCAATTTTTTCAGTTCCTACTAAGGTAACATTTGCAGCCTTTGTCATAGCATCTGCTGCTTCGATTGATGCTGTCAAGCCTCTTGTTTCAATCATTCCTAATGCTTCCATTTTCACACTTTCCTTTCTTTTTTAAACCTTTTTATGCGTTGTTCTTTATTTTGCCAAGTATGTCCCTACCCACACTTGAACGAAGTGCCATTTTTTCAGCATCCTCTGTGGGACGAGGGATAACATGTGCCTGTATCAAGCCTGTGCAGGCCTCGGCCGCTTTCTTTCCTGCCTCAACTGCCGCTTCAACTGCAGATACACTGCCTTGAATTTTAACGCACATAATGAGAGGGACATCAACGGTTTCAGCGTTTGCAGGCTTATTTGAGTCTATTGCAATAACCTTCACATCTGCAGCCTTTGCTGCTGCGTCTGCAACCTTTATCGCACAGACAAAACCAAAAATTTCAATAATGCCTATTGCATTCATTTGTTATATCTCCTTATTTATGTAAGCAATTTTCAAGCCCTTCTGAGCAACATTTACCTCCATAGCCTCATCCATTTCGTCTAATCCGTAACGGTGAGTAATAAGGTCTGTTAAAGGAATGCCCATTTCACAGCATTGCTTAACGAATGCGATTGTGTCAGGATATTCCAAAGCTCCATATGTCCATGAGCCAACAACTGTGATTTCCTTCTGACAAATATCGAAGTGTGGGTTGATGGAGCATTCTCCGTTGTTTACGAAGAATCCCATTTCACAAAGGCCTCCACCTGTTCTCACATACTTCCATACCTCAGCGGCAGCTGCAGGAGCTCCTGTACATTGGAATGCAAAATCTGCACCCAAGCCGAATGTTAAATCCTTTACATACTTAACCTTGTCTTCAACTGATTTAAAATCTCTGAAGTTGATTGTGTGGGATGCACCCAATTTCTTTGCCATATCAAGTCTTTGCTCTGTTCCGTCAATTGCAATGATGTTTCTGTAGCCCTTTGTTTTTAAGTGAGCTATAACCATCAATCCAACAGGACCACAGCCCTGAATAACAATTGTTGCACCCATTGGCATCAATCTTGTGTCACTTGCACGACGAACTGCGTGAGTTGCAACTGCTGCAAGCTCAATCAAAATTCTCTGGTCTAAGGTCATATCTGATACATTGAAGAAGGTTGCACCCTTTTCAATGAGCATATAGTTTGCAAACCAACCATGCAAGTGGTTTTTATTATCGTCAGGTAAAAGTCCCTGAATTTTTGCGCTCTGACACAAGTGTGGTAGTTCAGGATGCAATTTACACATTGGACATTCACCACAAGCAGATACGCTTGTTACAATCTTGTCGCCAACCTTCACAGGATTTCCCTGAGTGTCGGCCTTTATGTTCTTACCCATTGCCACAATTTCACCTGTTCCCTCGTGACCGAGAACTACAGGGATAAGTCCGAATGGGTCTGCTCTCCATTCATGAACATCAGTTCCACAAATCCCGCAACCTTCGACCTTAACCAAAATGTCGTCATCGCCGATTTCGGGGATTGGATGCTCCTGAATTTCGAACTTATTCAAACCTGTGAGCATTGCTACCTTAGCAGTTTTTGGAACTGAGCCTGCAGCCTTTGGCTGAGGAGCTGCTCCCTGAGTGTTCATCTCTTTCAACACTGCCTGTACCAATGCTTCAATTCTTTGTTCGTTGAAATTCATATCGTCATACTCCTTTTCTTATATTATGGAAAGACTGTCAACCAACACGCATCTTCTCTGACGGGTGAAGCTTCTTGCCGAGGTAATTCCCTCACCTGTAGGTCCTGCGATTGTAAAGGTTGTGTGTCCTTCACTATTAAAGCCAATTCCTGCATAGCTCGGTGCATTCTTCACAAAGATTGTTGTGCATATTGCCTTTGCAAAGCTTGTCATATGGTCAACATTCTTTGAGTGAAGATGTGCAGAATGACGATTTCCATGCTCTGCCTTGACTGCCATTTCCATAGCATCCTCAAAGGTTTCGCATATTATTATCGGAAGTATCGGCATCATAAGCTCTGTCTGAACAAATGCCTGACTAAACTCAGTTTCGCATATGATACAACGAATATCATCTGCTGCATTTACGCCGATTTGTGCTAATATCTTTTTAGCATCTCTGCCTACCCAATCCTTATTGATAACAAGCTTTGGCTTGTCACCAGGGTTTTTGGGAGGAGCCTCTACCAAAACAACCTTTTCAAGTTGCTTTGTTTGCTCACTTGTTAATAAGTACGCACCATTTTTTTGCATATAGTGAACTAACTCATCTGCCACATTTCTCATTACGAAGCATTCCTTCTCTGCTATACATGGCAGATTATTGTCGAATGTGCATCCGTCGATAATGTCCTTTGCGGCCTTTTCTATGTCTGCAGTATCATCAACCACAACAGGTGGGTTTCCTGCACCTGCACCTATTGCTTTCTTTCCTGATGATAAAAGCATTTTCACAACTCCCGGTCCACCTGTTGCCACAAGTAAACGAACCGATGGGTGATTTACCATTGTGTTGGATGATTCCATGGTTGGATTTTTAACTGTTGCAACAATGTTTTCAGGTCCACCTGCTGCTAAAACTGCTCGGTTTACTAAATCTACTGCATAAGCTGAAATCCTTTTTGCATGGGGGTGTGGGTTAAATAAAACTCCGTTTCCTGCAGCCAACATTCCAATACTGTTACATATTACTGTACAGCTTGGGTTGGTGCTTGGTGTGATTGCGCCTATAATTCCATAGGGTGCCATCTCAACTAAGGTCAGGCCTCTGTCACCCGACAGTGCCCTTGTTTCCAAATCCTCAGTGCCAGGAGTTTTGTCTGCCACAAGATGATGCTTTAAAATCTTGTGATAAACATTTCCCATCTTGGTGTCCTCCACAGCAAGCTTTGCCATGGTTTCTGCCTCCTCATGAGTGAGTCGGCGAATTTCTTTTATGATATTTTCTCTTTGTTCCTTGTTATAATATCTGAATGTTTCATAAGCCTTGTTGCACGCTTGAATTGCTTCCTCCATTGTGTCAAAAACGCCAAGTTGATGTTTTTTATCAGAGGCTTTCTCCTCTGTTTTCTGGTCCATTCCTGCCAGTACTTCCTTAACAAGCTGTGCAATCATATTCTCATCCATTGTATTCAGACCTCCTTTCTGCATACAACGCGCCAAAGTGTGCAAATTCTGTGTCCTCCTCGGCAGTTCCTCCCGAAACTCCGATTCCTCCCACAATTTTGTTTCCTATAACAAGTGGATATCCTCCACCCAATAGTGAGATTTTGTTGTTATCCGTCACCATAAGTCCGTCAAGCTTGCCTCCCCTTGACTCAGCTAACGCCTTGTGGGTTGGCATTTTTAGTGCAACTGCAGTATATGCCTTATCCTGAGCTATTCTGCAACTTGCAATGTATGCATCATCCATAGAATGTAGTAGCAAGAGATTTGCTCCACTGTCAGTGATTGCAACAACAACCTTTTTTGAAAGTTGCTCTGCTCTTTTCTCAACTGCCAATGCGATTTCCTTTGCAAGAAGCAGGGTTAATCCCTCACCTGTGTTTGCAATTCCCTCAGAAAGCTCCTCTTCCTTTTCTGCATATCTTGCCATTGCATAGATTAAATCACTCAAACGATTTATATATGTAACAAGAAGGTTATTTATTCTTCCTATCTGCATTGCCTTTACTCCGACTCTTTCTCCTCTACGGATAACTGCTCTTGCAACATCAAGCTGTGCTGATACAAGATTTTTTCCAGGAAGGATAAATTCCTTCACTGAATCATCATAGTACTTGTTACACAAGCTCTCAACTGCCTTTATGCAATCCTGAGTAACAGATTTTGCTCCTCCTGATATTTCGCCCATTATGGATACAAGCTTTTTTTGAACAAGCTCAATATCAAAAATCAGGTCCTTATCATGAGAGTGAGCCTTTGCAACACCTAAAACCGATGTAAACTCATCAATTGTTCCAAGAAGTTCAATAACAGGGTCAGACTTTGAAATATGTTTGTTGTTAATAGTCTGGGTATAGCCTTTATCCCCGAAACCCGTATATAGCTTTGCCATATTAAAAGTCCCTTCTGCAAGTTATTGATTATTTATTATATTGAGCTAAAACTCTCTTTGTAACCTCTGCAACGATATCTTCAACAGACTTGTTTGAGCAGCTGCCATTTGAGCATGAGCCTGATGCAAACTTTGCATCTGCTTCAGTTGGAGTTAAATCCTTAGCAGCATCTCCACCTGTGTAGCATCCTGGGCAGATTTTCTCTAATGGGTGCTTTCCTGATACGCCGAATGACTTACGAAGGTCGATAAGCTTCTTAACCTCTCCACATGGAATTTCCTTTTCTCCACCCAACAAGCGAGCATACATCAATAATTTTGCATAGAATTCTGTTGATTCCATTCTGAAGAATGCAGTGTTTAAGTCACAACCAAAACTTAGCGCACCGTGGTTTGCAAGCAAAATTGCATCATAGTCCTGCAAGTATGGCATCAATGAATCAGGAATTTCCATAGTTGATGGTGTGCCGTAATCAGCGATAGGCACTGCACCAAGGAAAATAACTGCTTCTGGCATAATTAACTTGTCCAGAGGAATGCCTGCAATAGCAAATGATGTAGCTATTGGTGGATGAGCGTGAACAACTGAATTTACATCACTTCTCTCCTGATACACTCTCAAGTGCATCTTAAATTCTGATGATGGCTTCCACTTGTTTGGCTCCTTTAATTTACCTGTTCCATCCACCTTACAGATCATGTCAGGAGTCATATAACCCTTGCTGACACCTGTAGGTGTTGTAAAAAAGGTATTGTCATCTACCTTAACTGAGATGTTACCGTCGTTTGCAGCAACAAATCCGTCTTCGTAAATTCTTCTGCCAATTTCACAAATTTCTTTTTTGATTTCATAATCTGACTTAATCATATCAAAGCCCCTCCTATGTTTTTATAAAAATTTGTTTTATTTTGTTTTTTTTGGTTTCTTATTTGATTATAACTCAAAAATCTGCTGTTGTAAAGAGTTTTTTTGAAAAATAATTTAAATTTATTTAAAATTCTTTAAAATTTTTATAAGTTTCCTTGAAATTACAGGTCTTAAGCCACTTTCAACAGGTTGTTAATTTTTGATAATTTTCAATCTCTTCCTATTATATTATCTCCTGATTAAAAAAAATTACGCAAAGATTTCTCTTCTGCGTAATTTTTGGTTTTTATTTGTTTGTTATTTGTTCGTCTTTCTGGAAAACTCCACTTATGTCCATAGTGCCGAATTCGGTGACCTTCTTTCCTTCAACCAATAGCTGAACGCCTGTTACCGACTCAGACTCGGTGAGTGAATTCACAATTGAATATATAATTGCCCTGTCTCTTTTATCATTCTTTGGGTTTTTCGCCATAAAGTTCTGATTGAAGTTCACAAAACAAATTCCATCGGTGGTTTCTGCCGATATAACAGATGTGTCTGCCGACAAAACAGGCTTGTTCCTTGCCTGTTGAGGTCCTTTTATAAGCTCGGACACAATATGATATTCCAACGGTTGATTATCGGTTATCTTCAGGGTTCTTATTTCCTTATCAATCGTTGTTTCGTCTTCCTGAGGGAAATACAAGGTTACATATTTTGATTCCACGCTCTCGTCCTTTTCCATATTGATGTCCTCTCCCGAGAGAAAATCAAGCACCTTTGAATCTGCACCCACGAGTGCTTCACCATCAACTGTCACCTTTACTCTGCTGACTCCCGACAATTGACTAAGTGTTTTAACCACAGCATATACTGCAAGGGTTTCCTTGTTTTTGTCCCCCGACAGAAACTCTCTTGAAAAATCCACCGTCACATCTCCGTTTAGCTTTGTGATGGAGTTGACTTTTGTTTCCTTTTCTGCAATTGCTACATTCTTTGTATTTGCAGGACCTTCAATAAGGCCTTTTACCACATTTTCCAACAAGTCCTTGCCATCATAGGTTTTAACGCTCTTTTTTTCTGTCACAAGTGAGGACTCGGTGTCATTTAAAAGGTAGATATCCACATCCACTAAAACTGCTTCCGAGTCTGTTTGTGTTACAGGCTCTTCCTTTAAAAAGAATGCCAAAGCCAACACCAGAAGCAAAATAAGTACCGATATAATTATTCCCTTTTTCATAATAATTCCTCCTCCTTTTAATTGGAGTACTTAAAAATTATACAATAAATATATTACAAATCTGTTAAATATAAAGAAACTCCATAAAGTTGCACAACTTTATGGAGTGTTTCTTTTATTTATTTGGTTATACTTACTAATTATATAAGTTTTATATATTCAATCACCTGAGGAACAACAGGCTCGTCTGAGAATGTAGTTGGTGTAGTTGCGATTTCATCCACTACATCAAGTCCTTCGGTGATTTTTCCAAAGGCTGCATATTGTCCGTCAAGATGTGGAGCATCCTTGTGCATAATAAAGAACTGACTTGATGCAGAATCAGGCACCATTGTTCTTGCCATTGACAATACTCCTCTTGTATGCTTTAATGGATTCTTTACTCCGTTTGCATCAAATTCACCCTTGATTGACTTTGCTTCCTTATGCATTCCGTCGGCACTAAAGCCTCCACCCTGAATCATAAAGCCTTCTATTACTCTGTGGAAAATCAAGCCCTCAAAGAAATTTTCCTCAATAAGCTTTTTGAAATTTTCTACAGTTATAGGTGCAACATCGGGGTATAGCTCCCCTCTCATTATGCCACCTGATTGCATTTTGATTTCTATTTTCATATTATTCTCCTTTATTTGTCTATTGTGATTGTTTTGATAACGCATGGAATAACAGGTACATCCTCCATTCCCATTTCTTCAAATACTGCAGTCTGACAGGTTGCTATCTCGTCAACAATGTCAAGTCCCTCGGTAATTTTTCCAAAGGCTGCATATTGTCCATCAAGTGACGGATAGTCTGCGTGCATAATAAAGAACTGGCTTGATGCAGAATCAGGCATCGTTGCTCTTGCCATTGAAATTACACCTCTTGTGTGCTTTAAGTCGTTTTCAATTCCATTTGATTGGAACTCTCCCTTAATGGTATTTGCTTTTTTATGCTCATATTCGTCATTAAAGCCTCCACCCTGAATCATAAAGCCCTCTATTACTCTGTGGAATATAAGTCCATCATAGAACTTGTTGTTACATAGCTTAACAAAGTTATCAACTGTGACAGGTGCTAAATCAGGGTATAGCTCACCCTTCATTTCGCCACCATCATCCATATAAATGGTGAAATAAATCTTTCTTGCATACTTATCCTGAACAGTAGCTTCCTCATTTTTTAGCTCTTCATCCTTTTCAGGCTCTTGAGTTTCGGTTATTACCTCGTTTTCTACATCCTTACTTGTTAGGTCAACCTCATCCTTTTTACTACCACAGCCTGCAATGCTTAATAAAAGCATTGCAGCTGCCATAAATATTGCAATTTTCTTCATTCTTGTTTCTCCTTTATCATTCCTCAGATACAGGCTCTTCCATCTCATTATTGTCGATTAGCTCTATAGCCTCTGCTTCATCTGCATCCTCTTCCTCCATATACTCAGTCTTGGTCATTCCAACAAGACTTACGCCCTCTGCAAGTCGCATAATCTTAACACCTTGAGTCTGGCGTCCGAAGTTGCTTATTTCTCTTACATGAGTTCTTATGAGTATTCCGTCGGAGGTGATCATCATAATATCATCCTCGTCGGTTACTACCTCGATACCTGCAAGCTTACCTGTTTTCTCGGTAATCCTGTAGGTGAATATTCCCTTACCACCTCTTGTTTGTACCTTGTATTCCTCTAAGGATGTTCTCTTACCAAAGCCATTCTCTGTAACTGCCAATAAATCGTCGGTATCCTTACATACGCAAGCACCCACAACATAGTCATCCTTCTTGAGCCTGATACCTCTCACACCTCTTGTTGTTCTGCCCATAGGTCTTACATCCTTTTCGGAGAATCTTATGGCTGAACCGTCATGAGTTCCTATCAGAATTGTTTCCTCACCATTTGTGAGCTTAACATCAATCAGAACATCGTTCTCAACAAGCTCAATAGCACGAAGTCCACCCTGTCTTATCTTAGCATAATCCATCAGGTTGGTCTTTTTAATAGTACCATTCCTTGTTATGAAGGTCAGGTAGTTGCCTTCCTCAAACTCGGAAATAGGTATCATAGCAGAAATCTTTTCCCCTGACTCTAAAGGCAACAGGTTAACGATAGCTGTTCCCTTTGCCTGTCTGCCCGCTTCAGGAATTTGATAGCCCTTTAGTCTGTAGGCAATACCACGGGTACTGAAGAAAATAAGTGTGTCATGAGTAGAGGTGGTGTAAATATGCTCAACATAATCCTCCTCACGCATAGACATTCCCGAAATTCCTCGTCCACCACGGTGTTGGGATTTATATGTGTCAACAGGCACTCTCTTTGTGTATCCATTATGAGTGACAGTGATTACAACATCCTCCTGATCGATTAAGTCCTCCATATCGATATCTGTGCCCATCATACTGATTTCAGTTCTTCTCTCATCGCCGTACTTATCACGGATTTTTTCAAGGTCCTCCTTGACAATATTCATAACAAGATTTCTGTCTGCCAAAATCTTTCTGAAGCCATCTATCTTTTCTGCGGTTTCCTTGTAGTCCTCCTCAATCTTGCTTCTTTCCATTCCGGATAAGCGTCCCAAAGGCATCTGCACAATGGCAGTAGCCTGTACATCATCAAGCAGGAAGCGTTCCGACAAGGCAGTCTTTGCATCTGCAACAGATGCCGATGCTCTTATGATCTTTATAACCTCATCAATATTGTCTATTGCAATTCTGTAACCCTCAAGCAGATGCAGGTGCTCCTCGCACTCCTTCATATCATGCCTGGTTCTTCTTACAATAACATCCTCCTGATGAGCAATATATCTGTCAATTACTTCTCTTAGGTTAAGAATTTTTGGCTCCTTATCAACAAGAGCAAGCATAATAACGCCAAAGGTTTCCTGCATTTGAGTATATTTATACAGATTATTTAAAACAACATAGGCGTTTGCGTCACGCTTCAAGTCGATAATAAGACGCATATTCTCGTCCGACTCGTCCCTTGAGGACACAACACCCTCAATTTTTCCGTCACGGACCATTTCGTTAATGTACTTGTTTAGCTTTGATTTATTAACCTGATATGGAAGCTCGGTAACAATTATTCTGTTTTTGCCACCCTCGTCCTCTATCTCTGCCTTGGCACGAACAACAATTCTGCCACGACCTGTGGTATATGCATTTCTTATACCACTTTTTCCCATTATAACTCCGCCTGTTGGGAAATCTGGACCTTTTATATATTCCATCAATTCCTCAATGGTGATATCAGGATCATCAATTGTTGCAATAATACCATCTATCGTTTCGGTGAGGTTGTGGGGTGGAATGTTGGTTGCCATACCAACAGCAATTCCTGATGAACCATTCACCAACAGATTTGGAAATCTTGAAGGTAACACATCAGGCTCAGTTCTTTTATCGTCGTAGTTAGGAACAAAATCAACAGTGTCCTTTTTGATATCTGAAAGCATCTCTGCCGAAATTTTCGACATCTTTGCCTCTGTGTATCTGTATGCAGCTGCAGGGTCACCGTCAACTGAACCAAAGTTACCCTTACCCAAAACCAATGGATATCTCAATGAAAAGTCCTGAGCAAGACGCACCATTGCATCATAAACAGAGCTATCTCCATGTGGATGATAGTGACCAAGCACAGAGCCGACTGTGGTTGCAGATTTTCGAAAGTCATTCTCATAAAAGAGATTTGATTCAAACATATCATACAAAATTCTTCTGTGAACAGGCTTTAATCCGTCACGGACATCAGGCAATGCACGACTCACAATAACGCTCATTGCATAGTCAATGTAGGATTTTTTCATTTCGGAATTTAACTCAACATCAACAATCTTTTGATTTTCGATGATCGACATATCAAATTCCTTTTCTTTTGTCTTTTTTGCCATAAGAAAGATTCCCCTCTCTCATAATTTATTCTAAAAACTTTAGTCCTTTTGTGGTGAGTAATTCTTACCCAAGTTTTATTATACTACAAATTTGGGGAAAAATCAAGGTTTTAAGCCCGATATTATATTTTTAAATTTGTGTTACAAAACTAAAAGATGCCATTATAGTGGCAAAATACCTCCTGTAAGGCAAAAAGTGCAATTTTTACCCCTCTTTTTTGATAAAGATTGTGGTTGTCCTGTCACTAATCCACAAAATATTGAGTTTTTCTTGCTTTTTCTTATTTTTTGTGATAAAATGTTGAGAGTAATAAATCAATTTTAATTGGAGAATTATTATGGATTGGATTCAGGCTACAATTTACACAAGTTCGGAGGGCATTGAGCCTTTAAGTGGAGTTTTATATCAATCTGGAATAACCGGTATTGAAATAGAGGACGAACAGGATTTTCTTGATTTTTTAGAGAACAACAAAAAAAGCTGGGACTATGTGGATGACGAGCTTTTAATGGAGAAAAAAAAGGAAACCTGTGTTAAAATTTATGTGTCGGACAATATAGCAGGTCACGAACAGTTGAAGCTTGCAAAGCAGGCAGTGCTTGACCTGAAGGCGCGTGATAAGGACAACAAATTCGGCAGACTTGAATTTTCTCTTGACAATGTTTCGGAGGAGGATTGGGAAAATAACTGGAAAAAGTATTTTCATCCCCTCAAAATAGGAGAGAAAATTCTCATAAAGCCTGAATGGGAGGAATTGTCCTATGAAACAGACAGGATTGTTTTTAATGTTAACCCGGGTATGAGCTTCGGAACAGGCTCTCACGAAACCACAAAGCTTTGTATTGAGGCTTTGGAAAAGATTATTAAAGAGGGTGACTCTGTTCTTGATTTGGGTTGTGGCAGTGGAATATTATCAATTATCAGTATGATGCTGGGCGCAAAAAAGGCATACGCTGTTGATATTGACCCAAATGCTGTGGATATTGCAATTAACAATGCAAAAATGAATAATATCGACCTTTCCTCCTACACTGCAAAGGCAGGAAATATCCTGGAGGATGAGGCTTTGATGCAGGATATAAGAAAGGAAAAGTATCCTGTGGTGGTTGCAAATATTGTGGCAGATGTTATTATTGCACTTCTTCCGTTTGCAACCTCAGTTTTAGAAAAGGGTGGGGTTTTGATTACCTCAGGAATTATTTCGGACAGGATGAAGGATGTTTTAGAGGCTGTTAAAAAGGAAGGCTTCTCAAAGTATGAAATTTATCAGGACGGAGATTGGGTGTCCATTATTTGTGAAAATGTGTGAGGAATAAGCTATGCCTAAATTTTTTAGCGATGATATAAAGGATGATAAAATTTTTATCTCAGGCGAAGATGTAGTCCATATTTCCAAGGTCCTCAGATTGAAGGAAAATGATGAAATTTTAGTATGTGACAAAAATGGATATGACTATCGTGCAAAAATAGTATCAATATCAAAGGATTTGGCAGAATGCGAAATATTAGAAAAATTCTTTTGCCAGACCGAGCCTGAATTAAAGGTTTTTCTATATCAGGGTTTACCCAAGGCAACCAAAATGGATTATATAATCCAGAAAACCACCGAGCTTGGAATATCGGGAATTGTTCCCTGTTATTTAAATCGTTGTGTTGTTAAATTAGAGGGTAGAAAACAAGAAGAAAAAAAGGTGGAGAGATGGGAAAAAATATCTCTTGAGGCTGCAAAGCAATCGGGACGGGGTATTATTCCCGAAGTATCATTTCCTCTTTCCTTGGACGAGGCTATTGAAAAACTAAAAGGTTATGACCTATCCTTTGTACTATATGAAAATGAAGAAAACAAAAATTTTAAAAGGATTTTAAACGAAAAGGATAATATAAAAACTCTTGGTTTTATAGTTGGACCTGAGGGTGGCTTTGAGGAATGGGAAATCGAAAAGCTACAAGCTTCAGGAATTCATTCTGTGGGACTGGGAAAGAGAATTTTAAGAACTGAAACTGCAGGTGAAGCTGCACTTTCTATGATTATGTACGAAATCGGAGATATCAATAAATAATTTTTTATGGGAGGAAACAAAAGTGAAAACAAATAAAACAGAGGAACAATTGTATAACAGAATTTTAATCAATTTCGGAATAGGAGTATTGGCATATGGATTCCTATATTATCTATATAATTTCCTATATCTTCAAAATAGTGTGATATTTTCTTTAATTGGAATATTCTTGGTTTGTGCAATTGTATTATACATTTTATCAAGAAAAAAACCTGTAAAAAATTATGCACATATGTTTCTTTTCTTTGCATTGGCATTGTTGTTTACTAAGCTTTCAGTTCTAACAGTTACAATTCTGGGAATGGACACCTTTGCAAAGCTTCAGGAAACCTATCTTTTAAAAAAGCTTCTCCAATCAAGAATAGATGTTATAATCATTTCCTGGGCAGGTGCTATATATCTTATAGGAATGGTCGTTTATAACTTTATCCTTATTGGAAAGGTATCAAAGAAAAAATAATTTAAAAATAAAATCTTAAAAGGAATGATTTTTTAAAAAATCATTCCTTTATTTTTTTTGAATTATTGAGTGTGTTTTTGGTTATACTTATATTTGACGATATAAAATTTTATTTTTATTGCCACGAAATATTATTCTTTAAAGAAAGGTATTAGCTATGAAAGTATTAAAATTTATTGGTGTAATTTCAGTTATTTCTCTATTGTTGGCAGCATGTGGTGGCAACAATAACCAAACCCCTCCGGGTGATGTTTCCTCTTCCCCATACCCTTCTGACACAACTCAGAATGTGAGTGAAAATGTTGGAGATAAAATGGGAAATGCAGTGAAGGATTTGTCTGATGGCACAGGAAAAGCTATGCAGGATATGGGAAATGCAGTAGGTAATGGAATAAATAATATGACCAACTAAAAAAATAACTCCGAAAATTCGGAGTTATTTTTTATTTCTCTTTAATTTTTTTATTCTTATATCCTCACCCTTGAATTCCAACACCTTGAAAAATTCATATATTCTTGAGGTTATTCTTGCAGAGTAGGTTTTGCTGATTTCCGACATTGTGAAATTAGAGTTAATGATTATCTTCCTTCCTCTGTCAATTCTTTCATTCAATAGGTCAAAAAAGAACGAAACTCCTGACTTTGTGATATTCTCTGTTCCTAAATCATCAATTATCAGTAAATCGCAATCATATAATCTTTCCTGATCGAACTTCTCGTCCCTTCCAAACCTGTAATCCTCGTATGCTGAAAAAAGAGAGGTAGCTCTTATATAAACAACACTTTTTCCTCTGTTCAATAACTCTTTTGCAATGGAATTTGATAAAAATGTTTTTCCAAGCCCCGGCTTTCCTATCATTAAAATACTCTTCTTTGTTTCATCAAAATTCTTACAAAAGCTAACACATACATCAAAAATATTCTTCATATTTTCTCTGTCTGATAGTTTTTCGTCCTGCTTTAGCTTATCACTATAATATTCCAGGGAAAAATCCTCAAACCCTTGCTCATCTAAAATAGAAGAAAGATTTGATTGTGAATAAGCCTTTTTGATAAGCTTTCTTTTAAAACATTCACATCTTTCATTTCCAATATATCCTGTGTCCTCACATTTGGTGCAATCATATCTTGGAGAATTAAAGTCTTTATCTATTCCATTTTTTTCAATTATTTCCTCTTCCTCTTTTTTTAATTTCAAGAGTTTTTTATTAAATTCATTATTGAATTTTTCTGCATTTTGAGGCTCTTCCATTATCTTTTTAGCATTTTCAAAGCCAAGTGTGTTAATTTCCTCTAAAATAGCCTTCAATCGAGGATATTCACTATATATTTTTTCTACTCTTTTATCTCTTTCTACCTCTTTTTCTGCTCTTAAAAGCTCATATTCAGATAGTATTTTTTTAACATTTTCCTCTCTTGTTGCCATTTTTTCACCTACATTTCATTATATATTTTCACAAACTCATCTTTTTTATCAATAATTTCATCGAATCTTCTGATATATTCTGCAGGATCCTTAAAATTGAAAATTCTCTCAATTCTGTCACCCTTAACTAATTTAGAGGTTCCTCCTCCACCGATGGCAATAATATTTTGTACCTCTTCCATAATATTCACATTGTAAAAAGAATGCTTCCCCTCGTCTGCATATCCCACATTTTCCAGATTTCCCGAAATATTTTTTTGCCTGTACATATAATACGGCTTTTTCCCTATTTCCTTCATTCTCTTTTGAGTGTAGGATAACATTTTATCCACTTCCTCTGATTGTGCTAATCCAAATTCTGAAAACCTGAGAGCCGCTGCTCTTTTTATACAAAGAGAATGCACTGTTATATTTTCAGGCTTCAACTTGATTACTTCATCTAAAGAATATTTAAAATCCTCAAATTTTTCACTCGGGAGTCCTGCAATTAAATCCATATTTATATTTAAAAATTTTTCTTCTCTTGCTATCAAAAAGGCATCCTTAACCATTTCTTCACTATGATGTCTTCCCACTAAATTCAAGGTTTTTTCATTCATTGTCTGTGGATTTATACTTATTCTGTTAATTCCATATTTCTTTGCAATTTTTAATTTTTCTCTTGTTATAGTATCAGGTCTTCCTGCCTCTAAGGTATATTCCTTTAAATTTTTTAAATCAAAATGTTTTTCCACATTTTTTAATATATATTCCAACTCCTCCTCATTAACTGAGGTAGGTGTTCCACCACCAATATATATATTTTCTATATAAAAATCAAGCTCCTTTATAATATTGGCAGTTTTTTCTATTTCTTTTTCAAGAAGCAAAATATAGTCCTTAACATATCTTTTTGCGTGTTTTAAATCACTTGATACAAAAGAACAATATAAACACTTGGACGGACAAAATGGAATTCCTATGTATATACTAACAGACCTTTTATCTATATCTTTTAGAATATCCTCTTCCTTTTTAGCAACCTCAATTGCCAAATCAATTTTTTCTTCCTCTACACCAAAAATTTCTCTTAAATCTTCTCTTATTTCGTTATAAGACAAGCCTTCCTCCCTCATTTGCCTTACCACCTTTGCAGGTCTTATTCCTGATAAAGCACCCCAGGGAATACTCACATTTTTTATTTTTTCAGCAGCCATTATAAAGGCTCTCACAGTGTAGCACCTGAAAACTATTTTATCCTGTCTTGGTTTTGTTTTTTTATAATTTTTTTGATACTCACCAAAATATTCTTTTCCCTGATATTCAACTATTGCCTTTACATTTATAATATCATTTTCATAAAAAAACTCCGTTTTTACTAAAACATCCTCGTCTTTTTCAAAAAATAATTTCATAAATACATTCATTTCATATTCACAAGAAAATCCATTTTGAATAAGCTCCATTTTAACTATCCTTTTATCTCACAAACATATTGAACTTTTTTTCATAACCAATTGTTGTTTTTTCTCCGTGTCCTGGAAAAACCTCTGTTTCATCATCTAAAACATATAATTTACTTTTAATATTATTTTCTATTTCCTCATAGCTTCCAGTTTTTAAATCTGTTCTTCCTATACTTCTTTTAAAAAGAGTATCTCCTGAATATAATTTATTATCTATTATATAACAAACACTGCAATCAGTATGGCCTTTTGTTTCAATACATTTTATTTTAATATTGTTTATTACTTTTTCCTCATTGTCCTGTATAATCTCATCAATAACAACATCATCAATTATATCATTGAACAAAGAAGATGCATTTTTAAACATATCTCTTATATTTTCAACACAATTTTTTGATGCAACCACAAGTGAATTATATTCTTCTTTAATTTTATTTACACCTTTTATGTGGTCATAATGACAATGAGTTAATAAAATATGAGTGACTTTTCTGTTATTTATTGTTTTTTTTATCTTTTCTATATCACAACCAGGGTCAATTAAAAAACAAACATCATCCTTTTCATTATAGAAAATGTAACAGTTTTCGTCCATATCATAATCAATAACTCTTTTTACTTCCATAATTTCACCCTTAATTATATAGTCTGATTGGAGAAATCATATAGGTATAGCTTCCCTCATTTTCAATTGAACGAATAAAGCAGGAGCTTCTTGGGTGAGAAAATTCCATTTTTATTCTTTCTTCCTCACAAGCTCTTAATGCCTCTAATAAATACTTGTGGTTAAAGCCGATTTCAATGTCCTCTCCCTTAATATCAACATCAACAATATCATGAACCTTACCTTTACCTGTGATACAGGTGATTTCTATTTTATCAAATGCAATATTTAATCTCACAGGGATTTTTTCTATCTTTGTTGAAATATCATCATTTATTAAAAGTGATGCTCTTTCTAAGCTCTCTGATAAACCCTTTGTATCTGCAGTAACAAAAATACTATTTGGAGTCGATAAAATAGGAGAATAGTTAATAAACTCACCCTCTAATAATCTTGTTACTATCTTATAATCACCAAAATCAAACATAGCATGGCGTTGAGATACTAAAATTTCTACCTCATTATCATTTTCTTTCAATACTTTTGAAATTTCTCTCAAGCTCATACCAGGAACTATGAATTTTTTATTTGAAAGGTCGGACTTTACAATTTCCTTAACAATTGCAAGTCTGTGACCATCTGTTGCTACCATATTTAAAACATTGGTGTCAAGCTCCATTAAAACACCTGTTATAATAGGTCTTTTAGCATCATTAACTGCTGCTGCAAAAATTGATTTTCTAATCATCTTTTTAAGTAAAGATTGTTGAATTTTAAAGCTAAAAGTATCATTTACCTCGGGAACTTGAGGATATTCCAAAGCCGACATTCCCTGAATATTAAATTCACTCTTATGACAAACAATAGTTGTTACATTATTTTCATCATTAGTGGAAATTATCACCTCATCATCAGGAAGATTTCTCACTATCTCACCAAACATTCTTGAGCTTAATGCAATGTTTCCTCCCTCTTGAACATTGAATTTTGTTTTATATTCAATACAAAGGTCTAAATTGTTACCTGTAATAATAACTGTTCCGTCAGGATTTGCATCTATTTTAATACATTCTAAAATAGGCATAACTGATTTTGCAGAAACTGCCTTTTGAACAGTCTGAATAACCTCTGAAAGTAAAGATTTTTGACATGACAATTTCATTTTATTTCTCTCCTTTTTTATGTGGATAAAATTATCAACACATAATCAAAATTTTAAATTTTCCTACATACATAGATATATATATTATTATTTATAGTAGTAATAGTAATAGGAGTGTGGATTGGATGGAAAAGTTATTTAAAAACAGTAAATACCTTTAAATAATTATCAACATAATAATATGGACAAGGAGTTTATAAATTAAGATTATCAACACTTGGTAATTAAATTATAAAAGTTCAAATTTATTTAAAATAACTTGTACACTCTTTATTCACTAATTGATCCACACCTCATCAAAGACTGTTTAAATCCTTGATAATATAGTTAATATCTGCCTTTATACTATCATCATTCTCAATCATAACCATTATTTTATCAACACCATGCATAACAGTTGTTCGGTCACGATTTCCTAATGATCTTGCAATCATAACAAAATTCATATCTGTCAGTGTTTTGCAAAGATACATAGCAATCTGACGGGGAACAACAACATTTTTAGTTTTTGATTGACCTAAAATATCATCAACTGAAACATTATAGAAGGTTGAAACTCTTTCAATAATTTTTTGAGGAGTAATTTTTATTATTCCTTCATCTGGAAGAATTGAACGCAGAGCCTCCTCTGCTAATGGTATATCAATTACCTTGTGGCTTATTCCTGCAAAGGAAATAATTTTCAGAAGTGCACCCTCAAGCTCACGAATATTTGAGTCAATTTTCTCTGCAATGAAGGATAAAACCTCTTCAGGAATAAAAGTATTCTGACTTTCTGCCTTCTTCTTCAAAATTGCCATACGGGTTTCGTAATCAGGAATACTTATATCAATAGTAAATCCCCATTCAAAACGAGTTCTTAATCTTTCTTCAAGAGTTATTAAGTCCTTTGGTTTTCTGTCACTTGTCAGAACAATTTGTTTGTTGTTTTGGTATAAGTCGTTAAAGGTATGGAAAAATTCCTCCTGAGTACCTTCCTTACCCTCAATAAATTGAACATCATCTATTAAGAGCACATCAACCTCACGATATTTTTGTCTGAAAGATTTCATATTAGATTCCCTGTCACGCAAGGAGTTAATCATTTCATTGGTAAATCTTTCACTTGTTACATAAACAACCTTTAATTGAGGTGATTTTTTTGAAATTTCATTACCTATTGCCTGCATAAGATGTGTTTTTCCAAGTCCCGATCTTCCATAAATAAACAATGGATTATCTGCCTGTCCGGGATAATCAGCAACTCTTTTTGCAATAGCAGTTGCATGCTCATTTGATGAGCCTACAACGAAATTTTCAAATGTATATCTTGGATTTAAGTTAATAGCATTTGGATTATCGATAATTTGTTGAGGAGTAGGAATAGTTTCCTCCTGATTTTTAATACCAATATCAAGAGTCACAGGCAAAGCTGTTATTTTAGAAATAGCAGCCTGAATTGAATTGGTATATCTAATCATTATCATATTTTTAATAATTGAGGTAGATACTTCTATCCTAAAAACGTCATTTTCATAAGAAATCGGATTTATTTCCTTAATATATGTATTATAACCGACAAAAGAGTTTATGTCCTGACGAATGTAAGGAAGAGCATGCTCCCAAATCTCTTTTACATTCATTTTTATCCCCCTAAAGTTAGAATATTTATATTATAAATTTAAATTATGTTTTAAAAAATAGTGCATACTCTAATATTAACAGAAATTTTTTAATATTACAAGTTTTTTACAAAAAAATTTAATAATTATTTTGAATAGTATGGCATTTTTAAGTTATTTTGATATTTAACATCTTTCAAAACAGGAAATTTATATATGGTTTTTCCTGATGGAGAGTGTGTCCAGATAAAAGAGTCAGAATTTTTATTATCAAAACTCCAACCTAATTTTCCTCCCATATAAATTGGAGTGGAGAAAAATTCTTCATTATATAAATCTTCAATTAAAACACTTTCTCCGTTTTGGGAATCAAATTTATTTGATAATTGTTTTATCATATTTGAATAGGCATAGTTATCTGATAAAAATTCATCCTTTGAATTTGATATTCTTTTAATTATTCCTAAAGATGATATAAATGGGTTTATGGCAACATTTCCTTGAATAAACCCTTCTTCATTGAAGGCACAAATGCCTCCTGAATAAAGTTTTAAATCCTCTTTCAAATCAGAACTTTGAGTGATTGAATTTATTGTGTAAGAATTTTGGATAATACAAAGTGAGTTATATCCTGAAATTCCACCTGAATAGTTAATATTCGATTTAGTTTCAATATTTGAAGCTGCTATGGTATTAAATATAAGCCCTGATTGAGAAAGACCACAAATTCCACCAGTATAGAGTGAAGAAACCAATGAATTTTTAGATGTGGTTTTAATATTTCCAAGACTTGATACCTTATAAATTTCACCACTGTTTAAAATTCCACAAATACCACCTGTGTAGCCTAAGAAGGAATTTACATCTATTTGAGAATTTGAACTTGAATTATAAATATATCCTTCATTGTTTAAACCAACAATGCCACCTGTTGCAGTTGAGGATTGAGAAGCTTTGGTGGTTATTAAAATGTTTCCTTCATAGGAAGAATTGTTTATAAATCCCTCATTGTGAGAGGCAATACCTCCAACAGTTGCAGAGCTTGCATTTATATTCAAATTAACAGAAGAGGAACAATTTTCAATAAATCCGAAATTTTCAGAACAAATTGTGCCACAGGAAAGAGGGGTTTTTAATTGATTAGCAGTTATTTTTCCCAAAACATCACAATTTTCAATAATTCCATAATTGGAATTTGAAATCACGCCCACAGAATCTGTTCCTTCAATATATACATCCTTAAGTGAGAGATTTAATATTATTCCATTTTCAATGTCACCGAAAAGACTATAAGAATTTTTATTTTCCTTATATGGAATAGTTATTCCATGGATAGAATATCCGTTGCCATTAAAAGAACCATTAAAGGTCATATTTTCAAGTTTCCATTCATCATTATAATATATATTGTTGGTTAATATATAATGGTGGTTTGGATTTAGGAAAAGAAGGTCATCCTTTTTTGAGATTTTTATAGGTGAATAAGGGGACGAGCCTTTTATTACACTTATATCATTGAAGGATGATGGTCGTGGTAAAAGAAATTGTGTTTTATTAATATCAGGAAATTTCCAGTTTTTATATATATCCCATTTTAGCTTTGATATATAAAGGTCACGGGATAAAATTTCATTTAATGAAACAGACATACCATTTTCATTATTTGAATCGGAGGAAGCATCCTTGGAGCTACTTTCCATTCTCAAATAGGAGTAATTATTAGAGGTTTTTCCTCCTTCCTTGTTGGTTGTTATCGTACCTGAGTTATAAGTAAACAAATTTTCAACAACAAGTGATGCACATAAACAATCCTTTATTTCTCCACCATTGTTAATTCCCGAAATGCCACCGGCATACATATCAGCACTCACGGATAGTGCAGCAGAAATTGATGATAAAATTTTTCCTGTTCCGCTTCCTGAAATACCACCTGCATTTGTGGTGGCAGAAACAGAATAAAGAGAGGAAACACAATTTTTTATAGTTCCGTTATTCACTCCGACCAAGCCACCTGCATTATGTGAGGTAGATTTAACAGTTCCTATTGAAACACAATTTGAAATAAGTCCATTTTCTAATTTTCCTGCAAAGATACCTGTGTTAGTTTTTCCGTGTACATCTCCTGAAATTGTGAGATTTTTAATGGTACCATTTTTCAAAACCGAGAAAAACCCTGAGTTTTGATTATGGGAGTTTATTTTTAAATTATAAATTGTGTGACCGTTGCCATCTAATGAGCCAAAATACCCATCTGATGCATCAATAGGAGTCCAATCCTTTGAAAGATAAATATCATTTGCCAATTTAAAATGATTATTTTGGCTGTATCTCATATAATCAAGTTGATTTTCTGACGAAATAATATATGGATTATTAAGACTTCCATCTCCCTGGGAATATGAAAGTGCTTTAAAATCCTTTATTTTTTTTATATCCCCTGATGAACCATTATCAGAAACTGCTAAGAAGAACAAATTGTAGTTAACATCATTAAAATCTAAAAACAGTTTTGAGTTAACAACAGTATCTGCATTGGGAATAGATGCTAAAAAAGTGTTTATTTCCTTTTTGGCAGGAGAAACATATGATAAATATTGATTTGCCGGAACTGATTTGTAGTAAACATTGCAAGGACCGGTTGTTTTTATATCAACTGATATCACCTTGTGAGCATTCTTATAGGATATTTTTGGATAACCCTCCTGAAATTGAGGAACATAAGAAAATTGATCCGAAATCTTTAAAAAGCTTTCCAGTAACACTATTGCTTCTGCACGGGTTATAGAAGAAAGCGGCTTTAAGGTGTTATTTTCATACCCTGATAGAAGGTTGTTGTTAACAGAATATGCAACATAGCTTTTTGCATAGTCTGAGGTTGTGTCAAAATCCAAGAAAGGCATAAAGAATATTTCCTCAGGAGGATTTATATTGTAAGTTCTGCAGATAAAGGTAACTGCATCCTGACGGGAAACATATTCATCGGGGTGAAAACCCCCATCGTCAAAGCCTTTAACAATTCCATATTCCTCAGCGGTTGAAACATCCCTGAAATACCAGGCTTCAAACGGAATATCATTAAAGGAGGTAATCAGGGAGGTTGATTGGATATTATAATATTTAATAAGGAGACTTATAAATTCACACCTTTTTATATTTCTGTCCGGTTCGAAAACTCCTTCCTCAACACCTGCTGCATACCCTTTTTCCATTGCATTGTTAATATAGGCTTTTGCCCAGTGGTTGTCCCAATCGGAAGCGTGGACAGGAGTTATGAAAAGAAAGAAAAGGCACGAAAAAAACAAGCATAGATTTCTTTTCATTTTCCACACCTCCTTTTTTAAAATTTTCTTATATATATTATATCAAATCAATATCAAAAAAGCAAATAAAAATCTATAGAAAATGAAACACTAATATTGGAAAAGGAAAGGAGGGAAAAACTATGAAAAAAAAGGAATATATAAAAAGACCAGATGTGGATTGTGTTTTTGACTTGGACAATGTGAGTCCTATAAGCTATCGGGAGTTTACAGGTGCAATACCAACTCCACCCAAAAATGAAGGGGAAGAAAAAAGCTATCAGGAGCTATTAAATTTTTCCTCGTATGAGTGGACAGAAGAGAAAAAATAAAACAGGGCAATTTTGCCCTGTTAAATTATATAATATTGAATATATCCTTTTGAGATGATTTTATAAGTTCAATTGGTAACTCCTTCAATAGCTCATAAAACATATCCATAACAATTATCTCGGTGGGATAGTGTCCTGCATCAACAAGAGAAAAATTACTATTTGTGTTAATAAGGCAATCGTGGTACTTTAAATCTCC
>JAZRPY010000005.1:0-64326 GCA_045649415.1 Clostridia bacterium | reverse complement strand
GTTTTTGCAGGTATGGGCTTTGCGGCGGTTGTAAAGTTTATAATAGACGGTCTGAAGCTTGTCTCGGGTGAGATAAATACCGCTGTAAAGGGCTTTGCAGGTCAGATAGGAACTCAAGTGTACCCTGCAGTTATGAGTGTGGGATATATTTGCGGTCCGAGAATTTCGTCATATATGTTTGCAGGTGGCGTTTTGAGCTGGCTTGTTATTATCCCATTGATTGTTATGTTCGGAGCAGATATTATTATGTACCCCGGAAGCGCGCCAATTGCCCAGATGTATGCAGAGGGTGGAGCAGGTGCAATATGGAGCTCATATATAAGATATATCGGTGCAGGTGCTTTAGCTGCAGGTGGTATTATCAGTTTAATAAAATCCTTGCCACTTATTGTGAAAACCTTTGGTGGTGCAATTAAAAGTGTTTCAGCAATGGGAGAAAAGTCAAACGACAGAACATCAAGAGATTTGAATATGAAGTTCGTTTTGATTTCAATCATTGTTTTAACAATTTTGGTATGGTTAATTCCTGCTATCCCTGTTAACTTAATCGGTGCTACAATCATTGTTGTGTTTGGCTTTTTCTTTGCCACAGTTTCATCGAGAATGGTTGGTCTTGTGGGAAGCAGTAACAACCCTGTTTCAGGGATGGCAATTGCAACCTTACTTATTGCTACTTTAATTCTAAAGTTGACAGGTGCAACAGGAATTGGTGGAATGTGCAGTGCAATCGCAATTGGCTCGGTAATTTGTATTGTATCGGCTATTGCAGGTGACACATCTCAAGACTTAAAAACAGGATATTTACTTGGTGCAACTCCTAAAAAGCAACAAATTGGTGAGATTATCGGTGTAGTTGCAGCAGCTTTGGCAATTGGTGGAACCTTGTATTTATTGGATAAGGCATGGGGCTTTGGCACAGACGAGCTTGCAGCTCCACAGGCAACCCTTATGAAGCTTATTATTGAGGGTGTTATGGACGGAAATCTGCCTTGGGGATTGGTATTCATAGGCGTATTTATTGCAATTGTTATTGAGGTTGTGGGTATTCCTGTGCTACCTTTTGCAATTGGCGTATATCTGCCTGTTCAATTGAATGCTTGTATTATGGTTGGTGGACTCATAAGACTTGCCCTTGATAAATTAAAGAGGGAAAAGGAAGAAAAGGAAGCTATAGTAAACGATGGAATTTTGTTCTGCTCAGGAATGATTGCAGGAGAAGGCCTTGTTGGTATTCTGCTTGCATTGTTCGCAGTTATAGGCATAGATAAGGCATTGAATTTATCAGCAAGATTTAACATCCCTGCAGTTGTTTCAAATGTGGGAGGACTTGTTTTATTCGCGATAATTATCCTTACACTATTAAAGTTCTCACTGTGGAAGAAGAGAAAGTAATATGAAAAAAGGACAAGAAAATTATCTGGATAAGGTGCCACTAAAAAAGAGGGAGCTTGGTTGGTCGGAAAAGGACGGACTCGTCACTCTTGAAATCGAGAATAAGGGCATAATGAATAGGCTTATGCAAATTCTTATTAAAAAGCCGAAAATAAGCTATATACATCTTGATGAATTTGGAAGCTTTGTGTGGCTTGTAATAGATGGGGAAAAGAATATTTCTTCCATTGGACAAGAGGTTGAGGAAAAATTTGGTGAAAAGGCTCACCCCTTATATGAAAGACTTAGCCAATATTTTATGATTCTTGATTCATATGGCTTTATCCAATGGAATTAAAGCTCAGATATTAAAAAAAGCCTGATACTAAAAGTTTTTAGTATCAGGCTTTTTAGTTATTCTTTTATATAATCAACCAAATCAATAATTTTAGACTTGTCGCATCCGTCACCGTTAAAGTCACAAAGCTTTATTAAAAGCTTTTCCATTTCCGTTGGATTTTCCTTTGCCTTCATAATTTTTTTTAAGGTCTTGATTGCTGCTCTGTGGGGAAGGGATAGCTCTGAGTCGAGCATTTTTCCAATAAAAGAAAACATTTTCACATTTTTAGGTAACCCACTTTTAAAATTCTTTTCAACCACAAGTCCGTCGTAGTAATCTCTGTAGTCCAAAGGGGTAATGCCAACAGAGAAAACAACGATTTTTTTGTCCTTTAAAAGTGACAGATTTTTAGTAATCAGGCTGACTCCGTTGATAACCTCGGCATATAAGCCACCACCATAGATTATATTGTCATAGCCCAATAATTCTTGAATTTTCACATCTTTAGAATCAAAGATATCGCAGTTCAATTCCTCACTAATCCATTCTGCATAATTTCTTGTTGCTCCATATTTTGATTTATAAATTACAACTGTATTCAAGCATAAAATCTCCTTTTTTGTGTTTTAAATATAATATGCTTTATCTTAAAATTTTATGATTATAATTCAACACCTAAAAACTTCTTTGCAAGTATGCCCACAATGAAGGATAGAACTGCAACGGATACGCTTATTGCAGTCATTTCAAGAAATCTCGGACGGAATTTCAAGCCTTGTGCCACAGATATGTAGTATGTAAAGCCTGCGATAATTAAAATAACAATTCCAAGCATCACGAACAGAGATAGTATGTAGCTTTCCAATAATAAGTATGGTGCAATCAAAAGCACAACTGTGATTAAGTATGCAATACCTGTGTAGGTGCAGGATTTCATTGCATCGCTTCTTCCTTCACTTCGTGCTGCCAAAAATTCACTTGATGCCATGGAGAAAGTTGCAGATATGCCAATAATTAAGCCTGATAATGCAATGAGCCTTGTGTTTTGCAATGCAAAGGTGAAGCCTGCAAGGGAGCCAGTTAGTTCAACTAATGCATCATTCATTCCAAGCACCATACTGCCTACATATTGTAGTCTTTCCTCGTCAAGCATTTCAAGAAGTGCAGCCTCGTGCTCTTCCTCCTGCTCTCTTATTTCAATACTTTCCTCGATCTCGGATGCTAAAAGACTATACTCACTCTGAGCGTTTTCCTCACCATTTTCCATTAACTTTACTGCAAAGGTGAAGCCTAAAATCCTTGCAATCATACTGAACTTAAATATCTTTAATTTGTTTGGCTTCATTTCGACATCGGTGTAGCTTTTCCATATTTCGTAGTGAGCTTTTTCCTCCTGGGATAGCCTCATTAAAATCTTTTTGTTTTTTTCGCCCTTTACAAAGCGTGAGATTTTTTCATAAATAAAACTCTCGGTAAGCTCATTTTGTTGCATTTTCAATATAATTGATAATGCTTTCTTTGAAATTTCCTTTGTCATTTGTTATTCCTCCTTTAATCGTTTGATTGAGTTGTTAGCAGTATCTATAGTAATTTGTTGCGAGATAGTCGCACGACGCACTCCACATGGGTTGTGTTAGGGAACATATCCACAGCTGAGGCGTCGATTAGTGAGTAGTCATTATCGCATAGAAATTTTATATCCCTTGCAAGAGTGGACGGGTTGCAGGACACATAAACCACTTTTTTTGGCTTTGCTTCAACTATTGCCTGAAGAGTATCATTATCGCATCCCTTTCTTGGTGGGTCTAAAATGACAATACTCGGTGTTATGCCATCTTTAATCAGTTTTGGTACAATGGTTTTTGCGTCTGCCTGATAGAATTTTGCGTTTGAAATTTTGTTGTCCTTTGCATTTTTCTTTGCGTTCTCAATTGCCTCAGGCACTATTTCGACACCAATCACATTCTTTGCAGATTTTGCAGCAGCTAAGGAAATTGTGCCGATGCCACAATATATATCCATAACGGTGTCGTCCTTTGAAATATCTGCAAATTCAAGAGCTTTTTTATAGAGCTTTTCTGTCTGCACAGGGTTTACCTGGAAAAAGCTATTGGGTGATATTTCATACTTTAAGCCACACAAATAGTCCTGAATTGTGGCATTGCCGAAAAGCACCACATTTTTATCAGATAGAACAAGATTATTTTTCGATTTATTTATATTTAAAATTATGCTTTTTATATTTTTACTGACCGATAAAATATCATTGCATAGCTCGTCCTTTTGTGGTAAATTGTCGCAATTTGCAGATATTACAACCATAATTTCGTTGGTGTGGTAGGATTTTCTTATAAAGACACGACGAATTTTGCCTGTATGCTCTGCCTCATTATATGGGGTTATATTGTTTTTGGTCATATATTCCTTTATAACCTTTAAAATATTAAAGTTTATATCGCTCCCTAAAAGGCAATCATCAAGTGGGATTACATCATGGCTTCTTTCACGATAAAACCCAAAAACAATTTCTCCGTTTTTGTTTTTACTGCAAGGAAAAACCATTTTATTTCTATATCTTAAGGGAACATCCATCCCGATTATTTCTTTGGTTTTAAAATTTTCAAGCTTGCCTATTCTTTTAATTGCATTATCTACTATATTTTTCTTGATTTCAAGCTGAGCAGGATAATTTATGTGCATTAAATTGCAACCACCACATTGTATGGAGTAAGGGCAGGGTGAGTCGCATCTTGAAGGGGAGGATGAAAGAATATTGATAAGCTTTGCATATCCATATCGAGGTGTTACCTTGACCACTAACCCTTCAATCCTGTCACCTGGAGCAGTGTTGGGTATAAAAACAGTGTATCCATCATATCGGGAAATTCCATTTCCGTCTGAGGATACATCAACAATGTCAAAAATATAGTTTTTGTTTTTCTCAATTGGTATTATTTTAATCACCTTCTATACCCACAAAATATTACCTGATATTATACTATAAAAGCTAAATTTTGTCAAATAGATGTGTATTTTTTAATTAGATGGTTTTTTTTGGACAAATGGTTGCAAAATCTTAAAAAATGTACTATAATATGTGTATAACCAATTATAGCAAGGAGGAAAAGTGCCTTGAAAAGACAGAGAAGTAAATCATCTATGTTTGGAAGCAGAAAATCCACTTCTAAAACAAGGAGTTCTGCAAGAAATAAAAGTTCGGCTTCTGATGGAAAAACAAGACGAATATCGGTTAGTGAAATAGAAGCTAAAGCTAAAAAGAAAAAATCGAAAAAGAATAAGTTCTTAAAGAAAGAGATGATAAGAACAATTATAATGCTTGTACTTATCGTTGCTATTATACTGAGTTGTATTGGCGTGGGAATGTATGTTGCAGTATCAAAAGAAATTAAGGATATGCATATAGATAATCTTTCCCTTAATTATTCATCCATTATCTACTATAACGACGAGCTTGGAAATTCCCATGAGCTTGAGCAACTTTATGAGGATGGAAATCGTATATGGTTAGAGCCTGATGAAATTCCTGATATTATGAAGGAAGCAGTGGTTTCTATTGAGGATGAAAGATTTTATGAGCATAATGGAGTAGATTTAAAAAGAACCTTTGGTGCTTTTGTGGGTTTTGTTTTTGAAAAGCTTGGAGGAAAAAGAGCCTCCTATGGTGGAAGCACAATAACGCAACAGGTTATTAAAAATATCACTCACGAAAAGGAACGCTCCTCCATGAGAAAAATCAAGGAGATTATGCGAGCAGTTGCTCTTGAAAAGGAGCTTTCCAAAGACGAGATTTTAACAATGTATCTAAACATTGTTTTCTTTGCAAATAATTGCTATGGTATTGAAGCAGCAGCAGATATGTACTTTGATAAGCCTGCCTCTGAGCTAACACTCACCGAGGCGTGCACAATTGCAGGAATAACTCAAAGACCATCCTATTATGACCCTTTGAGAAATCCTGAAAATGCGTTATCAAAGAGAAATGTTGTTCTGAAAAAAATGAATGAGCTTGGAAAGATAACTGACGAAGAATACGAAGAAGCAGTTAAAACTGATTTGGGATTAAGGGGTAATCACGCCCAGAAAAAATCAAAGGTATATTCATATTTTGTTGACCAGGTTATAAATGATGTTATGAACGATTTGCAGGCGAAAAAGGGATATTCTGAAACCTTTGCCCGTCAACAGGTGTATAGTGGCGGATTAAAAATCTACACCACAATGGATTATGAAATTCAGGCAGCAATGGAGAGTGTTTTTGAAAACAACCAGAACTTCCCATCCTCAGCAGCTGCCCAAAAGGCACAAGCTTCAATGATTATAATTGAGCCTACAACAGGTGAGATTAAGGGTATAATTGGTGGTAAAGGACCAAAAACCAATAGTCGTGGTTTGAATCGTGCAACACAGACCTATCGTCAACCCGGCTCTGCTTTGAAACCATTGGCGGTTTACGGACCTGGAATTGACACCAAGAAATTCACCCCTGCCACAGTCTTATTGGATAAGGCAATAACAATTGGGGATTGGAGTCCAAGTAATGCATATAGTGGCTATAAGGGTGAGATACTACTGAGAAAAGCAATTGAAATCTCATCTAATACTGCAGCTGTGAGGGCTTTGCAGGATTTAGGGATAGAAACAAGCTATAAGTATCTTGAGAATAATTTCCATATAAGCTCGGTTGTTAATGACGATAAGTCACTAAGCCCGTTGGCACTTGGTGGTTTAACCAAGGGCGTGAGCTTAGAGGAGCTTGCAGCGGCATATGGTGCATTTGCAAATCAGGGTGAGTATATGAAGCCATATACTTATACCAAGGTAATTGATAACACAGGTAAGCTCTTGTTGGAGAATGAGCCTCAGGGCTCTAAGGCAGTTTCAAGAGAAGCCGCATTTATTATGACAAATCTCTTAACCTCAGTTGTTAAGGGGGCAAGTGGCACAGGAAGACTTGCAAGTCTTCCCAATATGCCTGTGGCAGGAAAAACAGGTACAACAAATGATAACCATGATAAGTGGTTTGTTGGATACACTCCATATTATGTGGGTGCAGCCTGGTTTGGATTTGACACTCCATCTTCAATCAGCAAGGCAGGAGTATATGGAAATATTTCTGCAAAGCTTTGGGGACTTGTTATGAAGAAGGTACATGAGAATTTGCCTCGTGAGGAGTTTATGGTGCCATCGAGTCTTGCTAAGGCATATGTTTGTACTGCAACCGGAAAGCTTGCAGGGGAGATGTGTGATGGAAGTGCCGAATATTTCATAAAAGGCACAAGACCAATAGAGTATTGTGACGGAGTGCATCCAAGTGATGAGGAATTAGAACCGTCACCAACACCAACTGATGAAATCACAGGAGATGTTATAGAAATTCCTGAGGGCGAGGAGGCTGGAGGGGATGTTGAGGAAGGGCCAATAGAAAGTGGTGTACCAACCTTACCATCACAGACTACACAAGCACCTCAGTCAACACCTCAACCAACACCTGATGATGATGTAACAGTTATACCTGAATAAAATTTTAAATTCAAAGAAAAGGAAGTGAGAGTATGGATACAGGCAGTAATGGCAATAGTATGAAACCTGGTGGGCGATGCAATTTGGGAAAATATGATCATAGACATTTTTATAATCTGTCTGTGTTTGTATTCTGATGTTGTGTTACCCTCCTTAAAAAGAATTAAGGAGGAGTATAAATGGAAGAAAAGATATTATCACTTTTGGAGAATAAGCAATATGCACTCATTAAAGAGGAGTTATCTGAAATGGAGGATGTGGATATTGCAATTCTCTTCGGCGATCTGCCAAAGGAAAAGCTATCATTGTTATTCAGGCTTTTACCTAAGGAGCTTGCTGCAGAGGTTTTCGTTGAATTGGAAACCGATATGCAGGAGGATTTGATTTCGGGATTTTCGGATAGTGAATTAAAAAGTGTCATTGAGGAGTTATATGTTGACGATGCTGTTGATATTATCGAGGAAATGCCCGCAAATGTAGTTAAAAGAATTCTGATGCACACAGATAGTGAAATGCGACAGAATATCAATGAGATATTAAAGTATCCCAAGGATAGTGCAGGAAGCATTATGACAATGGAATATGTTGACTTAAAGGAAAATATGACCGTTGAGGATGCTTTCACAAGAATAAGGCGTACAGGGGTTGACAAGGAAACTATCTACACCTGTTATGTCACAGATATGAATAGGAAGCTGAAAGGTCTTGTTTCGGTAAAGGATATGCTTCTGGCAGACAAAGAGGATATGATTTCCGATATAATGGAAACCAATATCATATATGCCAACACCATTGAGGACCGAGAAGATGTTGCAAGACAGTTCAGTAAATATGATTTTTTAGCAATCCCTGTAGTTGACAGAGAGGAAAGGCTTGTTGGTATTGTCACCGTCGATGACGCTATTGATGTCTTAGAAGAAGAAAATACTGAGGATATTGAAATCATGGCGGCTATTACCCCGTCGGATAAAGTGTACTTAAAAACAGGTATATGGGAAACCTATAAAAAGAGAATTCCCTGGCTTTTGTTATTGATGCTTTCTGCAACTTTCACAGGAAGTATTATAAGTCACTATGAGTTTGCAATGAGGGATTATGCTATCTTAGTCAGCTTTATTCCAATGCTGACGGGTACAGGTGGAAACGCAGGAGGACAGACTGCAGCTTCTATAATTCGTGGTATATCATTGAATGAAATTGAGTTTGGAGATATAATCCGAGTTATTTGGAAGGAAATAAGAGTTGCAGTTATATGTGGTATCACCCTTGCAATGATTTTATTTATAAAGCTAATGGTTCTTGATAAAGTTGGATTTGATGTTGCAATGGTTGTTTGTATAGCCATTATCGTGACTGTTGCTATGGCAAAGGTTGTTGGTTGTGTGCTTCCTTTATTTGCAGAGAAAATTGGCTTTGACCCTGCAGTTATGTCAAGTCCGTTACTATCCACAATGGTGGATGTTGTAACCTTGGCGGCATTTTTCAAAATAGCAGTAGTACTGCTTAATATCGTAATATAAAGTATTTTCCCTCTAAACAGGCTTGTTTAAAGCTAAAAAGTTTTGAGGGAATTATTATATAAATAAACACAGAAAGTGGAATTTGTTATGGCAAAGAAAAAGAATTTTTATGCTGTCAGAAATGGAAGAGAAATAGGAATTTTCACAAGCTGGGACGAGTGCCGAAAAATGGTGGAAGGCTTTACGGGTGCAGAATATAAAGGCTTTATGACCAAAGAGGATGCTGTTTTGTATATGGAGAATAAAGAAAAGGCTATACAAACAGATAAAGACTCGGCAATCGCCTATGTTGACGGAAGCTATAATATAGCAGACGGAAGATTTTCCTTTGGAGCAGTTTTATTTTATGAAGGCAAGGAAATGCAATTTTCCTCTGCCTTTTCCGACTTTGATTTGTCCCAGATGAGAAATGTTGCAGGGGAAATCAAAGGAGCAGAATTTATAATGAAATACTGTGTTGAAAATAAAATTCCAAGGGTTATCATATACTATGATTATGAAGGAATTGAAAAATGGTGCACAGGTGAGTGGCAAGCTAAAAAGGAAGGTACAAATAACTATAGGAATGTGTATTTAATGTGCAGAGACAAGGTAGAAATTAGCTTTGTAAAGGTTAAAGGTCATTCAGGGGATAAATATAATGACCTTGCAGATAAGCTTGCAAAATCTGTTTTAGGTATCGAATAGAGGTGAAAATTAGCTTTGATAAGGCTGATAGTTAAAAAATTTATAAAGGATTATGATAAGACATCATCACTGAGAGTGAGAGAAGCGTATGGTGTTTTAGGCGGGATTTTAGGAATAGTGTGTAATATCTTTTTGTTCCTTACTAAAATTATAGTAGGAGGAGTAACAGGGAGTATTGCTATTATTTCTGATGCCTTCAATAATCTTTCAGATTCGGGTGCATCAACAGTTGCAATAATTGGTGCGAAATTAAGCAATAAAAGAGCCGATAGTGAGCATCCCTTAGGACATGGGAGATTGGAATATATATCCTCAATGATAGTAGGCTTTATTATAATATTATTTGGTTTTGAGCTTTTGAAATCCTCAATTGGAAAGATAATTGAGCCAAAAGTTGTTGAGTTAAATATATTTATGATATTGATTTTGGTTTTGTCTGTGCTTGTTAAGTTCTGGATGTATAACTACAACAAGTTTTTGGGAGATAAAATAAAATCAAAGGTCTTGGTAGCAACTGCAAAGGATAGCCTGAATGATGTTGTTTCCACATGTGCAGTTATCATTGCGATTTTTCTTGCTAAAAAAACAGGTTTTTATAGACTTGACGGAATAGTGGGAGTTTTAGTATCCCTTATTATCTTAAAATCAGGCTGGGATATTGCAGTTGACACAGTTGGTGTGCTTTTAGGTAAGATGCCAGATAAGAACTTGGTGAGTGATATCAACAATATGATTTTAAACGCCGACAGCGTGGTTGGTGTTCACGATTTGGTTATCCACGATTATGGACCGGGACGAATTATGGGCTCAGTTCATGCAGAGGTTCCTGACGATTCGGAAATAGTGAAAATCCATAATGTAATAGACGAGCTTGAAAAAAGAATTGAGAAAGAGTTGGGAGTGCACATAGTTATTCATATGGACCCTATATCTGTTGACTGCGAGGATACCAAAAAAATCAAAGAGCAGATTTTAAAGGCAATCAGGAGAATAGATTCAAGACTTAACATCCACGATTTTCGTGTGAGTATGGGGGATAGTAATATTAAGCTTATATTCGATTTAGAAGTGCCTGAGGATTATACGGATACAAAAACTTTAGAAAAAAATGTTATAGATATTATTTTAGAGGAAAATAAAAGCTTTGAACCTGTGTTTAATATTGATATTATGTACTAAAAAAGTCTTTGCATAGGCAAAGACTTTTTTTAGTAAGGATATGTACTTTAGTTCATTTTAAGCATACTGCCCACGATTTTAGATAAAAGCTTAGGCATTTTAAAAACAACGACCTTCATTTATTATTTCAACACCTTTCCTTTAAAAATTAAAAAAATACAAGGGAATACTACCATTTAAAAAGGCACATATATCCCAGAAACAAAATCATCAGGGTTTCAAGCACTGCCACTACATAGATAGGCATACAAAGACCTGTTATCATACCTATACAAAAGCTAAAGCAGGACAACCCAACTGATTTACAACAGGGGTTAAAGCATTTGAAGCATTTAATCATTATAAAACACCACTCTTTGTTTTGATATTATAATATATGCAAAAACTATGAAGTGTGTGAAAAAAGAAGGTACGGATTTTAAAATCCGTACCTTCTTTTTATGCATCATATATATTCAAGCTTCCCATTTTTCTTTCCCATTTACCCTCTGCCAAAACAAGTGAGTTTTCGGTAAGGGATTTTTTAACATCTATTATATTTTGATTTGATGAGCCTCTGAATAAAAGACCTGCATCCTTTAATTCTTCAACAAACTTTCCGTCAACTAAAATATCGAGATGCTCTAAAATTTCTCTCACCTTTGCTTTGTCGGGGTGAGCTCCTGAAAGTAGGTCATCAGTAAAGGAAAAGCCTGTGTAGCACCATATATCCTTATTGGGATATTCTTTTTTAAAAGCCTTCACGAGCTTTAAAATTCCATCCTGATTTTCAGGCTCAAAAGGTTCACCACCAAGCAGAGATAACCCATTTATGTGTTGAGGAGCAGAGGATTTTATAATATCCTCAATAACCTCATCGGTAAAGGGAAGACCATAGTTAAAGTCCCAGGCTTCCTTGTTGAAACAGTTTTTGCAATGGTGTCGGCATCCACTCACAAACAAGGATACCCGAACGCCAACACCATTGGCGATATCATTTTTCTTGATTACTGCGTAATTCATATTAAATATACCCAGGCTTTACAGATGCAAAACTCTTTCCTTGATTTCCTGAGTTCTACCCTGATTCCAGAATTGAGTACCGATGTAGCCACAGGTACGCCTTGCAACATTTAGCTTGTTCTGATCGGTGTTTTTACAGTTCGGGCATTCCCAGATAAGCTTTCCATCAGCATCTTCCTTGATTTCAATTTCACCGTCAAAGCCACAAATCTGACAATAGTCGCTCTTTGTGTTCAATTCTGCATACATAATGTTATCATATATGAAATTCATAACTGATAAAACAGCTTCAATGTTATTCTGCATATTTGGTACTTCCACATAGGAAATTGCACCACCTGGTGACAATGCCTGGAATTTCGCTTCCAATGCAAGCTTATCAAATGCATCAATGTCCTCGGTAACATGCACATGGTAGCTGTTGGTGATATAGTTTTTATCTGTAACACCCTTTACGATACCAAAACGCTTTTGCAAGGATTTTGCGAACTTGTAGGTTGTGCTTTCCAATGGTGTGCCATATATTGAATAGTCAATGCATTCTTCAGCCTTCCACTTTGCAGTATATTCATTAAGCTTTTTCATAATTTCAAGACCTAATGCTTCACCCTCAGGCTCGGTAAGCTTCTTACCATTCAAACTATATACACATTCCCAAAGACCTGCATAGCCTAAGGAAATAGTTGAATATCCACCATGGAGATATTTGTCAATTGTTTCGCCTTTTTCAAGTCTTAAAAGTGCACCGTGTTGCCATAAAATAGGAGCAGCATCGGATAAAGTTCCCGACAAGCGTTCGTGACGACATTGCAATGCTCTGTGGCACAATTCCATTCTCTCGTCGAATATTTTCCAGAACTTATCCATATCACCCTGAGCTGACAGGCCAATATCAACAAGATTTACAGTTACAACGCCCTGATTAAATCTGCCATAGTATTTTGGCTTGCCATTTTCATCAACATAAGGAGTAAGGAAGCTTCTGCAACCCATACATGTGTAGCAGTTTCCATCACCATTCGTGTCGATTTTATTCTTAAGCATAATCTTTTCGGAGATATAGTCAGGAACCATTCTCTTTGCAGTACACTTAGCTGCAAGCTCGGTTAAGTAGTAGTACTTACTGTCGGGATGAATATTATCCTCTTCAAGAACATAGATAAGTTTCGGGAATGCAGGTGTAATCCATACACCATTTTCGTTCTTTACGCCCTTGTATCTTTGCCTCAAGGTTTCTTCAATAATCAATGCAAGGTCGTTTCTTTCCTGTTCGTTCTTAGCTTCTCCAAGATACATAAACACAGTAACGAATGGAGCTTGGCCATTAGTTGTCATAAGAGTAACAACCTGATATTGAATTGTTTGAACACCGTCCTTAACCTCTTCACGAAGTCTTTTCTCGGTCATTTTATCAATTTCTTCAGCCGATAAGGAATTACCCACAAGATTTAATTCCTCTTCAATCTGCCTTCTTATTTTCTTGCGACTTACATCAACGAATGGTGCAAGATGAGTCAAGCTTATACTCTGACCACCATATTGACAGGAAGCAACCTGAGCAATAATCTGGGTTGCAATGTTACAAGCAGTTGAAAAGCTATGAGGAGTTTCAATTAAGGTACCACTGATAACTGTACCATTCTGGAGCATATCCTCAAGATTAACCAGGTCACAGTTATGCATATGCTGAGCAAAATAGTCAGCATCATGGAAATGGATAAGTCCTTGCTCGTGTGCCTGAACGATATCGGAAGGGAGGAGAACTCTCTTTGTGATATCCTTGCTGACCTCACCTGCCATATAGTCACGCTGAACACTGTTGACAGTTGGGTTTTTATTTGAATTTTCTTGCTTAACCTCTTCATTGTTGCACTCAATCAAGCTCATAATCTGCTCGTCAGTTGTGTTTGACTTTCTGACTAAGGCACGAGTGTAACGATAGGTGATATAGCGTCTTGCAACATCAAATGCTCGTTGATTCATTATCTGGTCCTCGACCATATCCTGAATTTCTTCCACGCTTAATGAACGGTTAATATTCATTGCAGCACTTTCAACATCTTCTGCAATACGCTTAATTTGAATTGGTGTCATTCTTGCACTGGGAACAACACTTTCATTTGCTTTTGATACGGCTACTATAATTTTTTCTGGGTCAAAAACAACCTCTGCGCCACTTCTCTTAATAATTTTCATAAGTAACTCAAGACCTTTCTGCCGGCAATATATTGTGGTTTAATATCCTATCTGCAGGCGAATAAGACACCATTTATAATGCTTAAAATGTATGTAATTTCCTTGAAAAACAAGGGATTATGAACATAAATTTTCATTTTATTGCAATTTACATTATACCAATATATTGTGGTGTTGTCAAGAGTTATTCGCAAGATATTGGGGATTTTTTTAAAATTGGTGATTTTGCATAATAAAGAGAGTTACAATATGGGCATATTTTCCTTGTCGGTGATATTGTCCTTGTCATACACCTCTAAATTTTGCATAACCTCTTTTCTTGCCTTTGCACTATATTGTGCATAATATCGGTGGGTTACCTCAATGTTTTTGTGTCCCATAAGCTCGGCGACCATTTTAATATCAATTCCGTCCTCCAATAGTCTGCAGGCAAATGTTCTGCGCAGAGCGTGAGGTCGGGTTTTGTCGGGATGAGTAATCCCTGCCATTAAACAATAGCTTTTGAGCATCTTTTCTATTCCTGCAACACCAAGCCTTTTGGAGCTTCTGTTTAGAAACACAGGGCCTGTTGTTCTTTTTATTTTCAAATCCTCTCTTGATATGTTCACCTTGTCAAGCTCATCAGGATCTATGTCGCAAAGATATGCAAGCAGAGTATTTTCAACCTGTAGTGGCATAAAAATTTCCTGTTGGTCGCCACCCTTTCTTTTAACAATAAAGGAGGAGGTGTTAAAGTCGATATCCTCAATATTCAAATTTGCAAGCTCGGAAACACGAATGCCTGTACCAAGATATGCAGTAAATATCGCAATGTCCCTTGACCTTCTTCTTAAATATTCCGATAAGTTCCTTCCTTGAAAATAGTTCTTACCATTATATATAACATCAATCAAATCGATTGTTTCCTGAGTTGTGAGTGGCTTTTTAATCTGCTGATGCAGTTTCATAAAGTCAATTTTGTCGGTTATATTCTGGGATATTTTATCTGTTTTATAAAGGTATATAAATAATCCTCGAACTGCTGATAGCTTTCTGTTTATTCCATAGGAGGAATTTTTGCAAACCCTTGTTGATGGTCTGCCAGAAACAGTTGTTGTTTCAATGGTATATTCCTTAAGATAGCTTTTGAAATGAATAAGGTCGGAAACTGTGATGTTTTCAATATCCTTCAGGGTGATTTTTTCGGCAGTTTTTGATGACGACAAAATCTCCTTGCAAAGATAATTAAAAAACACACGAATATCAAGACAATATCCAATCTGGGTATTTATACTTTCCCCTGTGTAATATTCCAATATGTAGGAGGAAACAAAATCAGGTAAATCGCTAAGATAGCTTTTTAGGTTTCTGTTTTTGTTCTGCATTTTTTTCACCTCATTTTAATTATAATAGGTATAAACTACAGGATTTCAACTCTGTGACGAGTAGCGTGACAATTGATATTCACTGCTACGGGAAGTCCTGCAATATGTGTGGGGAAGGTTTCAATGTTTACTGCTAATGCTGTTGTTGATCCACCCATCCCTTGAGGACCTATCCCAAGGGCATTTATTTTTTCTAACAGCGTATTTTCCAAATTCTCATAGTAGGGATTTTCGTTTCTTATAGCAATATCTCTTGTGAGAGCTTTTTTGGAAAGCCATGCAGCCTTGTCCATTGTACCACCGATACCCACACCAATCACTATTGGTGGACAGGGGTTAGCACCTGCTTTTTTAACTGTATCCAAAACAAAATCAATAACTCCTTCAACACCGTCGGAGGGATTGAGCATCTTTAGTTTAGATTTATTCTCACTCCCGAAGCCTTTGGGTGCATAGGTAATTTTAAGAGCGTCACCCTCAATAAAGTCGGTGTATATAATTGAGGGAGTATTGTCATTGGTATTGACTCTCAAAAGTGGGTCTGCCACAACGGATTTTCTTAAATATCCATCTGTGTAGCCGCGACGGACACCTTCATTGATTGCATCGTTTAAGGGCATACCCTCAATTAAAACTTGATTGCCCATTTCAACAAAGAATACTGCCATACCCGTATCCTGACAGATTGGAATTTCCTTATTTCTTGCAATATCAGCGTTTTTTAAAAGGTCGGAGAGAATGTCTCTTCCTACTGAGGACTTTTCCGCATTCTCTGCCTTTTTTAGTGAATTATATATGTCGGGATTTAAGTCGCAATTTCCCCTGATACACATATTGGAAACTGCATTGATAATATCCGTATCTTTTATAATTTTCATTAAAATCAACTCCTTCTCATATTAAAACCCAACCCGGAAGCCATCTGAGAAAGGCTCTTACCAAAGAGGCATCTGTGGGCGCTCCCGATATGACGGGAAAAAATACTATAAATAAAATAATAGCTAAAGCTACATATATAAATGTAAGCTTTTTGATTTTGCGGTTTTTGTTATATAGCTTCATAATTGTATATCCTATCATCAGCACAACAAAGGGAACTGAGGGGAAATAGTGATATATGAAGGTTGTTCTCGAAATAAGTGACCAAGGCAGAAAATTAGATAAATATGCAACCACTAAGAATATTGCACACTTATCTTTTTTAAAAACTGCCTCTATAAAGCAGAAAACAAAGGATGCAATTCCAACCCACCAAACCAATGGATTTCCCATAGCACTTATTCCTGCCTTTGTACCATTTAAAAATGACTGCGAATAGTACCAGACTGGTCTTGTTATAACTGGCCAGGTGTACCAGGGTGATGAATAGGGATGAGTGCTTTTGACCACAGTTTGTGCATGGTAGGTGAATATATCCACCTGATTTTTTATAATTCCGCCAATACCCTGATAATTTGCTCTTAAGTATGGAATATAGGAAAGAGTGTAGATTATCACAGGTATAATTATAAAGAATATAAAACAAGAGCAAAGAGTTATTATAGTATATTTTGGGAACTTGTCTATTATATCCTTGTGAGCTATACCGTTGGTATATCCGTCGGGTGAATTTTTAGCGTATGAATATTCCCTATATCTTTTTAAAAGCACATATATAAATATAATCAATATTCCAAAACAGGCATAAGCACCATTCCATTTTGTTGATATTGAAAGACCTGTAGAAATTCCACACAGGCATAATGGAATGAGGGTTTTTTTAAGTGGTGTGTCATAAAAGCTCTTCTCAAAATAGCGTAGCATAAAGTAGTACATAAGCATAATAAAGAAGGTTAAAAACACATCCACAGTTGCAAGCCTTGATTGAGTGAAATGCATAAAGTCAAAGGTGAAAAGGAGAGTGGTTGCAGTTGTTATCCAGGTGGATTTTGTTATAGCTTTTGCAAGTATATATATAAGCGGTACTATTAAAACTCCAAACAATGCACCCATAAATCTCCATCCAAACGGAGTCATTCCAAAAATTTCTATACCCAGAGCAATTATCACCTTCCCTAATGGTGGATGAGTCCACTCATAAACAGGGAGTCGGTGGATAAATTCATAGGCAGTACGAGCATGATATACCTCGTCAAAATATGCACTGTTCATATAGGTTGACTGAATGGGAGTGAGGCCCTCCTCGTCAAAGAAATGGGGGTATATGTCAATGTTTTTCACATTTATAAGTCTGGATGTGTCACTATAAAAGCTAAGCTCTTTAAGAGACAATTTTTCAGTTACCGATATTGCAACAGATGATATATTCTCACCCTCTGCGGACAGGGTGTGCCAGGAAAATACACCAGCATCATTTTCTGCCGTAACACTCACAGTTTTTCCTTTGGCATCCTTCATTGTAAACGACAATATATTATCCTCGTCAAGAGGGATTTCTCCAAGAAAATATTTAATGTGGTTTACTTTTTCAGGCTTTTCAAACTCAATAACAATTTCATTTCTGCTAAGCCTGTGCTCTGTCTGTGGAACAGATGTATCACCAAGGGCATAAAATCCAATAATGGAATATAAAAGTGTGATTGTTGCCATAATTATATAATCTGTTTTAAATAGCTTAAAGCCACTTGTTCTCTCAGGGAGAAAAAAAGGTTTGTTTTTTTTAATCTTCACAGGCATATCAAGCTTGTCTGAGGCATATGCCATATAAAGATAGAGTAAAATATTTATAAATGAGGCAATAATCACGGTTGCACAATTAAAGTATCGTGAGGGGTCAGTTTCGTACACGAATAGTATAAATGCAGTGTTAAAAAAATGTATTGCAGTCAGGAGTATATATAAAATATAGTGCCTTAAATCATTGTTCAATAAAAATGCAAAAAGGCATAATATTAAGGCAGGATAGCAATATCTCTCATGCATTTTAACGGATAACATAAAGGTTGAAAAACAAAGGAAAACGCCTGTGAAAAAGTATTTTCCCTGACTTTTGCTTTTGTATAGAATATAAAATGAGGAAAGAGTTATTAGTATTAAAAACACTCCACCTGTAATTGAAGAAAATTTATTTAATTCCACCCAATTTTGCCCTAATGCTGCCCAGAAATTAAAGGCGTTTACAGTTGCATACTGATATGAGCCTAAGGTATCAACATATTGGGAAATGACATATTTTAAGCCAAAGGGCAAGGATAATAAAATAACCATAACAAACGCCGACAATATAACGCCTGAGTGGGATAATAGCTTTTTAAAGGAAAAATAATTCTTCATTTCCTCAAAGAACGCCCATATTAAAAGTGGTGTAAAAATAAATGCCTGTGGCTTTATAAACACAGATATGAAAAAGGTAAAGTAAGCAAAATATAATTTTTTCTCGGTAATAAAAAGAATTGTCAATAGCACAAAAAGAGTCATTACAGAGTCCACCTGTCCCCATAGAGAGCTATTGAGAATAGTGGCAGGATTAAATATAAGCAAAAGGGATAGACAGCATATGTTACCCTTCTTTTTTACAATGGCGTATCGGTATATAATATATGCCGAAATTGCATCTGCCAATATACTGGGGAGCTTAATAAGGATAAGGGATATAGGTCGGGATAGGGAAAAGGTGTTTTTAAAAAAGCCTATAACCCACAATACATACATATACCCCGGTGGATAGTCGGTGAAGGAATCGGACGGATAGAAGGAAGGTATTCCATTTTCAAACACCATATCCGACCATATCAAAAAATCCGTCACATCGGTTTTATGTCCATAGTAAAGTGTAGCAAAAACAAGGCGAGTGATAACACCAATCGCCAATATTATATAAAACAGTGTACTGTCTTTTGTGAAATTTTTGGTTGGAACTGAGGCTTTTTTGTACATAATTATGCCAAAAAAACAAATAGCCACAGTTGTGATTATAACTATATTCATATCTACTCCCAAAAGTATAAAATCTGTATATTTTCATTATACTAAAATATATAAAAAAATTCAACAAATTTGTTTAAAATTTAAAAAAGGTGGTATATAGATAGTGAAGGATATAATAATCCTTTAAAAAATAAATATGCAAAGGGTGAGCAGTATGAAGTTTAACATTATAGGAAGAAAAGTTGAGGTAACAGAGAGAATTACTGCATACATTGAAAAAAAGCTGGGAAAGCTTGATAAATTTTTCAAGGATGAGCCTGAAGCAAGAGTAGTTCTTGGCAGAATCAAGGACTCTGAATATGTTGAAGCAACATTATATGCATCAGGGATGATATATCGTGCAGAGGTAACAGATGATGAGCTTTTTGCAGCAATAGATAAAATTGTTGATGTTGTTGAAAGACAAATCAGAAAAAATAAAACAAGATTGGAGAAAAAGATAAAGAAGGAGGCAATTGATAGCGACTTAATGCTTAGTGGAGAAAACTACCACGACGGAGAGGACACAGAGGAATTTAAGATTATAAAGAAAAAGCGTTTTCAGGTCAAGCCAATGAGCCCTGAGGAAGCAGTTTTACAAATGAAGCTTTTAGGTCACTATTTCTTTGTTTTTAAAAACTCCGAAACTAATGAAATGAATGTGGTATATGAAAGAAATGACGGAAACTATGCAATAATAGAATCCGTTGAATAGATAAGCCATAGCGAAGAGCCATCCGAATTTTCAGTTCTTACTTTAAATGAGGATGGCTCTTAAAATTTCAATATGTAAAATGATATATGGTTTTTTTACATATGACAATGTGTAGATTATGCAATAAGACATTGGAAAATTAAATTTTTTTGGGAAAAATGGAGATAGTCAAAAAAATAACATATTTATTATTGACTATTTTTTTTTATTATTGTATAATATTAGTGCTTTGTATTTTAAAAGCAATATAATAATATAAACTAATACGACAGGTATTTGCCGTAATTATAAAACAGGGGGTATAAAAATGAGAGTTTACAATTTTTCAGCTGGTCCGTCTATGTTGCCTGAAGCAGTTTTAGAAAAGGCTGCAAAGGAAATGGTGGAATATCAAACTGCAGGAATGTCAGTTATGGAGATGAGCCATCGTTCAAAGGATTATGAGGAAATCATTAACGGAGCAGAAGCACTTGTTAGAGAGCTTATGGAGGTTCCTGATAATTACAGGGTAATGTTCCTCCAAGGTGGTGGCTCAAGCCAGTTTGCAATGGTTCCTATGAACCTTGGTAACAAGAACAAAAAGTGTGATATCGTAGTAACAGGTCAGTGGGCAAAGAAGGCTGCTCAGGAGGCAGAAAAGTACATAACTGTAAACAAAGTTGCATCATCATCAGATAAAACCTTTTCATATATACCAAAGTTAGATGAGTCAACCTTCTCAAAGGATGCAGACTATTTCTATATTTGTATGAATAATACAATTTACGGAACAAAGTTCAACACCCTTCCTGACACAGGAGATATTCCATTGGTTGCAGACATTTCATCAATGGTTATGTCAGAGAAAATCGATGTTTCAAAGTTTGGTTTGTTGTTTGCAGGTGCACAGAAGAACTTAGGACCTGCAGGTGTTACACTTGTTATCGTTCGTGAGGACTTAATCGGCAATGCAATGGAAATGACACCTACCATGTTCAATTATCAGATTCATGCTGACAATGGCTCAATGTATAACACTCCTCCTACATATGGAATTTATGTGTTGAAGCTTGTTTTGGAATGGATTAAGGAAATGGGTGGAGTTGAAGCAATTCAGAAGATTAACGAAAAGAAGGCTAAGATTTTATATGATTATCTTGATTCATCCAAGCTTTTCAAAGGCACAGTTGTTCCTGAGGACCGTTCATTGATGAACATTCCTTTTATAACAGGCAATGAGGAATTGGATGCAAAATTCGTAAAAGAAGCAAAGCAAGCAGGCTTTGTGAACTTAAAGGGACACAGATCTGTTGGTGGTATGAGAGCAAGTATATACAATGCAATGCCTGTTGAGGGTGTTGAGAAATTAGTAGAATTTATGAAGAAATTCGAAGCAGAAAATATATAAAAAGGACTGAGTTTTGAAATGTTTAATATTCTAACATTAAATAAAATTGCAGAATGTGGTTTGGAAAATCTTGATAAGGACAAGTATGTTATCCAAGATGACCAGACTATAGATGCAGACGGAATAATCTTGAGAAGCTTTGCAATGCATGATATGGAGCTTCCAAAGAGCCTTAAGGCAGTTGCAAGAGCAGGTGCCGGAACAAACAATATTCCCATTGACAAATGCTCAGAAAAGGGAATAGTTGTATTCAACACACCTGGTGCTAATGCAAATGCAGTTAAAGAACTTGTTTTGGCAGGACTTTTCTTATCATCAAGAAAGGTAACTGATGGTATTGTATGGGCAAATACTTTAACAGGTGATGATGTTGCAAAACAGGTTGAAAAGGGAAAATCAAGCTTTGCAGGTCAGGAAATAAGAGGAAAGACCTTGGGTGTTATCGGCTTGGGTGCAATTGGTATATTAGTTGCTAATGCTGCAAGACATCTTGGTATGGATGTTATCGGCTATGACCCATATTTATCAGTTGATGCTGCATGGAAGATATCAAGTCATATTGACAATGCTAAGAAAATTGAAGATATTTATGAAAAGGCAGATTATATAACAATCCATGTTCCCCTAACTCCTGATACAAAGGATTTGATTAACAAGGATACTATCAAATTGATGAAGGACAATGTAAGAATTCTTAACTTTGCTCGTGGTGAGCTTGTTAACAATAATGATATCAAGGAAGCTTTAGCATCAGGAAAGGTAGCAAGCTATGTTGTTGATTTCCCATGTGCTGAAACTGTTAATCAAAAGGGTATTATTGCTATTCCTCACCTTGGTGCATCAACTATGGAGTCAGAGGACAATTGTGCAATTATGGCTGCTCGTGAAATTGCAGACTTCCTGCAGAATGGAAATATTCTAAATTCTGTTAACTTCCCAAATTGTGAATTACATCTTGGAGGCAAGGGAAGAATAACTGTTGCACATAAAAATGTTCCTAATATGATAGCTCAGTTCTCAACAGCTTTCTCACAGGTTAATGTGAACATTGAGGATATGATAAATAAGAGTAAAAAGGACAATGCATACACAATTATGAACACTTCTGAGCCAATTTCAGAGGAGCTTGTTGAAAAAATCAAGTCAATTGACGGAGTTTTGGCAGTTCGTGTGATTTATTAAGAAATATAAAAATACTCAAAAGCAGTTGCTTTTGAGTATTTTTTAAATGTATGCTTGCAATTTTGAGGAATAAATGCTATAATGATTATGTAAAAGTAGAATGGGATAATTATAATAAAAGAAGGAGCATATAAAATTGGATAAGCTAATTATCGACAGTAATTCAGAAAAATTAAGAATAATTCAGGAAATTGTTCCGGGTAAACAAATAACCCTTGCACATATTATTGCAGCGCCTGAGGAAAACTTATATATCAAGCTTGGGTTAGATCCACAGGTGGATTATAACAATGCATCAATTGGAATTTTAACTGTAAGTCCTGCAGAAACTGCAGTTATTGCTGCAGATGTGGCCATGAAGGCATCTAATGTTGAGCTTGGCTTTGTGGACAGATTTAGTGGTACTTTAATTATCACAGGAACAGTGTCTAACACAGAGGCGGCAATAAGAGCAATAACAGAGTATGCAGAAAAGAAGCTTGGCTTCACAGTTTGCGAGGTTACAAAAACCTGATGAAAAAGATTATTTTAGTTGGCAGAAGTGAATGTGGGAAAACCACCTTGGTGCAGGCGATGCGAGGGGAAAAAATCAAATATGAGAAAACTCAGGCAGTGAACCACTCAAAGCTGACTATTGACACCCCTGGAGAGTATATCCAGACAAAGTCCTTGGGTGCGGCTTTGGCTATGTACACATATGAGGCTGATGTGGTGGGATTGTTGCTTAGTGCAACAGAGCCATACACACTTTATAGTCCTTGTGTCACACCATTGGCAAATCGTGAGGTTATTGGACTTGTTACCAAAATTGATGCACCGGGAGCAGAGCCGGAAAGAGCAAAAAAATGGCTTGAGCTTGCAGGGTGCAAAAAGGTATTTTTGGTAAGCTCATATTCAGGAAAAGGAATTAAAGAGGTTATAGAATATCTTGAAGACGGAAAGGAATGAGTTTTATGGAAGATATGAACAACACAAGGAAAATCAATCTTGATGTTGACAGAAAAACAGAGGTTGAGGAAATTATGTCCAAGGTATATGAGGCTTTGAAGGTTAAGGGATACGACCCGATCAGCCAGATTGTAGGATACTTGATTTCTGGTGATCCCACATATATCACAAGCTATGACGGAGCAAGAAGTATGATAGTTAAGGTGGAAAGAGACGAGCTTATAGAGGAGCTTGTTAAAAATTACATTAAGTCATTATAAACCGAGAGGGTATATTAAATGAAAGGTAGTGACATAAATGGTAGATATGCATTCTCACATCCTGCCGGGTATGGACGACGGTTCAAAATCGGTGGAAATGAGTATAGAAATGCTTAAAAAAAGCAAGGAGCAAGGCATTGACATTGTTGTTGCAACACCACATTGTAATTTAAAAAGAGAAGAGGACATTTACTATTTCCTTAAGCGTAGAGAAAGAAGCTATAAATTGCTTATGGAAGCAATCAATAAGGAAAATGAGGAGCTTCCCGAAATAAGACTTGGTTGCGAGATACATTTTAGTCGAGATATTTCAAATTTTGAGGGTATTGAAAAGCTGTGCTATGAAAACACCAATTATATGCTAATTGAAATGCCGTATAACTATTGGAATTCTGTCTTGTTTGATTATTTGTATGCAATAACCATTAAGGGCTACAGACCTATTATGGCACACATTGAGAGATTTTTTGCCCACGAAAGAGAATTTTCAATTCTTCGTGATATGGACCTTTTGTATCAGGTCAATGCAGAATCTATATTAGAGTCTAAAATGAGTAAGCCCATAGCTTATTGCTTTAAAAATAATATGATTCATTTTCTGGGCAGTGATATGCATAATAACGATAAGCGTCCGCAAAAGCTTTTGTCTGCCTACAGGAAGGTTGAGAAAATGTATGGCATAGAATGTGCAGACTATATAGATGTGAATGCAAGACTCATTCTTGATAATGATAACATAGGTTATTACCAATTCAAAAAGAAAAGTATATTTAGAAGAATATAAGGATACCTTTTTAAGATAAAAAAAGGTATTCTTTTTTATACTTTAAGAATTTTAAAATCCTCCCTTGATAATGAACCTGTGGACAGGAGCATTAGTATATACGATATGCCACCTATGATACAGGAAAGGAAAAAGGCAGTAGGTTGATTTTTAAATATAATGAGGAAGGGAGAATATATAAGGCTCACAACCAATGCCATAACAATGCTTGAAATTAAAGGCTTGATATATATTAAAGGACTGCCTATAAACAAAAAGGTTTTGCGTGCCGATATCATCACAAGAAGCATTGAAACAAGGTAGGATATGTTGGCACTTAGTATAACTCCCATCATATTAAGTTGAGGAATGGGGATGAATATGGCATTTAAAATAAGCTTTAAAATTGCACCACAAAAGCTATAAATAAAGGGCACTATTATGTGACCTTTTGCGTTTAAAATAGCAGTAAAATGTTGAAAAAGCGCTATAAAAACAAGGCAAGGGGCAAGTCCTGCCAGCATAAGAGAAGATGCCTGATTATGAAATAGAATTTCAAGAATTTCTCCGGAAAATAAGAAAAGAATAAGAGCTATGGGGTATGCAATTAAAAGTGTGATTTTTGTGCTTAGCTCCACATAATTTCTTATTCTTGTCTGATTTTTTGTGGCAACTGCACCTGCTATAACTGGGAGAATACTTACACCGATGGTTCCTAAAATTCCAATAGGCAGATGAAAAATGGCAAGTGCATAACCTGAGTATGCACCATAGAGCCACCTCGAGCCTTCAGTGGTGATTTTCATACTTTGTTGCAGATTATCAAAAACATTGGTGTGACTTGAATATTGCCTTAAAAATAAATCACAGGTTTGTGGCGTAAAATTTATCCTTTCCAACAGATGACGAATTTGCGATATGTCAATAAGATTTAAAGCGCCTGATAAAACAGATGCGATGATTGAAGGTATTGCAATGTAGGATATGGTTTTTATAATTACTCCTGATGATCTTGTATTTCCCTTTAGTGGCATTTTAAACCATTTGGGAAGATAGAATAAAAAGAGAATAAAGGTAGCTATTATTTCTCCTGCAGTAACACCTAAAATTGATGCTGCAACGGTGTGTTCTACAGAAAGCCTTGAATAGTATAGAGCAAGAAAAAAACCAAGCAATAGCTTCACAACTGCCTCTATAACCTGAGAAATTGCAGTGGGAAGCATATTGGAAGCTCCCTGAAAAAAACCTTTGAATACAACACCTAATGCTACAAAAAATATAGAGGGTGAGAGCATCTTCAAGCAAAAAATTGCCTTTGGCTCCTTGGAGGCATAGGCAAAAAAATCTGCTCCAAACCAAAGAATGATGGATGCTATAAATCCAAGAGCTCCAAGTAAAACGATGGATATCTTTGTTATTTTTCTTACATTGTTGTAGTTTTCAAGACTAAGCTCCTCGGCAATGAGTTTGGAAATTGCAAGATGCATTCCTGAAATCACAAAGGAAAGAAGCATAACATATACATTAAATGCAGTGTTATATATAGCCATACCCTCCTCTGATAACAGATAGGTAAGAGGGATTTTAAAGACTGCACCTAAGATTTTTGATATTATATTTGCACACATTAAAACCATAGTTCCTTTGATAAAGGCTTGCTTTTTCGACATTTTGAAATGCTCCTTTTTCTAAAATAAACTTGCTATATAAATTTATTTGTGATATACTTTATTTATGATAAAATAGAATTTTAATTGGAGATAATGGTATGCTTAAAAATAAATATGAAATTGAGGATTTGTTGGATATAATTGAAAAATTAAGGGGCGAAAATGGATGCCCGTGGGACAAGGTGCAAACCCATGAAAGTATCAAAAAAAGCTTGATTGAGGAAACCTATGAGGTGCTGGAGGCGATTGATAATAGGGACGATAAAGCCTTTAAAAATGAGCTTGGAGATGTACTTTTACAGGTAGCATTTCATTCAGTGATGGCAAAGGAAAGGGATGCTTTTTCCTTTGAGGATGTATTATATGAGATATGCACAAAACTTATAACAAGACATACCTATGTTTTTGGAGAGCAAAAGGCAGATTCGGTGGATAATGCTTTATCTGTATGGGAGGAAAATAAGAAAAAAGAAAAGGGACAAAAGACCTGTACAGAGGTTTTAAAGGATGTACCAAAGCATTTTCCTGCACTTATGCGAGCACAAAAGGTGCAGAAAAAAGCATCAGCCTTTGGATTTGATTGGGATAATATAGATGGTGCATTTGATAAAATGTATGAAGAAATTGAAGAATTAAAAGAGGCAAGGGATAAGAAATCAGCAGTGGAAATTGAGGAAGAATTTGGGGATTTATTATTCTCGGTTGTTAATATTGCAAGATTTCTAAAGGTGGATTCTGAGCTATCTCTTGGCACTGCAACAGAAAAATTTGTATCAAGATTTGAAAAAATGGAGATACTTTCTAATGAGGACGGAAAGGAATTTTCGTCATTATCACCAAAAGAAATGGATATCTTGTGGAAAAAAGCTAAGGGAAAATAGTGAAAATGTAATAAAAAGTGGTAATTTGACAATTTATTTTCAAATTAGGTATTGACAATTCCTTAAATTAGGGATAAAATTAAATACAACGGGTAGGATATTGTAAAAATACCCCAAAAAATAAACTTATGGAGGAAATATTCTATGAACAAAACAGAATTAGTAGCAGCAGTTGCAGAGCAAGCTTCTTTGTCAAAGAAGGATGCTGAAAAGGCATTGAACGCAGTTGTTGGTACAATCACAAACGCTTTAGCAGAAGGCGACAAGGTTCAACTTGTTGGTTTCGGTACATTTGAAGTAAGAACAAGAGGCGCAAGAACTGGTAAGAACCCAAGAACTGGTGCAGCTATCAAAATTGCAGCTTCAAAGGCTCCTGCATTCAAGGCTGGTAGAGGTTTGAAGGACGCTGTCAACAAATAAGTTTTAACAGAATAATGATGAAATGAGAGTCTTTGTGAAGACTCTCATTTTAATTTAAGTAAAATATGGAGAATTTAAAAAATGAGAATTGATAAATACTTGAAGGTGTCAAGACTGATAAAGAGAAGAACAATTGCCAATGAAGCGTGTGATGCAGGAAGAATATTGGTGAATTCTAAGGTTGTTAAGGCGTCTTATGATGTTAAGATGGGCGATATAATAGAAATCAAAATGGGCGAAAAAGTTATTCGTGTTGAGGTGCTTGATATAAAAGAGCATACCCTGAAAAATGATGCTTCGCTTTTATATAAGGTTCTATAAATAAGGCTTGTAATAATTTATAATATTCCCGAATATGCTTTTATATATAGCAAAAAGGGAGAGAGTTTTATAGTGGATGAAAAGAATATAAAAAAACAGGAGCTTTTTCTACAGAACAGGGAAAACCTAAAACTAACTCAGGTGCTTGATGTGGAGAGCTTTTCTGAAAACATAGTGGTTGCCGACACAAGCCTTGGAAGGATAACTATAAAGGGAGAAGACTTAAAAATAAACAAGCTTGATATTGACGATGGAGAGCTGTTAGTTGAGGGAATGGTGAATTTACTGGAATATACTAAACGAAAAGAAAAGGTGAGTTTATTAAAAAGTATATTTAAGTAAGGAGAATAATTTATGGAAATTTCTCTCACAGAGGAGCTTATAGCTTTTCTGCTTATGCTTGCTTTAGGTATTGGTCTTGGCATTCTCTTTGATATCTACAGAGCTATCAGAAAACGAATTAGAAAATGGGAAAAACTAAAGAATTTTTCAGATATAATATATTGGGTTATAACAGGGATTTTTATAGCGTTATATATATTTAATCTAAATGACGGACTGATGAGAGGGTATATGGTAGTAGCCTTTTTCTTCGGTCTATTTTTCTATTTTTTTGTGTGGGGAAAATGGGTGTTAAATTTTGTTGATAAAATAATTGATGTTTTTATAGAAATTTTTAAACTAATTTTCAAAATACTCTTGACACCGTGGGCTTTTTTGTATAAAATGCTATTAGGACCATTAGTTCTTTTTTGTGATGGAAAAATTCGGGATATTATATGCCGATTTAAAAAAGTTTTAAAAACAAAATTGGAGAAAAAAAGATGGTAAAAAAGAAGAATAAAAACCGATCAATATATAAGATATTAACCGTAGTTTTTATGACTGCGTTCACATTTATGTTTATAAAGGGCGTAATGCACCAACCACAGATAACTGATAACAAGGCACAAATTGCCGAGCTTGAAGAAAAAATTGAATATGAAAAGCAGAGAATAGAAGAGGTGGAGCTTTTAAAAACAAAGGTGGACACCGATGAATATATAGAAAAGGTAGCAAGAGAAAAGCTATCTATGATAAAAAGAGACGAAATTGTATTTATAGACATTTCAGGAGAGTAAAGTTTTAAAACACAAAAGAAAAACAATTTTGGAGGATAGGCAATTATATGGCGTTTCAGGTTGGAGAGATTTTAGAGGGAAAGGTAAGCAATATTATGCCTTTTGGTGCATTCGTGAGCTTGCCGGACAACAAAACAGGCTTAGTACATATTTCCGAGGTGGCAATTGACTATATCAAGAATATTGAGGAACGCTTAAAAATCGGAGATGTGGTTAAGGTTAAGGTGATGAAGATTGAGGATGATGGGAAGATAAGCCTGTCAATCAAAAAAGCATTGCCACAGGAACCAAAGGCAAAAAGAACAAGTCACACACCAAAGCCCAAAGGAATTGTCAGACCTATTGAAATTGATTGGAGCAAGCCTCAGGATGAGGAGTTGTCCTTTGAGGATAAGCTCAGTAAATTTAAGCAGGACAGCGATGAAAAAATGCTTGCCTTAAAGCGTAGTAATGAGTCTAAACGCTCGGGTGGATATCGCAGAGGAAACTGATAAATTGTATAACTGCTTCCAAAGAGATTTGGAAGCTTTTTATTTTAGAATTGGAGGATGAAAAATGAAGAATTTAAAACCAGTAAAATTAGTGCCTGCATTTAAGGACTATATGTGGGGTGGAACAAAATTAAAGGAAAAGTATAATAAAAAATCCGATTTGGATATTGTTGCAGAAAGCTGGGAGCTTTCAACACATAAGGATGGAGAAAGCATAATCTCAGGTGGTGAGTTTGATGGACTTACCCTTTCTCAATATATAGAAAAAAACGGAAGAGAAATTCTTGGAAAAAATGCTTTAAAATTCGATTATTTTCCTATTCTTATTAAGTTTATTGATGCGAAAAAAAGCCTGTCGGTACAGGTTCATCCTGATGACGAATATGCACTCAAAAACGAGGGTGAGTATGGAAAAACTGAAATGTGGTATATACTGGAGGCGGAAGAAGGCGCATTTATTTACTATGGCTTTAGGGAGAATTTAACCAAAGAGGAATTTGAATCACATATAAAAAACAACACCCTTACTGATGTGTTAAAAAAGGTGGAGGTAAAAAAGGGTAATGCCTATTTTATTCCATCAGGGACAGTTCATGCAATTGGTGAGGGAATTGTGATTTGCGAAATTCAACAGAATTCCAACACCACCTATAGAGTTTATGATTTCAATCGTAAGGATGCTATGGGAAACACAAGACCATTACATATTGAAAAGTCAATTGAAACTGCCACAACCAGTCCTGCACCTGAGCAAAAAGAAATGGTAAAGCTTGGAGAGGGTGACTATCTTTTATCAAGCTGTGAATATTTCACTGTGAGGAAGCTTTTGGTTGAGGGTGAGATGGAAATTGAAATTGATGATATCTCATTCAACTCCATTGTTGTTACAGAGGGTGAAGGCAAGATGATTGTGAATGATTCTTCTCTTGACATAAAGAAGGGCGACAGTGTTTTTGTGCCTGCAATGAATGGGAAAATTCACCTTATTGGTAATCTTGACATAATATTATCAAGAGTGTAATTTAGAAATTTAAAAATACTCTTTACATTTTTTGCAAAATGGTGTATAATACCAACTATAAAAGGGAGTAGCTAGCGAGCTTTTTCGTGACATCAGCGTCAATTCGGTATGAATTCATACCCGCTTATGTATTAAATAGCAAGACTTTTATGATACTATTATCATAAAAGTCTTATTTTTTTTAGTAATCCCAAAGACGATTTTTAAGGAGAGGTTGATAAAAAATGGAAATGGTAGCAAATAACTTTATTGAGCTTTTTGAAAACTGGCAGATGCTTGTTATGTGGGTGATCGGTGGAATACTTATTTATCTTGCCATTAAAAAGGAGATGGAGCCTACCTTGTTACTGCCTATGGGCTTTGGTGCAATATTAGTGAACCTGCCCTTCTCAGGTGCACAGGAGGTAGTGGATACGCTTTTCAATGCAGGTGTAGCAAATGAGCTGTTTCCTTTGCTTTTGTTCATAGGTATCGGAGCAATGATAGACTTCGGACCATTGCTTTCCAATCCTAAACTGATGCTTTTTGGTGCTGCAGCACAATTTGGAATATTCTTCACACTTAGTATGGCTGCATTGCTTGGTTTTGACATCAAGGATGCCGCTTCAATTGCAATCATAGGTGCAGCAGACGGACCAACATCCATATTTGTTGCAAACGAGCTTGGCTCTAAATATATTGGTGCAATTATTGTGGCAGCATACTCATATATGGCGTTGGTGCCTATAGTTCAGCCACCTGTTATAAAGCTTTTCACAACCAAAAAGGAAAGACTAATCCGTATGCCATATGAGCCTGTTTCAGTATCAAAAACAACAAAGATTTTGTTCCCTATAATTATCACCATTGTAACAGGTCTTATTGCACCAACAAGTGTTGCACTTATTGGATTTTTGATGTTCGGAAACTTAATCCGTGAGTGTGGAGTGCTGGATTCCTTGTCTGAAACTGCACAAAAGGTGCTTGCAAACCTTGTTACATTGCTTTTAGGTATCACAATTGCCTCAAAAATGCAGGCAGAAGCCTTTTTAAACATCCAGACACTAATGATTATAGGATTAGGTCTTGTTGCCTTTATATTCGATACTATCGGTGGCGTGATTTTTGCAAAGTTCCTGAATTTGTTCTTTAAAAAGAAAATCAATCCAATGATTGGCGCAGCAGGAATTTCTGCATTCCCTATGTCTGCGAGAGTTGTGCATAAGATGGGACTTAAGGAAGATCCTCAAAACTTCCTTTTAATGCATTCAATTGGCGTAAATGTTTCAGGACAAATTGCCTCTGTTTTAGCAGGTGGAATTATTCTTAGTCTTGTTCAGCATATGGGTTAATAAGTAGATTTTGGAAAGGAAGATTTTTATGAATATACAAAGCTTTATACAAACTCTGCCCATAATGGCAGAAGGAATGCTCGGGATTTTTGCAGGTACAGGTGCAATGATACTTGTTATGCTATTTTTAAACAAATTTATGAAATAGTTTTCACTATTGACAAACCACATAATTTTGAATATAATATATTAAGTGTTTTAGGGCGAGGTGAAATTCCTCACTGGCGGTAATTGGAGTTATTCTCCATTAAGTCCGAGAGTCTTATTTTAAGGCAGATTGGGTGTGATTCCCAGACCAACGGTAGAGTCCGGATGAAGAAACAAGGATATAATATGCTATTTTTAAATTGCCTTAAAACAGATTTCTGATTTTAAGGCAATTTTTTTAATTTAATTTGAAATGGGGTATAAAATTGTGAATAAAACAAAAAAGCTGACCACACTTGGAATTTTAGGTGCATTATCGGTATTATTGGTGGTGTGTGTGCATTTTCCTATTTTTCCCACAGCACATTTTCTGGAGTATGATCCTGCAGATATACCAATATTTATAGGCACATTTTTATTTGGCCCGTTATGGGGATTTTTGCTCACTGTGGCAGTGAGTCTTGTTCAAGGCTTTACTGTGAGTGCAGGGAGTGGAATAGTGGGAATTGCGATGCATATTTTCTCCACAGGCTCCTTTGTTATAGTGGCAGGAAATATATATAAGAAAAACAAAACCAAAAAAAGTGCCATTGTTGCACTGGCCATTGGAACTTTAACAATGGCATTGGCTATGACTTTGTGGAATGTGATTGTTACCCCTGTGTATATGGGAGTTGAAAGACAAATGGTAGTGGAGATGCTTTTACCTGTATTTATCCCTTTTAATCTTATTAAAGCAGGTGCTAATTCAATTTTCACGATGATAATCTATAAAAAGATATCTCACCTTGTTAATAAACTGTAAGAATTTTTGGAACAGATAAAATCTGTTCCTTTTTCTTTTTTTAACCTCTTAAAACAATTGACTTTTCACAGAAAATATTTTATACTAATAGTATTGCTAAAATAAAAAGTCAGGAGTAAAAAAGGTGGCAATAGAAAAGGTAAGAGAGTATTTTAAAAAAATTGGTATAGAGGATAGAATAAAGGAATTTGAGGTATCAAGTGCAACAGTTGAGCTTGCTGCGAAGGCACTAGGATGTGAGGAGGAGAGAATTGCAAAAACCCTTTCCTTCCATGTGGATAATGATGTTATTTTGATTGTTCTTGCAGGAGATGTAAAAATTGACAATCCAAAATACAAGGAAAAGTTCAAGCAGAAAGCAAAAATGCTATCCTTTGATGAGGCCAAGGAGCTTATAGGTCATGGAGTGGGAGGAGTGTGTCCATTTGCAGTAAATGAGGGTGTGAAGGTCTATCTTGATGAATCCCTAAAACGCTTTAAAGCTGTTTTTCCTGCCTGTGGAAGCTCAAATAGTGCTATCGAATTAACAATTGAGGAGCTTGAAAAGTACTCAGATTTTATTGAATGGGTGAATGTTTCAAAGCCTGTCAATGCATAAAAAAGGAGGGTGTGGAATGGGAAAAAGAATAATAGACATTCTTTTAGACTACAACAAAAAAAATAAAATTTCCTTTGCCATGCCTGGACATAAAAATGGGAGAGGGATTGAAGATGAACTAAAACAAAAGTTTTTTGACTTAGATGTTACTGAGCTTGAGGACACTGAAAATCTTCATAACCCGAAAAAGACTTTGGCAGAGAGCCTTAATAAAATGGCAGAGTATTATAAAGCCGACAAAAGCTTTTATCTTGTGAATGGTTCAACCTCAGGAATATTCACTATGCTTATGAGTACTTGCAACAGAGGTGAGAAGGTTCTGGTGGACAGGAGTTGCCATATCTCAGTTATAAATGCTTGCATCACATTAGGAATAGAACCTGTGTGGACTAACAACAAAGCTATAAAGGAGCTCGGGATTTCGGATGTGGTGTCAAAAGAGGATATAGAAAGTATTCTGTCAAGGGAAAAGGTGTCTGCAATTTTAATCACATCCCCTACATATTATGGCTTGGTGGCAGATGTTGAAGGAATATCCCGACTTGCACATAAATATAATATACCCTTGCTTGTGGATGAGGCACACGGAGTTCATTTTGGAAAGAAGGTGCTTCCCAAAAGGGCTATTCAAATGGGAGCAGATATGTCAGTACAGAGTCTGCATAAAACATTGAATTCACCAAATCAGACAGGACTTTTGCATATTAAAAGAGGGTATGTGGATATGAAAAGAATAATAGAATGTTATTCCTTTTTCCAGACCACAAGCCCGTCCTATCCGATGGTTGCGGCAATGGAGCTTTCGTGGATGGAGGATGAAAAGAATGGTGAAGCTAACTGGGAAAGAGTAATATTAAATGCAGACGAAATAAGAAAAGAGCTAAAAGACCTTGCAATTTCTCCTGATAAAAGTTGGGTTGGAAAATATAATTTTTCAGATATTGACCAATCAAGAATTCTTGTGAATTTGTCACAGCTTAAAATGTCAGGAAAAGAATTAGCAGAAAGACTCAACAGTGAATATAAAATAGATTTGGAGATGTGGGAAGAAAACGCCTGCTTATTTTTACTGTCCCCATGGAACACAGACGAGGAGTTCAAAACTTTAAAAATGGCGTTGGGGACAATATTAAAGAGTGTAGAAAAGAAGAACAAAAAAGAGAGTTTTATATTGCCATTGGCAGAGGTAGGAATAACTCCTTCAGAAGCCTTTTATTCAGAAGGTGAGATGGTGGATATAAAGGCTGCAGAAAATAGGATTGCAAAAAACTCAGTTATTCCATATCCACCCGGGATTCCGGTTTTAATGCCCGGGGAGAGAATTAACAAAGATATAATCAAATACATTTGCAGACTTGAAGAGCAGAAAAAAGAGCTTTTTGGAGTAACGAAAGGAAAAATAAATGTGGTAAAAGAGGGTGAAAAATAGTATGGGCAACAGTATTCAGATTTCAGGCACAGTTTCGGATATTATTTTTGCCAATGACGAAAATGGATACACTGTTTGTGGAATAGAGAGTGTTGAAGAGGGAGATTTTGTTGCCACAGGCTATATGCCCTACATAAACGAAGGGGACAGTCTTTTGCTAACGGGGGAGTGGGTAACTCATCCTGATTATGGTGAGCAATTCAAGGTTTCGGGATATGAGAGTATTCTTCCAAAGGATAAGAATGCAATATACAAATATTTAGCAACAGGAATTGTTAAAGGTGTCCGTGAGGCAACTGCCAAAAAGCTTATTGAAAAATTCGGTAATGACACCTTGAATGTTATGCTTAACGAACCTATGAGAATGGCAGAGGTGAGTGGAATTTCCAAGAAAAAAGCCGAGGAGATAGGTGAGGCGTTCTTTAAGCTTCAGGCAGTACAGGGAATAGTTATGTTCCTTCAGCAGTACGGAGTATCTGCAAATATGGCTTTGAAAATATATAAGGTGTTTGGAAATGATGCAATAGAAATAATAAAGAAAAATCCCTATCTGCTGGCAGACAGAGTTGACGGAATAAGCTTTAAAACTGCTGATAATATTGCATTCGTTATGGGGATAAGTAAGAATAGTATGGATCGACTCACTGCAGGAGTTAAGTTTATTTTAAGCTCAGCAGGATATATTTCAGGACATACATATCTTCCAAAGGCACTGCTTGTTGAGGATGCAGCATATAACCTTAATGTGACGGAAATTGAAGTGGAAAATGCTATAAGTACTCTGATGCTAAGACACGAGCTATATATAGAGGATGTGGACGGAACAGATGCTTGCTATCTCACATACTTTATGTCGGCAGAGGAGTATATAGCACGAAGGCTTGCATCAATGAGTCTTACAGAGCAGAAATTCAATATGACAAGGGAAGATGCTAAAAAAACAATTGATGAAATTGAAAAAGAGGAGAATATAACTCTTGCATATGAGCAGAGGAGGGCAGTAATAACTGCACTTGATTCAAGCTGTACTGTGATTACGGGTGGTCCGGGAACGGGAAAAACCACCACAATAAATGCTATAATTAAAATTATGGAAAGGCTTAACCTTTCCATTGCATTGGCAGCACCGACAGGGAGAGCTGCAAAGAGAATGAGTGAGCTGACAGGGTATGATGCAAAAACTATTCACAGGCTTTTGGGAGTGGTTCCTGATAGTGAAAACAGGTTCACTCATGACGAGAGAAATCCACTTACTGCAGATGTGGTTATTGTAGATGAAGTAAGTATGGTGGATGTTCAGCTTATGTATGCCTTTTTAAGAGCAATAAAGGGTGGAGCAAGAATTATCCTTTGTGGTGATGCAGATCAGCTTCCGTCGGTGGGAGCAGGAAATGTTTTAAAGGATATAATCGACTCAGACATAATCCCTGTTATCAGGCTTGAACAGATTTTCAGACAGGCAGAGGAAAGCCTGATTGTTGTTAATGCACACAAAATCAACCATGGAGAAATGCCCGAGCTTGATGCTAAAAACAAGGACTTTTTCTTCCTGAAAAGAAAAAATATTGAAGAGGTACGAACAACAATTGCAGATTTGTTTGTGAACAGACTTCCAAAAAGCTATGGAATTGACCCCGTTTCATCAATTCAGATTTTATCTCCGTCAAAAAGAGGAGAAGTGGGAACTGTGAAGTTGAACCAAATGCTTCAGGATGCCATAAATCCACACAGCGATTTAAAAATGGAGTATAGCTATGGAACCAATGTTTTCAGAGTTGGGGATAAGGTTATGCAGACTAAGAATAACTATGATATTCCGTGGCTCCGTAAAAATGGTGAGCATGGAATGGGTATATTCAATGGAGATATGGGTATTATTGCAGAAATTTCCACCAAAAACAAAATGATGGTGATTATTTTTGATGAGGATAAAGAGGTGGAATATCAGTTTGCATACTTAGACGAGCTTGACTTGGCATACGCTGTGACAGTTCACAAAAGTCAGGGAAGTGAATTTCCTGTGGTGATTATTCCTGCCTGCAATTTTCCACCTGCACTTATGTGCAAAAATCTATTATATACTGCAGTTACCCGTGCAAAAGCTATGGTGGTTCTTGTAGGAAGTGAGGCATCAATTATGAGAATGGTATCGGGAGCAGATATGAAAAAAAGATACACAGGGTTAAGTGACAGATTAAAAACAATGGTAAAAATAACAAAAACATCCTTTGATGTTTAAGATAAAAGCCTTTCTTTTTTAAAGAAGGGCTTTTAATTTAATAAAAATAGGCAAATTGTACAAAATTAAATAGTAAAACACTTATAAAATCTACTTAAATTTTGTTGACTTTATCTATATGTTATGATATTATATATTATAACGGAAATACAGTTGTACGCGCAAGGAGTACAAAAACGCTTTGAGGAGGCACTTATGAAAGAATCTTTTTTGTTGGTTAATTCAGAGGTGGCACCTGAGGTCTTTGTAAAGGTAGTTGAGGCTAAAAACTACTTTGCATCAGGAAAATGTAAAACGATAAGTGAAGCGCTAAAAAAGGCAAATATAAGCAGAACTGCATTTTATAAATATAAGAATTATGTTTTCTCATATAATGATGCAAAGCGTGATAAAATGCTCACATTAGGCTTTACTTTGGAGGATATATCAGGAGTGCTGTCCGATATATTAACAGTTCTTGCAAGCTATAAAACAAATGTGCTAACAATAAATCAAAATATCCCTGTAAATTCAATTGCAAATCTAACCATTTCGATTGAAACGGAGAATATGATAATTGATAGTGAGGAGCTTGTTTTAAATCTTTCAAGGATATATGGTGTTAATAAAGTAAGTATCTTAGCAATGAAATAATATAAAAAGGTGGATTATAAAAAATGTATGAGGTTGCAATTATGGGATTCGGCACCGTTGGTAGTGGTGTCTGGGAAATAATTCAAGAACATGGCTTCAAAAATAAGATTGGTGAAGAAATAAAGGTTTCCAAAATTCTCGATATTCGTGACTTTAAAGGTCATGAGGCTGAAGAGTTATTTACAAAGGAATTTGAAGAGATAAAGAATAACAAAAACATAGTTGTTGTTGCAGAGGCAATGGGAGGCTTGCACCCTGCTTACGAGTTTACCCGTGAGCTTTTGATGTCAGGAAAAAGTGTTGTTACTTCTAATAAAGAACTTGTTGCAACCTATGGACCTGAGCTTTTGAAATTAGCAAAGGATAATGATGTAAACTACTTGTTTGAGGCAAGTGTTGGTGGTGGAATACCGATTATAAGACCAATGTCAAGCTGTCTTTTATCTAATGATATTGAGAGAATTGCAGGAATATTGAATGGCACAACAAACTATATCTTAACCCAGATGTTTGAAAATTCCAAATCCTTTGATGAGGCATTGAAGAATGCACAGGAGTTGGGTTATGCTGAAAGAAATCCTGCTGCAGATGTGGAGGGGTATGATGCTTGCAGAAAGATTGCAATTTTATCCTCTCTTGCATGGGGAAAATATGTTGACTATAACGATATTCCAACAGAGGGAATAACCAAAATTTCATCAGAGGATGTTAAGTATGCAGAAAAATTAGATAGCGTAATAAAATTGATTGGCTATTCTGAATGCGATGAAAATGGTGAAATTCTTGTAATGGTAAGACCAATGCTTATAAATAAAAAATCCCCACTTGCAAGTGTTTCGGATGTGTTTAATGCAGTTTTGGTAACAGGAGATTCACTTGGGGATGCAATGTTCTACGGCAGAGGCGCAGGAAAGGAAGCAACTGCATCGGCTGTGGTTGCCGATATTATTGATTGTGTAAAACACATTGGCAAGGAAAAGCATAATATAAATTGGGATGCACCAGCAAAGGATATTATGAGGGACAATCAAAAGGCAAAAGCAGAGTATTTTGTGAGGGTAAATAATAATAAAGACGAGGTCTTAAAATACTTTGATAAGGCAAAAATTATTGATAACTCTGATGGGGTTGTGTTTGTCACACCTGAGATTCAGCAATCAGAGCTTGAGGTTAAATTGGAAAAATTAGGCGGCAGTTTGTCAGTTATAAGAATATTGGAGGCATAATGGTAGAGGTAATAGTACCGGCTACCAGTGCAAATATGGGCGCCGGGTTTGACACAATGGGGATTGCATTGGCAAAGTACAACACAATTCGTGTGGAGGAAATTGAAAAAGGACTTTGGATAGTAAATGAGAATAAAGAGTACATTCCCAAAAACGAAAACAACCTGATTTTCAGGGCAATAAACAGAGTTTTTGAAAAGACGGGGTATGAGAAAAAAGGAATAAAGATTACTCAAAATAGTGACATACCAATGACCAGAGGTCTTGGCAGTAGCAGTGCTTGTATAATAGGTGGACTTCTTGCAGCGAATATAATTTCAGGCAGAAAGTTATCATATCAGGAATTATTGGAAATAGCAGTGGATATTGAGGGGCATCCTGATAATGTTGTTCCTGCACTTTTTGGTGGGTTTTGTGTGTCGGTGAGGGATAATGGGAAAACTTATTATAAAAGCATAAAGCTTCCACCAAGTTTAAAATATGCAGTGATGACACCTGATTTTATTGTGGCAACAAGAAAATCGAGAAAGATATTGCCTGAAAAGGTGCCACTAAAGGATGCAGTACATAATATTTCAAGAGCATCATGGCTCTCTGTATGCCTTGCCACAGGTGATTTTGATAATCTGAGGCTCGGAGTTGAGGACTTAATCCATCAACCCTATCGTAAAGGTTATATTGAGGATATGGAAAAGATTTTTGATACCACCTATAAAAATGGAGCAAAAGCAACATTTTTAAGTGGCTCAGGACCAACCATCCTTTCTATAATAGACAAAAATATAAGTGATAGCTTCAAAAGTGCTATGACCGAGGTATTCGAAACAGGAGAAAATAAATGGACTGTGGATGTTGTGGGAATAGACAATGTAGGAGCAATAGTAAAGAATGTTAAATCAAATTGATTTTAAGCATAAATTAAAAAAAAGGAGAATGAAAAATGGGTTTAATAGTACAAAAATATGGTGGTTCATCAGTTCGTGATGCAGAACGAGTGATGAATGTTGCCAGAAGAATTTGCGAAACCTACGATAATGGAAACAATGTTATTGTTGTAGTTTCTGCACAGGGTGACACAACAGATGATTTAATCGAAAAGGCAAATGAAATTAATCCAAAAGCGTCAAAAAGAGAAATGGATATGCTATTGGCAACAGGTGAACAGATTTCAATTTCCTTGCTTGCAATGGCAATTGAAAAAATCGGCAGACCTGTTGTGTCATTAACAGGCTGGCAGGTGGGGGTTCAAACCGACTCAAAATATTCTGCTGCAAGAATTAAAAAGGTAAGCGCTACAAGAATACAAAATGAGCTTGATAAAAGACGAATTGTTATTGTTGCAGGCTTTCAGGGAATAAACAAATATGACGACATAACAACTCTTGGAAGAGGTGGCTCGGATACATCAGCAGTTGCTTTGGCAGCATCCTTGGGTGCAGATTTGTGTGAAATTTACACAGATGTTGACGGTGTTTACACTGCCGACCCGAGAATAGTGAAATCTGCATACAAATTGGATGACATTTCCTACGACGAAATGCTTGAGCTTGCGTCCTTGGGTGCGAATGTGCTCCATAATCGTTCAGTTGAAATGGCAAAGAAATACCATGTGAATTTAGCAGTTAAATCAAGCTTGAATAAAAATGAAGGTACTTATGTTAAGGAGGTAGAAAAAGTGGAAAAGATGCTTGTGAGAGGTGTAACAAGGGATAACGATTGTGCAAGAATTGCATTGTGTGGAGTGGAGGATACTCCGGGTAAGGCATTCAATGTCTTTTCATTGTTGTCAAAGAAGGGAATTGGTGTTGACCTGATTATTCAATCTATTGGTAATGCAGGAAAGAAGGACATAAGCTTCACAACAACCGAAAAGGATTTGGATGAGGTTATTAAAATTCTTGAGGAAAATGCATCAATTATCAATGCAGACAACATCAGCTACACAAAGGATGTTTCAAAGGTTTCAATTGTTGGTGCAGGGATGGTTAATAATGCAGGCGTTGCAACAACAATGTTTGAAGCGCTTTATAATGCACATATCAATATCAATATGATTGCAACCTCAGAAATCAAAATCTCAGTTTTAGTTGACCAGAAGGATGCAGAAAGAGCAGTTGTTGCTATTCACGACAAGTTTATGCTTGACTAATTTATATATAATTTGAGAGGATGACATGGAAGATAAAATAATCGGAAGAAATCCAGTTATGGAAGCCCTTCGTTCAGACAGAGAAATTGACAAAATATTAGTGAAGAAGGGAAAATATGAAGGCTCCATTGTTCCCATTATAAAAAAGGCAAAGGAAAAGGGCGTGATTATTCAGGAGGTTGAAAAGCAAAAGCTCGACCAACTTGCAGAGGGTGAAAACCATCAGGGCGTGATTGCCTTTGCGGCAGTTATGGAATATGCCACAGTTGATGATATTCTAAATAAGAATGAAACACCCTTTGTTATAATCTGCGATAAAATAACCGACCCACATAACTTAGGCTCAATATTGAGAACTGCAAATTGTGTTGGTGCAAGTGGGGTTATAATTCCTAAGCGAAATAGTGTGGGCTTGAATTCTGTGGTTTCAAAAACCTCGGCAGGAGCAGTGGAATATACTCGGGTTGCAAGAGTTACCAATATTGCACAGACTATAGATATGCTCAAGGAAAGAGGACTCTGGATTGCAGGAGCAGATATGGACGGAGAGGAAATGTATAAAGCAAATTTAACAGGTGCTTTAGGCCTTGTTATCGGCAGTGAGGGTGAAGGAATTTCAAGACTGGTTAAGGAAAAATGTGATTTTCTTGTTAAAATCCCAATGTTCGGGGATATAAATTCCCTGAATGCTTCAGTTGCTGCTGCAATACTTATGTATGAATCCTCACGACAAAGAAATAAATAAAATCAAAAAGGTATTCTAAACGAATTTTAGAATACCTTTTTTATATAAAACTTCGCCGGATTTTTTAGAAAATAAATTTATACTCGGTGGTATAGTTATACTCCACATCCTTTTTAAGATATGCAGAGGGGAAGTGTGAGAATGTTGTGCTATTGGGGAAGAATTGAGTTTCTAAGCACAGGCCCTGATGTGTGACATATTTTGAATTATCCTTATACACAAGCTCACTTCTAAGTCCGTTACCTGTGTATAGCTGAACTCCGGGCTTATCTGTGTAGCACTCCATAACAATTCCTGATTTATCACCTTTTAGGGTTGCAAATTTTCTATATCCAAAGCCATTCAAAGCAAAATTGTGGTCAAAGCCAGAGAACATTTTAATTTGTTCATCAGAGGAATTGATTCCGTCGCCCACTTTTTTAAAGCTTGTAAAATCAAAGGCTGTGCCTTTAACTCCTTTTATCTCACCATATGGGATACACGCATTGGTGTTAGGGGTGAAAAAGTCGGCATTAAGCTGAAGCTCGTGATTTAATATTGTACCTGAGGTATGCCCGTTTAGGTTAAAGTATGAGTGGTTTGTGAGATTACAAACTGTGTCTTTATCAGAAATAGCCTTATAGTTAATGTGAAGGCTGTTTTCCTTGGTAAGAGTGAAGGTTACGCTCACCTTCAAATTTCCGGGAAAACCCTCTTCACCGTCAGGTGAAAGCATTTGAAGGATGATTGCAGGCTCATCATCTGTTCCTGCCTCTTTAACATCCCAGAGCTTTTTATGATAACCAATAATGCCACCATGGAGAGAGTTCCTACCTTCATTTGTGCCAACTTTATATGTAGTACCATTTATAGTGAATTGCGAGTTTTCAATTCTGTTGGCGTGTCTGCCCACAGTAGAGCCAAGACATCCTTTGTTTACAATATAATCCTCAAGCTTGTCATAACCAAGCACCACATCAACTTCATTTAGAATTATCCTTTTCACAATTCCGCCAAATGACAAAATTTCTACCTTCATACCCTTGTGGTTGTCCAGGGTGTAGCTATACACCTCATTTTTGTTGTCCAGAACACCATATAAATTTTTTTTAATTGACATTTTAATCAATCTCCTTTGTTATATATAATAGTCAGGAATAAAGGTTTCTCGCATATCGCAGAAGCCCTTGAAATCCTTTTCTTCTTTTCCGTCTATTGTGAATTTCACATTAACTATCCCATCAATTGAGGTCAGGGAGTTTACTATTGAATATATGGTCAATAGCTCGTGCTGACGGGAGTCTGAATGAAAGGTTATAAAATCCTTTGTCATATTAACATATGCAGTGTTGTCCATAACCCTCACAGATAGCCCGTCCTCAATTTTTGGAATAAGACGCATTATTTTTGTGTTATTGTCCTGTCCCTCTATAAGCTGATGAATAACCTGCTTTGCGGCTTTGTTTGGGGTGGATGCCTTCACCACATAATCGGATGGAATAAGTCGTTGCATTGAGCTATCCACATAATATAATTTTACCTGCATGGTTTCAAGGGAATCCCTGTAGCCTCCAACAACAAATAAAGCCGACACAATAAGGGCACAGATTATAAGTATTTTTTTCATTTTTATCTCTCCTTTTGGTATAAACCAATATGTAAAAAAGGTCTATTACCATTATATGAGAGATTTTTAAATTATATTACAACTTTTTTATTCCTGTTCAAGAGCTAACTCCAAAGCCTTGGCAAGCTGGTCGGGACAAGAGGTACCTCTGCCACCACAATCAACATTTTTTAATCTTTCTATAACTTCAGATGCCTTCATCCCTTCAACAAGACGGGAAATGCCTTGAGTGTTGCCATTACAACCTCTTGTGAAATGAACATTCTTTAAATATCCGTTGTCTATTTCAAATTCAATTTTTGCAGAACATACTCCTGAGGGAGAAAAAGTATATCGTCCCATTTTAAATCACTACCCTTTTTTTTAGATAGATTAAGTATATCATTATTGTAAATTGGTGTCAATATTTTTGTTATGCCGATTTATTTTAAACTCAATTATCAGCTTTTGTAAAAAGCTTGAATATTTATGTTAAGAAAAAACAAAAAAAGCTATTTTTTTCAAAAGGGGAAAAGGGTTTATATAGAGAACTATATGTTATGGAATAAAAATACCAAAGGAAAGGATGAAGACTATGCAAATCAAACTCATAGGAAACAAAAAAACTCTTGTGGTCAGGATAGATGGTGAGCTTGACCATCATATAGCATCAAAGCTAAAGGATGCTATTGACGAAAAAATCAGGAGAACAAATGCCGTGAATGTTATATTCGACTTCTCCGATTCGGGATTTATGGATAGCTCAGGCATAGGAGTTATAATGGGTAGGTATAAGGCAGTTAAAACTCTGGGAGGAAATGTGATTTTAACAGGTCTTGATGCTCAGCTTAAAAAAATAATTAAGATGTCGGGGATTGACAAGGTAGTTAAGGTTTCAAAAACTACTGAGCAGGCACTAAAGAGTATATGAGAAAGGGTGTGATACATAATGGAAAATAAAATGAAGCTTGAATTTATAAATGACTCCTTGAATGAACGATTTGCAAGAACAACTGCTGCTGCATTTGTAACATCGTTAGATCCCACAGTTGAGGAGATTGCAGAGATAAAAACTGCAGTGTCCGAAGCAGTTACCAATGCAATTATTCATGGATATGAAAATAAAAAGGGTATGGTTATACTGGAGGGTGAGATAAAGGATAATATCGTCACATTCACAATCACCGATATGGGCTGTGGAATAGAGGACATAAATAAAGCAAAGGAGCCTCTGTACACAGGTAAGCCTGAGGAGGAAAGGTCAGGAATGGGTTTTTCGATAATGGAATGCTTTATGGATACTCTTGAGGTCTTTAGCACACCCGGTAAGGGCACAAAGGTTAAAATGAGCAAGGTAATTAAAAATGACAGATAATAGTATATTGCTCGAAAGAGTGAGGGTTGGAGATAAAAAGGCAGAGGAGGAGCTTGTGAAAAACAACTTGAGGCTTGTCTATAGCATAGCCTACAGGTTTCAGGGAAGAGGTTATGACAACGAGGATTTATTCCAGATTGGTGCAATGGGGCTTATCAAGGCAATCCATAAATTTGACACATCCCATAATGTTAAATTCTCCACCTATGCCGTCCCTCTTATAGCAGGAGAGATAAAAAGATTTTTAAGAGATGATTCTATGATAAAAATAAGCAGAAGCTTAAAGGAAAGTGCCATAAAGGGTAAACGCTATCAACAGGCTTTGAGAATTAAACTTGGAAGAGAGCCTACAATGGAGGAAATATCGGAAGAAAGTGGAATATCAACAGAGGTACTGATTGAGGCATTTGACGCAGTTATGCCTGTTGATACCATAACGCCAACAACAAGTGATGGAGAGGAAAAAGAGTTTAAAATTAAAGATGATAAAAATCAGGAGGACAAAATTATAGATAAACTTATGCTGAAGGAGGGTATAAACAAGCTTGAGGAAAGGGAAAGACAGGTTGTTATTATGCGTTACTTTGACGGAAAAACTCAAAGTGAGGTGGCAGAAAAAATAGGGGTATCACAGGTGCAGGTGTCGAGAATTGAAAGGGCAACTGTGGAGAAACTAAAAAGGCTTATTTCAGGATAGAATGATGGTCTGGAGTCTGGATGGAATAATCGATTTATAAAGGCTTTTCACTATCTCTCCTTTTAGATTGTATATCTCTATTGAAAGAGTGGCAGAAGAGCAATAAAAATACTCTGACAGGGAATTCTCGGTTAATAATAAGGGCATAAAAATTTCGTCACAAACTATATACACTGCCTTTTCGGATATCTTATTTTCAAATCTTACCCATGAGCTCATAATCATCATCTCCTTTTTATGTTCTTAATATAGATTATGTCAACTTATACCCTGATGTGATTAGGAAATTTAGCTTGATAAATGGAAAAAAATATGTTAAGATAAAAAAGAAAGTTAAAAACTATGAAATGAGGAATACAAATTGGCACTTTGGGCAATATCGGATTTGCATTTGCCTCTCGGAGTAGATAAACCAATGGATATATTCGGAAAAAATTGGAAAAACTATGTGGAGAGGTTATATAATAACTGGCAGGAAAATGTGGCTGATGATGACATGGTTGTTCTGGCAGGTGATTTTTCCTGGGCAACTTATATCGAGGATGCAAAAAAAGATTTTGATTTCTTGAATAAATTAAAGGGCAGAAAAATACTCATAAAGGGTAACCACGATTATTGGTGGGAAACCATAACCAAAATGAACAGATTTGTCGAGGAAAATGGATACGAAACCATAAGCTTTATGCAGAATAACTCCTATCTTTATAAGGATGTGGCAATCTGTGGAACAAGGGGTTGGAATTTGCCTGTACCACCATACACGGGTGAGGAAAATATGAGATATTATAACAGGGAAATTCAAAGACTTAGTTTATCTTTGGAATCTGCACCAAAGGACATAAAAAAGATTGTGTTTACTCATTTTCCACCAATTGCCAATGGTTGCATTAAGAATGATTTCACTGAGGTGTTGAATAACTATGGTGTGGAAAAATGTCTTTATGGACATCTCCATGCAAAAAGCTCACAAAATGCAATAAATGACAGGGTAAATGGCGTGGAATATTTGTTGGTTTCGTGTGATTATTTGGAATTTGAGCCTATGAAATTATTGGATTAGCACAAAAAACAATAAAAACTTTGTGTTTTTGGTGAAAATACATTGCAATTTTGAAAAAATATGATATAATAAATAGGTATGTATTATTGGTTCTAAGACCAATGTATAAGATTAAAAATTTTAAGTACTAAGGAGGATTTACAGGATGGCTGTAAAAACAGAACAAGTAGAAACAAATCTTGTAAAATTAACATTCGAGGTTTCAGCTGAAAAGTTTGAAGAGGGTATGCAAAAGGCGTATCAGAAAAATGCAAAGAAAATCAGTATTCCTGGTTTTAGAAAGGGTAAAGTATCCCGTCAGATGATTGAGAAATATTATTCTCCAAGCATCTTCTATGATGATGCAGTGAACTTTGTGTTACCAGATGCATACGAGGAAGCTTTAAAGGAATCAGGAGTGGATGCAGTTGCAAGACCTGAAATTGATGTTGAAGAAATCAAAAAGGGTGAGCCTGTTGTATTCACAGCTTTGGTTACAACAAAGCCTGAGGTTAAGCTTGGAAAGTATAAGGGTATCAAGATTGACAAGATTGAGCATAATGTTACTGACGAGGATGTTGACAGAGATATTGAAGCAACAAGAAATCGTAATGCAAGAATGATTACCATTGAAGACAGAGCAGTTGAGAATGGTGATATCGCAGTTATTGATTTTGAAGGCTTTGCAGACGGTGTTGCATTCACAGGTGGTAAGGGTGAAAATTATGAGCTTGAAATTGGTTCAGGAAGCTTTATCCCAGGCTTTGAGGAGCAGATTATCGGTGCCGAAATCGGTGGCGAGTTGGATGTTAATGTAACATTCCCTGAGGAATATCATGCAGAGGAATTAAAGGGTAAGCCTGCAGTATTCAAGGTAAAGGTACACGAAATCAAGAAAAGAGAGTTACCTGAGCTTGATGACGATTTTGCATCAGAGGTTAGTGAGTTTGAAACCTTTGAGGAATACAAAAACAGCGTAAAGGAAAGACTTGAAAAGGCAGCTGAGGCAAGAGTTAAGGATGAAACTGAAAATGCAGTTATTGAAGCTGCTGCTGAAAAGAGCAAGATTGACATACCAAAGGCTATGATTGATGAGCAAATTGACAGAATGATTAACGACTTTGCTCAAAGACTTGCATATCAGGGAATGGCATTGGAGCAGTATTTACAATACACAGGCTCAAACATCGATGCTATGAAGGAAAGCTTCAGAGAACAAGCTGAAAAGCAGGTTAAGATTTCGCTTACCTTAGAGGCAATTGCAAAAACAGAAGGCATTGAGGCTAATAAGGAAGAGGTTGACGAGAAAATCGTTGAAATGAGCAAGCAATACAATATGGAATTGGATAAGTTAAAGGAGCTTTTAAGACCTGAGGATATCGAGGGAATTGAAAGAGAGTTGCTATTTGAAAAGGCAATCCAGATTATCGTTAACAATTCCTCTGTTAAATAATTTTATAGGATACTGAGGGCGAGGGTATGAAATTATTTAAATTGCTTTTGATGAAAGGAATTGATTAAAATGAGTTTAGTACCTATGGTCATTGAACAAACAGGTAGAGGAGAGCGTTCATACGACATCTTCTCAAGACTTTTAGAGGACAGAATTATCTTTTTGGGTGAAGAGGTAAACGATGCAACAGCAAGCCTTGTGGTTGCTCAGTTATTGTTTTTGGAAGCTAAGGACCCTGATAAAGATATTCAGCTTTATATCAATAGTCCGGGAGGCTCAATAACTGCCGGAATGGCTATTTATGACACCATGCAATACATAAAGTGTGATGTTTCAACTATATGTGTTGGTATGGCTGCAAGTATGGGTGCATTTTTGTTGGCTGCAGGCACAAAAGGCAAGCGCTTTGCACTTCCTAACAGTGAGGTTATGATTCATCAGCCTCTTGGTGGAATGCAGGGTCAGGCAACAGATATGCAAATCCATGCAGAGAGAATTATAAAAATTAAAAAGCACTTGAATGAAATTTTAAGTGAAAGAACAGGTCAGCCATTAGATGTTATTATGGCAGACACCGAAAGAGATAACTTTATGTCAGCAGAGCAGGCTAAGGCATATGGCTTGATTGACGAGGTTATATCAAGAAAAGAAAACTAAGACCAAAGAGTATGCGTATTTCACAAAGTTTTTTGTGGAATACGCAACTTTGTCTTAATATGGAATTTACCTTTGGCAGATATAGTGTCGGAAAGGAAAGAAATTTATGTCAAAAAAAGAGGATACCAAGCAACTCGTTTGTTCTTTTTGTGGTAAGGGAGAAAAGGAAGTTCAAAAGCTAATATCAGGACCGGGTGTGTACATTTGTAACGAATGTATCACTCTCTGTAATGGCATAATCGGTGGCGATTATGACGCTCAGAGCTATGAGGTGGATATGAGTGATTTACCAAAGCCCAAGGAAATTAAACAGGTGCTTGACGAATATGTAATCGGACAGGAAGAAGCAAAGAAGGTTTTGTCCGTTGCAGTATATAACCATTACAAAAGAATAGAACATCAAAATCTTGAAAGTGATGTTGAATTGCAAAAGAGTAATATACTTCTTATCGGTCCAACAGGCTCGGGAAAAACATTTCTTGTTCAGAATTTAGCAAGAATTTTAAATGTTCCATTTGCAATAGCTGATGCAACAAGTTTAACCGAGGCAGGATATGTGGGTGAGGATGTTGAGAATATCCTGTTAAAGCTTATTCAGGCAGCAGACTATGATATTGAGGCAGCCGAAAGAGGAATTATATATATTGATGAAATTGATAAGATTGCAAGAAAATCAGAAAATGTTTCAATCACAAGAGATGTTAGTGGTGAGGGTGTTCAGCAGACCTTGTTAAAGGTGCTTGAGGGCACAGTTGCATCTGTTCCACCAACAGGTGGCAGAAAGCATCCGCATCAGGAATTTATCCAGATTGACACAACAAATATCTTATTTATTTGTGGTGGAGCATTTGACGGAATTGAAAAGATAATTGGCAATCGTGTAGGTAAAAAGGGAATGGGCTTTGGAGCAGAAATCACAGGTAAAAAGGAAGAAAATGTGAATGAACTCTTAAAACAGATTATCCCTCAGGATTTATTGAAATTCGGTTTAATACCCGAATTTATCGGCAGACTCCCTATTATTGCAAAGCTTGATAAATTGGATAAGGATGCACTAATTAAAATTCTGACCGAGCCAAAAAATGCATTGGTTAAGCAATATAAAGCACTATTTGATATTGATGGCGTGGAACTTGATTTTGACAAGGATGCGATAGTTGCTATTGCAGAGAAGGCAATCAAGAGAAACACAGGAGCGAGAGGCTTAAGGTCAATCATTGAGGAAACTATGACGGACATAATGTTTGAGGTACCATCTGATGAAAAGATAAGAAAGTGTAGAGTAACGAAAAAATGTATAACCGAAGATACTCAGCCTGAACTGTTGAAGGACGCATAAAATATTGTAATTATTACGAAGCTTTTAGCTGGCAAAGAGGTCTGGTATTATGACCTCTTTGTTTTTTAAAGGCTTGAAAGGATAAAAAAATGTTCATATCGGAAAATTTAAGTGTAAATGATAAAAATCATTTAATGATTGGGAAAAATGATGCAGTGGAGCTTGCAGAAAAATTCGGCACACCATTATATGTGCTTGACGAGGAACTTGTGAGAAAAAATTGCAGAGTATATAAAAATGCCATTGAAAAGTTCTATAATGGAAATGGACTGATTTTGTATGCCAACAAGGCACTTTGCACTCTACATACCTGTCGCATTGCCAAGGAAGAAGGCCTGGGAATGGATGTGGTTTCGGGTGGAGAATTATATACTGCTATCAAAGCAGATTTTCCTATGGAGAAAATATGCTTCCATGGAAATAATAAAACTGACGACGAGCTTATTATGGCACTTGATAATAAAGTAGGTCATATTGTGGTTGATAATTTATATGAGCTTGAAAGAATCAATGCCTTTTCAAAAGAAAGAGGCATTGTTCAGAATATTATGTTCAGGATCAAACCGGGAATTGACGCACATACCCATAGCTTTGTTATGACAGGCCAGATTGATTCTAAATTTGGCGTTGCTTTAGAAAATGGTGAAGCCTTTGAGATAATCAAAAAGACAAGTGAGCTTGAAAATGTGAATGTGACAGGTATCCATTGTCATATCGGCTCACAAATCTTTGATATTGAGCCGTTTTTAAAGGCAGCAGAGGTAATGGTTAATTTCATGGGCGATATTAAAGACGAGCTTGGAATTGAAATTTCGGAGCTAAACTTAGGTGGTGGCTATGGCATAAGATATATCGATGAAGATAACCCCATAGAATATGATAAATATATGGAGTATGTTTCCAAGGTGGTGGTTGAAACTGCCCAAAAAAGAGGTTTGAAGCTACCATTTATATATATGGAGCCGGGCAGGTCAATTGTTGCATCTGCAGGAGTGACTCTTTATAGAGTCGGAGGTATCAAGGATATAAAGGGAGTCAGAAAATATGTTTCTGTAGATGGTGGAATGTGCGATAACCCAAGATATATTCTCTATCAATCCAAATATACTGCATTGTTAGCCAATAAGGCAAATGAAAAAGCAGAAGAAAAGGTAACAATTGCAGGAAAATGTTGTGAGTCAGGGGATATACTCATCAATGACATAATGATGCCGAAAATTAGGGAAAATGATATTCTGGCAGTGCTTGCAACAGGAGCATATAACTATTCAATGTCCTCGAACTATAATAGAATTCCTCGTCCTGCCATAGTTTCAGTAAACAATGGCGAGGCGAAAGTGGTAGTAAAAAGAGAAACATATGAAGATATATTAAAAAATGATATATAAGAAGAGTATAACAGGTTATAAGAAAACAAAGTATATGCTTTTTACATAGCGTACTCCATCGTGCAAATTATTATTAAATTGTATGCATGAACAAAAAAGTTCGTGTGTGTGGTTAGCAAGGTATAACACAATCTTTTCAAAATTACAAGGAAAATCCAATAAAAAACTAAATGTAATTATAAAGGAAATTTTAGAATATCTATTTAATAATGGAAATTTTATTGGAGGATTGATTTTTAGTGAAAAGAACAATTAGTATTATACTCGCAGTTTGTGTGGCATTTTCAAGTGTTTTGGTAAATGCAGAGGATATTTTCCCCGACCTTTCGGGAAAAAGCCTTATTTTAATTGAAAAGGACACAGGGGATGTCTTATATGAGAGAAATGCAGATGAAAAGCTTCCTATCGCAAGTGTAACTAAAATTATGACTATGCTATTGATAATGGAGGCAATTGATGAAGGGAAAATTGCATTGGATGAAATGGTGACTGTGAGTGAAAGGGCTATGAGTATGGGTGGCTCAACAATGTTTTTAGAAACAGGGGAGCAGTTGTCGGTGAGTGATATGCTAAAAGGAATAGCAGTTGCATCTGCAAATGATGGAGCAGTTGCAATGGCAGAGCATATTGCAGGGAGTGAAGCCATATTTGTGGAGATGATGAACAAAAGAGCAAAGGAGCTTGGTATGGAAAATACCAATTTCATAAACACAAACGGACTTGATGCCGAGGGGCATTATTCGTCTGCAAGGGATGTTTCTTTGATGTCAAAGGAATTATTGAAGCACGAGAAAATTTTTGATTACACAACCATATGGATGGATACCTTGAGGGACGGAAAATTTCAGCTTGCCAACACAAACAAGCTCATAAGATTTTATGATGGTGCGAACGGCTTAAAAACAGGCTCCACATCAAGTGCAATGTGTTGCATATCTGCAAGCGCAAAAAGGAATGATATGCAATTGGTGGCAGTAGTTCTTGGTGCTGAAAATTCAAAAGAACGATTTCATTCTGCAAGCACTCTTTTAGATTATGGCTTTGCAAACTACTCGGTGCAAAGACCTATAAAAACAGGTGAAGAAATCGTAAAAATACCTGTTTTAAAGGGTAAGGAAAAAGAAATTATGGTATATTCTTTAGAGGACTCAAGTATCTTGCTTCCAAAAGGAGAAAAAAGGGAGCTTACAAAAAATATAAATATGCCTGATTATATTGTAGCTCCTATAAATGAGGGAGATAAGCTTGGTGAGGCAGAAATTTTAATAGACGGAGAGGTTATTAAGAAGGTTAGTCTTGTGGCTTGTACAACGATTGGTAAAATGACCTATTTTGACTATGTTAAGAATATCTTATTAAATTGTATCTTATAAATTTCATTTTAAAATGTTACCTCAACAACCCTTTAGTGTTGAAAGAAAAAGCCAATGAATTTAGCTGTCGATGTATTCCGGTTTAATGCCTATTAAATTAAAAAATTCCTTGACATTTCTTGATTTATATGATAAAATGTCAAAAGTTAAATAAGAAAAAGCTGTGACGAAGACGGTGGGGTAAGTGAGCTTTATAGAGAGTTGGTGGTTGATGCAAACCAATAGTTATCTTCCTAAATCACCTATCACTTCCGAGCTGAAGGGTTGAAAGTTTAAATGTGATTAGGTCCTTCCGTAGTTGCTGCGTAAAAGCAAAGGACTTGATAGAGTCTGTGAGTGGCATTGAGTAAATCGATCCAATTTGAGTGGTACCGCGGGTTGTTCAAAACTCGTCTCAAGATATTTTCTTTGGGACGGGTTTTTTAATTTTAGCTATGAAGAAAAGGAACTAATAAAAAAGTAGAATTAAGAAATGAAGGATAAAAAAATGAAAATTATTGATGTACACACACACATATTTTTCCAACCAAGATAGCTGATAAGGCAGTAAACTCTATCGGAAATTTTTATGAGGTGGAGAAAATGTCGCACAAGGGAACAAGTGAAGAGCTTTTAGAGTCGGGAAAGCAAATTAGGGTAGAGAAATATCTTGTTTTCTCAACTGCAACCAAGCCTGAACAGGTGGAGAGTATCAACAGGTTTATCCTGTCGGAGTGTCAGAAACATCAGGAAATGATTGGCTTGGTAACAATGCATGCAGACTACGAAAACCCTATCAGAGTTTGATAAATCCCATTTCTTCTTTGGTACAGATTTTCCAATGTGGGACCATAAAAAAGAATTCCACCGATTTATGGAGCTTAACCTGCCCGATAAATTGGTGGAAGACATATTACATTATAATTTTAAAAGCTTTTACGGATTGGATTAGTTCACTCCATATAAGCACCAGTTTATTACAAAAACGATTGCAATAATAATAACCAAAAAATTTAATATAACGAAGGAACGGATATTGTTATAATTTTCCATTTCAAACCATTTTCTTAAAAGCTTGATAATCACAAGTGCTGCACCACAAAAAACTACAGGTGAAAAGAAAAAAGCTAAAAGACTTCCTGAATTGTAGGTGTAGCTGTGGACAAATTGCGTGAATAAAATAAAATATGCAGCACCACATACTAAGCTGAAGGTTAACTCTCCTTTTCGTGTGTTAAGCCAATTTATAAGATGGTTCATTTTGATATCGCACCCCCATAATTACTTTATTATTTTGATTATAATATAGTTGAGAAATTTTGTCAATGATTTTTATTCGCTGGCACTATTAAGGGTGATAACACCGATTTCAGGACGGTTGAATAATCTTGGTACAGGCACGGGATTTCCTGTACCACGATTAACTATCATAGTGGTTTGATTGTTTGTGTACAAGCCTGCATCATATTTGGGGAAAAAGATTTTTCCACAAATGCCTGCGCTTGAAAGTGGGGAAACGAGTCCACCTATAAAGGGTAAGCGAATATGACCGCCATGAAGGTGGCCTGATAAAATAAGGTCAAAGCCAAAATCCTTTATATAGTCAAGGGCGTTGGCGCGATGGAAAAGCAAAATCTGGTAGTTATCGGAGGGTGAGAAAAACTTGATATATTCATCAATTTTCTGCTTTAAGCGTACCTTGGTGAAAGCATCTTCCATTCCTGAAATCAGGATTTTTTCGTTATTTCTTTCGATTTCAACAGTCTGATTCTGAAGATATAAAGCTCCCTCATCACGACAGGCAGAAACAAATTTTTTATAATCTCTATGCCAGGTGTCGTGGTTGCCTGAAACCATATAGCAGGGTGCGATTTTACATAGCTTTTTAACAAGCTCTAAAGAGGGAAGATATGATTTTTTCTTATCATCCGTCATATCGCCCGTCATAACAATTATGTCGGGAGCTTCAGTTTCTATTTCCGACACTAAGCCTGATATTGGGTCTGAATGATAGTCGGAGATATGAACTATTTTAAAATTATCAAAGCTTTTTGGGATTTTTGGTGATGAGATATTGTAGTAGGTGGTTTCAAGACGATTGTCAAGCCCTTTCAATAATAAAAGCACCAAAAACACAACAAGCAGTATTATAATAAATAAAGTCATACTTAAACACATCTTTCATAGTTTTGTTTGATGTTAGTATATCATTTTTTTAAAATAAAAACAATATATTTTTATTTTATTGACGAAAAGAGGTAGGTTTTTAAAATGAATAGGAAGTTAAAGGGTAATCTAATTTTGTTATTAACATCGGTTATATGGGGTTCTGGTTTTGTTTGCCAGAGTCTTGGTATGGACCATATCGGGCCTAACACCTTTACAGGACTAAGAACTATATTGGGAGGAATAAGTTTGTTACCTCTTATATTCTTTATGAACAGGAAAAAAAGTGTGGATAAACCCGTTTATAATAAAAAAATTCTCATATTGGGTGGAATTGGTTGTGGAATTTTATTGTGTGCTGCAAGCACAATCCAGACCTTGGGCTTAAAGTACACAACTGCAGCAAACTCAGGCTTTATAACTGCAATGTATATTATATTTGTGCCATTTTTTGGATTTTTTATGAAGAAAAGACCGGGTTGGTTTACATATGCAGGAGCAATAATTGCCCTTGGGGGACTATATATGCTCTGTCTTGCAGGGAAGGAACTAAAGGTTAATTACGGAGATTTTCTAACCCTTATATGTGCTGTCATATTCACTATGCATATTCTATTGGTAGATTACCTGGGTGATAAAACCGATGGCGTTAAATTATCCTGTTTGCAATTTTTCATATGTGGCTTTTTAAATCTCATTTTAATGTTTGCTTTTGAGGAGCCTCAGCTTGAAAATATAAAAAAGGCAGGACTTGCAATTGTATATTCAGGACTGTTGTCTTGTGGTGCAGGCTACACCTTGCAGATTATCGGTCAGAAATACACCGACCCCACTCCTGCGGCAATTATAATGAGTCTGGAAGCAGTTTTTGCGGCAATCGCAGGATTTTTAGTCTTAAATGAGAGAATGGATTTTGTTCAGGTACTTGGTTGTGTGGTTATGTTTGCAGCAATTATAATCGTTCAGCTTCCTGAGGATATTTTTAAAAGAAAAGCTTAATTGTAATCCGAGAAGTCGCATTTGTAAAACGAAATGCGACTTTTGTAATTAAAACGCAAGTTTGTAATCTGAAATGCACGATTTGTAAGCGAAATGCAACACCTATTTTCTCAAAATACAGGCATTTTTGCATGCCAATAAGAGATAGTTGCTTTGGCAAAAAAATTGTAAACCAAAATGCTACCTCTGTATCCCACCTAATATTGAGTGTATCCACCGTATCATTTTAATTATCTTTTAAGTAACTTCGGGTTTGAAATAACCTGATTTTTTTCAACCTGTTTGTATCCCAGCTTTTCAAAAAGTTCTGAACCATAATAAAACTCAAATGCTTCAAAAGGCGTTTTGTTTCCGAGTTTCAGTCTGCTATATGAGTTTATATGATTCATCATAATATCAACCTTTTCCTGAGTCAGATTATCAAAAGTAACACCTTTTGGCAACACCCGACGGATAAGTTCATGATTTACCTCTATGGAGCCTTTCTGATGAGGACATCCAGCATCGCAGTAATATATGCTTGTTCTGTGGATTCCGTCTTTAGTGAGTTCTATCATTCTTGGATTAGAAAATTCCGAACCTCTGTCTGTCAGTATGACAGGGAAAATCTTTTCAAACAGTTGTCTGCCTAGTTTCACATACAGCATTTCAAATATGTCTATAACTGACTGAGAAGTGTTAAAATCCCTCAAAAATCCCATCATAAAGCTCGTATGAGGAAAATGTATGGTTAACAACACTTTGCCGCCTACAGTTCCAATTACAGAGTCCATTTGTGCAGGGTGAATATCTGTCTTTTTATTCAAAAGCTTCTGATATTCTTCGTAACTTCTGCCGATATAACAACCTCTGTCAACCTTGAATTCTTTTTTCTTTCTGCGCGGTCTATACCGAACCTTTCTTGGAAGATCTATGTTTCTTGTATCAAAGAAACCTGCATCACTTTACTTCCACCACCGCAACATCCACCTTTGAGTCTTTTCTTTGCTCCGCTGAGTGCGAACACTACAACCACCAACAAAAGTATAATAACAATTGCATCTATCATTTTACATCTTCCTTTGCTTAAATTTAGGTTAGACGCAACTAACCCATACTTGTATTATAACGAAAAAAATTTTAATTTGTCAATGGAACAGATGCTAAAACATCTAAGATTTAAGCAGAACCGTGATATTCAATTTCTCGATTTCACTTACTCTATCGTCTTCATTCATCCCCACCATGTGTTTTTTGCAAAACAAAATGCAATACCCAGTATGAAGCAATAATTTATAAGTTAAAATTATTAATCGTGTAAAAAGGTATTGCATTTCACTTTACAATTGAGGTTTTAAAAGAAAAAAGATTGACATAAAATAGCAAAGGGTTTATAATATAGCTTGTTAATTAAAGAATTGGGAGGGAGAGTAGAAATGGGAAAGTTTAAGGACTTCTTAAGGAGAAAGGAAATAGAAATTTCTGCAAAGAGATATGGAATTGATGCATTGGGTGCAATGGCACAGGGCTTGTTTGCATCCTTATTGATTGGTACGATTATAAAAACGCTTGGTCAACAATTGGGAGTTAGTATTTTTGTTGAAATAGGTGACTTTGCATCGGCACAAAAGGGTGCCGCTATGGCAGTTGCAATTGCATATGCCTTAAAATGTCCCCCACTTGTTTTATTTTCAACTGTTGCAGTAGGCTACGCTGCCGACACCCTTGGTGGAGCAGGAGGACCTTTAGCAGTTTTATTCTCAACTATAATTGCCGCTGAATTCGGAAAGGCAGTTAGTAAAGAAACGAAGCTTGATATAATCGTGACTCCTCTTGTCACAATCGGCATTGGCGTTGTATTTTCAATGATTACTGCAAGCTATATCGGTCAGACAGCAAACTATGTGGGCAAGGCTATTATGTGGGCAACAGAGTTAAGACCTTTTGAAATGGGTATAATTGTGTCGGTGGTAATCGGTGTTGCTTTGACTTTGCCTATCAGCTCGGCAGCTATATGTGCAGCTCTTGGATTGACAGGTCTTGCAGGTGGTGCCGCAGTTGCAGGCTGTTGTGCACAGATGGTGGGCTTTGCAGTAATGAGCTTTCGCGAAAACAGATGGGGTGGCTTGTTTGCACAGGGTATAGGCACAAGTATGCTCCAGATGGGAAACATTGTGAAGAACCCGAAAATATGGCTTCCACCAACTATCTGTTCAGCAATAACAGGCCCGATTGCAACCTGTATATTCAAATTGCAGATGAATGGTGCTGCAGTTTCATCAGGAATGGGCACTTGTGGTCTTGTGGGACAAATAGGCGTATATAGTGGTTGGGTAAATGATATTGCAAACGGAACAAAAATGGGTATCACAGGCTTTGATTGGTTTGGACTTATTATGATTTCTTTTGTGCTTCCTGCCATTATTACATGGCTTATTTCCTTGTGGCTCAGAAAAATCAACTGGATTAAAAAGGACGACTTGAAATTAGATATTTAACTTATTAAAAGACGATTTGGATTATGAGTTGTCTTTTATATTTAAAAGTCTTATATAATTTTATGTAAATTGTTGACAAATCAATGTAAAAATGCTATAATAATTAACGGATAATAAAAAAGTATCCATTTTTTATAAAAATAATAAAAACAAAGGTGATTTATATGAAAAAAGATACTACAATAGTAGTTATGGCAGCAGGTATGGGTAGCCGATTTGGTGGTTTAAAACAGATTGAGCCTATCGGACCAAATGGTGAGGTTATTCTTGATTTTTCAATATATGATGCCAAAAAAGCAGGCTTTGATAAGGCTGTTTTTATAATTCGTAAGGATATTGAAAAAGATTTCAGGGAAATCACAAAAAAGAGAATTGAAAAAATTATAGATTGCGAATTTGTTTTTCAGGATATGAATGAGCTCCCGGATGGTTTTTTATCTCCGACTGAAAGAACAAAGCCATGGGGAACAGGTCATGCAATTTATTGCACAAGAAATGTTGTTAAAACTCCATTTGCAATCATAAATGCAGACGATTATTACGGACAGGAGTCCTTCAAAATAATAAATGATTATTTAAAGAATAATGACAATATGTGTATGGTGGGATATGAACTTGGAAAAACTCTCACCGAGAATGGCACTGTTGCAAGAGGAATATGTGAGGAACTTGACGGAAAGCTTGTAAGCATCACTGAGCACACAAGTATTGACAAAAATTCAGGGATTCCTCTGGATACTATTGTGTCTATGAATATGTGGGGATTGCAACCTGATATTTTTGATAATATCGAAAAGGATTTTGTATCTTTCCTTAAGGGAATGAATAATCCTTTAAAGGATGAATTTTATATTCCGTCGGTTGTGGATAATATGATTAAGAAGGAATCGGCTAAGGTAGAGGTATTAAAAACAACAGAAAAATGGTATGGAGTTACATACAAAGAGGATAAGGATTCAGTTGTTAAGGCAATGAAAGAAAAAATAGATGGGGGATTTTATAATGAATTATGATCTTGAAGAAATACTTTCACATTTCAAGGCGGAAAAAGTTATAAGTGGCTATGGAAATGGCCATATAAACGACACATTTTTGTGTGACAGCAACCCAAGATATATTTTGCAGAGAATCAATTCCACAGTGTTCAAAAATCCAATTGAGGTTATGAGCAACATAGAAAAGGTCACAAAGCACCTTAAAGCTAAAATCATAGCTGCAGGTGGTGATCCTGACAGGGAAACTTTAACAGTTATCCCTACTAATGACGATGAAAACTGCTACAAGGATGAAAATGGTAATTATTTTAGAATGTATAGGTTCATAGAAAACTCTGTGAGCTATGAAACTCCCGACGATAAAAAGATTTTATTCTATGCAGGAGAGGCCTTTGGAAAGTTCCAGAATATGTTGAACGATTTTCCTGCAAATGAGCTATATGAAACCATTGTGGATTTCCACAACACACCTGTGAGGGTTGCTCAGCTTGAAAAAGCAAAAAATGATAATCTTGCAAACAGAATTGATAAGACCGAAAAAGAGATTGAGTTTGCAAAGGAATATTCAAAATATGCAAACCTTATTGTTGATGCAATAAAAAATGGGGATGTTCCGTTGAGAGTTACCCATAATGACACAAAGCTCAATAATGTGTTGTTTGATAAGGACACAGGTGAGGGTGTTTGTGTTATAGATTTGGACACAGTTATGCCTGGCTCAATGCTTTACGATTTTGGTGATGCAATGAGATTTGGAGCAGCAAGTGGTAAAGAGGATGAAACCGATATTGATAAGATTTGGTTTGACCTTGAAAAATTTGAGGAGTTCACCAAAGGCTTTGTGGGTAAAATGAAGGATTCAATAACCAAGAAGGAAATTGAGCTTCTGCCATACTCAGTTTTAATAATGACCTATGAATGTGGAATAAGATTTTTAGCAGACCACTTAAATGGTGATACATATTTCAAAATTCACAGAGAAAATCACAACTTAGATAGAGCAAGAACTCAATTCAAGCTTGTGTGGGACATTGAAAATAAACTGAATATTATGAAGGAGATTGTTGAAAAATATATATAGGATATGACAAAACAACGGATTTGGCATATGATATATTGATACAGAGATTTTATAGATGCATCAGGATAAAACAAGCGTCTTATCCTGATGCATTTTTTTGTCTTTTAAAATAAATTTTAAAAATCTATTGACAAATTTAGCAATTCATGCTAAAATATTTAAGTATGCTATGCTCGTTCGTATAGTGTATTCAAAAATTTTATAATATTTTTATTACGCACACTTCTTGATTCTGACGGGGTTGCCAATTAAATTGGCTCCGACAGGGAATGATGGGAGTGGAGGTAAAAAAACAAGGAGGACAAGAAAATGTCAAATGTAATTTCAATGAAACAGCTTTTGGAAGCCGGAGTTCATTTCGGTCACCAAACAAGAAGATGGAACCCTAAAATGGCTGAGTACATCTTCACAGAGAGAAATGGTATTTATATCATTGACCTTCAAAAAACTGTTAAAAAGGTAGAAGAGGCTTATTATTTCATCAGAGATTTAGCTATGGCTGGTGAAGAGGTTCTTTTCGTAGGAACAAAGAAACAGGCTCAGGATTCAATCCGTGAGGAAGCTGAAAGAGTTGGTATGTACTATGTTAACGCAAGATGGTTGGGTGGTATGATGACTAACTTTAAAACAATTCAAAAGAGAATTGACCGTCTTAGCCAAATCAATAAGATGGAAGAGGAAGGCACATTTGAATTGCTTCCAAAGAAGGAAGTTATCAAGTTAAAGGCTGAAAGAGATAAGCTTGAAAAGTACCTTGGTGGTATTAAGGAAATGAAGAAGCTTCCTGGTGCATTGTTCGTAGTTGATCCTAAGAAGGAAAAGATTGCTATTGCAGAAGCTAAGAAGTTAGGCATTCCTGTTGTTGCAATTGTTGACACAAACTGTGACCCTGATGAAGTTGATTATGTAATTCCAGGTAATGATGATGCTATCAGAGCAGTTAAGCTTATTGCATCAACCATTTCTAATGCTATTATCGAAGGCAGACAAGGCGAGGATGCTTTGCAGGCTGTTTTAGAGGAAAGAAAAGCAGAGGAAGCTGATCAAGAAGAAGCTCAAATCGAAGAATAATTTAAAAATTTAGGCAGTCTTGAAGTTATGGCTAATTGATAGCTGTTTAAACAATGGACTGCCTTTTAAATAATTTTAAAAATCTAGGGAGGATAATATTATGGCATTTACAGCTCAAAATGTTAAAGAATTAAGAGAATTAACCGGTTGTGGTATGATGGATTGTAAAAAAGCATTGACCGAAACCGATGGTGATATGGACAAGGCAATTGAGTTCTTGAGAGAAAAGGGACTTGCAACTGCTGCTAAAAAGGCAGGTAGAATTGCATCAGAGGGTATTGTTAAGGCATACTTAACAGATGATAAGAAAATTGGCGTGTTGGTTGAAGTTAACTCAGAAACTGACTTTGTTGCAAAGAATGACGAATTCCAGACATTTGTTTCAAACATAGCAAAGATTGTAGCAGAAAATGATCCTGCAGATGTTGATGCTCTAAAGGCGCTTCCCTATGCAGACGGTGTAAATGTTGGTGACAGTTTGACTGCTTTGATTGCAAAAATTGGTGAGAATATGAATATCAGAAGATTTGCAAGAATTGCAGGTAATGTTTGCTCATACACACATGGTGAAGGCAGAATTGGTGTTCTTGTTGAGGCTGAGGGAAGCTTGGCGGACGAGAATGCATATGAGGCTGCAAGAGATGCTGCAATGCAAATCGCAGCTATCAATCCTTTATATCTTTCAAAGGAAGTTGTTCCTGAAGAGGATATTGAAAAGGAAAAGAAAATTATAATTGCACAAATCAAGGAAGATCCAAAGAACGCTAATAAGCCTGACAATATCTTGGAAAAGATGGTTGGTGGTAAAATCAATAAGTTCTATGAGCAAAACTGCTTGTTGCAACAAGAATTTGTTAAGAATGGCGACTTTAAGGTAGAAGCATATCTTCAATCTAAGGGCGTTAAGCTTATAAACTTCGTAAGATTTGAAAAGGGTGAAGGCCTTGCAAAGAAGGAAGAAAACTTTGCAGATGAAGTTGCAAGTATGATTAAATAATTAAAAATTAATACGAAAAGTACAATAACATGCACCCCAAAAGTTAAACGCTTTTGGGGTGCATATTTTTATGCTCAAAAAGGACGACCAATAAAACTTAATAAAATGATTGCTATAAAAAATGAGTCCGATGTAACACCGGACTCATTCGTAAGAAAATTAAATTTCGTTTAAACCCTGAGGTTCACTTCATGAAGAAGTACTCTCTTGAATTTAAAACACAAATTATTTATTCATTGCCTCTTCAACAGCAACTGCAACTGCAACGGTCATACCAACCATTGGGTTGTTACCTGCACCAATTAAGCCCATCATCTCAACATGAGCAGGAACTGAAGATGAACCTGCGAACTGAGCGTCTGAGTGCATTCTGCCCATTGTATCTGTCATTCCATAGGAAGCAGGGCCTGCAGCCATATTATCAGGATGCAAGGTACGACCTGTACCACCACCTGATGCAACCGAGAAATACTTCTTGCCTTGTTCGATACATTCCTTCTTATATGTGCCTGCAACAGGGTGTTGGAATCTTGTTGGGTTGGTTGAGTTACCTGTGATAGAAACATCAACGCCTTCCAAGTGCATAATTGCAACGCCTTCACGAACATCGTCTGCACCATAACAACGAACCTTTGCTCTTTCACCCTTAGAGTATGCAGTTTCCTTAATGATTTCAACCTTACCTGTGTAATAGTCGAACTTAGTTTGAACATAAGTAAAACCATTGATTCTTGAAATAACCTGAGCTGCGTCCTTGCCAAGACCATTTAAGATAACCTTTAAGTCTTCTTTTCTTGCCTTATTAGCACTTCTTGCAAGACCAATAGCACCCTCAGCTGCTGCAAATGACTCGTGACCTGCCAAGAAAGCAAAGCACTTTGTTTCGTCACGAAGCAACATAGCTCCTAAGTTACCATGACCAATACCAACCTTTCTGTCGTCAGCAACAGAGCCTGGGATACAGAAGGATTGTAAGCCTAAGCCGATTTTTTCAGCAGCGTCAGCAGCCTTTGTTACGCCATCCTTAATTGCAATAGCAGCACCAACAATATATGCCCAACAAGCGTTTTCAAAGCAGATTGGTTGAATGCTCTTAACCATATTATAAACATCAAGACCTTTATCGTCACAGATTTTTTTAGCTTCTTCAATTGAAGAGATGCCATGCTTTTTAAGTTCTGCATTGATTTGGTCTATTCTTCTTTCATAACTTTCGAATAATGCCATTTTAATATCCTCCTTTTAGATGATTATTCATGACGAGGGTCGATTAGCTTAACAGCATCATCAACTCTGCCATATTGACCACTTGCCTTTTCCATAGCCTCGTTTGCGTCCATGCCCTTAGCAATCATTTCCATCATCTTTCCAAGGTGAACGAACTTATAACCAATAATCTGGTCATTTTCGTCGATGGCAATCTTTGTGATATAGCCTTCAGCAAGCTCTAAGTATCTTGGACCCTTTTTCAAGGTTGCATATGTAGTACCAACCTGTGAACGCAAGCCCTTACCTAAATCCTCAAGACCTGCACCGATTGGCAAGCCATCCTCTGAGAAAGCAGTCTGTGTACGACCATATACGATTTGAAGGAACAATTCTCTCATAGCAGTATTGATAGCATCACACACTAAGTCTGAGTTAAGTGCCTCTAAAATTGTTTTTCCAACTAAGATTTCAGATGCCATAGCAGCTGAATGAGTCATACCTGAGCAACCGACTGTTTCAACCAATGCTTCCTGGATAACGCCCTCTTTAACATTCAATGTAAGCTTACATGTACCCTGTTGAGGAGCACACCAGCCTATACCATGTGTCAGACCTGAGATGTCTTTAATTTCTTTTGCCTGTGTCCATTTACCCTCCTGAGGGATAGGTGCCGGTCCGTGATTAACGCCTTTTGCAAGAGGACACATTGATTCTACTTCACTTGAATACTTCATGTTTTCTTTCTCCTTTCCGGAATTTATTATATACTTTTTGTATCTTAATAACATACAAATACATTATACCATTTTATTTGACAATTTGCAATATTTTATATTACAAAAAAAAGGAAATAAGCCC
>JAZRPY010000004.1:0-67567 GCA_045649415.1 Clostridia bacterium | reverse complement strand
CGCAACAGCTGGGGACTTTACTGGGGGCCCTTTTTCAAAAAAAAAAACAAGGGTCGAGCCTAGTTAACTTGATGTGTGGTTTCATTCGCTTGATTTGAATATGATTTGTTCTATTTCCCTCTTTTCTTCCCTTCTTTCCTTTTCAATAAAACTTGATTGTTGTGTGTTCTCTTGTGCGCTTGTGTGTTTCATTCTTCTTTTCCTCATGCACTCCTCTGTTTACATGCTATGTTCATGCATTCCTCTATCCCAACAATCCCCTCTTCTTTGCTCCTTTTCTTTAAGGTAAGCATCATGCATCATCTTTCCCCTCATTCCACTTGATCCCTTCTTCTCTGCTCCTCTTCTTAATGGTAAGTTCATGCATTTTTCCCTAATTCTCCTATCATGTCCCCTTCTTCTTCGCTCCCTTTCTTTAAGGTAAGTTATGTACTTGATTGTTGAAACTCTAGGCTAGACTATTTGATGTTGAACCCTAGTGTAGACAACATGTTATTGCTTGCTTTTGTCTGGACTGCTCTGGTTTTCCTTGCAGGTGGGATTGGGTAGACTTAGAATAGTATGTCCTCGATCACACACTATCACACCTTATTGATTTATGTGCTATGAGTGGCTCCTATACCCGGATCCAAAAAAGACTTAGGGGAGTGGAGACGATTAGTGACTATCATTCGAGACCTTTGTCTGTCTGATACTCATGAAAGTCTCAGCCGGAGTACGCTTTCTCATGACGCCCTCACACTTGGTAGCTTTCTACATTTGTGGGTGTCGTCGTGAGAATTCTATAGCTCCGGTAACCATTGTAAGGGTGTGAATTAGAGCTACATGGGAGGAACCCTTGAAGTTGCCTTAGAACTTAGGATTCCCACCTTTGTAGGACACGAGGACATACGAATTGCGTGCTGCATGGTAAATTAGGGCATGACTTTCTTAAAAAGGGAGCTTTTCAAAAATTTTCCAAAAACAAAAACCAAAAAAGTACTTTTCTTTTTCAAATAAACCATTGCATGGGGCGGCACGTCGTGTGTCTCCTAAACTTTTCAACGTCCGCCCATGTGCATTCGTCTTTACTTTTCCACATGCATCATCCGCATCATAAATTGCATCATGCTGCATTCATCAAAATCAAATGTCGTAAATATTTTCATACAATATCGAAGATTTTAAAAGAAGCTGAAATTGACAATGAAATTATTTTTATTGATGATGGCTCTACCGATACTACATATGAAAAAATAAAAAATTTAGCCGATAAAGAAAAAAATATACATGGATTGCATTTTTCAAGAAATTTTGGAAAAGAGGCAGCTATCTCAGCAGGTCTTGCAAGTGCTGCAGGAGATGCGGTTGTAGTAATTGATTGCGATCTTCAACATCCTCCTGAGAAAATTGTCGAGATGTATCGTTTATGGCAAGAAGGATATGAAATTGTTGAGGGTATTAAAAAAACAAGAGGCAAAGAAAGCAAAATGCATGGCTTTGCTGCAAGAAAGTTTTATAGGGTTATTAGTTCGGTAGTAGGATTTGATATGTCAAACGCTTCTGACTTTAAACTGCTTGACCGTAAAGTTGTAGATATACTCAATAGAATTCCTGAAAGAAAGGGCTTCTTCAGAGCGATTTCTTTTTGGGTTGGTTATCACAAAACAACGGTTGAATTTGAGGTTAATGAAAGACTTGAAGGCGAATCAAAATGGTCTGCCATAGGTCTTTTGAAATATGCTGTTTCAAATATTTCTGCCTACTCAACGGCACCAATGCAAATCGTAACGGTGCTTGGCGTCATGATGCTTATTATTACTGCTATTTTCAGCGTTTGGGCACTGATTGATAAAATTCGTGGCATTGCACTTGAAGGTATGACAACCGTTATAATTATCCTGATATTCATAGGAAGTATCATGATGATAAGTCTTGGTATTATAGGATATTATGTTGCTCGTATTTATGATGAAATTAAGGGAAGACCGAAATATATCGTTTCTTCAACTTGCAGGAGTAAAGAAGAAAAATAAAAATAGTTTTGAGGAGGTGCAAAATGGAAAGAAATGTGCTTGTTGACAGACTGAAAGGATATGCCTGTTTTTTGGTTCTGTTCGGTCATGTTATTATGGGAATAAGACTTGCAGGCATAGATATTCCTGAGTTTTTTGGGGGAATGGAAAAGTTTATATGGTCTTTTCATGTTGCACTTTTTCTGTTTTTGAGCGGTGTTGTATATAAAGTTACCGGAGAATGGAAAAGTAAGAAAACCAAATCAGGTTTTATTCTCTATAAGCTTTACACTCTTGGTATTCCATACATAGCTTTTTCAGTTGTTTATATATTGATAAACAGTTTGGTTGGAGAATCAAATACAGGTTTTGCAGTTTCAGACATTCTTTATATATGGAAAACCCCTATTGCCCAATATTGGTTTTTGTATGCACTGTTCTTTTTGTTTTGTATTTGGACGGTTTTTTCAGGAGTGATAAAAAATTGGCAAATTACGCTTATAGTTGTTTTAATAGGCTATTTAGCTCCGCTTTTTGGTATTCCCCTCGGAAGCCTGGATGTAGTGTTTTACTCGGCACTTGCTTTTGGAATTGGCACATTTGTAGATTTCAAAAGTCTTACTAAGCTTCGGACCTGGGCTAAATGCCTGGTTGTGATACTGCATATAATAACAGGTATCATTTTTATTTTACTAAAAAAAATAGAAGCTCCGTTCATAAAGGAAATAATGATACTGTTTGGAATATATTCCAGTATTATGTTCATTTCTATACTCCAGAACTGTAAGGCAATGGCTCGTTTTCTCGATTTTGTAAACAAGTATTCTTTTCAGATTTATTTGTTACACACCATATTTACGGCAGGAACAAGAATAATCCTGCTTCGCTTGAATATAACCCAGTGGTGGATTCACATTCTTTTGGGAACTGCCCTCGGATTAGCATTTTCGGTGTTAGCAGCAGTAATTGCAAAGAAAGTTAAGTGCTTGAATTTCTTTTTCTTTCCATCAAAAGCTTATATATTGAAGAAAAGGTAAGTCTGGTCTTATTGTTGTGTAAGAACTTTATTTGAACCCTTTGAGATAACAAAATTGTTGTCTCAGGGTTTTTTTCTATATCAAAATATGATACGCATTAACCAAAGAAAAGGACTTTGAAAAAACTTCATAGACTTATGACATCTTCTGTGGTATGTTTGTGTTGCCGAAAGGTAAATACAAAATCAGAGAGGAAGAAATTTATGAAGAAAAAAGTATTATGTACGGCATTAGCAGTGACTATACTGCTAACAACAACGGCATCGGCAACTGCAAAACCTTGGTGGCTCAGTAAATACCGAGTAACCTTCGACAACGAACTTGGAATCGCAGGAAATGTAACCTTAACCTTCGCATCGGACGGCGGTAGCTTTATAAGGACAATAACAAAAAGATATGGCGAAAGCATCAACCTTGAAAGCTATGTCCCGACAAAATACGGTTACACATTCAAAGGATGGTTCACCGATCCGAGAACAAAGCAGAATCAGGTAACGACATTCAAATTCACAAAGCCTGATGTACTTTACGCTAAGTGGGAGTCTAACCCACAGGAGCCTGTAAATCCGAATGACGAAATCATGAGCAAAGACTCCTGTTACCTCACGGATGAGGAAACAAAAATACGAAATGAAATTATAGAAGAACAAAATAAAGCCTATATTGAAGGTTTCGGCTATGTAGCTCCGAGCAAAACAAAGACTATCATCGTAGACTCAGACGGCGACATAAATAAAATGGTCGGAACAATGGAATAAAATATCGAGAGGATAGGCAAAACCGCCTATCCTCTTACATTTTGGTTAATATTTGTTTAATTTTTCAACAGCCTCGGCATCAGAAATTTTGCCGGCTCTTGCATCATCACGAATATCCTGAATTTCAACGACCAACTTATTCCAGGTTTTCGTATCAATAGTTCCTGCACGCTTACGGTGTTTTAATCTGTCATACGCTCTACAGTAGGCCTTCTCATATGCAACATCATGCAGTTTTTGAGCCTTGATGTGAGCACCTACCTTACGGCATAACCTTCCCTTTGGATCGTTCGGCGCAACTCGATTACAGTAAAAAGTTTTTTCCTGACCTATTATCAATCTTGACCTTGCCAGCGAACCGACCATGACTGAAATACCTGATGATACTCTTGTAGAAGAAAAAGCCAACGAGATATACATCAAAATGGCAGGTGAATACGACAAGGACGATGTTCTGAAAAGCCTGTATGAGCTTTCAAAGTTAAAATTTCAAAGCAGTACGATAACTGATATGAGTGCAGTGACCGAGAGAATCAAAAAAGAGCTTTGCAAATACGGAAATTGCGAAAAGGTTCCTCTTCCGCTTATGCAGAAAATCGTATCAAAATTTTATATAGGCGGTGATAATGAACTGAAGATGAAACTTATAAATGGAAAAATAATTACAAGGAGCGTGATAAAATCTGCTATGAGGTAAAGACGGAATCAGAAAAGTTACGGAAGGAAAACGAAGAACATGAAATGACAAGGAAAATGAAATCGGCAGAATCATCAAAGCTAAAACAAATCTTCAAAGCGATAGATGAAATGGCTGAAGAACTGACCGAAATCGATAATACCCTTGTCCGCAATATCATAGAAAAAATGGAGGTGATATCAGAAGACAAACTAACCATCTGGTTCATAGGCGACATTGCCTATGAGGTAGAAATACCCGAATTAAAAGTCCAAGAAAAATATTGAAAAGGACTTGTAAAAAGTTAAGAAATGTGTTAGAATAAATCCTGTAAAAAGGATTTATTCTGTCTTTGGAATTGATTAGGACGAAAGTCTTGAAACCCGCTTAAAATAAGGGGAAAATCAATGCGACAGTAAAATTATATCGTTCTTACAAAAAGAAACGACAATTTTCGACAGAAGGTTGTCGTTTCTTTTTGTACTCTGATCTTTTCACTTTTCTCTCTTCACTCTTCACTAAAAAATTGTCGTTTCCAGATAAGAGATAAAAGATAATAGAGAAGAGAAAAGGCGGTTTTGCTCTGCAAAACATTGAATTGTATAAAGATTTATGATATACTAAAATAGAGGTGAAGAGAATGGAAAGTCCATTATTAAATAAATCTTTGGAATTCGCCACACAAATTGTTCTATTTTATGAAGAATATTCAAAATCTAAAAGGGATACAACTATTGCAAAACAACTGCTGCGGAGCGCAACAAGTGTTGGTGCAAATATTAATGAAGCAATTTATGGAAATAGCAAACCCGATTTTATTGCAAAACTACATATTTCTTTAAAAGAAGTAAGTGAAAGTATATATTGGCTTACGCTTTTAAATAATACAAAATTATTTGAATATGATTATTATAATTCAATTAGTCTTGCAGAAGAAATTAAGAAAATGCTTATTTCATCAATAAATACAGCAAAGAAAAATCAAAATTAAATATCCTTATGGTTCTGCTTTCACCAAAAAAACCGATTGATTTAGATAACATATCTATATCGTTCGGTTTTTTATTTTGACAATTTATTCTTATTATAGTCTAACAGGCAACATACTCTTATTTAAATTTTACTCCAAAACAGGTAACAATTCAACTATTTCTCCATCACGAAGGATAGTCAATGTCATTGCATCACCTGATTTGTGAGAAAGTCTGATTTGGTTTATTTCGTTAACCGTTTTGATTGTTTTACCATCTGCCTTAATAATCACATCTCCAACCTTGACGCCTGCCTTTGCCGCAGGATAATTTTCGCTGACAGTTTCAACAACTATTCCATATGCCTCTTCAGTTGCAGTGATGCCAAGCATCGGTAGTGAGTCATCATAGGTTTCTGATAGATTTGTGTTTAAAACACTGTCAATCAATGGTTTTATGTCATTTATAGGGGTAGCGAACACCATGCCTGATGATGAGGAAACACTACCTGTTATAAGCCCCATAATTTCGCCTTTTGAGTTGAGTAGGGGACTTCCGAAGCAACCTGATACCCCAGATACATCTACCTGTAAAAGATTAAGTGTTGTGCCTTTCTGCAAGGTCACATTATTGTTTATTCCTGAAATAAATCCTAAATTAAGAGTGTTCCTGATTTCAGGAGCTAAGGGGTTGCTTATAATATGAATTATATCTCCCACATTAAGATTGTTTGAGTTTCCTAACACAACGGGGGTTAAGCCATTAGCATCAATTTTCAGGATTGCAGCATCACTTCTTCTGTCGTTTTTAACCAATGAGGCATCATATTCATTTCCATTTGAAAGGCTTACCTTTAGATTAGTTCCCGAGTTTATTAAAGAACTGTTTGTTATTATATATCCATCCTCGCTGATTATAACACCCGAGCCTGAGCCGAAAGTGATTTCCTGAGATAAAAAGCCACCAATAACTCCCTTGGATGAAATGTAAACAACACTGGGTGAACACTTTTCAAACACACCCTTGGAATTCAGACTATCGGGAGTATCGGGAATAGTGGCACTAAAGGATGTGCCGTCGTTGTCAGAATAATATATTGCAGTTTGAAATTTAAGCCTTGGCAGGATAAATATAGAAAAAAGACTTAAAAATAGAATTGTGGTTGCAAGAGAAAGAATGACGGTAATCACCCATGAGGGAGTCTTTCTTGCCTTTTTCTTTTTTGATATTTCCTCATCACCATTTTCTTCAGCATCTAATATAACTTCATCTGCTACAGGCTCATTATTATTAATATTTATTTCCGTATCACCTTCATATTCAGCTTCATGCTCTGACTCAATATTGGATGAGTAATTTAATTCCTCCTCATAGGGAGCAGATTTTTTATCATAGATTTTATTTTCGTCCATTTATTTTCATCTCCTGATTGAATTTATATTAAAATTATATTATGATTGATGAAAAAAGTCAACCAAAGATAGAGAGAATATAGCGTTTGTTAACAATTGTTTTAACTTTTTTAATAATTTTTAAAAAAATACTTGCAATTTCAATATATGTGTGGTATAATAAGCAAGTTATTACGGATGGTCCTCTGCCTCGGTCGGCACGAACATCTTAGAAATGAGAGGAGGGCTCAATGATGAATGCAAACGAAATCATTAGTGCTTTGACAAAAGACCAAATCAGAACCGACTTACCTGAACTTGTTGTTGGTAACAATGTAAAGGTATATCAAAAGGTAACAGAAGGTTCTCGTACCAGAACTCAGATGTTCGAGGGTACAATTATTAAAGTACAAGGTGGCGGAATTGCTCGTACCTTCACAGTAAGGCGTTTGTCTTATGGTGTTGGAGTTGAGAAGACCTGGCCTGTAAACTCACCTAACATTGAAAAGATTGAGATTACAAGAAAAGGTAAGGTCAGAAGAGCAAGACTTTACTATCTCCGTGATAGAGTTGGTAAAGCTGCTAAGGTTAAGGAAAGAATCTAACCTTAAAAAAGGCATAAAAAAGGGGCATTTATGTCCCTTTTTGCTTTACTTTATAAATCAAAATGTTTTTCGGAAAGGGAATGTGAGTTAGACATTGCATTTTTGGTGAATAATTATGGATGAGAATAAAATTATTGAGGAAGAAATCGAAACAAAGGAAAAGAAGAAGGAATTCAACCTATTAAAAGAGATTTTTGAGTGGGTATATACAATCGTTATAGCCTTGGTTGTTGCTTTTCTTATAAAGGGATTTTTGTTCGATATAGTTGAGGTGGATGGCTCATCCATGTATCCTACCTTGGTGGATGGGGACAGATTGATAGTTGCAAAACTTTTGTATGAGCCAAAGACGGAGGATATTGTTATCCTTGATGCATCTTATAAGAACAGAATGGCGTATTATGAAGAGCTTGCAAAAGAGGATGGCAAGGATGTTAATTTTTGGTTTGAGCTTGTAAACTACGGAAAGATTCCTGATGACTTAAAAAAGGTTTACTATGTTAAGAGAGTAATTGCAACTGAGGGGCAGACTGTGGACTTAGTTGACGGAAAGGTTATTGTTGACGGAGAGGTGCTTGATGAGGAGTATTATGACGGAATAACAAATAAGACTTCAAATTCAATACAATTCCCTCTAACAGTTGAAAAAGACCATGTTTTTGTTATGGGAGATAACAGGTCTGCAAGCCTTGACAGTAGAAATCAAAGTGTGGGTCAGGTGCCTGAGGAGGCAGTTTCAGGAAAATCATTGTTCAGAATATGGCCTGTGACTGATTGGGGAATAACAAAATAATTTTAAAAAGCTATAAAAAAAGTGTGCATTGTTGCACACTTTTTTTATGGTTTATTGACAGAGAAGATATTTAGCGTATGATTTAAGGCAGCTTATCTTACAACTACAACTTCCTGTACTACATCCTTGTAAATTCTCACAAACACACGATTTCCTTCGTCCTCGTCAAAAGGAATGATGTCACCTGTGGTTGCTACTTCTATATTATTCTTTTCCCTTGTTGTGTCAAGCTCGTAAACGGTTACATTTTCAGGTAATTGAAGATTTATAACCTCACCACCATCAATTGTGATATTCATTGAGTTTTGGAACTTTTTCTCTACCTTTCCGTATAGGATAGACAGATTTTCAACAGGAGTTTGAGCCTTCTCAGTTGTCTTTTGATCTACATCAAACAACACTCTTATGCTTGCAATTTCGCCCTTAGAATTCTTTTGGTATTGGATGATGTCACCGTTTTTTAATGATACACCCTCACTTTTTTCAAGAATTCCTGATTCCTCGGCATTTATTTTAATTTGCTTACCATCCTGGTATGCATATAGCATTTCAGTTTCCTCGTCCTCGTCGTTAGTTGCAGAAACAACCTTTTCAACGATCGCGATTGATGAATCTGCATTTGTCTGGAAGGCTGCATTGGTTACTATAATAACCTTTGCATAGAAATCCTCGGTTTTGTCGAACACGATTGCATCATATTTTTGACCATCCTCAAACATTGAAAGTGAAGCAATGCTGTAGTCTGAAATGTCTGTTGCAGATTCAGGAATGTCAAAGATGATTGTTTTGTCGTCTAACTTCACATTGCCTAACATATTAAGTGCGCCATTGAATTTAGCATCGTCAAGGATATGATTCATTGTGAAGTTGTTTTCGTCAATTGCACCAGTTTGGGAATTATCCTTGGCAGTGTCAATTGCGATAATTTGTCCTTCTGAGTTCAAAGTATAGGTTATAAGCTGCTTTTTGGTTGAGCCTTCCTTGTTAAACTCATCAACAACATCAGTTGCCAATTTGCCTCTCACACCATTATACTTAATTTTCTCAGTTGCAACAAATAGCTTTTCTGCACCATCCTTAGTGAATACCTTGAATTTAGCAACTTCATCTGCATTCATATCTGCATAAGCCTTAACAAGGTATGCATAGCTGTCGCTTATCTGAGATAACTTGTCTGTTGCAGCAATTTTGTTGTCTATATCAAGATAGAATTTACCCTCTGTGCCCAAGCCGATTTGAGCAGTATAGTTGTCGGCTATTTTGTATAGCTTACCGTCGATATACACACCCTCTGAGGATACACCTGTAACCTTACCGTCAACTGTTTCATTGGAAACAACGATTGAGAAGATTTTACTGTCCTTACTTTTTGCAACTGAAAGTACATCAAATTCTTTAAGGTCAGAAGGCTTTAGTTCCTCGTAGCCTCTTGTGATTGTGAATGAGATATCCTCATCCTCTTCGTCAAGCTTAATTGCAGGAGCTGAGTATTTGTCGATGATTTTACCACTTGCAGTAACCTCTTCAACTACCATATTTGAATACTCTGTAACAAATGCAATGTCATACTTGCCACTTCTGTCAGTATCTAAAAGAACAACCTTTCCTGATTTATTCTTCATATTCAAAAGTTCATCTGACATAGCTTCATACTTACCATTGTAGATAAGCTTTGCATCTGTTTCCAAGGTTGCATTAGAAAGCTTTTTATCAGATTCTGTTTTAAAGAATTCCAACACCTTTTCACCATTTTTCTCACTTATTTTTTCAAATAAGTCAGCCTTGATTTCAATAGATGAGTTTTTGTTCTCCTCAGGAAGTGCAAGGATGATTGTGTTGTCACTCTTATCTGTTTCGGTTACATAGAAAACAACATTGTAGCCTAACAAATTATTAAGGTTTTGGTCTGTGTCATATACCTTGTTGCCGATTTTAACCTCGCCCTGTGAAAGATTTGAAGCACCCTCAAGACTTGTGTTGGGGATAGCAACAATCTGACCTTGTGACTTGATAACATTTAATTTATCCTTCAATAAGGTTTTATCAGTTATCTCGTGCTTTAAATCGTCACCATAGCCTGTGACCTCCATTATTTTTGCATTAAGTGCGTTTTCAGTCATTCTGGCAACCTCGCCTCTTGAGATGTGCTTATAAGCACTACTAAAAACGCCGGTTGAAATTTTGTTGTCTGAGCCTACCACGATATAGCCATGTGGGAAGCCACCCTTCATTTCTGCCACTTTTTCATAGCCTAATGCACGAACTAAAATTGTCATAGCCTCTGCATAGGTTATCTTGTCGTTGGGACGGAATTTTCCGGTGTCATCACCAACAACTATTTTTTGTGATGTTGCAATATTGATATACCCGTTTGCCCAGTGGTCAACAGGAACATCAGGGAATTTTGATATACCCTGACTTGATTTTGCAGCATCCTCAAGTCCAAGTGCGTGAATTACCATTCTGGTAACCTCTGAACGAATTATTGTGTCATTTGGTCTGTAGTTTCCGTCACCGTCACCACTCATAATACCCAATGCTGACAATATCTTAATTGATTCGTCGTAGGGAGTAGCATCCTTTGTTGCTGCGAAAGCAGAAGCAGATGATGCCAATAGAGTTGCAGCTAATATATTAGCAACTATCTTTTTAGAACCTCTCATATTTTCCTCCTTATAAATCCATGTCGGTTTATCTTATATAAACCTTGCCTCTTTGGGTTTACATTTCGTTATAAAAACGATATTATGTCAACCACATTTACTATCATACAGGATTTTATTCATAATTTCAAGTTGTAAATTATGGAAATAAAAAAGTGCCTTAAAATCGCTTTTTATAAGGCACTTTTCAAAATGTTAAAATAAAAAAAGGAATGAATTTCATTCCTTTTATATTATATATTCTTATTTATTGTGAAGCAAACTATATCACTATTTTGAACTGATGATGTAAATTCAATTTTATTTTCCTTTAAACTTTCAATAAAGGCTTCATATATATCTTGTGGCATAGTATATGAATTTTGTGTGGCGTCGGTAGGGGTTGAAAATATGTTTGCAATACTGATTACATTTTCAAAGTCTTTTTCATCCACCATTATAGAATATACTTCATCAATTATCAGTGACGCAGTTGAAATGAAGTTGTTTTCGTTAGTTGATTGGTTAGCAGGGGAGGGGATATCCTCAGCTATCCTTGTTTTTTTGTTGTTCTCACCTTCTTTAATGGATACACTTTCAACATTATTTTTAAGCTTCAGGTCCTGAGGTGTGTTTTTTAATCTATAGGATATTTCCTGATTATCTTGATTGTTGATAGAAAGCTTTCCTGTTAAATTGTTATTCTGATTAAGACTTAAAAATACAGCGATAATCAAACAAGCTACAAGGGAGGATAGAATTCGTGGGTTCAGGACTTTTTTGAAACTAAATTGATGGGAGGGGACTGCCTCTTTGTCAATTGCCATATTCACACGGTTTAGAAAATCCTCAGGAACATCAGGAAGGCCTGTAGTATTCAAGGTATCAGCTATAGCCTCTGAGAATTTAAGCTCCTCTTTACACTCCTTGCACGAGAACATATGCTCAAGAAATTCCTCTTTTTCTGCATCATCAAGCTGATTGTTAAGATATTGTTCAATTTTTAATTTAAAATCATCACAGCTCAACATTTATTATAACTCTCCTAATCTGTTTATACTCTTTATTATCTTAGACGAAAAATTTAAAGAAAAAGTTCTCTTTTTGGCAATAAAATTTTCTTTAATTTTTCTCTTGCTCTGTTGAGTCTTGATTTTACTGTGCCTAAGGGTAGCTTTAATATGCGAGAAATTTCATCATAGCTCAAGCCCTCTATGTCATAAAGAGTGATAACAAAGCGTGAATTTTCATCCAATTCCTTTAATGCAGACTGAACAAGTGCCTGAAGGTCGTGAGCGTCTGCAATTGTTTCGGGAGAATTGGAATTGTCCGTTATTTCCGGCTTTGGTGAGTCGTCACTGTCGTTGTCAAGACTCACAGTTGCCACCTTTTTCTTTCTTAAAAAATCATAGCACACATTTTTTGTTATTCTATATATCCAGGTTGACAGGGAGCTGTCAAATCGGAAGGAGTTTATATAACGATAGATCTTCACAAATACCTCCTGAGAAGCGTCGGATGCATCTTCATAATCGAATAGCATTGAGTAGGCAATATGGAAAACCTTTTGTTGATAGGCAATAACCAAATCATTAAAAGCGTCTCTGTCGTCGTTTTGAATTTTTTTAACGAGCTCAAATTCTTCCAATCAATTTCCTCCTTTTTATATGAATTTTGGCAGGATAATATCCTGCCAAAATATAATTTCTATTACAAAAGCCAAACGCTCAATTCCTTTTTCTTTGGTGGTTGTGGTTTTGGTGCATCCTCAGCAAATGCAACGGGCTTGTCCACCTTCTTTTGTATCTCCTGCTTTTTAACAGGCGCAGCCTTTTCTTTCTTGACAGGTGCTTGTTTTTCAACTTGCTTTTTCTCTACCACAAGAGCTTTTTCCTTCTTTGCTTCGACCTTCTTCTTTGTGGCTTTCTTTGGTGCAGGGGTGGGTGCTTTCTCAATACCCAAGCCCTTGCTTATTAAACCAATTCTGAGCCTTTTGTCAACATCAATTTCCTGAATCAAAGCAATTTTTTCTGCTACTGTAAGCTTTGAAAATCCTTTTATGTCTCCTGTTATGTATCCTATCGCAGATTTTAACTCATCATATGTCATATTCTCATAATCGTCCATAGGAAGCACCTTTTTTACAGATGATATATTAAGCTTCTTCAAATCGCTATGAGCAATTATTCTATCTGCCTTAAATTGAGCCAAGTCACCCTTATAAAGATATAAAATAAGCTGAGATAAGGCAATGTTACTTTCAACAGGCTCGGACTTAAATCTGTCGGCAAAAAGTTTTCCGGTCACACTATGAACTCTGTTAAAGTATCTTGCATAGGAGGTACAGAATGGTTTAATCAGGGTAGATACATCCTCATTTTTTTCATTGATTATGAGATGTATTTTCTTTTTCGTAAGACTGTATCCATAAATGCAGGCTGAAAGAGAGTCTGTGAAATATTTTTGCAGAAGCTCCTTAAAATACTTTTTGTCCTCTTCGTTTAAAAACAGAGTATTATTTGACCTCAGCAGTATGTGGTAAATTCCTGTACTGCTTTTTTTTCTTGCAGTTCTTGCCATTTAAAATTCACATCCTTTTTTATTTTTAAGAAGGTTTGTTTATATAGAAAATCTGTTCTTTATGTACTATTTATGATAGCTCTCGTTTGAGTTGATTTTAAAGGCTCTGTATAATTGCTCTGTTAAAACCACTCTCATAAGCTGATGGGGAAGAGTCATCCTTCCAAAACTGAGCTTTAAGTTAGACTGAGATTTCACTCTATCCCATAATCCCAATGAACCACCAATTGCAAAGGTGATATTACTGTTATTCATTGAAATATTTTTTATCTTATCTGCAAATTCCTCACTTGATAATTCCTCGCCCTCAATACAGAGAGTTATAAAATATGAATTATCCTTCAATTTTGAAAGGATTTTCTCTCCTTCCTTTTCCTTGATTTGCTCCTCTTGCTTTTGAGATGCATTTTCAGGGATTTTCTCGTCAGGAATTTCAATTATTTCTAATTTAGCAAATCTTTGAATACGCTTTTTATATTCAAGGATTGCATCCTTTAGATATTTTTCTTTAAGTTTTCCCACAACAATAAATGTTATATTCATTAAAACCTCGTTATTTCATACCTGTTGGCAACTGAAAGACTAATGTCCTCACCAAGTCTGGCACCTTCATATATGAGTGCATTTTTGGTAGTTTCATAGGCAATATCAGGAGTGTTATTTTCCTGACTTAAATGTCCCAACATAATTTTTTTAGTTCCTGAATTTAATAGCTTAACAGCCATTTTTGCAGCATCCATATTCGACAGATGCCCTAAATCACTCATAATTCGTCGCTTTAAGGACATTGGATATGCTCCGTACATTAAAAGGTCGGGGTCGTGATTTGATTCTAAAATTATCTCGTCACTTCCTAAAAGATGCTTTTGGATATCCTCGGTTAGCACTCCACAATCGGTTGCTAAGGTAAGCTTTTTATCGGTGTAAAAGCTGTAGCCCACAGGCTCCTTTGCATCGTGGGAGATTTCAAATGGGACAATTCCTATATCACCTATTTCAAATTGGGAATCCTTTGAGATATAGTTTATATTTTCACTGGGTATTTTCCCTAAATCTGAGGATAGGTGAGTGCCCTTTGTCATATATAAGGGGATATTATATTTTCTTGAAATCACGCCTGCTCCTCTTGTGTGGTCGATATGTTCGTGGGTTATCAATAGTGCATCAATATCAAAACAGGTCATAGATATATCCCCAATCGCCTGTTCAAGCTTTTTTCCCGACATCCCACAATCTATGAGGAGAGTTGTGTTTTTGTACTTAACTAATGTGGCATTTCCTGATGAGCCACTTATGAGTGAGAGAAACATTTAATATTTACCAGCCTTTCTCAAAATCACTCTGCATCAACAACCTGAACTCGTTGTATGTCTGCGCCAAGCTTGATGAACTTCTCTTCAAAATTCTCATAACCTCGGTCAATATGATATATATTATTGATTTCAGTTGTACCATCTGCCATAAGTCCTGCTATAATCATTGCAGCACCTGCTCTTAGGTCGGTTGCTCGCACTGATGCACCCATTAGCTTTTTAACGCCATCAATTATTGCAAGATTTCCTTCAACTCTTATATTTGCACCCATAAGCTTGAGCTCGTCAACATATCTGAATCTGTCGTCCCATACCTCGTCACGAGCAGAACTCACACCATCCACAATAGATAAAAATGTTACTAACTGTGGTTGCATATCGGTGGGATATCCGGGGTAGGGATGTGCGATAAAGGATATCTTTTTAAAGTTGGTGTTTTCAGGGACATATACCCTTATCTTATCGTCAAACTCTTCCACTTTTGCACCTACCTCAATCAGCTTTGCCGAAATTGGCTCTAAGTGACGGGGGATAACATTCGATATTGTTACATCTCCACGGGTTGCTGCTGCTGCAATCATAAATGTGCCTGCTTCTATCTGGTCAGGGATGATTGAATATGTACCACCATGAAGCTCGTTCACGCCTGTGATTTTTATGGTGTTTGTGCCTGCACCTCTGATTTTTGCACCCATTGAGTTTAAGAAGTTCGCCAAATCAACTATATGAGGTTCCTTGGCAGCGTTTTCAATTATAGTTGTGCCTGATGCCTTAACTGCACTGAGCATAACATTTATAGTTGCACCAACCGTGATTAAATCAAAATACACATTTGCACCGAGAAGCTTTTCTGCTTTTGCATGAATTTTTCCATATAGGATTTCAACAGTTGCACCTAATGCCTCAAAGCCTTTGATGTGTTGGTCGATAGGTCTTGTGCCGAAATCACAACCACCGGGAGGTGGGATAATGCACTTGTTCATTCTGCCTAATAATGCACCGATTAAATATGTTGAGCCTCGCATTTTTCTCGACATATTTTCATCAGGCTCAAAGGAATTAACATTGGTGCAATCTATATCGACAGTGTTTTTATTAACGAAGGTTACCTGAGCACCTAAATCCTTTAATATTTCAAGATATAATTTAACATCCTGAATAACAGGAAGGTTTTCCAATCTACAGGTGCCATTTATTAAAAGACAGGCAGGAATAATCGCAACGGCTGCATTTTTTGCGCCACTTATTATTACCTCGCCTGACAATCTTGTGTTACCTTTAACAATTAGCTTTTCCAAAATATTTCACTCCTTTTATTTTAAGGATTTTTATCTTTTTTTAGTGACCCCAAGGGGTTTATACAAGTGACACATATTTAAAATTAAATGTCCCTCATATCTATTGTAGCATATAAGTTTAAAAAAAGCAATAATTATTTTAAAAATTTATTTACATGTTTAATAGGATAAAAATCAAAGTTTGAGCTTGAAGAGAATAACCCCACCAATCATTAGAATAATCCCAACAAAATTGTTCCAGCAAAAAGAAATTTTCTCACTGTCCATCAGGCCAAAGGCATCAATCATAGAAGCAACTAAAAGCTGAGAAATTAAGATTGTGCTTATGGCAACTGTGGGGGACAGCTTGTTAATAGAAAGCATAACGGTCACAGTTATTATAATTCCAAGAACTCCACCAAACCAATAGAGCTTATTTACATTTATAATCTCCTTAAAGCTTCCGTTACCAAAAAGCCACACTGCTATCAGGGACAGTATAAATGCAGTTCCCTGAACAATTGTGTTAGACTCCAAAATTCCTATCCTGTCACCCAGACGAGTGTTCATAACACCCTGAAAGCTCATAGCAGCACCTGCTATAATTGCAAATATAAATCCAAGCATAATTTTCCCTCTTTTTCTTTTTTTATTATTTTGCGTTATTAGGGCATAGTTCATACTAAAATTTTAAAATTAGGTTGACATAGTAAATAAAATGGAATATAATGAACATATGAACATACGCTCATATGTATAAAACGGTGTAAAGGAGAAGTGAAGATATGCATAAAAATAGCCAGATAGATAACGGTTGTCATTCGGGATGCCATTGTGAGCATAATCACAAGGAGGAGGTATTTGTAGCTGGTGGCTGCACCTGTTGTGGAGAAAAGAAAAAAAGGGGAAATGCTGATAACATAATGCTTATTCTTGGGATAGCTTTATTTGTTATATCATTTTTTGTAAATAATCAAATAGGAAATATTCTTTTAATTCTTGCATACATTATTTCAGGTTATGATGTTGTTATAAAGGCGATAAGTGGAATTTTCAAGAAAAGTTTTTTTGATGAGTGCTTTTTAATGACAGTTGCAACCTTGTCAGCACTTTTTTTGAATGAATTTTATGAGGCTTCGGCAGTTATCATTCTATATAAAATAGGTGAAATGATGGAAAAAAGAGCAGTTGATAATTCCCAGAATGCACTAAACAAGGTTATGGATATCAGACCTGATTTTGCATATGTTCTGCAGAGTGAGAATTTTGTGAAAACAGATGCAGACAAGGTAGAGGTGGGAAACATTATCCGTGTGCTTCCGGGGGAGAGAATTCCGTTGGACGGAGAAATCATAACGGGCAGTACCTTTTTGGATACATCATCAATATCGGGTGAAGCAGTACCCTATGAAAAGGGAGTGGGCGATGTTGTTTTATCAGGCTCGATAAATTGTAATGGTGTTATCAAGGTGAAGGTAACTAAGGAATTTGAAGCCTCAACAGCATCAAGAATAATAAAAGCAATGAAAGAGGCAACTGAGAATAAAGCAAAAACTGAAAGGTTTATAACAAGGTTTTCTAAAATATACACACCCATCATTTTAATTTTAGCAATTCTAACAGGCTTTTTTGTGCCACTTTTATTTGGCTTTGAGTTTAAGAGTTGGATATACAAGGCGTGTGTTATTCTTGTTGTATCCTGTCCTTGTGCTTTAGTAATATCAATTCCTTTGAGCTTTTATCAAAGTGTGGGCAGAGCAGCAAAAAAAGGGATACTGTTAAAAAACACCAGTGTGATTGAAAGATTATCGTATGTAGAGGCAATAGCATTTGATAAAACAGGCACATTGACAGAAGGAGTCTTTGAGGTAACCAAGGTGGAAAACAAATGCACAATAGATGAATTTTCAAAACTCATTTTATATGCAGAGCACTTTTCCAATCATCCTATAGCGAGGGCAATACGAAAATGGGGAGATGAGGATGTAGATGAGAAAAAAATAATTGACTATAAAGAGGAAAAGGGAAAAGGAGTTATAGTCAAATTAGAGAATGGGGATATAGTAGCAGGGAACAGAGGATTTTTAATTGAAAATGGAATATCCCTTCCTGATGAAGAAATAGCAGCAACCTGTGTGTATCTTGGATTTTGTGGGGAATATAAGGGCTATATTGTAATATCGGATAAGCCAAGAAAAACCAATGTGATCAATAAGATTAATAAAATGGGAATTGATGCATATATTTTAACAGGGGATAATAGACTGTCCTGTGAGGAGATTAAAAAGGAATTTGGAATAAGTAAGGTATATTCAGAGCTTTTGCCTGAGCACAAGGTCGGAATAATAAAGGAAATTTCAAAATTAAAGACCTGTGCATTTGTTGGTGATGGGATAAATGATGCCCCTGTGTTAGCAACAGCAGATGTTGGAATTGCAATGGGAGATAATGGTGCAGATGCGGCAGTTGAGGCAGCAGATATTGTTCTTATGACAGATAATCTTGAAAAAATCCCTGAGCTTTTAAAAATAGCAAAAGAGACTATGAAAATAGTAAATCAGAATATTATTTTATCGGTAGGAATAAAGCTTTTAGCAGTAGTGTTGGGATTTTTTGGATTGGTTAATATGTGGTTTGCAGTTTTTGCTGATGTGGGTGTCGCCATTATAGTAATTTTGAATTCTGTGAAGAAATTAAAAACCTAATAAAAAATTTTTAGTAACAAAAAGGCTTAAAAATAGCATCATATGTGGATTCTTTGAATTTTATGAACAGATTTAACTAAAAAATAAAAAAATTTTTATAAATTTTTGTTGACTATTTAATAATTATGTGTTAAAATATTAACAAAGGTATAGGTCAGATTGAGGGGAAATATTAGATAAAATCACGAATAAATGATATCTTTGTGTATATTAAAAATCATACCTTAAAAGTTTTTAATATACTATCCTCAGGTTTTACTGTTTGTGTGAATAAGGTGTGCATTTTTACCATAGCAGAACAGTAAAACTTATAACTGACTTATTACATCCATGAGATTTCAGATGCTTTGATTTTCACATGGACAATTTTTTTGCCATGAAAAGTAAAAAAGCTATTCAAAATGAAATCAAAATAACACTAAATATGTAATTTGCCGGGAATTGCAGATACAAGGTATCCTGCTTGTGATTATAAACTCGGTACAATTCGGAAAGGAAAAAAGTATGAACAAAGTTATTCTTGAAATGAAGGGAATAGACAAGCGTTTTGCCGGTGTTCAGGCTTTGAAGGGTGCCAACCTTGAGCTTCGTGAAGGCGAGGTACATGCTCTTATGGGTGAAAATGGTGCAGGAAAGTCAACTTTGATGAAGGTCCTATGTGGAATACATAAAAGAAATGCCGGAGAAGTTGTTCTGTTCGGAGAAAATGTTGACTTTTCAAACATTAAAGAATCTCAGGATGCAGGAATAAGCATTATTCACCAGGAGCTTAATATGATGAACCATCTTACTGTGGCACAGAATATTTACATTGGTCGTGAGCCTATGATAAATGGTATGTACATAGATGATAAGAAGATGGAAAGAGATGCAAAAGCCTTGTTCGACAGAATTGGTGTTGATATTGACCCATCTGTTAAGGTTGGCTCATTAACTGTTGGTAAGCAACAGATGGTTGAAATTGCAAAGGCAGTATCTCATGATTCAAAAATCCTTATTCTTGATGAGCCTACAGCTGCTCTTACTCAAACAGAGGTTGAGGAGTTGTTTGCCATTATGAGAGATCTAAGGGAAAAGGGAATCGGTATGATTTATATCTCACATAGAATGGATGAGATAAATCAGATTTCAGACAGAATCACAGTTATGCGAGATGGCGAATATGTAGGAACCTTGATAACAAGTGAAACCACCAAGGATGAAATCGTTAAGATGATGGTTGGAAGAGTTATTTATGGTGACAAGAAGGAACAAAGCAATGTAGCTGAGGATGCACCTGTTGTTTTAGAGGTTAAAAATCTCAACAGAGGCAAGGAAATTAAGAATGTTTCCTTTAAGCTGAGAAAGGGAGAAATTCTTGGTTTCTCAGGACTTATGGGCTCAGGCAGAACAGAGGTCGCAAGAGCAATCTATGGTGCAGATCCCATAGAGTCGGGTGAAATCTATATAAATGGGGAGTATGTAAAAATCAAAACTCCTCACGAAGCAGTTGCAAAGGGTATATGCTATCTTTCAGAAGACAGAAAACGATATGGCTTGTTGCTTGATAAGTCGGTGGCTGAGAATTCAGTTTTAAGTTCTCTCAAAGACTTTATCAAGTTTGGATGGATAAGAGATTCGAAAATAGAAAAGGCGGCAGTTGAGGCAAATGACAAGCTTAAAACAAAAACTCCGTCAATGAAGCAACAATTAAAAAATCTCTCAGGTGGAAATCAGCAAAAGGTTATTATTGCACGATGGCTTTTGAAGGACTCGGATATATTTATATTCGACGAGCCAACACGAGGCATTGATATCGGTGCAAAGAGTGAAATGTACACACTTATTGAAGAGCTTGCTGAAAGTGGAAAATCAATTATAATGATTTCCTCAGAGCTTTCAGAAATCCAAAGAATGAGTGACAGAGTTGTGGTAATGTGCGAAGGAAAAATCACAGGAGAACTTGATATTGCAGATGCCACACAGGAAAAAATCATGGCGCTTGCCACAATGAGAGGAGAATCAGAAAATGAAAAATAAGGCTTTGAAGGGAAGCTTGGGACAAAATATCATAACTGTTGCAGCTTTAGCAGTTTTAGTGGTGATATTTGCAGTTCTTAACCCGAACTTTTTAGGAAAGTATAACTTGGTTAGTATGGCGCAGTCATTGGCACCATACGCAATTATGGCATTGGGTGTTACCTTTGTTATTGCAACCGGTGGAATTGACTTATCAATCGGTACAGTTTGTATAGCATCTGCAGTAGTTGCAGGTAAACTATATATGGACGGAATGCCGTTGTGGGCAACCATTCCCGTTATGATATCAATCGGTACTTTGTTGGGCTTTGTAAATGGTTTGTTGATTGCAAAATTAAAAATCCCTGCATTTATTGCTACACTTGGTACAATGATGTTCTCAAGAGGCTTGAGTGCGATTATAGTTGCAATTCCTAACATATTCTATCCTAACGGAACATGGTTCAACACCATATTCTCAAATGCAAACGGAATACCAACAGGCTTTATATGGGTAATATTCTTTGCAGCAATCTGTATGTACTTAATGTATAAGTGTAAAATAGGAAGATATATCCTTTCTATTGGTAGTAATGAGGAAGCGACAAGACTTTCAGGTATCGACACAGATAAGTATAAAATAATTGCATATGTGTTCAGTGGTATGGCAGCAGGTATTGCGGCAATATTCTGGGCATCCTCATTTGCAACAGTTGCAGCAGCAACAGGTAATGGTATGGAGCTTGATGCAATTGCAGGCGTATATATCGGTGGAACAAGTGCTGCAGGTGGTGTTGCATCAATTGCAGGCTCTGTAATAGGTTCAATTATGCTCGTTGTTATAAGAAGTGGTTTGAACTTCGTATTGGCAAGATTTAACTTGAACCTGAACTCAACATATGTAACATATGTTTTAACAGGTATCATAGTTGTAGTTGCAGTGTTGATGGATGTTATCAAAAATAAAAAGGCAAACAAGGTGAAATAATTTTAATTATGTATCTTAAGGGTAAAAAGCCCTGAAAATAAAAAAGGAGATGTTTTTTATGAAAAAGGTATTGGCACTATTGACAGCAGTAGTTATGGCAACAGGTATGTTGGCAGGATGTGGACAGGACACATCAGACAAACAAACAATTGCAGTAGTTGCAAAGGGTGAATCTCACGCATTCTGGCAGTCAGTTAAGGCTGGCGCAGAGGCAGCAGGTGAAAAGTACGGATATAACATCACATTCCGTGGCCCTGCAAGTGAATCAGCAAAGGACCTTCCTTCACAAAAGGAAATGGTACAAACTGCTCTTTCAAACAACTCAGCAGCAATCGTTATGGGAACAATCGGTGAAGGCTTCGTTGATATGCTAACACAAGCTTTTGACACACAAATCCCTGTAGTTCAATTCGATAGTGGCATCTGGGCTAACGACATTAAGACTCTTGATGAAACAGGCAAGAACCCAATTGTATCTTCAGTTGCAACAAGTAACTATTTAGCATCTAACATCGTTGCAGAGCACTTCTTTGAAGCAATCAAGGAAGACATCGCAAATGGTGATGGTAGCTACCTTGTTGGTGTTATCCAACACGACGAAACTCAAACAGGTATCGACAGAGCTGCAGGCTTCGTTGATAAATTTGCTGAGTTAGCAGATGCAGATAGCACAACTAAGGGCAAGTACACAATTGCTAAGGAAGTTAAGCCTGGTGATGCAGACAATGCATATAAGGCAGCTTTAGAGGCTCTTGCTGAAAAGGGCGCAGATGCAATCTTTATGACAAACGAAGGTGTTGTTAAGCAAGTTTATGATGCAATCGGCGCTGCTGGTACAAAGTATGATGCAATCAAGTTTGCAGGCTACGATGCAGGCACAAAGCAAATCGAGTGGATGAAGAAGACAACAGGTCCAAAGTTAGTTGGTGCAGTTGCTCAGGATTCATTCCAGATTGGTTATCAGGCAGTTGAGCAAGCAGTATTCGCTTTGGAAGGTAAGGAAGTTTCAAAGGATGTTGCTATCTCAGGTGCATGGTGGGATGCTACAAATGTAGATGAAATGATTGCTAACAATTTGGTTTACGAAGGCTAAAATTAACCTTTGCGACACCCTCTTTTAAAAGAGGGTGTCGTATTTTTTTTGATTTTGGTTGAAAAAATATAGAAATTTCTGTATAATTATAGATAATCGTAAAAAGAGCAGGTGAGAATATGTCCGTAAAAATTATTGAATTAACTGAAAATGAGTTGGAGTCTGCAATCGGGATTTGGAACTCGGTGGTTGAGGATGGCGTTGCATTTCCTCAACTGGAAAAGCTCGACATAAAAAACGGGAGAAGCTTTTTTAATGAGCAGTCCTACACGGGTGTTGCTATAAAGGATAACGAGGTGGTGGGATTATATATTCTCCACCCCAACAATGTGGGAAGATGCGGGCATATTTGTAATGCAAGCTATGCAGTTAAAAAGGATAAAAGGGGAATGAAAATAGGTGAAGCACTTGTTCTTGATTGCATAAGTAAGGCAAAGGCTTTGAATTTTAAAATTCTTCAGTTCAATGCAGTTGTGAAATCAAATACTGTGGCTTTAGCCTTATATAAAAAATTAGGATTTACTCAGCTCGGAGTTATTCCCGAAGGCTTTTTATTAAAGTCGGGTGAATATGAGGATATTATTCCACACTATATCAAGCTAAAAAAAACCACATAAGTGGTTTTTTTAGTATTTGGTCGTATTATATTAAATGTTAACTCCTTTTTCTTATGTGTTATATGCTAAAAAATCCATATCTAATTTTTAATTAGCCTATTGTGTTCTCAACAAAACTGTGGTATAATTGATTGTAATAATGTAGAAAAATTATGATTATCAAATATAAAAATAAGGAGAATTGGTATGAAGAAATATGACTTGATAGTTGTTGGCGGAGGCTTCACAGGTGTTGCTGCAGCAGTGAGTGCAGCAAGGGAGGGCCTATCAGTTTTACTTGCCGAGAAATCAAATTGCCTTGGCGGTGCTGCATCAAATTCCTTGGTGCATCCATTTATGCTTTATAAAACTGAAATAAATGGAAAAAAGGTTGAATTATGTAAGGGAATATTTAAGGAAATTGGTGAAAAGCTTAATGAAAAGAATAAGTTTCAGGAAAGAGGAAACGACACCTTTTTCCATGATGAGTACTTAAAGCTTTTGTTGAACAGAATGGTTCTTGACGCAGGGGTTGAGATTTTATATCATGCATATTTAGTGGACGCAAAAAAAGAGGGAGATAAAATAAAGTCAATCACTGTTATGGGTAAAGGACAAAAGTACGAGCTTTTTGCAGACTATTTTGTTGATACCACAGGTGATGCAAACCTTGCCGCAATATCTGGATGCCCCTTCAGGATAGGTAGAGAAAAGGACAGTCTATGTCAGCCTATGACCTTGTGCTTCAGACTTGCTAATGTTGATATGGAGAAATTTGATCCTGCCGCAATCAATGTTAAATATAAGCAATTTAAGGAAGAGGGGAAAATTAAGAATCCGAGAGAGGATGTTCTTATTTTCAAAACTCTTATGGACGGAGTATTGCATTTTAATACAACAAGAATTATTAAATTAAATCCTGTTGATATATTTGATGTAACTAAGGCAGAAATTGAAGCTCGTGAACAGGTTTATGAGGTTTATGAGTTCTTGAAGAACAACTTTGAGGCGTTCAAGGATAGTGAGGTAATTATAACTGCTCCCGAAATTGGTGCAAGAGAAAGCCGATTGATTGACGGAGATTATATGCTTACTGCTCAGGACCTTATGGACTTAAAGAGATTTGACGATGCCATTGCCCTTGGTAACTATGATATGGACATTCATAATCCTGAAGGCTCAGGAACAAGTCACTATTTCTTTAATAAGGGTGAATATTACACCATTCCATACAGAAGCCTGATTCCAAAAACGGTTTCTAACCTGTTGGTTGGTGGCAGATGTATATCAGCTGACCATGAGGCGCAGGCAGCAATCAGAATTATGCCGATTGTGTGTTGCATAGGTCATGCTTGTGGTGAAGCGATTGCAGTTGCATCTAAGTCAAAAACAGATGTAAGGAGCATTGATATCAAAGAGCTTCAGAATAAATTGGTTGAAAACGGAGCAGCTTTGTTTGTAGATTGATTGAGAAAATATACATAATCGAGAAAAAATTCTTATTTCTTCAATAAGTTTAGTTGGGATATATAAGACACAATAATTTTCATAACAAACACAAAACGGAGTTTATTAAAAACTCCGTTTTGCTATTTTAGGGATTTAAAAATCCCTTTTTTAGTATTCAGAATATAAAACCCGCTAAAAAAGCAGAGGCACAAGCCGACATTGCAACCACAATCAATGAGCGATTGAAATATGCCAATATAATGGCAACCACCAGACCGACAGTGGCACAGATTGGATTTTTCCCATAGTCAAACATCCATGGAATTGTCATAGCCCCTAATACTGCATAGGGGATAAAGTCAAAAAACTTTTTAAAAAATGGTGATGTGATTTTCTTTTTAAAGAGTGTGAAGGGAATGGCACGAATGAGATATGTAACCAATGCCATTATGAAAATATATAATAAAGGTTTCATTTTTTCTCCCTCCTTAGTGAATAAAGTGCGAATACTGATGCTGAAATAACTGCCGATATAATAATTGTGAAGCCATAGCTGATAAAGGAGAATATTGGCACATATCTTATGATAATGCTAATTAGTGTTGCTAATAGCACACACAAGGAAATCTCCTTTGATTTTTTCATAACGGGTACAACTATTGCCACAAACATCCCATAGATTGCAAGTCCTAATGCCTGATTCACAGATTCGGGAAGAACTGTTCCCAAGGTTGCGCCAAACAGAGTCCCCAACGCCCAACCGAAGTACGGAGCAATTATCAAGCCATATAGATATCTTGTGTTTAAAGAGTCCTTGGTTGAGGACACTGCGAATATTTCGTCTGTTATAAATGCACCTAATATAAGACGATGCTTTGTGGTCACGCTCTCGTCAAGCTTTTGGGACATAGAGATGCCCATAAGAGAATATCTTAAATTTATAACTAATTGAATTAAAGCCATTTCCAACAAAGTGCCTAAAGCTGCAATCACAGATATTCCTGCTGCCTGACCTGCAGAGGTCAAACAGGACATAGACATTATGACAGAATTTAGAATACTAAGTCCGCTGCTCACAGCAGTAATGCCAATACCGATTGAAACAGAAAGGTATCCGATACCAATTGGCAGACCGTCGGAAAAGCCTTTTTTCATTCCTGATTTTTTGTTCATTATATTCACCCGATTATAGTATTATCTTAGATAGTATAACATAGATAATAACTTTTTTCAAGGAAATAAAATTTCTTTTTTTCTTTTGTAAAAAAACTATTTACAATATTTTGAAAATAATATATAATAAAGAAAAAGGAGGGGATTAGATATGACCACATATAGATGTAGGGTTTGTGGCAAGGTTTTTCAGGTAGAAGATGGAGTAGTAGCTGTATGCCCACTATGCAAAATGAGTGGAGATAAATTAGAAAAAATTGAGGAGGAAAAGAAAATGAATAAGTATCAGGGAACACAAACTGAAAAGAATTTAGAGGCTGCTTTTGCGGGAGAATCTCAGGCAAGAAATAAATATACATACTTTGCATCAAAGGCAAAAAAGGAAGGCTTTGAGCAGATTGCTGCATTGTTTTTAAAAACTGCAGACAATGAAAAGGAGCATGCAAAGCTTTGGTTTAAGGAATTAAATGGAATTGGTGATACTGCTGAGAATTTGCTTCATGCTGCAGAGGGCGAAAATTACGAATGGACAGATATGTATGAGGGCTTTGCAAAAACTGCTGAAGAGGAAGGCTTTTTGGATTTGGCAAAGAAGTTCCGTATGGTTGCTGCAATTGAAAAACATCACGAGGAACGCTATCGTGCGTTGTTGAAGAATGTTGAAATGGCAGAGGTATTTAAAAAGAGTGAGGTTAAGGTTTGGGAGTGCCGTAATTGTGGACACATTGTTGTTGGCACAGAGGCTCCTGATGTTTGCCCAACCTGTAACCACCCACAAAGCTATTTTGAAATTCATATGGAAAACTATTGATTTTAAAAAAAGGGTATTTAAGGCAATTGCCTTAAATACCCTTTTTTATAGTACTTTCACATTATATTCCAAGAACCAGGCATTTAGTTGAATAAGATATCCAATAAACTGTGGTCCTGCCATAAGCTGACCGAAAAATGGCTTTCCATAGTCACTTGAGTCTTTGCAAAGTGACTCAAGAACTGACTTTTCTGCAAAAGTGAGAATTGGTGCATTGGGATTTGAGATTATATCAAGAAGCATTTCCTTTGCTAATTTTTCGTATATGGGATTGTGAGTTTTTGGATATGGACTCTTTTTCCTGAATAAGACATCGTCGGGCAATATTCCACGAAATGCTTCTCTCAGAATGCTTTTTGAAACATTGTCTTTGTTTTTCATTTCCCAGGGAATATTCCATACATATTCAACTAATCTGTGGTCGCAATAAGGAACTCTCACTTCAAGGCCGCTTGCCATACTCATTCTGTCCTTTCTGTCTAACAGATTTGTCATAAACCAATTTATGTTGAGGTAGGAAATTTCACGCCTTCGTTTTTCCTCAGGAGAATCCTCGCAAAGAACGGGTGTTTTCAAAATGGACTCATTATATCTTTTACGGGAATATTCTTCAAGGTTAAGTGTTTCGGCTACTGCAGGCTTTAAGATGGAATTTCTAAGCTCCATATCATAGGACCAGGGGAATGCAGGTGTGTTAAAAGCTTTTTCACTCCTGAACCACGGGTACCCACCGAATATTTCGTCCGAACATTCACCCGACAGGATAACGGTGTGGTTTTTCTTAATCTCTCTGCAGAAATATAGAAGGGAGGCGTCCACATCTGCCATACCGGGTAAATCCTTATAACGCATTGCATCTAAGAGATAGTCGATTAAGATACTGTTGTCGCATTCCAAAAAGGTGTGATTTGTTTTGAATTCCTCTGCCATTCTCTCAACCCATGGCTTGTCGGCATCAGGCTGAAAGGCTGAGGATTTAAAGTATTTGTCGTTATCCTTGTAGTCAAAGGAATAGGTAGATAAAATATCTCCCTTATCCTGCATATATAAGCTTGCGATTGCAGTTATTATACTTGAATCCAAGCCGCCAGATAATAATGTGGCGATTGGAACATCTGACACTAATTGCCTTTTTATGCTATCTGAAACAAGATCCCTCACTTTTTGAACAGTGTCGGAGTAGCTATCCTGATGAGGTTTACTTTCCAAGCTCCAGTAAGGGAATATCCTTATTCCTGAACGGTCTATAAGCATGGAATGGGCAGGCTTCAGTTCAAGAACATCCTTAAAAACGCCCACGCCCTGAGTTCTGGCAGGGGAGATAGCAAATAGCTCCTGAAGACCGGTTTTATCGACCTTAGCAGAAAAGGAAGGGTGACGGAACAACCCCTTTATTTCAGAGGAGAATATAACAATATCACCACAGATGGCATAGAAAAATGGCTTCACACCAAATCTGTCACGACAGGCAAAAACCCTTTGTCGCATTGAATCCCATATGCAGAAGGCGTATATTCCATTGAGCTTTTTCACACATTCCTCACCAAAGTGTATGTATGCCATTAAAAGTACCTCGGTGTCTGAGGTGGTGGTGAATTGGTAGCCATAGCCTGACAACTCATTTCTCAAATCCTCTGTGTTATATAATTCACCATTGTAAGTGATTGTAAACTCATAGCCTTCAACAGTTCTGGTCATTGGTTGCCTGCCACCCTCGGGGTCAATAACTGATAGTCGGGTGTGGGAAAATGCGGCATGCTCACCAACCCATTCTCCTGACGCATCAGGTCCGCGATGTCGCATACTTTCACCCATATCCTTTACAACAAGAGTGTTGTAGCCTTTATAGTATAAATAATTTTTTTTAAAATTTATCATTCCTGAAATAGAACACATAATCTTTCAACTCCTATATATCACATATTCTTATGTAATATAATACGAAGATGACAGAAAATATGTGAAAAAAAGAAGGACTTTTTATAAGTCCTTCTAATATAATTGTTATTCCTCGTCATCCTCTTCAGGAGCATCCCAGTTATGATAAACATTCTGGACATCGTCGTTATCCTCAAGATTTTCTAAAAGCTTACCCATCATCAAAAGCTGTTTTTCGTCTGTTAATGTAACAGTTGTTTGAGGAACCATACTGATTTGGGCAGAGGAAATTGTATATTTTCCCTCCAAAGCGTCACGAACCTGATGGAAATCCACAGGAGTAGTTGTGATTTCGATATAGTCCTCATCGGCTTCAATATCCTCAGCACCTGCCTCCAAGGCATCCATTGTGATTTCTTCCTCGTCAACATCCTCATTTTCAATGATGATAACGCCTTTTCTGTCAAACATAAAGCTAACACAACCAGTTTGTCCCATATTACCACCGAACTTGTCGAAATAGTGACGGACATCAGCAGCAGTTCTGTTTCTGTTGTCGGTCAATGTTTCAACGATCACTGCCACACCATTTGGTCCATAGCCCTCATATGTGATATTTTCGTAGTTATCTGAATCTGTACTGCCTGCTGCCTTTTTGATAGTTCTTGTGATATTGTCGTTAGGCATATTAGCGGCTCTGCCCTTTGCAATTGCATCCTTCAGGCTTGAGTTGTTGTCAGGGTCAGGACCTCCTGATTTAACTGCAACTATAATTTCACGGGCAATCTTTGTGAATATTTTTGCTCTTTGTGCATCATTTGCACCCTTTTTTCTTTTAATTGTACTCCATTTTGAGTGACCTGACATAAGTTATATCTCTCCCTTTTTAAAAGTAATTTTCAAAGATAATTGCGAAACTCTCGAAAATTTTTGAAAGCTTCGCAATTTATAAAAACATTTATTATTCTAAATTTTCATCTTTTCCGCCATTTTCAGCCTCAAGTGCTGCCTGATATGCTTCAAAGTTTTCAGCCTTCTTGATTACATTCTGACTTGGAGCAGTCTTTTTGTAGTCCGAATAGGATGCAGCATAGTCAATTGCAGATGCTGATGATGAAGGACGGGATTTTTTTCTGGGTGCAGGATTTTTTGGTGAAATAACAACCTTTCTGTGTGGGTCTTCACCAATTGAGAATGTTGTTACATCCTCACTGTCCTGTAGAGAAGAATGGATAATTCTTCTTTCATATGGATTCATTGGCTCAAGAGTGTATTTCTTGCCTGTGCGAGCAACCTTGTGTGCAAGGCGTGATGCAAGCTTTAATAATGAAGCCAGTCTCTTTTCACGATAGTTTTCGGTGTCAATAACAACCTTCACATAGTCCTCATTCTCGTGGTTGACCACAAGTGATGTAAGATATTGAATACTATCTAAGGTGTCACCTCTTTTTCCGATTACAACACCCATATGGTCGCCTGAAAGCTCAATATTTAAGGTATCGTCCTCAGATTTTGCATCAATTTCAACCTCAAGCTTCATTGATTTAAAGATGCTATTTAAAAAGCTCTTTGCAATAAATGCATTTGCATCCTTCAGGGTAAGCTTAACAGTTGCTTCCTTTGAACCAAGACCTAAAAAGCCTTTATTGCCTTCGTCTAAAACATCTATGTTCACATCAAGCTCGGATGCATTAAGCTCTGCCAATGCCAGAGAGATTGCCTCATCTGTGCTTTTTGCTGTTTTTATTATTTCTCTTGGGAACTTTAACATCGAAGTCGTCTCCTTTTTTCTTAAAATATAAATCCAACAAGTATTGCTGAAGCATTTGCATCAGATTGGAAACAATCCAATATAAGCCCAAGCCTGATGGCAGGGTAAATGCGAAAATACCTGTCATAATTGGCATCATTAAGTTCATTGATTTATTCATACTCTGTGCAGTTTGAGCAGCAGTTGAATTATCCTGAGCCTGTGGTGCCTGAGTCATCTTCTGTGACTGCTTCATAGACAACCATGTGGTCAGAATTGCAATGATTGGAATTAAAATCAACAACACACGGTCAAGGTATTGGAATTTTCCTGACAATATGTAGTTAACTGAAACAGAGGGAACAACTGACAGGTCAAGTCCCAAAAAATCAAATTCAATATACCATGGGTCAGCTGAGCCGAAAAGAATATTACTCCAGGTTGACAATTGAATCTGGGAATTTTTAATAATCAAATCAGTTGATGTACCTGCAAGCTTTCCTATTATGTCAGGAAAGTCTGTTGTCATACGAGAAATTATTTCTCCCACCTTATCCATTGAAGCAGCAAGAGAAAAGTCAACTCCTGCAAGATATGTCAAAGGTCTTTGAATAACTCTATATAGACCAAACAATATCGGCATCTGTATAAGCAAGGGCAAGCATCCACCTGTCATACTTATATTATTTTCCTTATATAGCTTCATTGTTTCAGTCTGGAGCTTTTCCTTGTCATTTGCATACTTTTTTTGAAGCTCCATCAAGTATGGCTGAATTTTTTGTTGCTTACGCATTGCCTTTTGTGACCTAACTGCCAATGGCATCAGCACAAGCTTGATCAAAACAGTAAATAATATGATTGCCAGACCATAGTTCTGAACAATATCATATATAAACTTAATAATTATGCCCATAGGGCGTGTGATTAGTAGTTCAAACATGGATTATCCTTTCCAAAAAACCAAAATAGGTTTCTTTATGTGTTAAATAATTTTGGTACCTATTCCAATGGGTCATATCCACCCTTGTGAAAGGGATGACATTTTAAAAGTCTGCGAACTGCAAGATAACCACCCTTGAAGGCTCCGTATTTTTCTATTGCCTGTTTGGCATATTCGGAGCAGGTGGGAGTAAATCTGCAGCAGCCACCACCCTTATATGGAGAAATACCTGTTTGATATAGCTTAATCAGTGCTAACAATATTTTTTTCATTGTTTTCAATCAGCTCTAATTTGTTGAAAGCATAACGGACATCCTTGAAAATTTTTGAAAATTCCTGTCCGTTGGCACGAGCTCTTGCAACCATAACTAAGTCATAGCCAATTTTGAGGGAGTCTTCACTAAGACGATAGCCTTCTCTCATAAGCCTTTTGACTCTGTTTCTTTCAACTGCCTTTCCTATAGATTTTCCACAGGTAAGTCCTAAACGATTGTGGGTAAGACGATTTTTCATAGCATATATAACAACATAGCCACAGGCAACACTTTTGCCACGATAGTATAAGCGTCTGAAATCCCTGTTTAATTTTAAAGACTTTGTATTTTTCATAATTCTCCGCCTTTTATAACAGGGATAAAAATACCCCTTAAAATGTAAAAAAGCAAAAAGCATAAGGCACCTGCCTTGTACTTTTTGCCTTACTTTGTTTTACGCTGACAGTACCTTTCTGCCCTTTCTGCGTCTGTTTGATAAAATTCTTCTACCTGAAGCAGTACTCATTCTTTTTCTAAAGCCATGCTCTCTTTTTCTCTGGCGTTTTTTTGGTTGATAAGTTCTTAACATTTTCAACACCTCCCGATATTATACTGGTATTCGCTAATTTTTAACTATTTCTAGAAATTAGACATCGTATCTATTATACGAAAAAACTGTATGTTTGTCAAGCTTTTTTTTTAAAATTTGATATTTTGTGTAATATGACCGACCACAGTTGCTATAAAGGATAAAATTATCAAGAATTTAACATAAAAATTATTATTTAATTCTGAATTTCTTTGGAAAATGATTTTTCAAAATTCCATTACTGCCCTTTCCCCAACCAATAGGGAAGCCATCCACTAAAACTGCAGTCCATCCTGATTTGTCGCAAGGGATTTCTTCGCCGTGCAGGAACTTGTCAAGCGATGGGTTATCGGCACTGAGGCTGATAGTGTTTTTAAATCTCTCAGGATTTGATGCAAGACACAGTGAATGGGAAGGCTCAAACCGTCCTTTTTTCAATATTCCCATATATAAACCGGGACGGATTACCTTGATTTTATTTATATCAATTCCTTCAGGCATAAGATATAGATGCTCACCAAAAAGCACAAATCCTCCTTGATGCTTTATGTTAAATGCATCACTTTCAAAATCCTGAAAGTCCTTTGGTGGCGTGGTTGGCTTTATATTTATTTTTTTCCTTTCTTTTTCGCCTTCTTTTTTAAACAAAGCAAGAAAATGCCCTTCACCCTTTGCCTTGTGTGGAAAAATTCTCTTTGCATCTGTGTATCCAAAGCCTTCGGTTAAGCCCTCGAGCGTGACGGGAGCTAAGGACATATTTTCATATTGCGACAAAATATATGATACATTGTCCTCATTTTCTAAGCTTGAAAAGGTGCAGGTGGAATAGACAATATATCCTCCTGGCTTTAACATTTTTATAGCACAATCAAGAATGTGCCTCTGGCGTAGTGCACAGGTTTTTGTGTGGGCAATACTCCATTCGTCAATTGCCTGAGGCTCTTTTTTGAACATACCCTCTCCTGAACAGGGTGCATCAACTATAATTTTATCAAAAAATTCAGGGAATTTTTCGGATAGCCTGTCAGGAGCTTCATTTGTTACAATGGCATTTGAAATGCCACATCTTTCAATATTTTCGGCTAAAATTTCTGCACGCTTAGGAATAATTTCGTTAGCTACAAGCAAGCCTGTACCCATAAGCTTTTCTGCGACTTGTGTGGATTTACCACCCGGCGCTGCACATAGGTCCAACACATAGTCACCCTCATTCACAGGCAGTGCAGAAACCGGTGCCATAGCTGATGGCTCCTGAAAATATACAAGTCCTGCAATATGGTATGGATGCTTGCCTGAGATCTTGGTTTTGTCGGCATAATAGCCATTCTTATTCCATAAGACAGGGGTAGGGTTGTCTAACAAATCAAGCACTAAATTGGTGGCAGAGGGCTTTGTTATTCTTAAGCCCTGATAGCTTTGATTTTCCAAAAAGCTTTTTTCAAACTCAGGATATTCGTCCTTTAACATGTCCTTCATCTGATTTATAAAATCCTGTGGTAGTTTCATATAGTTCTCCCTTACATAATTGGTGAGAAAAGCCTGAAGAAGCCTTCAAGCATAACCTCTTTCACACTCCGTTTTTTGTACATTTCAAGAGTCATTTCCTTGCATAGAATTTCATCGTCGTTAAATATTTTTTTACAGTCAGCTGCCAACTTTTTGCTATACATAAAAGCATTGATTTCAAAATGAAGCTGAAAGCTCCTGATATCAATGTTGGTAGTACCTATAGTTGCTATTTCGTCATCAACCACAATGCTTTTTGAGTGAATAAAGCCAGGGTACAGAAAAACTCGTGCTCCTGCCTCTAAAAGCTCACCCATATAAGATAGAGTGGTGTAGTACACATATATCTTGTCAGGAGTTTTTGGAATCATCACCCTTACATCAACTCCTGCCTGTGCAGCAGATACAACTGCATCTAAAAACGACTTATCAGGAACAAAGTAAGGAGTCTGGATATACACAGACTCCCGTGCATTATTTATCATTTTAATCATTCCTGATTTAATTTCATCTGCTTTAGAGTCGGGGCCACTTGCCACAATCTGCATCGGAATATCTCCGTCGTTGTAGATTGTGGGGAAGAAGGCAGGAAATCTTTTGATAAGCCTTTCTCCTGTTGAAAATTCCCAATCAAGTGCAAAATATTTTTGAATATCATTAACTGCACTGCCTGTGATTCGCATATGAGTGTCACGCCATACTAATTTTTTTTCACTCATATATTCGTCGCCTATATTCATACCACCGAGATATGCCAATTTCCCGTCAATCACAACAATTTTTCTGTGATTTCTGTGGTTGAGTTTAGAAAAGGAAAAGAGCCTCACAGGAAAAAATTCTGCAACATGGCCATTTTTTGCTTTTCTTAGTTTTTCAAAGCTTTTGTGTGGGGTAAAAAGTGAGCCAAAGCCATCATACAAGAGTCTTACCTCAACACCCTCATTGGCTTTTTTTGTGAGCAAATCTATAATTCTATGCCCGATTTTGTCGTTATGGATAATGAAATATAGCATATTTATAGATTCTTTTGCATTCTCAATATCCTTTAAAAGCTTTTCAAATTTTTCCTTGCCGTCAGTTATAATTTCTACATTGTTGTTTCCTGTGCAGGTGCTTTCTGCTGCATTTTCAAGATAACTGTAAAGGTTATAGTGCTTTTCAATCTCTTTCGATTCAATGGGAGTTACACCCTCATTCTTTAAAAAAGTAGAGAGAACATAATTATTCAGTGTCTGCTTTTGCACATACTTTTTCCTAGTTCTTGTTTTTAAGCCACAACCAAAAATCAAAAAGACGATTAGACTTATAACGGGTAAAGTTAAAAAGCAAAATACCCATGCCACCGACACTGCAGGATCACGGCGTTGGAAAAATACAATTGCAATCACAAGTATAAGGTTTATTATGTAGCTGATTGCTACAATATCCAACATAGTCATTTAAAAAATCATTCCTTCCTTCTGGATCTTCTTTTGAGTCGGAATATAACATATACAAAGCAGATTGCAAGAATTGTACCTATATAATCAATAAATATATCCGATACCATTGCACCTCTACCGGGGACAAAGCCTTGAATAAGCTCGTCAGTTGCGGCAGTTAAAAGTCCCAAAAATAAAATGTTTATAATTTTGCTTGGATAATAGTTTTTTGAAAAATAATAGGACAACCCCATAAATAAGCCTTGTATGAAAAATTCTATTGTATGTGCCGATTTCCTAACAATGACCGTCATTATATGTCGGTCAATATCTATGCCAAAACAAGCAAGCTTTTCCAATATGAATGTAACAATCACTCCACTGTTTCTTGAGGATTCTGACGCAACAAGGGAGGAATTATAAAATATAAAAAGAGTTGTGAGAACGCTAAGTAATCCAAATATAAAGGATTTTGGCTTCATTTTATCATATCTCCTTTTCAATAAATAGATATATTTAGTATAGCATATTTTATAGCATTTTACAATATTTTCTTTTGTGGGAGAGAAAATAAAAAATATGGAAGATACTAAGTATAAATATTGTAATTACTCTTGCTATTTTTTACTATATATTGTATAATATATTATACATATGTATGTCCAAAAATATAAAAAGGAGCAAAATAAAAACAGATATGAAAAATATTTTAATGTTATTGATGAAACTTGATATAGGTGGAGCAGAAACTCATGTGGTTGAGCTTTCCAAGGAACTTAAAAAGAGGGGATATAATATTATAGTTGCCTCTAATGGTGGAGTGTTTGAGGATGAGCTTGAAAGGGCAGGGATAAAGCACTACAATGTGCCATTGCAGAACAAAAACCCCAATAATGTTTTAAGGGCATTTTCCCTTATTAAGAAGATTATTGAGGATGAAAAGATTGATATAGTTCACTCCCATGCAAGAATACCGTCATTTATTGCAGGAAAAATCCACAAGAAAATGAAAAGCTTTAAATTTGTGACTACTGCACATTGGGTGTTCAACACAGGCTATGGATTGAAGTATATCACTGATTGGGGAGAAAGAACTATTGCAGTTAGTGAGGATATTAAAAAATATCTTATGGATAACTATAAAACTCCTGAGGAGAATATAACCGTTACTATAAATGGAATTGACACAGAGGCATTTTCTCCCGATACAGACGATAGTGAAATAAAAAAAGAATTTGGCATCACCGAGGAGGACAAGGTCATTGTTTATGTGAGCCGAATGGATGAGGACAGAAGTCTTGCAGCACACAAGCTTATTGAGGCAATTCCTGAGCTTGACAATGTGATTGACAACCTGAAGGTGTTGATTGTGGGTGATGGAAACGACTTTGAAAAGGTGAAGCAAGAAGCCACAGAGGTCAATGAAAAATTACAACGAGAGGCAATTGTTTTATCAGGTGCAAGAACTGATATAAATAAGCTTGTTGCACCTGCAGATTTGTTTGTGGGTGTGTCAAGGGCGGCACTTGAGGCGATGGCGGCAGGTAAGCCCACAATAATTGCAGGAAATGAGGGTTATATAGGCTTGTTTGATGAAGATAAGGCCGACCTTGCATATTCAACCAATTTCTGTTGCAGAGGCTGTGAGGGTACAACCACAGATAAATTAGCAAGGGAAATCGGTGCATTCTTTGGTATGTGGGATGAGGATAAAGAAAAATTATCTGTATATTCAAGAGAATTTATTAAAAAGAAATATTCTGTGGCACGCATGGCAGATGATGCCGAGAATGTGTATAAAAGTGTTGAGGAATAAACATAAGAAAATTTTTTTGAATATTCAGAAGGGATTGATGAAAAGTGAATGACATTCTGATTTCCGGATATTATGGCTTTAAAAATAGTGGAGATGATGCTCTGCTGATGGCTATTGTGAAAGATTTGAAAGAGCAAAAAGAGGATATTAAATTAAAGGTTCTTTCAAAAAATCCCAAGGAAACCAAAGAAATATATAATATAAAAGCAGTGAACAGGCTAAATCCATTCTCTGTTCTTTTCAATATAATTGGCTCTAAAATGCTTTTGTCAGGAGGAGGCACCTTAATTCAGGATGGTACAAGCACAAAATCCTTGCTTTATTATCTTGGGATTATTAGTCTTGCTAATCTTTTTGGGAAAAGGATTATGCTTTATGCAAACGGAATAGGACCTTTAAGTGAGGAAAATATGGCATTAACAGGGAAAATCTTAAATAAGGCAGACATAATAACTCTTCGTGATAAGGACTCCTTAATGGAGCTTAAAAAGATAGGAGTAACTAAGCCAGAAATTATTTTAACTGCAGACCCTGCCTTCGGATTGGAATTTGATGACTTTAAAAAGGGAAAAGAGCTGTTGAAGGAAACAGGGGTTGATACGGATAAAAAAATTGCCTGTATCTCTGTTAGAAGCTTTAAGAATATGAGTGACAATTTCAAAACAGAGCTTGCAAAATTAGCAGACTATATTAAGAAGGAATATGGGTATCAGGTAGTGTTTATGCCAATGCAATATGGTATAGACAATAAAATATCAAAAGAAATTATGTCGCTTATGACAGAGGATAGCTATATAATAGAAAAGAGAATGGACATTGCCCAGATGCTTGGGTGTATGGATTCCTTTGATATATGTATTGGTATGCGACTCCATTCTCTCATATACTCAGTAAGCAGAAATGTGCCTGTTGTCGGCTTGGTTTATGACCCGAAAATCAAGGGCTTTATGGATTATATAAAAGAGCCTTTGTATATGGATGCCGAGAAGGTTTCATTTGAGGGTATGAAAGAAAAGATAGACGAGTGCATAAAAAATGAGTCTGATATAAAGGCTCGTATGAGCGAAAACCTTGTCTGGCTTCAGGAAAAAGCAAAGAAGAATGCAGAATATGCCATAAATCTTTCCAATAAACAGGGGGGAGATAAAAATGGCAGATAAAACAAAAAGCATTATAAAAACTGCAGGCTTTATGGCAATTGCCACCTTAATGGCAAAAGCGTGTGGTCTGTTAAGAGAGGTGCTAATTGCCGCATATTTCTCCACAGGCATTGAAGGAACTGCATACTTGACTGCAACACAACTGCCTATGACTATGTTTGATATAGTTATAGGAGGAGTGATTTCTGCATCCTTCATTCCTATTTTTAATGATATATTGGAGAAAAAAGATAAAAGCTCTGCAATGGAGTTTGCCAATCGCTTTATTTCTATGATTATGCTTATATGCATATTGATATCGGTGGTGGGAATTGTCTTTGGAAGTCAGTTAATTAGCTTTATTGCTCCTGAATTCAATTTAGAAACCCACGACCTTGCAACAAAGCTATCGGCAATTATGTTTCCTATGATAATATTCACAGGACTTGCGTTTTCATTTGTGGGAATATTGCAGACCTTTGGTGAATTCAACATTCCTGCGATTATGAGTCTTATCTCCAATGTGGCAGTGATTTTATATTTTCCACTCTTTGGAAAGAAATTTGGAGTGTGGGGATTATCGATTGCGATGTTATTGTCATGGAGCTTACAGGTGTTTGTGCAAATTCCGTCTTTAAAGAAATTCGGCTTTAAAATGAAGCCCACCATTAAAATATGGAATGAGGACATAAAAAGGGCGTTGCTTTTAGCAGGTCCTATGCTTATAAGCACATGGGTACAACCCTTGTATTCCGTGGTGAACACAAGAATTGCATCGGGAATTGACGGTGCAGTTCCTATTTTAAATTATGCAAACAGGCTATATATAGTAATGACAGGAGTTTTCTCCTTTGTGGTAACAAACCTTGTTTTCCCGAAAATGTCGAGGTCAAATTCAAAGGATGACACAAAAGAGGCAAACACTATTATGGTGTCATCACTAAAGGCAGTTACTATAGTGATACTTCCTATTATGATAGTATTCATAGCGCTTTCTAATCCCATTATATCTATAATATACGGTCATGGAAAATTTGATGCTGTGAAGGAAACTGCCATAGCACTTTCCTGCTATTCTGTGGGAATGCTTGGAATGTCCATAAATGAAGTGCTTTCAAAGTCATTTTTCTCAATGCAGAACTCAAAAATTCCTATGGTGAATGCATTTTTGAGTATGCTATTCAATATTGGATTGGCATATGGCTTATCTCCAAGTTTCGGTATTGGTGGACTTGCCCTTGCAACTGCAGGTGGCTCTATTGTGAATGCAGCACTCAATTTTATTTGTATGAGAAAGAAAAGAGGCAGACTCTTTAATAGAACAGATAAGTGGGATATAGTAAAGCTCGGTGCTTCGGCTATAATTATGCTATTGACAGTTTCAGTAATCTATGGACTGATGGTTGAATGGTCAGGACTTAGCTTTGTAAATTCAATAGTAACTGCACTGGTGTGTGGAGGAGCAGGTCTCTTTGTGTATATCATATTGGTGTTATTATTAAAGGAATCGGATATTATCAAAATCATTAAAGATAACAGACCTTCCAAAAGGGGATGATTAAAAGAAATGACAAAAAACATATTTACAACAATTTTTCAATGGATAGTGAATTGCTATGACAATAGTATTTTTGAAAAAATTATGCAGAATATATTTGGCTTTTTTAAAGGTAGATCAGAAAATAGTATTATAGTAAATTTTTTCAAAAACCACTTTTCAAACGGAAATATGTGGAATAAAAGTAAAAGTGCAAAGATAGTTCGTGGACCTTTTAAGCTATCCAGAGAGTTCTATCATAGGCATGAGGAAAGAATTAAAAATAGAAGGAATAATAGTAAAATACTTACTCTTTTGTCCCAAATGGGAGATATATCTTTAAGGGACTATGGAATAATGCTTGCCTTTTTGGGCATTGGTATTATAGTTGGACTTATGGTCTTTTCAAAGCTCAAGCATATAATTGATTTGGGAATTGGTGCTTTGATGTTGGTTGTTGGTGGTTATTTTGCCTTAACCAAAAGCTCAATAAATCAGCTATCGGAGAGCAGCAGAGTAATTGTTTTTTTCAAGGAAATGATAGCCTATAATGAGCCTGTTATAAAAAAAGAGCCTGTTCGACTAAGTGGAGTGTGGCTCATTTCAATTGTGGCACTAATATTTGGCGTTATATCTGCATATGTTGGCACAAGTGAGGTGCTTGTTGGAGTTTTATTGGCAAAGCTTGTTGTTTTGATATTATGGAAAACTCAAATCGGTGTATTCTTGTTTGTTCCATTATCTGCAATTCTACCCACGATGGCATTGGCAGGACTTGTTATGCTGACATTTGTGTCTTTTATTCTCCACCTTTTGTACGATAAAAAGGGAGAGTATGTGTCAACACCATTCCAACCCTGGATTTTAGTATTTATGGGACTTTTGTGCTATGCAACCTTCACAGGCGTGAATGTGAGAGGAAGCGTGCCTGTGCTTATGATATATATTATCTTCACAATTGCCTATGTGTTGGTTGTAAATGTGATAAAAACCCGTCCCCAATGGACTGCACTTGTGATTGCTTTTGTGGTAGCAGCCTTCGGGGTGGCGTTGTATGGAATTTATCAGAATTTCTTTTTGGTAACTACCGAGAATAGTTGGGTGGATGGTGAAATGTTCACCGAAATCAAAAAAAGGGTTTATGCAACCCTTGATAATCCCAATGTACTTGGTCAATATTTTATAATGCTGCTTCCGATAGCAGTTGGACTCCTTATTAAAATGAAGGGTGCATTTAAAAAAGCACTATACACAATTGGTTGTTTTATAATGTTTTTGTGCCTTATCTACACATGGTCAAGAGGAGCATGGATTGGTACACTTTTGGGAATTGTGTTCTTTATAATTTTGAAGGACAGGCGTTGGCTTTGCATTTGTATTGCAGGACTTTTACTTGCACCCTCTGTGTTACCTGCATCAATTATAGACAGAATAACAAGTATTGGAAATGTGAATGATTCATCAACTGCATACAGAGTGGCAATCTGGACAGGCTCAATGCGTATGATTAAGGATTTCTGGTTAACAGGTATCGGCTTAGGCTCGGATGCATTTTTGAGTGTGTATCCAAGATATGCATTGGGTGGTGCAGAGTTTGCGCTTCATTCGCATAATTTCTATATGCAATGGATAGTTGATTTAGGAATAATGGGAATTTTTGTATATATTGGAATTGTTTTGACAGGGTTTATAAAAATCTTCTCTGTAAAGGAGAAAGATTCCCTTGTTAAAAATATCCTGTTGGCGATGTCGGGAGCGTTTTTGGGATACTTGTTCCAAGGTGTTGCCGAAAATCTTTGGTATAACTATAGAATGATTTTGTTGTTCTGGGTATATTTGGGAATTCTTCAATCGGGAGTTATGATCTCGGATGAAGGGATACAAAGAAAGGATGTAATCAAATGATAAAGGTAGCTCAGGTTGTTACCGATACCAATATCGGTGGTGCAGGGATATGGCTTTTGAATTTCTTAAAAAGCTATGACCGGGAAAAAATAGAAATGACAGTGGTGTTGCCAATGTCATCAAAGCTGAAGGAAAAAGTTAAGGAAGCAGGAGTTAATGTAATAGAGGCAGAAGGAATAGAGGACTGCTCCTTTTCTGTGTCGGGAATTAAAAGCCTTAATAAAATATTTAAGGAGCTTGAGCCTGATATTGTTCATACCCATGCAAGCTTGTCGGCAAGAATAGCTGCAAAAATCAATAAGATTTTGGTTGTTAACACAAGACATTGCTTAGAGGATAAAAAAAGTTTTATAAAAACAGGAGTATATGGATTTATAAACAACCTTTTGAGTGACAGGGTGATAGGGGTATCAGAGGCAGTGTGCGAAAATCTAAGGCTTGATGGAATTAAAGAGGATAAGCTTGGGATGGTGTATAATGGAATAAAGCCACTGAAGAAAATCACCAATACTGAAAAAGAGTTTATAAGACGAAGATATGGCATTAGTCAGGACAAAACCATTGTTGGTGTTGTTGCAAGACTCGAGCCCGTTAAAAATCACTATATGTTCTTGGAAGCTGCAAAGGCAGTTGCCACGATTTGCCCTGAGGCTATGTTTATGATAGTGGGTGAGGGAAGCCTTATGGACGATTTGAAGAAAAAGGCGATTGATGACGGAATTGAAAATAAGGTGATTTTCACAGGTTATATCGATAATGTGAATGATATTATGAATGTGATAGACATCCATGTTCTCACCTCTATAAAAGAGGCATTGAGTATTTCCTTGATAGAGGCGATGAGCATCGGCAAGCCTGTTATTGCAACAATGTCGGGTGGACCTGAGGAAGTGGTGGAGAATATGAAAAATGGTATTCTTGTAGGCACTGATGATGTTGTTAACTTAACTATGGCAATCGTGAGGTTTATCCAACGCCCCGATATAAGAGAGGCGATGGGTAAAAACGGAGAAAAAATTGTTGCCGATAAGTTTATGGTAGAGAGTATGGCAAGAGCGATTGAGGATATATATGTTGAAATGAAGGGAGAAATGGTGAGAAAATGAGCAAAAAACGATTTAATATTATAGATGCATTGATTGTGCTTGTTATTTTATGCGTTGCAGTTTTTGGAACATACTTTGTGAAGCAATTTACAACCAAGGAGATAGAGGACACAAAAACCATTGTTTTTGAAGTCACAAAGGTGAAGGAGAGCCTTTCGGATTATATTGTGGAAGGTGATGTTGTTTATGACGGAACTCAGAATACTGAGCTTGGGAAAATAGTTAGCTTTGAAGCAATGCCTGCAGCAACAACAGGAACTGATATAAAAACAGGCAAGCTTATTAAAACCACCGTTCCTAATAAATATGACTATTTAATCACCATCGAAGCCGATAAAAATAAAGAGCTTCAAGTGGGCAAGCATCTGTGGATTGAAACAGGTCATTTTAAAGCTGAGGGCTATGTTGTGGAAATTGAAGATGGGGAGGAAAACTGATGAAAATAATAGATGAAAATGGAAAGCTTTTTGGTAAGCTCAATCTCGTTGATTTGGGAATAATCCTTCTTGTGATTTTTGCAATTGTAACTGTTGGTGCTAAGCTTTTAAAGGATAGCTCTGAGTCGGGTGCAAAAACCACTATAAGCTATACGGTTTTTGTTGAAGGAGTAAGACAGCAATCTATAGATGCAATAAATAAGAATTATGAAAATATCACAGAGGCAGAAAAAAAGGACGCACTTGGAAAAATTGTCAAAATAGAAAAAGAGCCATCTGTCATTCCTGTAGAAATGATGGACGGAACATATAAGGAATTGGAACAGCCTGACAAATTCAATTTGTATATAACCCTTGAGGTTATGGGAAATGCATCGAGCAATGGTTATTTTACAGAGTCGGGTAAAAAACTGATTTGGGGTGACACTCTTGTTCTTAATAATAACTATTCAAGAATGACAGGAAAAATTGAACAAATTAAAGGAAAAGAATAAAAAAGTAATTTGATATGTACTCTGAAAGCAGGACTCTTTTGGAGTACATTTTTCTTTTTTGGAAGCCTTACTTATATCAATAGTTTTATTGGCTACCAATGCTAATTTTGCAGTATCGGCGCCCTCACCAAAAACAGGAACAACACCAAGGGCTGAAAGACCTGCGAAAAAGGTAATCTCCCCTTGCAATATCTACAGGAATTGAAGCTAAATCAGCAAAGGTATCAACAACGGAGATAAGGGATGCGAAGTTGAGAATATCACTTATCGCATCCCATAAGTTCTCTTTGGTATTGCCAAATTATTTATCCAACTCTAATTTCCACTCAAACATTTCTTTAAAATCTTCAAAGCATGCCTCACATATCCAATGATATTTATTCTTGGTAGAATATGCAACAGGCGTTTTAGCGTCAATTCTTTCGGAGCAAAAAGCACAATGCTCATGTTCCCAACCCTCACGATATGGTTGAAATGCACCTTTAATAAGTTTCTCTTGGAATAAATAATTCATTTGATTTGTAAGTCTCCAATCGTTACTCATAACACAACTCCTCTTTCGTCTAAAAAGACCTGTCAATTATTTTCATGTCTTGAATAATATCTTTTATTTTCTTGCCATCAATCTCATATTCCATAGCTAATGAAGCATTTTTGTATGTTTTTTTCACTTTCTAAATTATAAAATTCCAATATGCTTATCCCTGTTTCACAATTCGTTATCGAATATTTTTTTTCATTATACAAAAATTCCACCTCACAACCTCATTCAAGCAATCGACCATATCTCTCTCGCACGAGAAATTGTTATCATATTTAGACATATTTTATCCTCCTTCTATTATCTCTTAAAAATAGGGTTATTGTTTGTATCCCATTCAATAGTATGCTTGTGTGGATTTTTATGAATTTTAGGATTACCATGGTCAGTATAATGTATTTCCTTTGTTGCCCGACCATCTTTCCCTATATGTGTTTATTTATATCCATTTCGTTTTACTTGTCCAGGTTTTCCATGTAGATGTGAATCTTTGTTTGATCTAGTGTGTTCATAACTACCCTTCGTGTTTCCAAAATTTCCGGCTGAACTTGCTCCCATTAAGAAGTCACCTGCCTTCTGGACTTGGAAAACTCGCTTTCAAATTGGATAATATTTATCCCTGCATCCTTATATGGCTTAAAGATGCTATCTGGTGCTTTGCCATAGACAATAATATTTTCAGGCTGAAGCTTATCCACAAGCTTTAAAAGACCTAATTTAAAATAGAGCCTGTCCTCTTTTCTTTTAATACACCCATAAGTTCCCACTGCAACAGTTTTACCCTTTTCAATTCCGTCATATGAGAAATCAAAGGTTCTTTCATCGTTCCATCTCACATTTGGTATGACCTCTATGCCATTATTCTGTAGCCATATTCCAAGGGCACGACCACGATATGTATTCCAAATCTGCATACACAGGGGCATATTTCTATGCAAGCTAAAATCAGGAGAAATTACTCCCTTAAATTTCTTCAGCTTTTCAAGATATGCCTTTGGATTGTTCCAAAACCTTTCAAATTTTGCATCATGCTCATAGAACACAACCCAAGAGTCAAAGTCATTATATGGTTTTGATATAGCCTTTTGAAAAGGTAACAACACGATTTGGAATTTTATCGCTTGTTTTAATTTTTGGTATTTCATACTTGCCATCATAGTCTGCATTCTCCACTAAAAAGGCATGAAATACATCATAGTTGTTATTAAATTGTTCCATTGTCATAAAATATTTTACCTCCGTAAACATTAAAAAATCTTGGAAACATAAAAATTTCCTCCTAATCTATTGATTTTTGTTTGCGGATATGTTAAAATGTGCTTGCGAAAGATGTGCTTTCAGCATATCCGTGATTGAACACATTATTAAGCTGCGTCAACAGCTTTTTAATGTGTTTAATTTTTTTGCTTTTTAAATCACCACCTATATATTTACATTATAATCCTAAACTTATTTTTTTCAAGGGGAGAGGGATTATATGTAATTTAAATTTTTTGCCACATAGAAAATAAGTCTTTGCTTATACATCTGGTAGGTGCGATAATCTGCATCAGACGGATAATAGCCATCCTTTGTTCTTTCGTTTTCAAGATTGTTCATAAGCCCCTTTCTATATTCGGGAGGGATGCTTGAAAATGCAGTTCGTATAGCAGAAATTTTTGATGCAGTGGTACATAGCATGGCCCAGTTTCTTTCGTTTTCATTTATAGTGGACAAATTTTTATATTCCTCATTAAGTCGCTTATAATCCTTAATAATATATTTAACTTGATTATATAGATTCTGGGGAAGCCTGTATGGGTTGTTTTTCTTTGGTTGATAATCTCTCATTGGTATCACCCTCCTTATCTCGAATGTATGTTCGTATTATACCATATATTTGCACAAATGTCAAGAGAATTTAATAAAAAAGTGAAAAATAATTTCGTTATGTCGAGAGCAGTCGTATTATGTCGAAGGGAGAGATGATGTTTATATAGTGGTGTTATTAAAACAAAAAAAGGTGACTAAATTTTTAGTCACCTTTTTTAGAATTTCAAATTATAAAACCTTGTTCAAAAAGTCGATTGTTCTGGGATGCTTTGGAGAGGTGAATATTTCCTCGGGAGTTCCATCTTCAACAATAACACCATCATCAACAAATATTACCCTGTTGGAAACCTCTTTTGCAAAGCCCATTTCGTGAGTTACAACTATCATAGTCATTCCTTCACTTGCAAGCTCCTTCATAACCTGAAGAACTTCACCAACCATTTCAGGGTCAAGGGCACTTGTTGGCTCGTCGAACAACATAATGTCAGGCTTCATAGCCAATGCTCTTGCAATTGCAACTCTCTGTTGCTGTCCACCTGAAAGCTCGGACGGATAGGAATCAGCCTTTTCCGACAAGCCTACTCTTTCTAAAAGCTGCTTTGCCTGTTCAATGGCCTCTTGCTTTGACATCAGCTTTGTGTCGATAGGAGCCATTGTTATATTGTCAAGCACGGTCAAATGTGGAAACAGATTGAACTGTTGGAAAACCATGCCTATATTTCGTCTTATTAAATTTATATCTGCTTTTTTGTCTGTCAGGTTAAATCCATCAACAATTACCTCACCCTCTGAAGGAACCTCCAAAAGATTCATACATCTTAGCATTGTTGATTTTCCTGAGCCTGAAGGTCCAATAATGCAAACAACCTCACCTTCACAAACTGTAAGGTCAATGCCTTTCAAGACAGATTGCTTATCAAATTGCTTATGCAGATTTCTTATTATTACTTTTTCGTTCATAACGCATCTTCTTCTCCAATTGTTTTGAAAGTATCATCAAAATTGAGATGATAACAAGATAATAAATTGCAACTAAAGTATAGGTTGCAAAGAACTGGTAGGACGAGCCCACATAAACCTTAGCTTTATTCACAAGCTCTGCAAGACCGATTGCAGAGAGAATAGATGTATCCTTAATGGTTATAATGAATTGGTTAACCATTGATGGAATTGAAATTTTAATTGCTTGTGGCAACACCACTTTAATCATTGTTCTCGACTGGCTTAGTCCTAAGCTTCTTGCAGCCTCGAATTGTCCTTTATTAACTGCCTGGATGCCCCCTCTGAATATTTCAGCAAGGTATGCACCTGCATTACAGCTTAGTGTAATAACACCGGCAGCGAAGGCAGTGAGCCTGAAGCCGGGAATAAACATCTGCACAATCTGAGGAAATCCGAAGTACACAATAAATGCCTGAACAAGCATTGGAGTACCACGAATAATCCAGATATAGAAGCTGTTGAACCATCTGAATAAGGGGAATTTTCCTTTGCTCATACCCATCAGGCATATAACAAGACCTAACACAAGTCCTATTAAAAGTGAAAGAAGTGATATTGACACTGTTAGCTTGACACCTTCTAATAAAAGAGGAGTCGCTTCTGTTATAGTTCTGATATAATCCATAAAAACAACACTTTCCTAAATATAATAGAAACAGACAGTCGGTGATTTTTTATAAATAGCCGACTGTCTGCCGTCAACTCAAAATATTAAAATAAACTAATTAAAATCAATATCCGTATTTAGAAAGGATTTCGTCGTACTTGCCATTTGCACGAATGTTTGCAAGACCAAGGTTGAACTTTTCAATTAGTTCAGGATTTGTACCCTTCTTAACTGCAAAGCCGTAGTAACCAGGAGCAACGATTTCGCCAATTGTCTTAAGAGCTAAACCTTCCTTCTTGATTGCCCAGCCGATAACTGAGAAATCTTCAAAGCAAGCATCATGAGTCTTATTCAAAACTGATGTGTACATTGTTGAAGAATCTTCAAAATACTCAACTGTGAATCCGATGATTTCACTCTGCTCTTTTGCATACTCAGCACCCATTGTGCTTGTTTTAGCAGCAATCTTCTTGCCCTTTAAGTCTGCCAATGAAGCGATAGTGCTGTCAGTAGCAGTAACTAAAATCTGACCATCTTCAAAATATCCATCTGAGAAATCAAATGTTTCTTGTCTTTTCTCTGTGATTGTCATACCTGCAATCATACCATCAGCCTGACCTGACTGAACTGCACCCATTGAAGCGTCGAAGCCTTCGTTTTTAACTTCGTAGTCAATGCCCTGGTCCTCAGCAATAGCTGCAAGAATATCCATATCCACACCAATATATGTATTGGTTTCGTTATCCAGGAACTCAAATGGAGCAAATGAGTTATCAGAATAGATAACATACTTTTTGTTGCCGTCACCATCGGTGTTTGAATTGCCGCAAGCTACAAGACCTGCACACATAACACCTGCTAAAATCAATGATAAAACTTTTTTCATTTTTTTCCTCCTAAAAATAATTATAAAACTATTTTACAACAGTTCAAAAGAAAAATCAAGTTATTTTTCAAAAGATATGTAAATTTTACTATACTTATTTGTTAATTTATTGTAAATTTGGGAAAATAATTAACTATTCTGCTTGACATTAAAAATATGATTCTATATAATAAGTTTAAGAAAAATTGGGCTGTCATGACTAAATCAGGACAGTCCTTTAGTGCAATAGTCACTAATAATTTTTCTAAAATTGGAAATATTTAAGGGAAAGAGAAAATTTTAGGAGGATTTATAATTGATACCTTATGTTGACAAAAAAGAGGAGCTTTTAAAGGAGCTTGGGGCAGATTTAAACCTTGGACTGAGTGGAGAAAAAGCAGAGGAGCTTTTAGAAAAGTATGGAGAGAATAAGCTAAAGGGTAAAAAGAAGAAAACTATCTTAGAAAGATTTATGGCACAGTTTAAGGATGTTATGATAATAATTCTTTTACTTGCGGCAGCTGTTTCCTTCTTCATAGCCATATATGAGAAGAATATGTCGGAATTGGCAGAGCCATTGCTTATTTTACTTATTGTTATATTGAATGCAGTGATCGGCGTTATTCAGGAAAGCAGGGCAGAACAAGCCCTTGAAGCGTTGCAGAATATGTCGGCACCACATGCAAGAGTCATCCGTGATAAAAAGGAAATGGTTATTGATGTAAAGCTGGTTGTACCAGGGGACATAATTGTTCTTGAGGCAGGGGATTTTGTCCCTGCAGATGCAAGAATTTTAGAAGCATCCTCCTTAAAAGCAGAGGAATCTGCACTAACAGGGGAATCAGTACCCACTGAAAAGGATGCCGATGCAGAGCTTGTGGAAGGAACTGCCCTGGGCGACAGAATAAATATGGTTTTTTCAGGCACAAGTATTACCTATGGAACAGGTAAGGCGTTAGTTGTGTCAACAGGAATGAATACCGAAACGGGTAAAATTGCAGACCTTCTTTCAGAGGATGAAACCCAGACTCCATTGCAACAAAAACTGGCAAAGCTTGGCAAATACTTAGGTATAGCAGCGCTTGTTGCCTGTGGTGTGATATTGATTATAGGAATTATGAACGATATCCCCTTAATTGAAATGTTTATGACAGCAGTATCTTTGGCAGTGTCGGCAATTCCTGAGGGGCTACCTGCAATTGTTACAGTTGTTTTGTCTATTGGTGTATCAAGAATGGTAAAGAAAAATGCCATTATAAAGAGGTTGCCTGCAGTTGAAACTCTTGGTAGTGCATCGGTTATCTGCTCGGATAAGACAGGAACGCTGACTCTTAATCAGATGACCTTGAAAAAGGTGTATGTTGATGGCACAGGGGATGCCTTTGATGTGGACGAAAATATGCCCGACTATGCAATAGAGCTTATTAAGACTGCAGCATTGTGTTGCAATGGCTCGGTTGTTAAAAAGGATGGAAAATTGGAGCATATAGGTGATCCCACCGAAACATCAATTATAGCGGCACTTGATTTTGTAGATACCGATAAGGATAGCCTTAACGAAAAAAATCCAAGATTATTTGAGCTTCCTTTTGATTCGGACAGAAAGCTTATGTCCACAGTAAATGAAATGGACGGAAAGAAGATAGTTATTGTCAAGGGTGCTTTTGATATGATGAAGACAAGATGCATCCATGGGGATATGGAAAGAGCTGCAGAGCTTGTGAATGAATTAAGTAGTAAGGCATTGAGAGTTCTGGGAGTGGCATATAAGGAAATTGACAGCTTGCCTGAAAATCCTGACTCTGAAAATTTGGAAAGTGATTTAACCTTCTTAGGACTTGTTGGTATGATTGATCCACCAAGAGCCGAGGCAAAGGATGCAGTTTCAGTATGTAAAAAAGCAGGCATAACAACTGTTATGATAACAGGTGACCATGTTGTCACTGCCTCTGCGATTGCTAAGGAATTAGGAATTTTAACAGAGGATAAAATTGCAATCACAGGCAAGGAACTCGATGCTATGACCGATGAGGAATTGGCAAAGAAGGTAGAGAAAATTGCAGTATATGCAAGAGTTTCTCCTGAGAATAAGATAAGAATTGTAAAGGCATGGCAGAAAAAGGGCAAGATTGTGTCTATGACAGGTGATGGCGTTAATGATGCACCTGCATTGAATGCGGCAGATATTGGATGTGCTATGGGTATCACAGGCACAGATGTTGCCAAGGGTGCTGCAGATATGATTTTAACAGACGATAATTTTGTTACAATTGTGGATGCAGTAAAAGAGGGAAGAGGCATCTATGCAAACATCAAAAAGGTGGTCGGCTTCCTGTTGGGCACTAACATAGGTGAGCTTTTAACTGTGTTTATTGCGATGCTTTTGTGGCACGAAACTCCACTTTTGTCTATGCAATTATTGTGGATAAATCTTGTGACCGATTCATTTCCTGCAATTGCTTTGGGCATGGAGGATGTTGAGGCTGATGTGATGGACAAAAAGCCAAAACCAAAGGATGAAGGAATTTTTGCAGAAAAGCTTGGTTTGAAAATCGGTGTGTTTGGAACATTATTCTCATTGATTACCTTGTGGGGATATACAATTGGAAAGAATGCAGAAGGAATATCAGGAGGACAGACTATGGCATTTATGATATTGTCATTGTCACAGGTTGTTCATAGCTTCAGTATGCGTTCGAATAAGTCCTTAATTGAAACAGGGTTGTTTGGGAATAAGTATCTAAATATATCTGCACTTATTTCTATACTCATGATTGTACTGGTGATATTTACACCTGTGGGAAGCTTTTTCGGACTTATTAAAATGCCTTTTGGTATATATGTTATAGGTGTTTTAATAGCCCTGATACCCGTTTTAGTGTCAGAGTTATACAAAAGAATAGTAAAATATTAAAAGGAATGATAGTATGTCAAAGAAAACTGCTCGTAATACCAAGGGTAAAATTATAGTTGCGGCGTGGAAACTGTTTTATGACCAGGGCTATGATGATACCACAATTGAAGAAATTATTGAAGAATCGGGAACATCCAAAGGCTCATTTTATCATTATTTCACAGGTAAGGATGCATTGCTGTCGTCATTATCCTATATGTTTGATGAAAAATATGAGGAGCTTATGGAGGGCTTGGATGAAAATATGTCGTCCTTTGACATACTCCTTTATCTCAACAAGGAGCTTTTCCAGATGATAGAGAATAGCATATCCCTTGATTTGTTGGCTAAGCTATTATCCTCTCAGCTCGTGACTAAGGGTGAAAAGCATCTTATGGACTATAACAGGACATATTATAAGCTGCTTCGGAAAATTATATCCAACGGACAAAAAAGGGGAGAGTTCACTCAGGAAAAATCCGTCAATGATATGGTTAAGACATATGCTATGTGCGAAAGGGCATTGATGTATGATTGGTGCCTTGCAGAAGGAAACTATTCACTATTCAGATATGCTCAGGAGCGTTTACCCGTATTTTTGTCTGACTTTAAAAATAATGTAATTTTTTAAAAATAAATAATTTTGTTATTAAAAATCGTACAGTTAGAAAATGGCGTAATTTAACAAAAATAAGAACAAGGTACAGAATATATTCTGTACCTTGTTCTGTATTGCATTCTATAAAAAAGTATGATATGATAGCATCAGTTAGTAAAATTTCAGGAGGTATAAATAAATGTTTAATATAGAAGTTTTAGCATTTATACTTTATTTTGTCATCGTATTGGCAATCGGTATTTATTTCTTTGTAAATTCAAAGGGAGCAGGTGAAAAGGAATATTTCCTTGGTAGTCGTGCAATGGGACCATGGGTTGCGGCTTTATCGGCGCAAGCATCAGATATGAGTGCATGGCTGTTGATGGGACTTCCTGGTAGTATCATTGCATTTGGATTTGGTCAGGCGTGGATTGGTATCGGTCTTGCACTTGGTACTGCACTTAACTGGATTTTTGTGGCTAAGAGATTGAGAAACTTTTCTCAGGCAGCAAATGATTCAATCACAATTCCACAGTACTTATCAAACAGATTTGCAACAAAGAGCCCTGTTTTGCAGATTGTATCAGCAATTATATTCTTAGTATTTTTCACAGTATATGTTGCGTCAAGCTTTGTTGCAGGTACATCGGTATTCACAACAGTGTTTGAAGGCTTGAATGAAAGAACTGCTATGATTATATTTGCAGCAATCATTCTTATATACACCTTCTTAGGTGGCTTCAAGGCAGTGTGTTGGACAGACTTTTTCCAGGGAATGCTTATGCTTGTGGCTTTAGTTACAGTTCCACTTGTTGTTTATTTTGTTGCAGATTTGGATTATGGAGCATTAAGTCAGGTCTATTCCTACACAGATGCAGGAGAGGTGGTTGAATGTGCATTCACTTCTAATTTCTTCTCTGCTGATTGGAAGGAAATTGTATCAGGTCTTGCATGGGGCTTGGGATACTTTGGTATGCCTCATATCCTTGTTCGTTTTATGTCAATCAAGGATTCAAAAATGGTTAAAAAGAGTGCAACTATAGCAATTATATGGGTTGTTATTGCATTGGTTGCAGTAATTGTGATGGCGTACTTTGGCAGAATGCTTGTTGGAGCAGAGCTTTTAACTCAAGGTAAGCAATCCTTGGTGTTTATAGTTCTTGCAAGAAAATTGTTCCCTGCATTCATAGCAGGACTTTTGATGGCGGCAATTATAGCAGCTTCAATGTCCACTGCAGATTCTCAGCTTCTTGTTGCATCATCATCCTTCACAAGCGATATATATAAGCCTGTTATTAGAAAGAATGCATCCGAAAAGGAAATATTGTGGGTTGGCAGATTGATTGTTTTAGTCGTTTCAATTATTGCATATTTCATTGCAAGCTCAAAGGGTTCAGGTGCACAGGCTATTATGAATATGGTTGAAAATGCATGGGCAGGCTTCGGCTCTGCATTTGGTCCTGTAATTATCCTTTCATTGTTCTGGAAGAGATTCACCTATAAGGGTGCAGTTGCAGGCGTTATCAGTGGTGCAGTTGTAGATGTATTGTGGCTTTTGTTTATGAGCCACACAAGAATTTACGAAATCATTCCTGGCTTCATAGTTGGCTTTGTGTTGGCAGTTGTAGTTACATTGCTTGATAAAAAGCCATCTGCTGAGGTGGTTGCAATTTATGATACAGCAACTGAGAAAAAGATTGATAAAAACATAAAAAAGTCCTTTTAAAAAAGGACTTTTTTTGTTGCTATTTTTGGCCTAATGTGATATAATGAGCATGAGGTGTAATTATGAATTTTATATCAAAAACTTTCGAAGAGCTTTCAACAAAGGAGCTTTATGAAATATTAAAATCAAGGGCAGAAATTTTCCTGCTTGAACAAAACATAATTTGTCAGGACTTAGACAACAAGGATTATGAGAGTCTGCATTGCTTTTTTGCTGACGAAAATAGAGTCAGAGCATATTTGAGGGCGTTTTGTACTGACGAGGGAGTTGTAACGGTTGGCAGAGTGCTGACATTAGAACATAATAAAGGACTTGGCAGTGAGCTTATGAAAAAGAGCATGGAAGAAATAAAAAAACATTTTAACTGCAAAATAATATCCGTTCACGCACAAACACAGGCAGTCGGTTTTTATGAGAAAATGGGATTCAATTCGGTATCAGAAGAATTTTTAGAGGAAGGAATTCCTCATTTAACAATGGAAAGGAAAATATAAATAGAAAAAGACTACTCCTTGAAGAGTAGCTATCAGCGATAACAGACTGATGAGGTGCAGGATACTAAATATCCGTTAAACTATTTACCTCATCCGAGTTGTTTTTCAACCTACATTCACCTTGAGGTGAATGCTTGTATAGATATTGCTTAACAAACGAATAATGAATAATGAATAATTATGGTTAAAAATTGCGTTATCATTTTCTTTTGATAAGGGAGTTATATATTGTTCATAATTGACAATTAACACATATTCAATTAAAATAAAGCTATATTTTTAGAAAGGATATAATATGCTCAAAAATAGAATACCTGAAATTGAAGAACCGAAGTTTTATACGAATGTAAAGCATGTGCCTGAAGGGTTTGTGAAGATTTCCACCAATGAAAAAATAGATATAAGAATGCAATATCCGATTCTAAACAAAACTCATGCAATAGAGGACTGCTATCTTAGAAATGAAGTAGTAAACAGATTGTATGAGGCACAAAATTTTCTTCCGAAGGGAATAAAATTGAGAATATGGGATGCATGGAGACCATTTGCGCTTCAAAAAGAGCTTTATGATAGCTATTCGCAAACAATAGTTAAGCTATATAATCTTGAAAATGAAACTGCTGATAAAAGAGAACAAATTATAAAAAAATATATATCATTTCCAAATAAAGACCACAATTTTCCACCCGTTCATACAACGGGTGGTGCAGTTGATGTTACATTGATTAAGTCTGACGGTACAGAGCTTGATATGGGAACAAAGTATGACGAATTTAAAGATGAAACCTCAACAGCGTTTTACGAGAAATGTTCAGAAAAATATGAAATTGTTCGAAACAACCGACGGATATTATATAATTGCATGATAAATGCTGGGTTTACAAATTTGCCTACCGAATGGTGGCATTATGATTATGGAGATATGTTTTGGGCTTATTATAAAAAAACTCCTGCTATATATATTGGAGTATATACGAAAGAGGGGATTGTGGAAAAATGAAAAGATCAAAAGAAAAAGACGAACTTATAAAGTTTGTAAAAAAAGAAAAAAACAAAAACTATATGATTCTTTACACAATAACAGCATCGGTGTGGGTGTTACTTGTGATTTTTGCGTTTTTTAAAAATTATATCAACGGAGAATCGTTCAGTTTAGAACTAATATACAGCTTTATTGGTATTTTGCCACCGATATTGTTGTTTGATTTCTTTAACGAAAAACTCTCAAAGGATGCCTCGGCAATTGAAATGTCAAATAAAATCACCGAAGCATTGATGAGTAATCCCGAAATGATAGAACTCTTTACCGATAAGCAGAAAAAGACATTTATACAATCAACAATTGAAACTATTGCAGATGGTCCTGATGCAGCAGAAATGATAAATTCAAGTATGGAAAGATTTCTTTTCACAGATGTTGCACGCACATTAAAAACCGAATTTAACTACAATTTTGAATTAAGAACAGATTTCCCGGCTGTATATGATGATATTCTTACTGACAAAACAAAGTATTTTTATGTTCAGGAAATTCTTGATTATAGTGTCAAATATCTCTCGGACGATAATATCCTTAGTTCAAATATTGTAAAAATAGCATTCAGGTTCGACAATAATAGTCTTGATAATACCTTAAGAGATCGTGAAAATGATACGCTTTTTAATAATTGTGTGTTCAGAGAAAAGATGGATTTATGCGCTGAAGATGTTGAAAACTTTAAGAGGGCAGCATTAGATATCAATACTTTACAAAAGCTGATAAAGCTCAATCTTAGAGTTGACGGTATCTCTGGCAACCTTGAAAATGTTACTGTCAAAGATGATGGTATTCTTTGTACCTTCAAGGTTGGACATGATTTGAGCCTTAAAGAACATAGCATAAGAATTATATTTCATATGCCTAAGCAATGGAACTCGATTCTTGATGTTGTTTTGATTGACCCAACAAAATCGCCAAGAATATCTCTCAGTTATCCTGAAGATTCAATGAATGTTGAAATGTTTGCATTTTTAAACAAAGATGAAAAAACTACACTTGACTATGCTCACGAGCACATGAATGGAATCTATGATGTAATAATAGATGGCGAATGGATTCAGCCTGTAAGTGGGGTTGTATTTAAAATTGATAAAAAATCAACTTGATGTACAGCATAGAGTAAAACTATAATTTTATAAATACATATAAATTTAGAGTCAGAGGAACAAGTATTATGAGAAAAAAACTTCAAAAAAAATGTTTGAGATAAGCTATTTTGTGGAGCTGTTCATATCGCTTATTGTGGGCATCGCAGTAGTAGTTCTGGGTGCGTGGATAGTGATAGATATGTTTAATATTTCGTTTATTGAAAATGGTATAGATTCGCTTGTTGTGGTTTTAGATAAAGCAATTACGCTTGCTATTGGTGCCGAACTTATAAAAATGCTTTGCAAGCACACTCCTGAGACAGTTATTGAGGTTTTAGCATTTGCTCTTGCCAGACAGTTAATAATAGGACATACTACTCCTTTGGAAAATTTGATTACAGTTGCAGCTATTGCGATACTTTTTGTAATCAGAAGATTTTTACTTAATCGGCATGATCTGGTAGAAACCCCCGATGGTCTTGTTGAGATTGCTGATGATGAAAAGACTGAATAATTTTCGTACATAACTTGAAATAGGCGATTGTGTTGTATAGCAACGCATCGATATGAATTCTTGCTAATTCTCGATATGTCTTACAGACTCGATATGTGCTGACGCACTCGATATGTCGCTGTCGCGACGAGATTTATGAATATCGAATATTGTCGAATGAAAAACCTCCATTGTCTAAATGAAGAATGTCTAAGAGTTGATGCAACCAAGAACAAATGTGATTAGAAAGAAAATAAAAAACATCGGATAACAGAAATTTTATCTTGTGTCCGATGTTTTATATATGATCCGTTTTAATTTATTTGTTTAAATGTTGTTCCCAATCTTTTAAGAATCTTTCTATACCGGCATCGGTAAGAGGGTGTTTTAACATCTGCATAATTACACCAAATGGAATGGTTGCGATGTGTGCTCCAAGTTTTGCGGCTTCTGTGACATGATTTGGATTTCTGATACTTGCACATATAATTTCCGTATTGATTGCATGCGCATCAAAAATATCGACAATATCGGAAATTAATGCCATTCCATCAGAGTTTATATCATCAAGTCTGCCTAAGAATGGGCTTACATAGGTTGCACCTGCGCGTGCGGCAAGAAGCGCCTGTGCAGCCGAAAAAATCAAAGTTACATTCGTATGTATCCCCATAGCACTAAGTCTTTTTACAGCCTTCAAACCTTCTGCGGTCATAGGGATTTTAATTACGATATTTTTATTCATCTGAGCAAGAGGTATGGCTTCTTCTACCATGGAGTCTGCATCAAGACTTATTACCTCGGCAGATATTGGTCCATCTACAATAGCGGTGATTTCGTTAATTACAGTCTTAAAATCTCTGCCTTCTTTTGCGATTAGTGACGGATTTGTGGTAACTCCACATATTACGCCAAGTTCATTGGCTTCTTTGATTTCTTCAATATTTGCGGTGTCAATAAACAGTTTCATTTCACTTTGTCTCCTTTTTTATTTTACCACTATAGTATATCACCTATTTTATATACATGCATTGTAAATTTATTGAATAATATTGCTTTTTTTACGATTTTGATATAAAATTATTTTGGGTGATATATTATGATAGACAGATATACAGGATTGCAAAAAATAAAAAACGAAAAAATAATGGTGAAAGAAAAGAAGATTAGCAGTTATCCCACGCATTGGCATGAATTTTATGAAGTTGAACTGATTATATCAGGAAGCGGGAGCTATATAATAGACGGTGTCGAGCGGAAGATAGAAAAAAATATGTTGTTTTTTATGACACCGGTAAATTCTCATAAGGTAATAACGGAAGACTCGCAGGTTATTACACTTATGTTTACTGGAGAGGTATGTGACAGAAATATGTTGTTTAAGCTTTCTACAGTTTTTAATTCGGACAGTGTTATGCTTTCTGATGAGGATGCCCGTTATCTTGCTACTATTATGCATGAGCTTAATCTTGCTTCTTCCGAAAATGATGATGAGTATAGCTTTTATTTATTAAATAGTATTCTTGGGAAAATATGTAGGATAAACAATATTCACGGACATGGTTATATGTCAAAAGTACAAAAGGCAATGCTTTATATTCAAAATAATTTCAGAAATGACATAAGACTTTCTGATATTGCAGCTGACGCAGCGGTAACACCATCCTATATGAGCAGTATTTTTTTGAAGGAGTGCGGTGTGAATTTTAAGGAGTATCTCAGCACAATTAGATATGATTATGCAAAAAAGTTACTGGAGTATTCCAATATGACAGTTACGGATATATGCTTTGAATCAGGATTTTGTGACTATGCAAATTTTGAAAGACATTTTAGAGAAAGGTTTTCAGTGTCTCCGACACAATACAGGCGAGAAAGGGTAAAAATAAAAGAAAATCTATAATAGTATTGAATCATGCTTGCACAAAAACGATATTCAATATATAATAAAATAGGGAAAATTCGGGAAATATAAAAGAGAGGAATTGCGATAATGAAAATAGACAACACAATATTAAAAGAAACTAAATATATTGCTATATCAACAATCCTGATGAGTGTTTTATTTCAGGCAATTTTTCTTGTTTTGAAAAGATGGGACTACACTGTCCTTTTAGGAAACATTTTATCTGCTTTAGTTGGAATTTTAAATTTCTTCTTTATGGGACTCACAGTCCAGAAGGCGTTAGAGAAGGACGCCCAGGATGCAAAAAAAATGATGAGAGCATCTCAGGGGTTAAGGAACTTGGGAGTTTTTGTGTGCCTTGTTGCAGGGGTTTTAATCCCCCATTGCAATGTTGTAGCCACAATTGTTCCTATATTCTTCCCAAGAATTGCAGTGGCACTAAGACCTATCGTAGATAAGAAGGGGGAGAAAGAAAAAGAATGAATATGAAAACTCGTCGGTTTAAAATCATAGACGGTATATACTTAACCCTTATGATTTTGCCGATTTTATCGGGAATTGTGATAAAGATATTAACAACTCCCGAAAGTGTAGGAATTGCAGTGACAGGAGCTTTGATATATTTTAAAGTCCCTGCTCCCATTCAGGAGATAATCATTTCAGAATCTCAGGTCAATTCCCTGATAGTTATGTTTTCACTATTGTTCCTGTGCCTTTATATGACTCATGGAATAGAAAATGGAGTGTGGCTAACTCGCCACCATTTTGCAGAAATGATAGTGGAAAAATCAAAAAAAATGACAGAGGGGAATATGGGAGAATACTTCTCCTTCTTTGCACCATTTGTTGTGGCAATCCTTGGATTATCTGCCTTTTCAAGTTTAATAACCCTTGTGGGACTATATCCACCCACATCGGATTTAAATGTTGTGGCAGGCTGGGCAATACTGGTGTTCATACTGATTACCTACTACAAAATGAAGTGTGGACCTGTTGAGTATTTAAAAAGCTTTCTAAACCCTGCTTTGATGGCACCATTGAATGTGATAAGTGAGGTGGCAACCCCAGTTTCCATGGCGTTCCGTCATTACGGGAATGTGTTGTCAGGCTCGGTTATATCGGTGCTTGTGGCGGCTGGACTTGGAGGATTATCCAATATGATATTTGGAAATCTTCCGGGATTTTTGGGAGATTTTCCATTTTTGAGAGTTGGTATCCCTGCTATATTATCAATATATTTTGATATATTCAGTGGTATCCTTCAGGCGTATATATTCGCTATGCTTACAATGCTCTATATTTCAGGAGGATTTCCTCTTGAATTATATAAAGAAAGAAAACTAAAAAAGAAAAATAAATTACAAAAATCAGGAGGGTTTTAGACTATGTTGGAAATTGCAATTGGTATTATTTTAGGATGTTGTGCTTTGGGAGCAGGTACTGCTATGATAGCAGGTATCGGACCGGGTATTGGTGAAGGTAATGCAGTGGCAAAGGCTTGTGAAGCTATTGGTCGTCAGCCTGAGGCAAAGGGTGATGTTACATCAACTATGCTTATGGGTTGTGCAATTGCAGAAACAACAGGTCTTTATGCACTTGTTATTGCTATTTTATTATTGTTCGTTGCACCTGGTATGCTGGTGGACATTTTAGTATCAACAATAGCTTAATTGGGAGATTGAAATATTATGCAATCGTTAGGGGTTATTTCGGTCAATATATGGAACATATTGGTTTCCTTATTGAATTTAGTGGTCTTATATCTCATTATCAAAAAGTTTTTGTTTAAGCCTGTGAATAAAATGCTTTCTAAAAGACAAGCCGAGCTTGATAATAAATATCAGGAGGCAGAGGACTATAAAAAACAAGCAGAGGGAAACAGGCTTTATTGGGATGAGAAAATGAAAACTGCAAAACAAACTGCCGAAGATATGATTAAAACTGCCGAGGACAGTGCTAAAAGACAAGGTGACTCCATTGTTTCAAAGGCACAGGAAAGGGCAGAGGGGATTGTCCGTCAGGCTGAAAATGAAGCGAAATTAGAAATGAAAAAGGCAGAGGAAAGCATCAAAAGAGAAATCATTGATGTATCATCAACTATTGCCAATAAGCTTTTAAAAAGAGAAATCAATCCTGAGGACCATCGTGACCTTATTGATTCATTTATTGAAAAGATAGGTGATAAGGATGAATGATTTGAGTCGTGAATATGCAAAAGCAATCTTTGAAATTGCCACGGAGGAAGGAAAAAGCAAGGAGTATAGGGAGTCGTTTTCTTTAATTCGGGATGTTATTTTAGATAACCCTCAATATATAGCATTGTTATCCTCTCCTGCAATAGAGATGAGTGAAAGAAAAGAGGCTATAAATAAGGCTTTTGGCAAGGCTGTGCCTGAAAACATTTTATCATATATTAAGCTTTTGTGCGAGAAAGGACATCTTAAATTTCTGTTGGATAGTATAGATGAGTTTAATGATATGTATGAGAAAATAAATAAGATAACTACTGCGAGAGTGAAATCAGCAACCGAGCTTTTAAAAGGACAAAAGGCTGCACTTTTGGAAAAGCTTGAAAAAATAACAGGTGGAAGGGTAGTTATAGATTATGAAATTGACGAGTCAATAATAGGTGGACTTATAATTGAAATGGATGGAAAAATAATTGACGGTAGCTTAAAAGGTCAGCTACAGAGCGTTAAGGAAGTGATTAAAAAATGAGCTTTAATCCTGATGAAATCAGCAGTGTCATAAAGGAACAGATTAAAAACTACGAAAAACAGGTTGAAATGAAGGAAACAGGGACGGTAATTCTTGTTGGTGACGGAATTGCAAGAGTTTATGGTCTTAGGTCTTGTATGGCAAATGAGCTTCTTGAATTTGAGGACTCAAGCTATGGTATGGCACAAAACTTAGAAAGTGAAACTGTGTCGGTGGCACTCCTTTCAGATACAAATAATATTTCGGAAGGCTCCAAGGTGAGCTGTACGGGTAAGGTTGTATCTGTGCCTGTGGGTGAGGCACTTTTAGGAAGAGTTGTGGATGCTTTGGGAAATCCTATCGACGGAAAAGGCCCTGTTAACGCAACCACAACAAGACCTATTGAAACTGAAGCTCCCGGTATAATTGAAAGAAAAAGTGTGTCTGTGCCATTGCAGACAGGAATTGTGGCTATCGACAGTATGATTCCTATTGGCAGAGGTCAGAGAGAGCTTATTATTGGTGACAGGCAAACAGGTAAAACTGAGATAGCAATAGACACCATTATCAACCAAAAGAATGAGAATGTAATATGCATATATGTTGCAATCGGACAGAAGAATACTGCAGTTGTTCAGCTTGCAAATGAGCTCACAAGGTCAGGGGCGATGGAATATACCATTATCGTTTCTGCGTCAGCTTCCGAAACTGCACCACTTCAGTATATTGCTCCATATTCGGGTTGTGCTATGGCTGAATATTTCAGGGAGCAGGGCAAGGATGTGCTTATAGTTTATGACGATTTGTCAAAGCATGCAGTAGCATACAGAGCACTTTCCCTGCTTATTAGACGCCCACCAGGAAGAGAGGCATATCCGGGAGATGTTTTTTATCTTCATTCAAGATTATTGGAAAGAGCAGCTTGTGTGGCACCTGAGTATGGTGGTGGCTCAATAACTGCACTACCCCTGATTGAAACTCAGGCAGGGGATGTGTCGGCATATATCCCCACAAATGTTATATCAATCACAGACGGACAGATATTTCTGGAAACCGAGCTATTCCATGCAGGAATTATGCCTGCTATTAACCCCGGTATTTCAGTAAGCCGAGTTGGTGGAGCAGCACAGTTGAAGGCAATGAAAAAGGTGTCGGGAGAATTGAAGCTTTTGTATGCACAATACAGGGAGCTTCAGGCATTTGCTCAATTCGGAAGTGATTTGGATAAGGACACAAAAGAAAGACTTGCACTTGGAGAAAGAATTGTTGAGGTCCTGAAACAGAAAAGAAATTCACCTGTTCGTGCAGGATGTCAGGTAGCGATTGTGTATGCAGTTATTAACGGATATCTTAATGAAACGCCAATAAATAAGGTGAAGGAATATGAGGAAAGATTATTTAATCTTTTAGAGGATAAGTATCAGGAGCTTTTAAAACGCTTTGAGAGTAACTTCTATGAGCAAGAGGATATTGAAACTTTAAAGAAGGCACTCCTTGAAATGAAGGAGTAGGGCTATGGGAGTAGATATTAAAAGCATTAAAAATAGAATAAAAAGTGTGAACTCCACCCTGCATCTTACCAATGCAATGGGACTTGTTGCATCGGCAAAAATAAAAGGTGCAACTGTGGGGATGATAAAAAGCCGTGAATATTTTAATGCCTTGGAGGACACTATCTCGATGCTATCCTCAGCTAAGGCTTGTGAGAAAAGTGCATATATGAAAGCTGCCGAGAATCAAAAGGTTTGTCTTGTTGTTATGGCAGGGGACAGAGGTCTGGCAGGTGGCTATAACAACAATGTATTCAAATTAGTTGAGCAAATAGATAAGGACATAATATATGCTATTGGGAAAAGAGCCTGTGAAAAGTATGGCAAGGAGGTAGTCAATATTGAGGGCTACAATTATTCCTCAGCCATTGAGCTTGCACAAAAGCTCTGCTCGGGATTTTCAAATGGTGAGTTTAACAAGGTGGGAATTGTATCCACCAAGTATATCTCAATGATGACGCAGGAGCCGAAGGTGGAATGGCTTTTACCATTGAAAAAAAAAGAAAAGCCAATGCCACAGGATGTGATATTTGAGCCTGATGAGGTGACCGTTTTAGAAGGCGTTATTGAGGAATATATTTCAGCAAAAATTATCTTGTCAGCAAGAGAAAGCTTTACCTGTGAGGTAGTTCAAAGACGATTTGCGATGGATTTGGCAGAAAAGAATGCAACCGAGATGATAGATAATCTAACTCTTGAATATAATCGTGCCCGTCAAGGAACAATTACTCAGGAAATTACGGAAATAGTAGCCGGTAGCGGCGTATAAGGAGCAAAAATATGTCAAGTTTAGTTTATGGCAAGGTTGTACAGGTTATGGGACCTGTAGTAGATGTTCAATTTGAGGAAGGAAATCTGCCCGGCATATATAATGCTCTTACAATGAAAATTGCCGACAGAGAGCTAACCGTTGAGGTAGCTCAGCATATTGGTGATAATATTGTAAGATGTATTGCTATGGCATCCACAGACGGACTAAAAAGAGGTACCGATGTCCTTGACACAAAAAAGCCTATCAGTGTGCCTGTTGGCAGAAAAACATTGGGTAGAATTTTCAATGTTTTAGGAGATCCTGTTGATAACAAGGAAGCGCTAAAGGATGTGGAAAGGTGGGACATTCACCGTCCTGCACCTGAGTATTCCGAGCTTTCAACCTCCACAGAAATTCTGGAAACTGGTATTAAGGTTATCGACCTTATCTGCCCTTATTCAAAGGGTGGTAAAATAGGACTTTTTGGTGGTGCAGGAGTTGGCAAGACTGTACTTATTATGGAGCTTATCAACAATATCGCCAAGGAGCATGGAGGCTTGTCGGTTTTCACAGGTGTTGGTGAAAGAACAAGAGAGGGAAATGACCTATATAATGAAATGAAGGAATCAGGGGTTTTGTCGAACACCACCCTTGTTTATGGACAAATGAATGAGCCTCCAGGAGCGAGAATGAGAGTTGGACTTTCAGGTCTTACCATAGCTGAGTATTTCAGAGAAGAGGAAGGACAGGATGTTTTGTTGTTTATTGACAATATATTCAGGTTCACTCAGGCAGGCTCCGAGGTTTCTGCACTTCTTGGCAGAATGCCGTCAGCAGTTGGATATCAGCCTACACTTGCCAATGAAATGGGTATGCTTCAGGAAAGAATAACATCTACCAAAAAAGGCTCAATTACATCAATTCAGGCAGTTTATGTGCCTGCAGACGACCTTACTGACCCTGCACCTGCAACTACCTTTGCTCACCTTGATGCAACCACAGTTTTGTCTCGTCAGATTGCGTCACAGGGTATCTATCCTGCAGTTGACCCGTTGGAGTCAACAAGTAGAATTTTATCGCCTGAGATTTTGGGTGAGGAGCATTATATGGTTGCCCGTGAGGTGCAAAGAGTACTCCAACGCTATAATGAGCTTATGGATATTATTGCAATTATGGGTATGGATGAATTGTCGGATGAGGATAAGCTTTTAGTTCAGAGAGCAAGAAAAATTCAAAGATTTTTATCTCAGCCCTTCCATGTTTCTGAAAAATTTATCGGTATTCCTGGAACTTATGTTCCATTGTCCGAAACTATAAGAGGCTTTAAGGAAATCATCGAGGGAAAGCACGACGATTTGCCTGAATCTGCATTCTTGTTTGTGGGTACTATTGATGAGGCTGTTGAAAAGGCTAAAAAGGTGGAATAATGAAAACTTTTAAATTCAGAATTTCATCCCCTGACGGAAAGCTCTATGAGGGGGAAATTGTTAAAATATCTTTAAGAGGTGTTGAGGGAGAACTTGCAATTATGGCAAATCACATTCCCTTTGTCACCTCTGTTGTTCCTTGCGAATGCAGAATTGAATTGTCAGACGGAGAGGAAAAAAGACTAAAGGTTGAAAGAGGTATCTTGAGTGTTGATACTCAAATAGTTAATCTTATGTCGGGAAGTGCTAGCTGGATTATATGAAGCTGTAACAACCAATGATTTCAGAAGCTATGATATATCATCACTTCAGTAAAGACTAAGAAATAATATTGTTATTCACAATATCAACTAAGATTAAAAACTTGAAATAAGGGTGTGTGAGAAAATGATAAAAAAAGGACTTGTATTAGAAGGTGGAGCAATGCGTGGACTTTTCTCCGCAGGGGTGATGGATGTTTTCATGGAAAATGGTATCACATTTGATGGGGCAGTTGGTGTGTCGGCAGGTGCTTGCTTTGGTTGTAACTATAAGTCTGGACAAATTGGCAGAGTAATAAGATATAACAAGAAATATTGCAAGGATAAAAGGTTTAAAAGCCTGTATTCCTTAATCAAGACAGGCGATGTTTATGGTGCTGATTTTGCATATAGAAAGCTTCCTCATGAGCTTGACTTGTTCGATTATGAAGCGTATAAGAATAATGAGATGGAATTTTATGTGGTATGCACTGATGTTGACACAGGGAAAGCCATCTATTATAAGTGCGAAACCTGTGACGATTACGACCTGGATTGGATGAGGGCGTCTGCATCAATGCCTGTGGTATCGAGAATAGTTGAGATAGACGGAAAAAGACTGTCGGACGGAGGAACTTCGGATTCAATTCCATTAAAGTTTTTTGAGGAGAAGGGGTATAATAAAAATATTGTCATTTGCACTCAGCCTAAAGGCTTTAAAAAGGAACCCAGTAAGCTTATGACCTTGATTGAATTGGCACTTGGCAAGGAAAAGGTTTTGATTGACGCTCTGAAAAACAGACATATTATGTACAACGAAGAGTTAGACTATATCAGGAAAAGTGAAGAAAAAGGAACTGCACTTATAATTTATCCTGATGAAAAATTAGATGTTGGAGCAGTTGAGCATAACGAAAAAAAGATTGATAAAGCTTATATATCAGGAAGGCAAGTAGCTCTTAAAGAATTAGATAAAGTTAAAAGATTTTTAGAGGAATAAAAAAGATATATTTTGCTATGAAAAAACCGACCTCTCAATTGTTAGATTTTTGGTCTAACTTTTGAGGGGTCGGTCTGCTTAGAGTATCCCTTGTTTTTATGGCTCATATTCAAATGTGGGCATCAATTGTAGCTTGAAGAGATTTTGCTGGTGCTTTCTATCTATTATTTCCTTTTTATCCAAATCATCAATCACGCCCTCACGAATATATCGGTCAAGCTCGGCGTAGGTAAAGCCTAAGTTTTCCTCGTCAGTTTTTCCACAAAGTCCGTCGATTGGGGTTTTTTCAACAAGTTCCTCGGGAAGACCTAAAACTCTGCCGATTTCCTTTACCTCGGTAACTGTGAGCTTCGACATTGGCGAGAAATCCCCCACAGAGTCACCATATCTTGTGGAATATCCAACCCAATCCTCAGAAAGATTACATGTGTTGCAAACTCGTCCGTTAAGACTCTGGGAAACTGAATAAAGTGTGGACATTCTTATTCTTGGTGGAAGATTCTGGAGTGCTTGTGAGGATAAGTCAAGCTCATTGGGAATATTATTTATAATGCCATCAATTGAGTCTTTTACATTCACAACAAAATGGCGTATTCCCAAATGATTAACAAGTAAATATGCCATATCAATGTCGTGCTGCTCACCTTGTGGCATAAGAACGCCAACAACTCTGTCTTTTCCTAAGGCTTCCACACATAGCGCTGCTGCAACTGAGCTGTCCTTTCCACCTGAGATGCCAACGATGGCATTGCAGTCAGGACCATTATTCATAAAAAAATCTCTTATCCATAGAACACAATCATTTTTAACTTTTTCAGGATTAAACATTTTATAGTCACCACCATAGTAGTTTGTGTAATTTAATAGTATTTTATCATAAAATAAATAAAAAGGCAAGAAGAAAGCTGATATTAAGAAAATTATTTGTAATTATTACATCAAAAAAACAAGTATCAAAAGATACTTGTTTTCCTTGGCGGAGAAGGACCAACCATACCAAAAAGCAAGTTTTATTTCACAATACCAGTAACCATTGAAATGGTCTTATATAGGAGTATGCAGATTGAAGACTTACTTTTTGAAAATAAAATCTTTTGGTAAAAAAGGAGTTTTACAATATGGGAGTAAATAAAAAGTATAAGATATTCATCAAAAGATACATTGTTCTCACTCTCAACAGATAGAGAGATTATATATACATATACAGATTAAAACTTTTT
>JAZRPY010000003.1:0-38773 GCA_045649415.1 Clostridia bacterium | reverse complement strand
TCGCCAAACTCCTCCTTCACAAGCTCACCTATCTCTAAAATGCTTTTCTCACCGTCTAAAACGGGCCATATGAAGCTTCCCATCTCATCTAGATGAACATATGACACTTTTGGCTTTTTTAAAAGCTTTTGGGCGATTTTGTTGAATATTCCCTTGTTGTCAATTTCAAGGGTAACCTTTTCATCCTGAACAGACCACCTTAAGCCTTCTTTTCTGCAAGGTATTCTTTCAAGATAATTTTCTGCCTTCTTTTTCATAGCTTAGCTTCTCTTCTTCCAAAGAGAGAACTTAAGAATAGTAAGAACAACAATACCGAGTAAAACGATTCCGCCGATTTCTGAAACAGCAACAGGAATATTTAACATAGCTGATAAATCGATCATCTTGTCAACGCCTATTACAGCAAGAAGAGCTAAAACGATACCAACTAAACCTTCACCTGCTATCATACCTGAACAGAATAAAACGCCATCGTTTACAATCTTTTCTTTTTCTTCCTTCTCGCGATTGAGCTTGTCCAATAAGAGTCTTACAAGACCGCCTATCATAATGCATGCATTAAGCTGAACAGGAAGGTAAACACCTATTGCAAAAGGAAGAACAGGGATACCAACAACTTCAACAAAAACAGCTATAAACACACCTGTAAGGATAAGTCCCCAAGGAAGATTTCCGTCCATAACACCTTCGATGATTATCTTCATAAGTGTTGCCTGTGGAGCGGCAAGTTCGTCTGTACCAAAGCCCCATGCAGAGTTTAAGAGATAGAGTGTTCCACCTATTGCAAAAGCCGCAACAACAACACCGATTATCTCACCTATCTGCTGCTTTCTTGGTGTAGCACCTAAAAGGTAACCTGTCTTTAAGTCCTGTGATGTATCACCTGCAATAGCAGATACGATACAGATAATAGAACCAATTGAGATAGCACTGCACATACCTACAATACCTGATGAACCTGTCATCTTAAGGAGTAATGTAGCTATAAGTAATGTTGCAATAGCCATACCTGATACAGGGTTGTTACTGCTTCCTACAAGACCAACCATACGGGAAGATACTGTTGCAAAGAAGAAACCGAATACAACGATAATGATTGCACCGAACAATGAAACAGGGATCTGTGGAATAATCCAGATAAGAAGAGTTAAAACAGCGATAGCTATCAAAACAACAACCATATTGATATCTCTGCTTGTTCTCTCTGTTGAATCATTCTTTGAACCTGCAATACTCTTCATTGCACCACCGAATGTCTTAACAATAAGTGGAAGTGACTTGATAAGGCTGATTATACCACCTGCCGCCAAAGCACCTGCACCGATATATCTTATATAAGTACTCCAGATAGCGCTTGCACCGCCTGCTGCATAAAGATCACCGATAGATTCTGTTCCTGGATACATTGTAATATCAGAACCAAAAAGAACTATCATTGGAATAAGCACAAGCCAGCTGAGTATACCGCCTGCGAACATATATGATGAAATTCTTGCACCACATATATATCCCACACTCATTACTGCAGGGTAAATCTGTGTTCCTATTTCGCCTGCATAGCCCTTCACAGCCACAGATATTTCTCCTGCAACAAGTTTTAAGCCATCAATGATGAACTTAAACAAAGCTGCAAAGCCCATACCTGAAAAAACTGTTGATGCCTTTGCACCACCATGCTCTCCTGCCAACAAGACCTCTGCACAAGCAGTACCCTCAGGATATGGCAATACTCCATGCTCCTTAACTATGAGGGCATTTCTCAATGGCACCATAAAGAACACTCCCAACATACCACCAATAAGTGAAATTGATGTAATCTCAAGCATACTTGGTGTTGCTGTTTTACCCTCTGCCGCCCACAAGAATAGTGCAGGCAAAGTGAATATTGCACCTGCCGCTAAGGACTCACCAGCAGATCCAACAGTCTGCACAATGTTACTTTCCAAAATTGAGTTTCTGCGTAGCAGAATACGAATAACTCCCATTGCAATTACTGCTGCAGGGATTGATGCAGAAACTGTCATTCCCACTCTTAGTCCAAGATACGCATTTGCTGCGCCAAATACAACAGACAGAATTACACCCATTATAATCGATGTGATTGTGATTTCAGGGGTTACCTTTTCTGCCGGAATATATGGCTTAAATTCTTTGTTTTCCATAATTACTCCTATCCGTCACATAAAATGTGACATTTTTTCACATATACCAAGATATTTTATCATACTAAAGGCATAAAGTCAATGAATTATTTACATTTACCTATAATTGTGCACAACAATTCAAATATTGACCTTGCAGAAGGAATGCTTAGCTTTTCATAAACTGTGTGAACCCCTGTCATATCAGGACCCATGGCAATACAATCAAGCTCATTTATCTTTGCAGAAAAAACTGCACATTCAAGTCCTGCATGAATTGCAGATATCTTTGCATCTTTTTTAAATTGTGCCTCATAACACTCCTTATATATCCTTTGAAGCTCTGATTTTTCCCTGTACTCCCATGGCTCATATCTTCCCGAAAGCTCAAAGCCAAAGCCATTATATGAGCCGAACTTTATCATTTTCTCTTCTAAAAAGTCAAGGGCAGTTTTCTTATTGCTTCGCATTGCATATTGCATTGTTAACACATTGTCCCCAACATTCAAAATACCAAGATTTAAAGAGGTTTCAACCAACCCCTCAATTTCCATACTCATATCAATAACGCCATTCGGGGTAGTCATAAGCATATAAATTATTTTGTCCGTATCAGGCTTTGAAATTCCCATTACTTCTAAATTCTTTATAATGTCATAAGATATATTTAAATTTTCTTCTCTTTCCTTTAACTCCTCTTTAACTATCTTTATATATCCTTCAAGCTCTTTAATTATCTTTTCTCCACTCTCCGTAACAAGCTCTGCTTCACTGATAACAGGGATTGCATTTGATTTCGTTCCACCCTTGATATTTACAAGATTGATATTTTCTTTACTTCTCAGGAAATTTAAAATTCTGCCCATAAGGATATTGGCATTCACTCTGCCCTTATCTATTTCAACACCCGAGTGTCCACCCTTTAAACCACTTATTTTGATTGTTATTTTATCCTTTAGAATACTCTCTCTTTTAAGTGGCAAAATAAGCTTTAAATCGCTTCCACCTGCACAGGAAACTGTTAGTATGTCCTCTTCCTCTGCATCAAGGTTAATCATTCTTTTTCCCTCAAGCTGAGTCATATCAAAGTTACTTGCGCCAATCATTCCTATTTCTTCATCGGTGGTAAACACTGCTTCTATCGGTGGGTGAGGAATGTCAACAGATTCAAGAATCGACATAATCATAGCAACTGCAATTCCATTATCTGCACCAAGGGTTGTTCCCTCTGCTTTTATATAATCTCCATCCTTAACGAGCTTAATTCTATCCTTTGAAAAGTCAATTGCCGACTCCTCAGTTTTCTGGCACACCATATCCATATGCCCTTGCAAAATCAAAGGCTTTGAATTTTCATAGCCTTTTGTTCCGTTCTTGTATATGACCACATTTAATGCTTCGTCCTGATATACCCTCAGTCCTTTTTCCTTTCCAAAATTCACAAGGAATTCGGATATCCTCTCCATATCCCCTGAGCCGTGAGGAACAGAGCATATTTTTTCAAAATATTCCATTACATTATCAAAGTTATTCATTATTATATTCCTTCCATAAATTCAGTTCATTTTCTATCCTTTATATTATACCAAAAATCTCAATATTTTTCAACGAATTTACATAAATTAACTCAAAATTTCATTTTCGATGCTAATTTAGTTTTATATTCTAAATTATCCAAATAAAATATTCTGACACATAATGCATCAGAATATTTTCTAATTTCTATTCTTTAATACTATTCCACCTTATTCTGCCTTAAAAAGCCTTTCGATTTTACTCTCGTCATTTACAATGTTGTTATATGCCATATTAAAATACAAAGCTATTCTGTCACTATACTGATTTTCTTCAGCACAATCGAATAAATTCCCATCCTTATCCTTACATATTCCTGTAGATGTGATTATTGGCACATCCTTTTTAAGCTCAGTCAGGAAATTATAGTATGGTGACAATTTAACGCCTGCAGCCTCAAACAAAGCAGGCACAATATATTCAAGTGACATTCTATCATCAAGAGCATTTTCCTCTATTTCAAAATTTGACCACACAACATAGGGCGTTGATTTTAAAGCAATTGAATTATCTCCTTTGCTTTTGTCAACCAAATCACTCAAAAAGGATGGGGCGTGGTCGCCTACCATACAAATTACAACATCTCTTTCAGAACTTTTGAAATATTCGCATAGCTTTAAAAATGCATCATCACTCCTTTTTATACAGGACAAATATTCATCAATATCGTCTGTGAGTTCACCAAAATCAGTGAGGGAATGGACTATATCCTCCTCAGGCAAATTCATATCCCAACCACCATGGTTCTGGATAGTTAAAAGATATTGAAATCTTGGATCATCTCCCATATTTTCATAATCCATCAGCATTTTTTCATAGCAAAAGCTATCCTCTGCACTAACCCTCGAGCAGTAACTTTCTATCTTTCCAAAATCCTCTAAAAACAAGATTTTGTCAAAGCCAAGCTTTGGATATACTACCCCTCTTTTATAGTTGGCAGGAGATGCGCAATGTGCACCCCATGTTGTGTAGCCCAAATCATTCATATAACTCACAACACTATTAGTATTATCAAAATTAAGATAATTAAAAGGGGTTATTCCCTTCATAAGATAATACGGATTTGAGGACAAAAGTGAATATTCGCTATTGTTAGTACCCTCACATTCTCCCGGTACAACTGCCTTTCCCTTTATCTTTATACTATCAATAAATGGCATATACGGAGCATCCGTTTCAATATCCAGCACATCCTTTAAATCATACAGGGTTTCATTTAAAATAATAATGATATCAGGAGTTTTTTCACCATTTTTATTACCCTTTAACTGTTTTGTATCTTCCTTTAATTCGTCGAGCGAATACCCTTCGGGCATTCTTACCACATCCATTGTCCTTTTCCATATTTCAATAGAACTTACAGTGTAGCCATAGTCCTTGTAGGTTGAAACCCACGACCACTTGAATATATCCTCAGGAATTATTGATTTTGGGGATATATATATAGAAAAAATAAAAACAAGGGAAAATACCAACAAACCTACATTCTTTTTAAGCTTATATAAAAATGTCTTTTTATTGGCTTTTTCAATTTTATAAGTTAAAACTACAATAACGAGTTGTAGCACAAAGGATACAAGTATTGCCACAATATTTATAGTTACGGGGAATTTATATCCTACCATAACCTCTTGAGCAGTTTTAATATTAAAAATATCCTGAAAGGTAACAGGCAGATTTCTATACATAATAGTATAAAAATTTGCAGCACCTAGAATGGTTAGGATAGTACTCAATATTATCTGGGATATCCACCTTTTTCTAATAACCAATGAAATCAAGCCCTCAATAACATATATAGTTACTATGTTTATAATAGTAAACCACACACCATTCAAGGTCATATTTTTCGTGCTTGCCTCAAGAGAATAATATATAAGGACAGAATGGATAAGGGTATATAAAACTATTAGCCATTCATTTTTCCCATAAGGCAATATATTTTTAAAAGCGTTAATAATCTTTTTCACAATTTTTCCCCTTAATTTAAAATCCTTTGTCACATAATATCACATTTTGAAAATATTTACAATATGTTATTATAAAATAACTTTGTATTTTGCCAAAAATAAAAAAATCCAGGAACTTGGATTTTTTTTAAATATTTTTATCTTCTCTTTTCATAATGATTTTTTATATCATATGCATTTGGATGAATGTCCTTTTTCTTTGCTTCATTAAACCTAATTATAGCTAAAATACATTGGTACATTCCATTGTCAAGAGTAGTATAAGCTTCCTCTCTTAAATATTCAACCTCAGGATAGCATCTTCCCTCTTCTATCATATCGGCAATAAATATGACCTTTTCAAGCTCTGTCATACCAACTCTTCCAATAGTATGCCAACGGATTGCTGATGCAATTTCCTCATCCCACACCCCAAATTCAGTTTTAATAAGCTCTGCGCCTGCTTTTGCATGGAGCAAGGGGCAATGTGCCAACTCGAACTCATCCACCTCTGCTTCAAGGTCTATGCAAATTCTGATTAGCTCGTCTTTTTCCATATCCTTGGCACAATCGTGTAAAAGTCCTGCAAGCTCTGCTTTTTTTATGTCTATCCCATAATGTTCTGCAAGCTTCACTGCCATTTTTGCAACATTTATGCTATGCTCAAATCTTTTTTTGGTGAGCATAGTTTTTAAATGCTCACTATAATCATTATTATGCCTTTTATATATCCCATTTCTCTTTATATAATCATACACATTTTTATCAAGGTACTCTGTTGCATCCTCACCATTTTCAATCAAATTCCTGATATCAGTTGAGGACATCTTCTCCTCCTCCACATTAAGAAGATAAACATCCTTGTTATATTTTAAATTAAATTCATCAACATCCTTTTTCTTGGGGTATCCGTCCCTTGGATAAACAACTATCTTGCACCTTTTTATAATCTCCAAAGGCTCATGCCAAGAAAAAAGCTTATCAAAGGAATCACCACCAATTATAAAGTATATTTCATAATCGGGATATTTCTCATTTAAATATCTTAAAGTATCTGATGTATAGGAATATTCCTTCTTTTTTATCTCATAGTCCCAAACCTCAAAATCCTTTTCATTCTCAATTGCAAGCTTGGTCATATGATGTCTTATTTTCCCGTTCAGGTCAGTTTCCTTATGAGGAGGATTTCCACCTGTCATAAATATGACCTTAGATAATCCAAGCTCCTCCATAGCTCTTCTTGCAATATGAATATGTGCCAAATGTGGTGGGTTAAATGTTCCACCCATCAGTCCTACTCTCACTTTTATCACCCACTAAAGTATTGATTTTAAATCACAAAATATGTATGTTACTCACAAAATCTTAAGCCTTTAGGATTTCAATCTTTTAATAATTATTATTTATCAAAATTTTATAAATCGCTTTGTTATCTTGGTAATACTATTTTCCTGTCCTTTTCCTTTGATGCTTTTCTATATAAAACAAACTTCGAGCCGATTGCCTGAACAGGCTCTGCACCAAGCCTTTCGGCGATTTCATTGCAAGCTTGCTTAATATCCAACATAGCAGTTTCCAACACATGCACCTTTATAAGCTCTCTTGCATCAAGTGCCTTTCCTAATTGGAAAATAATCTCATCAGATATTCCACCTTTTCCTATCTGGAATATTGGTTCAATGCCATTTGCCTCTCCTCTTAAAAATGCTCTTTGTTTACTTGTAATCATTTTTATTTCCCCCTTTTATTTTGAATATGTGTTCACTAACTCCAAATCCGACTTTGAATATACAATCTTTTGCTTATTGTATAATCCACAGTAGCCTGATATTATATAACTTACTGACGATGCGATTGCAAAGAACATAAGTCCTTTCGCACCAAAAAGCTCAACTGAAAGAATAATTGATGCCATAGGGCAATTCACCACCCCACAAAACAGGGCTATGAGTCCTATCGCTGCACCAAAGCCTGCATCTATCCCCAAAAATGGTGCTATAACGCATCCAAAGGTTGCACCTATAAAGAAGGTTGGAACCACCTCGCCACCTCTATAGCCTGATGAGAGAGTTATGGCAGTAAATATAATTTTTAATATACACGCCTCAGGCTTCGCAAAACCACCCAATGCATTTTTCAGCACAAACATCCCTGCTCCGTTATAGTCCCCTGTTCCTAAAAGGAGAGTTAATACAACAATTATTGTACCTCCTAAAAACACTCTTAGATAGGAATTTTTTATATATTTCTCAGAATAGTGAGTGGTCTTATGCATTGCAAAGCAAAATACTATGCTCACAAGTCCACATAAAATTGCCAATATCCCTACTGATACACAAGTCCTTAGCTGAAATTCAGGGATTGTTATATTATATATAAGAGGATGTATGCCAAACATCAGGGATATCTTATATCCAACCAATGAAGCTAAAAGACATGGCAATAATGCTGAATATTTCATTATTCCCACAGTCGCTACCTCTAATGCAAATATTGCAGCAGTAACAGGTGTGGAAAAAAGTGATGAAAATACTGCCGACATTCCGCACATAGTTGCAACCGACACTTCATCCTTGTTGAGCTTTATGGGTTTACTTATTCCCGATGCAATACTTCCACCCAATTGCAACGCCGCACCCTCTCTGCCTGCCGAGCCACCAAAGGCATGGGTAATCAAAGTACCTAAGAATATCGCAGGTCCTAAAAGAACTGAAACAGGCTTATCTCCATGTCTTACAGAATACAAAATATCATTTGTGCCTGTGTTTTCTGCCAATTTTGTGAGCTTGTATATAAGCACAATTAAAAGTCCTGATACAGGCAGAAAAAATATCATCCACGAATTTTCAAATCTGAAATCTGTGACCTTTTCTATGCTTATATGAAATATTGCACCCACAACACCACATAAAATTCCTATAATTGCGGCAATAAAAATCCACTTTAATACCTTTAAAATATATCTTTTTAATTCCTTTAATATTGTTTTTATTTTATCCACTTGTTTTCCTCTTTTTTTATTCTTTACTTGCCATAATTGCGACATAGCAAAATAAACTATGTCGCAATTATTTATCTTTATTATTCTACTGTTACGGATTTCGCCAGATTTCTTGGCTTATCAATATCGCAACCCTTCAGGCTTGCAATATAATACGCAAATAACTGCAATGGTATAACTGTTAATGAAGGCAACAACACTGATGGAGCAGTAGGAATTCTTATAACATGGTCACAAACATCCTCTGCATTCTCATGCTTATCAGTTGTTATGCAAATAACAACTGCTCCTCTTGCCTTTACTTCTTTGACATTACTGATAGTCTTATCAGATAAATCATCTCCTGTTGCAAGAGCAACAACCAATGTTTTATCTTCAATCAAGGATATTGTTCCATGCTTTAATTCACCTGCAGCATATGCCTCGGAGTGAATATATGAAATTTCCTTTAGCTTCAACGAGCCTTCAAGAGAAACTGCATAGTCTAAGTTTCTGCCAATGAAGAATATACTTTTTGAATTATAGAATTTAGATGCAAGGTACTGAACATTGTCCTTATCCTTTAGAATATCTTTCACATACTCGGGGAGTTTTCCGATTCCCTCAATTATTTCTTTATACTCTCTAGCTGAGATAGTATTTCTCTTTTCTGCTAAATACAATGCAATCATATAGATAACTGACAATTGTGTACTATATGCTTTAGTGGTTGCAACTGCTATTTCAGGCCCAGCCCAAGTGTATATAACATCGTCGGATGCATTTGCAATTGCACTGCCAACAACATTCACAACAGATAATATTCTTGAGCCCTTTTCCTTTGCTTCCTTTAGGGCCGCAAGAGTGTCGGCAGTTTCACCAGACTGGCTGATAACTATAGTCAGGGTATGCTCGTCAACGATTGGATTGTGATACCTGAATTCTGATGCAAACTCTGTTTCAACAGGAATTCTGCATAGCTTTTCTATCACATATTTTCCCACCACTCCCACATGATATGCACTACCACAGGAAACGATATAAATTTTATTTAATTTCTTCATATCCTCATCTGTTAATGAGAACTCGTCAAGAACAATTTTTCCATCCCTTATTCTTGGACTTATTGTGTCCTTCAATGCCTTTGGTTGCTCCTCGATTTCCTTCATCATAAAATGCTCGTAGCCACCCTTTTCTGCGGCAGACACATCCCAGTCAACTGTGAATATTTCCTTTTTAACCAATTCTTTATCGGTGTTATATATCTTGACGCTATCCTTTGATAATACAGCTATTTCGTCATCATCAAGATAGAGAATCTTTCTTGTGTGCTTCAGGATTGCAGTAACATCCGAGGCAATGAAATTTTCACCCTCACCCAAGCCAACAATCAATGGACTTACTTTTCTTACTGCAATAAATTCCTCAGGGTTATCGGCAGAAATTATACCAAAGGCATACGAGCCCTCGACTCTGTGAATTACCTTAGCTAATGTGTCAATTATATCACCGTTATAGTAATACTCGAATAGGTGAGCAATAACCTCAGTATCGGTTTCTGACAAGAATTCAATTCCTTTTGACTCCATCATCTTTTTCAGGGAAAGATAATTTTCTATAATACCATTATGAACAACTGCAAACCTTCCTGATGATGAAATATGTGGGTGCGAGTTAACATCCGAGGGCTCACCATGGGTTGCCCATCTTGTGTGACCAATTCCTATTGTTCCAAAAACCGATTTTCCACCATCAAGCCTGTCCGATAAAATCATTAATCTACCCTTCGCCTTATATACATCAACCTTATTGTTATTTAAAATCGCTATTCCTGCGGAATCATAGCCTCTGTATTCAAGCTTACTCAAACCCTCTAATAAGATTGGAGCAGCTTCCTTGTTTCCTACATATCCGACTATTCCACACATATTTTTGGTCCTCCATAAAAATTAGTAATTTTTAAATTTAAACCACCTTCCCACATTGTATATTATATATCATTTCACATTTATTTTCAATAGTTTTGAAAAAAAACCACAGGTATATATTAACAAATAAAAAACACCCGAACTCCTAATTTTCAAAGAAGTTCGGGTATATTTTTTTAATAATTATTTCGCATGTTGCTTTTTAGCTTCGATTTCGCTTTCCTTCCACGCAGACCAAATTGGACTTGCAATGAAAATTGAGCTGTATGCACCTGCTAAAACGCCGATAATCAATGGGAATGCAAATTGCTTGATTGACTCAACACCAACAATGTACAACGCAATGATTGTAACCAATGTTGTGATAGTTGTGTTGATGGTTCTTCCCATACTCTCTGTGATACTCTTGTTCGTAATCTCAGAAACTGTCAAGCCTTTTTTGGAATTAAAACCTCTCATATTTTCACGAATTCTGTCGAACACAACGATTGTGTTATTGATAGAATAACCTATAACCGTCAGCATAGCTGCAATAAAGGTTGTGTTAATAGGAGTGTATGTGATAGCATAAACTGCCATCATAACAATAATATTGATAATAAGTGCAATAATAGCTGCGATTGCAGAACGCCATTCAAAACGAATCGCAATATATGCCAGGATACACAAAATAGCAATAATTGTGAAAATTAAAGCCTTTCTTTGTACCTGCTCACCAAAGCTTGCAGATGCACTTGTTATTGACATAGGCTCCTCATCCTGCAAATTATATTGCTCCTTTAAAACCTGATAAATCTCATTCTTCTTTTCTTCCTCAATTGGTTGAGTCTTAATAGAAGCCTGAGTTCCGTCACCTACTGTCTGAACAATAATAGGTGTGATACCTGTTTTTTCTTCAAGGAAATTTTTAATCTCTTCATTCTTAAAGGTTGTTCCCATATTGACCTGCATCTTGACACCACCCATAAACTCGATGTCAAAGTTAAAGCCCTGTACAAAGTACATAACGATACCTGCTATTACAATGATAATTGGAATAAGCAGATACTTAAACTTATTTTTAGTAACGTTTAATGTTTTCATTCTACTTAATACCTCCTATCTTAAGAATAGCTTACGGTTTGTGACATTCATATTCACAACCTGCTTCAGCAAGAACTTAGTAATAACAATAGCTGTGAGCATACTTACTATAACGCCCAAGCCCAAGGTTACTGCGAAGCCTCTGATTGTGCCTATTCCTGACAAATATAGAACAACACAAGTGATAATTGTTGTTACATTTGAGTCAAGGATAGCACCAAATGCCTTTTTGAAGCCTGCTTCAACAGAAGCCTTAATGGTTTTACCAAGCTTCATTTCTTCCTTCATTCTTTCGAATATGATTACATTAGCATCAACTGCCATACCGATTGAAAGAACAATACCTGCAATTCCTGACAAGCTTAAGTTTACACGAGCTACGCCTAAAACCAAGCCAATGATACCAATATAGAATGCCAATGCTAAATCTGCAATCAAGCCTGACAATCTGTAGTAGCAAATCATAAACAACATAACGATCAGGATACCAATCAATGCAGCCAATAAGCTTGTTGGCAATGCCTTTTCACCTAACTCAGGACCAATTGTGTCCTGTGCAACGGTTGTTAAAGCAAATGGCAACGCACCTGATTTAATCTGGTTTGCAAGAGTTGTTGAATCCTGAGCAGTTTCAAAGCTACCAGAAATGATGCATGAATCTGAATTGATTTCCTCTCTTACCATTGGTGATGACAAGATTTCTTCATCCATTTTGATTGAGATATAGTTCTTGCCCTCTGCTGACAATGCTGCTGCATTTCTTGTTGCAGTTGCGAACTTCTCGATTGCATCATTTGTTAATGTCAACATAACATAATGCTCAGAAACACCTGTTTGGTCAACTGCTCCATACATTGCTTCTGCATTCTTGATATCTGTGGCACCGTCTAAAACAACATTGCCATCAGCATCAACAAAGGTCAGCTTTGCAGTTGAGCCAAGAAGCTTTGCAGCCTCATCTGTTTCATAAACAGATGGGATTTCAACAGTGAATTGTCCTGCTTCATCTCTTGATATTCTTGCTTCTGTGTAACCTGAACTATTTAATCTCGCTGTGAAAATAGCCTCTACAATATCCATTTGCTCCTCTGTTGGATTTTGTGCATCAGCCTGGAAGGTGATTACTGAACCACCTGCAAGATCAATACCCTTTCTTATTCCCTTTTCCTCATCCAGCATACCACCGTACTTAAAGCCTGATACATCAAAGCCAATGAACGCTACATAGTTCAAAAGTACTGCGATAACCAACATGAAAATAAGTATTACTATACTCTTTTTCTTCATTTGAATTATCAACCCTTTCATAAATTGTTATATATAGAGCACATAAAAATATTATACCCCTTACACCTCAAAAAGTCAAGATGATTTTACTACTTTCACCAATAAAACTTAAAATTTTATTTTTATCTTGCCGAATTTATGGAAATGATATAAAATAGTAGATGTAAGAGAAGGAGTTATAAATTTATGGACAGAAAAGAAAAGATTTTAAACTTCATAAAAAGTGATGAATATATACCCATGACCGAGGACGAACTAATGATGGTTTTAGTAGTTCCAAAGGAGGATAGTGAGGAATTTAAGAAGATTTTATCTTCTCTTTTAAGTGAGGGAAGAATTTTAAAATCCAAAAAAGGAAGATACTCCTATAATTCCTCTAAAAAGACCATTGAAGGCATAATTTCCTGCAACTCACGGGGTTTTTTTGCATTCCTTGTTCCTGATGATGAGTCAGAATCGGATGTGTATATCCACGGAGATGCACTTTTAAATGCCATGCATGGAGACAGAGTTTTAGTATCGGTGGACAAAATTGATACTGTGAGTCAACGCCCCGAGGGACATATTACCAAAATTCTCGAAAGAAAAACCCACACAATCAGTGGTGTTTTAAAAAAATCAAGTTCTAAGGGAATTATTCTTCGTCCCGACTCTCCTAAAATATATTATAACTTTTCCATTCCTGAGGATATGCTTATGGGTGCAACATCAGGGGACAGAGTTTTAATTGAAATCACCAAATATCCACCTGAGGCCTGTGGGGTTGTAACAAATATTTTAGGTGATGGAAACTCCTTAAAAAGTCTTGAGAACGCAACCCTGTTTTCAGAAAACATTTCTTTGGAGTTCAGTGAGGATGTAATAAACGAGGCAAATCAAATTCCTGATAAAATTTCTCCAGAAGCAATTAAGGGTAGATTGGATTTAAGGGACACACTCACCTTCACAATTGATGGCGACGATGCTCGTGATTTTGATGATGCAGTATCCCTGACTATACTTGAGAATGGCAACTACCGATTAGGCGTTCATATTGCAGATGTTACCCATTATGTTAAAAAAGGCTCACCACTTGACACAGAAGCCTATAAAAGAGGCACAAGCATATATCTTCCCGACAGGGTTATTCCAATGCTTCCTGAAAAGCTATCCAATGGAATATGCAGCTTAAATCCCAACGAGGACAGGCTCACCCTATCCGTATTTATGGAAATTTCCAAAAAGGGTGTGGTCCTTTCAAATGAAATATATGAGAGTGTTATCTGTTCAAAAGAAAGAATGACCTACACCAATGTTGAGAAGCTTTTAAACAAGGAGGATGAGGAGCTTTTAAAAAGGTATGATACTCTTCTTCCCACCCTTGAAAATATGAAGGAGCTTGCAAAGATTTTAAGAGGAAAAAGAATGGACGAGGGTAGTATCGACTTTGATTTTCCCGAGGCAAAAATTGTGGTTGACAAAGAAGGAAATCCCATAGAAATATATCCTGAGGAAAGACTTATGTCGCACAAAATAATTGAGGAGTTTATGTTGTCTGCCAACAGAACAGTTGCAGAGTATGCCTTTTGGGCAGAGCTTCCCTTTGTTTTTCGCAGTCACCTTCCACCCTCAACCGAGAGTATGCGTGACTATCAAAAATTCTTAGCATCCTTTGGCTTGGGATTGAAGGAAAGCTTCAGTGATGCAGAGCCTATTCATCCTAAAACCATTCAGGATATATTGAATAAGGTGTCGGGAACTGACGAGGAGCATATAATTGCCACCTACACCCTACGTTCACTTATGAAGGCAGACTATAAATCGGATAATACAGGGCATTTTGGCTTGGCGGCAAATTACTATTGTCATTTCACCTCCCCTATTCGCAGATACCCTGACCTTGCAATTCACAGAATTTTAAAAGCCTTTATCAAGGGTGAGAGCATTGATGAATTTTATCCTTTGGTTTCGACTATTGCAAAGCACTCAAGTGATACAGAAAAAACTGCTGTTCTTCTTGAAAGAGATATATCTGACTTGATGATGGCTTATTATATGTCGCAATATGTGGGCTATGTATTTGAAGCAAAAATCTCCTCAATTACGGATTTTGGAATATTTGCAGAGCTTGAAAATACCGTTGAGGGCCTAATCAGGCTTGAAAATATTCGTGACGACTTTTATATATATGATGCTGAGAGAAAAACTCTCACAGGCAAACACACCAACAAGGTTTACTCAATCGGCGATAGTATTGATATTGCAGTTGCAAGATGTGACCTAATGTCAAGGCAAATTGACTTTTTAATTGCCGAGGATTTGACTATGTCCGACATTGACCGATTTCAAAAGAGAGAATATAAGAAAAAAAGAGAGCTTGACAAAAAAAGAAAAAATAAAACCAAGTCTATAAGTAAAAGAAAAAGGAAACGATTTTAGATAAATGGAGAGTGGAAATATGGATGAATTTGAACTAATTGTGCCGACTCTGTTTGGAATGGAGGCATTTGTTAGTCGTGAAATCAAAAGATTAGGGTATGAGGTTGTATCTGTAGAGGACGGAAGAGTTACCTTCAAGGGTGGTGCCGACGCTATATGCAGAGCGAATATATGGCTTCGAACAGGTGAGAGAGTATTAATAAAAGCAGGAGAATTTTCAGCATTTTCCTTTGAGGAGCTTTTTGAGGGCACAAAAAATATTGATTGGAGCAGATGGATTTCTAAGAGTGGCGCCTTCCCTGTTAAAGGGTATTCCTTAAAATCAAAATTGGCAAGCATCAGGGATTGTCAGGCAATTGTTAAAAAGGCAATTGCTAAGTCCTTGTCCGATAGCTATTCTGTTGAGTGGCTACCTGAAGATGAGGAAGTTTATCAGGTGCAGTTTTCAATTTTGAAGGACAAGGTTACTCTTATGATTGACACATCAGGAGAAGGTCTTCACAAGCGTGGCTACAGACAGGTTTCAAACGAAGCACCTTTAAAGGAAACAATTGCTGCTGCAATGGTAATGATGAGCTATTGGAAATTTGAGTACCCTTTATGTGACCCATTTTGTGGCTCGGGAACAATTCCAATTGAGGCCGCTATGTTTAAAAGAAATATTGCACCTGGCTTAACAAGAAGCTTCCGTGGTGAATCATTTCGGTTTATAGATAAGTCATTGTGGGAAAGTGCAAGAGAGGAGGCAATGTCATTAAAAAGGGATTTGCCTCTTGAGATATACGCCTCCGACATAAACCCCGACACAGTCGAAATTGCAAAACAAAACGCAAAGCTTGCTATGGTTGAGGATGTGGTTATACCCAGAGTTATGAAGGCTGAGGACTTTTATCTTGATAAGCCATATGGCTCTATTATCACCAATCCACCCTATGGTGAAAGGCTTGGAGATATAAGAGAATGTGAAAAGCTATATGGAGAAATTTGGAAAAGCTTTTCCAAGCTTCAGGATTGGTCGTACTATATAATAGCATCAAATGAGAACTTTGAAAAGCATTTTGGACGAGTGGCAAATAAGAAACGAAAAATATATAACGGAATGATAAAATGCAATATTTATCAGTACTTCGGCAAAAAGCCAACTGAATAGAGAATGTAAAAAAAGGGATTGGTGAAAAACCAATCCCTTTTAATGTACAAGTTAATTTATATATTATTTGTGAGCTTCAAAGCATTCACTGCAATATACAGGTCTGTCATTCTTGGGCATGAAAGGAACTTTATCCACCTTACCACAATCTGCACAAACAATCTCATACATTTCCCTATTTTGTCTTATGCTATTTTTTCTGGCAATTCTGCAATCCTTACAACGGATTGGCTCATTCTGAAAGCCTTTTTCAGCATAAAATTCCTGTTCGCCTGCAGAAAAGATGAATTCCTGACCACAGTCTTTACATACCAATGTTTTGTCTTCGTACATGTTTTTTCCCTCGCTTTGAATAGATAAATAAATAATTTTTCCCTGTCCTGAACGGATTTGCACCGATTGACACAAAGTTCTTAGTATCCCTCACTTTTTTGAGCAGGACAGATATTATTTATCCAGAACATTTTCCAATTTTTTTCTGATGCGTTGAATTGCATTATCCACAGCCTTCACATCTTTTTTCACCTTGGTTGCAATATCCTGATAGGAAAATCCGTCAAGATAGTATGCTAAAACCTCTGATTCAAATTTAGAAAGGCTTTGGTTTATCTGGAACTCTATTCCGGACAAGCTTTCACGGTCAATCATTATACTTTCAGGGTCAGGTGAATTCTTGTTATCAGGAATATCCAAAACACCTTCTGCTTCCCCTTCAAAGCTACCCTCAATAGACACATAAGTGTTCAGGGGCATATGCTTATTCCGAGTGGAATTCTTAACTGCAGTTATCATCTGCCTCACCACACACACCTTTGCAAAACCTGCAAAGGTTGACAACTCAGGATTATAGTCCTTGACTGCCTTATAAAGACCTATCATACCCTCCTGGATTAAATCATCCTGGTCCGCGCCCTTGATATAATAGGATTTTGCCTTGGCATAGACATAATTTCTGTACCTTGTTATAATGTGGTCGTAGGCCTCCCTACTCCCTGACTTTGCCAGCTCAACAACCTGTTCATCTGATAACTTACAAAGCTGTAAATCCGGCGTCATCCTAACTTCCCCCTAAAAGTATTCTACAATTTAACCATAGGATTATTATAGCATATCAGGAATTTTTTGTCAAGAAATTTTTATATATTTTTAACAAAAATCTCTTTATATACGCTAAATTTTTATAAAACTTGATATTTTTTGTCTAAAAATGAAAAAAAGGAGTCATTTATCAAAACAACTCCTTTTTTACTTATCTTTTCTTTCTTACCATTGCGCCCGGGATTAAGGGAGTATCCACTTTTAGCTTCACTATCATTTCTGCATGAGGTGCTACATCAACATCCTCATCTTTTTCATTTTTCATATAATCCACAATATGCTTTATAAAAGGCTTGTTGGGTTGGATTATTTCTACTTCGTCACCCTTGAAAAATCTGTTTCGTTGAGTGATTTCGGCAATTTTTGTTTCCTCATTATAGTCCTTCACGATACCCACAAGGTCATAGTCCCTTATATATGAGCTGTTGGTATATACCTGTTCATTTCCATCAGGCTTTCTGAATGCAAAGCCCTTGGTATATGGACGATGGCTTACCTTACATAGCTCCTCCAACTGATTCTTATCAAACTCATACTTATCAGGATTTTCCAAATATCTGTCAATTTCCTCTCTGTACGCCTTAACCACAGTTGCCACATAGTATGAGGTTTTAACTCTGCCCTCAATTTTAAAGCTATGAATACCACTTTCAATCAGTTGTGGGATATGCTCTATCAGGCACAAATCCTTGGAATTGAAAATAAAAGTTCCTCTTTCATTCTCATACACCTTCATATATTCACCTGGACGAGTTTCCTCCATTAGTGAATAATTCCATCTGCACGGATGTGCACAAGCTCCTTGATTTGCATCCCTTTGTGTCATATAATTAGACAAAAGGCATCTTCCCGAATAGGATATGCACATAGCTCCATGAACAAATGCCTCAAGCTCCAAGTCCTCAGGCACATTATTCCTGATTTCCTTTATTTCCTGAAGGCTAAGCTCTCGTGCAAGAACAACTCTTTTTGCTCCAAGTTCATACCATTTTTTTGCCGACAGGTAATTCACATTGTTTGCCTGAGTGCTTATATGCAATGGTATATTGGGAGCTAATTCTGAAAAAGCCGAAAAAACTCCCAAATCAGCAGTCAATACTCCGTCAAAACCCATAGGCTTGACCTCTTCAATGAAATTATATAATTCTTCAACATCCTTGTTATGAGGGAATATATTGGCAGTTAAATATACCTTTTTATCCCTCTTATGAGCATACTCCAATCCCCTTTTCATATCCTCATAGGAAAAGTTCTCGGCAGCCACTCTCAAACTGAAAGCTTCTCCACCTATATATACTGCGTCAGCACCATAATCAATAGCGGTTATTAGCTTTTCCAAGCTACCACCAGGTGCTAACAATTCAGGTCTTTTCATTCTGTTTCATCCTTTCTCACCAAGCTATTTCAAATTTTGACTGCAACTGTCACTCCATCACCTAACGGCAACAATACTGCCTTTAAGTCCTCTCTTTGCATTTGTGCTAAAATAAAGTGCTTCAGTCTTTTCACAATGGTGATTTTTCTACGGATAACATGCTCCTCATCTGCAGTCATCCCCTTATATAGCACATTATCTGCAATAAGTATTCCACCTTTTTTCAATAGTCTTACACAATCGTTAAGCATATGAATATAATGTGCTTTTGGTCCATCAAGAAAGATTATGTCGTACTCGCCAGAAAGATTCTTCACATACTCTCTTGCATCTGCCTTTATTATGTGAATTCTTTCAGAAAGTCCTGCTTTTTTTATATTTTCCTCTGCAATTTCTGCCATTTCTTCATTATATTCCAGAGTGGAGATTGTGCCTTCACATTCCTCTGCCATCAAAATTGCAGAATAGCCTATGGCACACCCCACCTCTAAAATTCTTTCAGGCTTTGTTATTCTCACCAATGTTCTTAAAAGCTGTGCCGTTTCAGGTTGCACAATCGGTACTGAATTTTTATCGGCATACTCCTCAAGCTCTGCCAAAAAGCCTTCGCTTTTTGGAGTTACCTCTCTTAAATACTCTGTTATATACGGATGAACTATGGCATCCTTATCATATTCAACCATTTATTGTTCCTCTCAACGCCTTAGTTTTTAAAATAATTTTCCTTGCAAAAATCTATAATTCTTTTTTCTGCCTCTTCAATATCACATTCCATAGAAACTCCTGAGGCCATTTTATGTCCCCCTCCATTGAATTTGACTGCAAACAGGGAAACATCATATATTCCATTGGAACGAAGGCTCATTTTTGTTTTATCGGTGTTTTCTCTTATGGATACTGCAATTTCGCAACCCTTGATTTTTCTTGGAATATTCACTATATCCCCAAGCTCCTTTTCCTCAACACCAAATTCCTCAAGCATTTTCTTATCCACTACAGCTATGCAAAGCTTCCCGTCAAAATACTCGTGAATATTTGCCATTATATGTCCCTCTAGTTTTATTTTTTCCTTAGACTCGGTATCAAATAACATTCTTGATATATATGCCTGGTCAATACCTTTTTCTAAAAGCTCTGATGCAATCTTATGGGTTTTAGGTGATGTTGAGCTATACATAAAGCTCCCTGTGTCCCCTGATATAGAGGCATAGAGATATTCTGCAATTTTCTTTGTTATCTTTACTCTTAATGCCTTTAAAAAGTCATAGATTATCTCACCTGTTGAGGACGCATTTCCGTCAATGAAATTCTCATTTGCAAAGCCTTTATTGGTGTGATGATGGTCAATGCAGACAGTGTGTTTTGCGTTGTTGAAAATCTCAATTCTCGAACCCATTCTCTTTTCATCGGCACTATCTAAGCTTACACACAAATCATATTGAGGTACTATGTCACCTTTTTTATATATAACATAATTATCACCAAGAAACTCAAGGCAGGACTCAGGCTTTTCACTTACATATATAACTGAGGTTTTACCCATTGTCTTCATAGCTTCATCAAATGCCATTGCACTTCCAACTGCATCTGCATCCTCGCTGATATGAGTGAGGATTGCAACACTGTTGGCTTTTTTTATGAGCTTTATAATCTTTTTCATAATATATCCCTTCATTAACTTATATTAAAAGCTACTAAAACCGACTCAGCGTAGCCAAAGCTACCTGAATCGGTTTTATTATTTTGGTTAGTTTTCCTCTTTTTTTAAGGAGGACAAAACTGCGTTTATGTGTGCACCATGCTCAATGGAGTTATCAAGCTCAAAAATAAGCTCAGGGGTGTGACGAAGCTGAACTCGTCTGCTAACTTCCCTTCTCATAAAGCTTGAAGCACTTTTCAATCCCTCCAGAGCCTTTTTCTTTACCTCATCATCTCCCATAACGCTAACATATACCTTGGCATAGCTCAAATCATTGGTAACATTTACTGCCACGACACTTGTGAGCATTGGGATTCTTGAGTCTTTAACCTCTCTTAAAATGGCACATAACTCACGCCTAACCTCTTCGTTAATCTTATTTATTCTATCTTTAGCCATTTTATTTTCCTTTCTGCTATCGATTATCTCTCAATTTCCTCCATAACGAAACATTCGATAACATCTCCGTCTTTAATATCATTGAACCTATCAATTCCGATACCACATTCGAAGTTTTCCATAACCTCCTTGGCATCATCCTTGAAACGCTTCAAGCTATCAATTTCTCCCTCGTGAACAACAATTCCGTCACGAACAAGTCTGATTTGTGCATTTCTTGCAATCTTACCATCGGTTACATAACAGCCTGCAATTGTGCCTACGCCTGATACTTTGAATGTCTGGCGCACCTCCGCATGTCCAATAACAACCTCTTTAAATTCAGGATCTAACATACCCTTCATAGCAGCCTCAATCTCCTCAATTGCCTGATAGATAACTCTATATAATCTGATATCTACCTCCTGGCGTTCTGCTGCTGCAGATGCACCTGCGTCAGGACGGACATTGAAGCCTACAATAATAGCATTTGAAGCGTTAGCAAGCATAACATCCGATTCATTGATAGCACCAACGCCACCATGAATTGCACGAACTCTCACCTCTTCATTTGATAGCTTCTCCAAGGATTGACGAACTGCCTCAACCGAGCCCTGAACATCGGCTTTGATGATAATACTCAATTCCTTCATATTACCCTCGTCAATCTGTGAGAACAGGTTGTCGAGTGATACTTTAACAGTTGAATTGAATTTTGATTCCTTCTGCTCACGCTTTCTTGCCTCTGCAACATCACGGGCAAGCTTTTCGTCCTTAACAACATGGAACACATCTCCACCCATAGGAGCTTCCGAAAGACCTAAAATCTCAACAGGTGTTGATGGTGGTGCAACCTTAACTCGTCTGCCCTTATCATTCACCATAGCTCTAACATGACCTACTGCTGTTCCTGCAATAACGATATCTCCAACATTCAAAGTACCCTCCTGAACAAGAACTGTTGCAACAGGACCTCTGCCCTTATCAATTTGAGATTCAATAACTGTACCCTTTGCAGGCTTATTCGGATTTGCCTTTAATTCCTTCATATCAGCAATTAAAAGTACCATTTCCAGCAAACCGTCAATGTTAATATTATGCTTTGCAGAAATTTCAACACAAACTGTGTCACCACCCCATTCTTCAGGAACAAGCTCGTGTTCAACAAGCATTTGCTTTACTCTTTCCACATTTGCATTTTCTCTATCTATCTTATTTATTGCAACAACTATAGATACACCTGCTGCCTTTGCGTGATTTATAGCTTCGATTGTCTGTGGCATAATTCCGTCGTCTGCAGCAACCACGATTATCGCAACATCTGTTACCTGTGCACCTCTTATACGCATTGTGGTGAAGGCTTCGTGTCCAGGAGTATCCAAAAATGTGATGTCCCTGTCATTCAAACGAACACTGTATGCACCGATGTGCTGAGTGATACCACCTGCCTCTGTGCTGGTTACAGATGTGTTTCTGATGGCATCAAGCAAGGATGTTTTACCATGGTCAACATGTCCCATAACAACTACAACAGGAGGACGCGAAACTAAATCCTCTGGCTTATCCTCTTCCTCAGTAAATAGTATGTCCTCTTTTGTTAATACTATTTCCTTTCTTACCTCAACTCCCAATTCCTCTGCAATCAATGAAGCAGTATCAAAATCGATAGTCTGGGTAATTGTTGCCATTATGCCGAGAAGCATAAGCTTTTTAACTATTTCTGCAGCACTCTTTTTCAATTTATCTGCAAGGTCGCCAACTGTGATTTCCTCAGGAATTTCAACAAATTCAGGAGTTTTTTCCTTCTTTTCAGGTTTCTTCTGGATAACCTGTTCTCCCATATTCTTTTCGATGTTGCGCATTTTCTTCTTGTTCTTGCTTCTGCCACCGTCAAGGTTTCTCAAGTCATCACCGACCATATTTTCCAATCTCTCGGTTGTTTCAATCTTTTCAAGGTCTGCAGTTGATGTTCTTGTGTCAACATACCTTACTTCCTTCTTGGTTTCAACAACAAATGCACCTGCAGTCTTTTCAATCTGTTCGATTGTTTCTGCCTTTCTTGGAGCCTCCTCCTTTTTCTTTTTTGGCATAGGCTGAGGCTTTACTTCCTTCTTAGGCTCTGCCTTTTTAGGAGCTTCCTCCTTCTTAGGAGCTTCCTTTTTCTCTTCCTTCTTAACTTCAGGCTTTGATGCTTCCTTTACCTCTGCTTTTTTAGGCTCTTCCTGTTTTGGCTCTTCTTTTTTAGGCTCTGCCATCTTATTTGGCTTTTTCAAAATCTCATCACCAATATCATGCATCTGTGTGTAGATATCTATAATAAGACCTAATTGCTCAGGCTCCAGAGCAGATTGATAATTCTTGACCTCATATCCAAAGCTATTGAGCTTTTCTATAATTTCTTTATTTGTTATATTTAATTCCTTAGCTAATTCCTGTACCTTAACTGCCATATTATCATCATTCCTTTCTATTCCTCATTAAGACAATTTCTTTAAAATTGCCTCTTTAAAGCCGGAGTCATTTACCGACACAACTGCTCTTGCTTTACTGCCTGTAATCCTTCCAAGACTTTCCTTATCGGCATATTCTATATATTCTACATTATAATACTTGCAAGCATCAGTTATGCTCTTTTTTCCTCTGTCCGATGTATCACAAGCTATAATAATAAGCTTACTCTCCCCTGATTTGATTGATTTTTCACTTAAGAACTCACCGGTTGTGACCTTACCGGCTTTCTTTGCTAAACCAAGCATATTTAATATCTTATCCATCTATATACTCCATAGCCTTATCGTAAATTTCCTCAGAAACAGGCATTTTAAAATGCTTTGAAAGTGCCTTTTTCTTTTTTGCAAGTCCGATACACTCTATACTTTTACAAAAATAAGCGCCTCTTCCTTCATTCTTCTTTTTAAAGTCAATCTCAATTTCATTATTTTTCAGTGTCACTTTAATCAAATCATCCTTAGGATGCATCTGTCTGCAGCCTACGCACATTCTCATGGGGATATGCTTTGCCATTTTCAGCTTCCTTTCAAGTTATATTATTCTTCTCCGATTATATAGCTCTTTTCATCAGCAGTAGATATAATATCTATCTTCCAGCCTGTGAGTCTTGCAGCTAAACGAACATTCTGTCCTGCCTTGCCGATTGCAAGTGACAATTGATATTCGGGCACTGTAACGCTCGCTGATTTTTCTTCCTCATTAACTATAACTGATAAAACCTTTGATGGACTAAGACTTGCCGCAATAAACTCTGACGGATCCTCACTCCACTTAATTATATCAATCTTTTCCTCTCCAAGCTCGTCACCTATATTCTGGACTCTTATACCCTTAGCACCAATACAAGCACCCTGAGCATCCACATTTTCGTCCTCGGAATATACTGCGATTTTTGTTCTTGAGCCTGCCTCACGTGCAATACTCTTGATTTCAACAATACCATCTGCAATTTCGGGAACTTCTCTTTCAAAAAGTCTTCTTACTAAGCCCGGATGTGTTCTTGAAAGAACAACCTGCATTCCCTTTGTTACATTCCTTACTTCGCTGATATATGCACTCACATGCTGATGGATTTTGAAATGTTCTGTTATAGGTTGCTCAGTTTGTGGAATTTCATTTGCAGGCAGGATTGCTTCCATTTTGCCAATATCCACATAGATATTGCCTCTTTCCATTCTTTCTATCTTTCCTGAGATAAGCTCATTTTCACGCTTTTGATATTCCTCATATAAAACATCTCTTTCAGCTTCTCTTATTCTCTGGGTGATAACCTGTTTTGCAGTCATTGCGGCAATTCTTCCGAAATCCTTCGGTGTTACCTCAACATCAACAATATCACCAATCTCATAGGTAGCAGTAATTTCTCTTGCGTCCTTCAAGGAAATATAAGTCTGTTGCATATCCTCTTCAACAAGCTCTATAACTTCTTTTTTTGCAACTACCTTTACCACGCCTGTTTTCCTATTCAATTGCACCTCAACATTCTGTGCAGAATTGAAATTTCTTTTGTAGGCTGCAACCAATGCTGCCTCAAGAGCATCAAGGATAACATCCTTCTCAATACCCTTTTCCTCACAAATCTCTGTCAATGCCTTTAATAGCTCCTTATTCATTTTTAAAAATCATCCTTTCCTTTAGTATATTTAATTTAAAACTCAAAATGCAGACATACATAAACTGCCTCTTGTTTTTTTATTTTCATTTCTTTTCCATTAACCATAAGGGTTATGATATCATCTGAATAGTCGGTGAGTATTCCTGTGAATTCCTTTTCATTGTCAATTGCTTTATATAGCTTTATGTCCACTTCTCTGCCTATATAATACAAAAACTCTCTTTCCTCAGTGAGCTTTCTGTCCACTCCCGGTGATGAAATCTCTAAGCTATATGCTTCTTTAATCAGGTCAGCCTCATCAAGCACAGGGTCAATGGCACGGGAGAAGGCTTCGCAGTCGTCAAGTCCTACTCCACCGGACTTATCAATAAAAATTCTCAAAACCCTTTGTCCGTCCTCCTTTTTTGATGTGACATCCACCACATATACTCCAAGCTCCTCAGAAATAGGCTCTGCAAGATTGAGAACTGATTGTTCAATGGAATTTTTCATATGCTCTCCTTTCTTATCACAATAAATATGAAAGAGTGAGTTATTAAAACCCACTCTTTCGAAAAAACTTTATTCGATATTACTGTCATTATAACACAGGCTTTTAAAAAAAGCAAGCATTATTTTAAAATTTAAAGGAAAATATTAAAATTTAAAGGAAAATATTAAAATTTAGCCACCAATCTGACACTTAATTCCCGTTTTAGCAGCTGCCATAAGCAATTTTTCCATTTCATCATTGTCGGGAGGTACAACACCCTTTAACTGATATTCTCTTCCCAACCATGTGTATTTATCCTCTCCCATTCTATGATATGGCAAAAGATGAAGTTCATTGATACCGGGCAGACTCTTTGCAAATTTTGCAATCTGCATTATTTCACTCTCAGTGTCATTAAATCCCGGAATAACAGGCACTCTTATAGTTAAGTTTGCACCACTTTCTGCAATTTTTCTTGCATTTTCAAGCACAAGTGCATTAGACTTTGTTGTGAATTCCTTGTGCTTTGCATCATTTGTGTGCTTAATATCCATAAGTATATAATCAAGATGAGGAAGATATTCTTTTATAACCTCAAATTTTTGAAAGCCTGTTGTTTCAATAGCAGTGTTTATACCAAGTTCGTGACAGGATTTTAATAGTGCCACTGCAAATTCAGGCTGTAGAAGTGATTCTCCACCTGAAAGTGTTACTCCACCACCCGAACGGCGATAGTATGGCATATCCTTTTTAATCTCCTTTATAACCTCACCCACAGTTGTGTCATAGCCAACTGTTTTTTCACTGCCCATAACATTCATTGTTTCTATATCAAAGCTCTGGGACTCAGGATTACAACACCATTTGCATCGAAAGGCACAGCCTTTTAAAAATACTATTGTTCTTATTCCCGGTCCGTCATGGATAGAATATTTCTGGATTTCAAAAATTCTACCCTTGACTCCATATAAATCGTTCATCTTATTTCCCCTTTATCTATTGAACGCCTGTTCAGTTCTGTTGATAATATCATCCTGCAGGGACTTTGACAGGGTTGTGAACAACGCACTATAGCCTGCCACTCTCACAACAAGATTCTTATAGTTCTCAGGATGCTTTTGTGCATCCAACAAGGTTTCCTTACTTACCACATTGAACTGCATATGCATTCCCTTCTGGTCAAAGAAAGCACGGATATATGAAGTGAACTTCCAAATTCCATCTACTCCTGCCAATGCTGACGGATGGAACTTCTGATTATATAAAGTACCATTGGATGCAATTGCATGGTCAAGCTTTGCAACTGAGTTTGCAGCAGAGGTAGGACCATTTGTGTCCTTACCTGAACATGGACCAACACCATCTGCAACAGGGGTATGTGCCAGTCTGCCATCAGGAGTTGCACCTGTTTGTTGTCCCAAAGGAACATTTGCAGACACAGGGTATAAGCCTGCCTGGAACATTCCTCCTCTTGGATTTTTATACTTTTCAAGCTCTCTTGTGTACACATATGCAACATCTCTTGCAAACATATCCACCTCATAGACATCATTTCCGTACTTTGGAACTCTGTCTATATCCTTAAGCAATTTATCAAATTTTACTTTTTCTTCCTTTGTTGCAGTTCCTTCCAACAAGCCCTTGAAGATATTTGCAATCTGTGCTTGTGTAACTGTCACGCCCTTGTTTGCAAGCTCCATAACAACCTGACTTGTTGCCTTTTCTGCCTGGTCGGGATTGAGTCCGTGACCATAGTTTTTGGAAAGTGCCTCCTTAAATTCTCCAAGAGTATATTTACCCTCTTCAAATACCAAGGTCTTTATAGCATAAAGAGCATCTGTCATATTAGCAATACCAAAGCCCTGAGGTCCTGTGAAATTATATACTGCTCCACCCTCCTGCATACTCTTTCCTCTTTTTATACAATCCTTAACCATTGAGGATTGGAAAGGTAGTGGACATCTTTCAGAATGAGCCACATCTATTGCATTATCTGCATTTACCAATAGCTTAATCTGGTAGTGCATCTGCTTTTTATATGCATCATAGAATTCATCAAAGGTCTTCATATCCTCAACCTTGCCTGTTTTTACACCAACAAGCTCTCCGTCCTCTTCGCCATTTGAGAATACCAATTCCAAAGGTCTGCACATATTAAAGAATGCAGCATCATGCCAGCCATCTGTCATTCCTGATTTTTGTGGCTCAACACAACCGATTATATTATAGTCCCTTGCCTCTTCAATGGTTAAGCCTCTTGACATCAATGCAGGAACAATAACCTCGTCATTGTAGTATGCAGGCAAGCCTACACCTGTTCTTGTTAATTCTGCACACTTATATAAGAACTCGTCAGGAGTTCCATTCCATACTCTTGTTGAGAAGGATGGTTGTGGAAGTTGAGTATGCATAGACGCCTGAATGCACAAATACGAAAGGTCATTTGTTGCATCTAAACCTTCCTCGGTTTGTCCACCAACACATAGGTTCTGGAACAAACTATATCCTGCAAATCCTTCTGCAGATGCAGCATCCCTGACCTTATTTAAGTCATTCAGTTTAACCCATATGCAATCAATAAGCTCCTGTGCCTCTATCCTTGTGATTTTTCCACTGTCTATATCATTTTTATAGTATGGATACATATATTGGTCAAATCGTCCGGGAGAGATTGAATGTCCACTTGACTCAATCTGCAAAAGCATCTGGATAAACCAGAAAGACTGACAAGCCTCCATAAAACTTTCTGCAGGATTTTCAGGAACTCTACTGCAATTTTTACTAATCTGTAAAAGTTCCTTTTTCCTATTCTCGTCCTTTTCATTTTTAGCAAGTTGTTTTGCAAGCTCGGAATATCTTTGCGCATATAATATAGCTGCCTTCGCTGAAATTATAACCGACTCTAAAAATTCTCTCTTTTTTGGATAATCTGCATCGGACACATCACAAGACGCCAATTCCCTTGCAGCCTCTTCAATCAAGCCCTTATAACCAATTTTTAAAATTTTACCATAGTCAACAGTAACATGTCCCACACCGTTGTAATAGTAGTTTCCTGGTGTGAAAATATTGTGCTTCATAGCAATAAGAGTTTCAGGTGCCATATATGATGAAGCAAGCTCACTTGTGGTCTTGCCCTTCCAATATGGGTACACCTTATTTAATGCCGCTTTTGTTTCCTCTGATATGTAGAAGGGGTCTGCCGAACGAGTTGCAACTGTATCAAACTCATCCTGAAGCCATTCATATGAATACTCAGGGAAAACCTGACAGCCTCTCGGCTTTTTGGTTGCACTGCCAACAATCAGTTCTTCCTCTCTAATTACAATCGGTAAATTTTCTAGTATGTGTGCAAAGGCAATTGCCCTTCTTTTTATTATAGGAAGATTTTCAGTTTCCTTGTAGCTCTCTGTTAAGAGAATTGCTCTATCTGCCTCAATCTCAGGAAGCTCACGAAACATTCTTTCAATTATCCTTGGTATTCTTGCACTAACAGGTATATCAACTACTGCAAATTCAGCCATAGCTCATTTCCCATCCTTTCTTTAATATGTATATCAATATCCCTTTGTGAATTCAAGGGATTCGTCATTTTCTATCCATTCATACACATCAACAATGCGATAATTTTCCTTTGTGTCCCTAATTATCACATTTTTTATTCCTGAATTTATGACCATACGCTTACACATAGCGCAACAATTTCCATTTTCAACATATTCCCCTGTGGACTTTTCAATTCCCACAAGATATAATGACGCATCTATCATATCTCTTCTCTGTGCTGATATGATTGCATTAGCTTCGGCGTGAACACTTCGGCAGATTTCATATCTTTCTCCTCTTGGAATATTATTCTCAGTTCTTACACATTTCCCTAAGTCAATACAATTTTTTCTTCCTCTCGGAGCTCCAACATAGCCTGTTGATATAATTTCATCATTTTTAACTATAATAGCACCATAATTTCGTCTTAAACAGGTGCCTCTTTCTGCCACAGTTTCAGCAATATCAAGATAATAATTATTTTTATCTCGTCTTGTCATTTTAAAACACATCCCTTTTTTTGAATTTGGGTTTATATTTTTGATTTGTTTGTTTTTTTTTGGTTTTGTTTTGGTTTATGATTACATTGTACTATTTTTTTTTAATTATGTCAAGACATTTTTTAGATAATTTAAAGAGGAAAATTCTCTCTCTGCACACTTTAAAATATACCTCTCCGAAATGGCAGATAATTCCTTCTGTGCCTCGGGTGAAATATCAAAAGAAAACACCTTGTTGTCATCGGCATATAAAATATATCCCATGCAGGAATATGCTTCCTTCCCAAGCTTTATTGTGTCCTTTGTTATTCTTCCGCAATCAGCACATAAAACGCCCTCTTTTTCAAGAGAAAATCCTGATAAATCCTCTTTTTTTCCACAAGCCAAGCAATTTAAAATATGTGGCATATATCCCATATCCTTTACAATCCTCAATTCGTATATAGCTTTTGCCTTTTTTATGGGATAATTCTTGTATGCAACAAGATAGAGAGTATTCAATATAAGTCTTAAAATTACAGGGTTGGGTACATTTAAATTCTGCGAATAGTATGTAAGCTCGGCAAGATAGGAGCTTAGTGCAAGCTTTTCCAAATCCTCAGCAATCGGGAAAAAGCTTTCAATCGGGGTTATTGAATTGACATTTGCCACCTCTCCTCTGCCGAAATGGAGCATAAACTCTCCATAAGATAAAAACTGGGATGCTGCCGATTGTTTTGATTTGCCTTTTTTTACGCCATAAATAGCAGCCTTGACCAAGCCATAATCCTCAGTAAAGATTGTGAGCATACGATTTTGTTCGCCAAAATCAGCTTGTTTTATCACTATCCCCTTCGTCTTTTCCATAAATATACCCCATTTTTTCAAATGCATCCAAATCAAGATGCAATAAATATGCCTCTATATTACCATTTAAAATAAAGCTATCCCACGCTATTTGTTCCAAATCCATATTAAAACCTCCCTTTATATTTAGGTTGGTTTTTTTATGATTTGATTATACTGACACTATTTTCTATTCGTTTTCAAAACCAAAATTTTTAATCATATTATTTGAGTTTCTCCAGTCAGGCTTAATTTTAACCCAGAGCTGAAGATAAACCTGTTTTTCAAGCATATCCTCAATGTCACCTCTTGCAAGTGAGCCAATTTTTTTGAGCATTTCACCATTTTTACCAATAATAATTCCCTTGTGACTTGCCTTTTCACAATATATGTCTGCATAGATAGTAACAAGCTTTTCTCTTTCCTGCATTTTTTCTATGCTTATCGCAATCCCATGTGGCACTTCCTTATCAAGAAGCCATAACATTTTTTCGCGGATTATTTCTGCTGCAAGCTGTTTTTCAGGTTGGTCTGTAACCATATCCTCGTCAAAAAATTGTGGGCCTTCCTCTAAGTATTCATCAAGCTTATCCAACAACAAGCTTATTCCGTCACCACTTTTTGCACTAATGGGAACAATTTCCTCAAATTCACATAGACTGCTATAGTCTGCAATCAATGGGAGAAGTGTTTCCTTTTTAACTGCATCAATTTTATTTATAACAAGAATACAAGGTAAACCCAAATCGGTTATATTCCTTGCAATTTCCCTTTCAGTTTCCTGAATTGGCTTTGTTGCATCCACAACAAATATTATAACATCGGTATCCTGCATAGATTCCTTTGCAATTTTAACCATATATTCTCCAAGCTTATTATGAGGCTTATGAATACCGGGAGTGTCTGTGAATATTATTTGTCTTTTATCAGTTGTATGAATTGCTAAAATCTTATTTCTTGTGGTTTGTGGCTTGTCCGAAATAATTGCAATCTTCTGCCCTGCGAGATTATTAAGCAATGTGGATTTACCCACATTCGGCATCCCTATTATTGCGGCAAAGCCTGATTTAAAATTACTTTTTGTCATTTATTTTTCCTCTTTCTTTTTTCCAAATCCAATTAAAAACCAAATATCTAATGCACCTAATATAAGACAGGGTACAAGAATTTTAAAATTATTTATTATGTAGGCTAAAGTATCTGCAATTCTTTTTATGTCCCCAAATAATGCTATTCCCACACACACTGCTCCAATTGCCACTGTAAGAACTCCTGCTGAGGCAGTGTCCTTTGCTTTTTTTGCACTCTCCTTATACTCGCAAGTGGCAGTATCAACTGCATTTTCAATAGCAGTATTTATAAGCTCGGTTGAAATCACACAAGCTATCGTTAAAATCAAATTTCCCCATTGTGATGAGCTTAATCCAAAAAAGTATGCAAACACACATATGAGATTTGCAACAACAATATGAAATCTTAAATTCCTTTCGGTTCTGCACCCCTCATAAACTCCTTCAAGAGCGTTTATAAAGCTTTTGATTATGCTTTTGTTCTTCAAAGAAAATCATTCCCCTTTTTAAAAGATTTTATCTATCTCTTGATATACCCAATCTTTTTAATATTTCTTCCTGCTTTCCAAACATGATTTTTTCGTCCTCTTCGCTATCCACATGGTCATAGCCTAACAGATGAAGCATAGAATGAACAGTTAAGAATGCAACCTCTCTTAAAAAGCTGTGTCCATATTCTTTTGCCTGCTCCTTTGCCCTTTCTGCCGAGATTACTATATCTCCGAGAACAATGTCCTCCTCGTCAAAATCAAATTCCCCGTCAATTACATTTTTATCCTCATCAAATTCAAGCATAGGAAAGGACAACACATCTGTTGACATATCCTTATTTCTGAACTCGTTGTTAAGCCTTTTGATTTCTTCGTTATCTACAATTGTGACACTTACCTGTCCGTCAAAATTGCATCCCTCAAAGTCAAGTGCCTCATTACATACCTTTTCTATTGTCTTTATTATTTCCTCGTTTATTTCTACCTTGCTCTGAATGTTCTCTATCAGTACCTCTGTCATTTCTCTTGTTCCTTTCCATATCATGCTTTTCATAAGCCTTTATAATCTTTTGTACCAAAGGATGACGAACCACATCCTTATCCGTGAGGGTGCAGAATTCGATATCCTCAATTCCGCTCAACACTCGTTCTGCCTCCTTTAAGCCTGATTTTTTGCCATCAGGAAGGTCAACCTGTGTGACATCACCTGTAACAATTGCTTTGGAGCCAAATCCAATTCTTGTTAAAAACATTTTCATCTGCTCAGGAGTTGTGTTTTGTGCCTCATCCAATATAATAAAAGCATTATCAAGAGTACGACCTCTCATATACGCAAGAGGTGCTACCTCAATCATTCCTCTTTCCTGATTTCTTAAAAATCCCTCTGCTCCCATCATTTCATACATTCCGTCATATAATGGTCTTAAATACGGGTCAACCTTGCTTTGCAAATCTCCAGGAAGAAATCCTAATTTTTCTCCTGCCTCTATTGCAGGTCTTGTTAAAATTATTCTGTTGACCTCTTTATTCCTCAGGGCAGTCACAGCCATTGCAACTGCAAGATAGGTCTTTCCCGTTCCTGCAGGGCCAATTCCAAACACAATAGTGTTTTTCTTTATTGCATCTGTGTATTTTTTCTGACCGAGAGTTTTTGTTTTTATCGGATGACCGTGAGAGTTTACTGCAATACAATCGTCACCCAAAAGTTTGATGTCAAATCCACCATTTTCCTGGACCATTGTAATGGCATATATGATTTTCTGGTCATCAATAGCATCACCCTTTTCGATGATATCTATTAACACTTTTATCACCTCTGATGCCTTACTAACTGCATCCTCCTCACCTGTTATCCTGATTTTAGAATCTCTCGCAGATATATTGACATTCAAGGTCTTTTCCAATAGCTTCACATTAGTGTCAAAGCTACCGAAAAGTATCGATATATCCATTTCCTCAGGTATCTCAATGTAATTCAAAAATATCACTCCTGTTTTTCCATAGTTATTATTGGTGATTCCTCACCTATATTCTCCTCAAATTCCATTTCGAGCACAACCTCGATAGTGTCCTCATCTATGCTTTTCCATTCCACATTTTCATTTATCATAACCGAGCCTGCTGATAGGTTTTGTGATATGTGTTTTTCAAGCTCGTATTTTGCAGCATCAATTGCTTGCTGATGGGTTAAATCAACTCTTTCTATTTCCTCTTCTTCATAAACTGTTCCAATCATCTCCACTCCAAGATAGAAATCCTTTCCCCATCTCAGTTCCCTTTTTATATCTCTTATACTATACTCCTCATAGGGAATGTCTATCCTGAAATAGAGTGGTACCGACTTTGAAAAAAGCCTTAAATCCCAATAGTGTTTTTTTCGTCCCGTCTTGATTTTAACATCACGATATAACTTAATTGTTGCCTTTGCCTTGTGATATGTTACTGCCCTTATTTCTCCCTGTGCGTGCCTTAGAATATATCCATTTTCATCCTCACCCACAGTTCCTCCAATGAGCAAATCTCCCTTTAAAACCACATCCCCTTTTTTTATATGTCCAATCCCGTCCTTAATGGTAGTTTTAGTTATCTGCCCATCTCTTTTAGCAATAATATCGCAAGGAGTTTTTTTATCTATCACCACAGGTGGCAGAATGGCTTTTTTAACCTCAACCACAGCCTTTGTACCCTTGGTATATACCCACGCCCATGTGATATTATCCACTCTGTTTAAAATAATATTTTTAATCTCGTCCTTTTCCATAAGCATTGGCTTAAATGTACCACCCCTGATGCCTGCGTCAAGGACAGCTTCCCTGATTTCCCTTTCCATTCCTTCCCCACCAACAACCTCAACCTGCCATATAAAGTTAGTGGACAAGATAAAAAGTGTTATAAATAGAATAAAGCTTATTAAAAATGCAGGATTTTTCTTCAGCCTTTTATAAAAAACAAACCATCCACATTTTTTTATAATATGTACTCTGCAACCTGTGTATAGTGCCGAGTGCCTTAGCTTTAAAAAATCGCAAGCCCTGATTTTAAGCCTTGCCTGACTATCTCCAACATATTTTACATCATAAATTTTTATCCTTCTTGACATACATAAATTTAAAAATTTACCAACATGGTGACCAGATACTATAATTATAACATATCCTTTAAAAAATTGGAAGATATTATTTAAAAACAATTTAAAAAAACCTCCCTTTTTTATATAAGCTCTACCATATCTATTTTTCCATGCACAACTATCTCTTCATTTTCAATGCTTTTTATGTTCAAGTCCTCACCTTTTATGGAGATAATTTGTCTGCCTGTAGATAGTCTGACCTCATTTTCAGAATATTCCCTTATTATTTTATAGCCACCACAAAAAAGCTCCTCATTCCCCATAATCACAAGCTTGGGTAATGATGTTGCAACTTCCTTCGGTATATCAGCAACATCAATTGCAGCTTTTTTTATTTTATCTTTAAGCATATTAAAATATACCCCCTGTTTTTATCATTTGTATATTTTATGCCACAATAAAAATAATAATGTCATATAAAAAAACCATTTCAAACGCCTATAAGACATTGAAATAGTTTTGCTTTTTAATTGTTTTCCAAATATTCCTCTATAATTTTTGCCGCATCATACACATACTCGGCACAAGGGCGTTTCTTATAGTATTTTTCAGTTCTTTCTGATGGAACAAAGGATGTATCCTTTCCGTCAACTCCCTCTAAAAGCTCTCTGCAGATAATACTGCCATTTTCCTCTTTGAAGCTTTTTGCAAGCTCCTGAATTAGCTTGTAATGCTCCATTTTAGCGTTATTGTCCTTTATGTCATCATAGCCCTTTAACATACCTGTAACCATAAACATTCCCGAGCACGCACCACACACCTCTCGCATTCTGCCCATTCCACCACCGAAGGAGGAAGCTAATTTCATTGCAGTCTTTTCGTCTATTCCCATTTTGTCGGCAAATGCTGTGAATACTGCCTGTGCACAATTTGCTCCGTCATTAAAAAGTGCTTTTGCCTTGTCACAATATTTCATTTTACTTTATCTCCTTTTCATTTGTTACACATTTTGCTCTTTGAATCAGGCATACTGCCCTTGCCATTACCTTGTCGGGAAAAATGCGTCTTAAAAATGCCGCTATCTTCATAAATATACCCGGAACAATTACTTGCTTTTTCGAAAACATCTTTTTAATTGCATACTCAGACACAGTCTTGCTTGAAAGTATAATCAGATTTTTGCCCTTTTCATTACCTAACCCAAAATTGACCTTTGCTATCTCTGAAAACTCAGTCTCCACAGGTCCGGGACATAATACGCTTATACTTACATTGCTTTTTTCTTGTCTTAATTCCTCTGCAAGAGCCTGAGATAATCTTAAAACATAAGCTTTTGTGGCATAGTATGCAGCAAACAAAGGTCCGGGGAAAAATGCCGCCATGGATGCCACATTCAATATATACCCACTATTTTTCTTTTTAAAGCTTTTAGCTGCAAGCTTAGTTAAAATATGCACTGCCTTTATATTGGTTTCTATCATCCTTAGCTCATCGTCAAGGTCGGTTGATGACAACTCACCGAATACCCCAAAGCCTGCATTGTTTATAAACACATCAACCTCGTCAGCCCTTTTTCCAAGCTTTACGCATTGCTCATAATCTGTTAAATCGCAGCATACAATTTCCACATTGGTTTTTAACTCACCTTTTAGTTTTAAAAGCCTGTTCTCACGCCTTGCCACAGCTATGATGTCATATCCCTTTTTAGATAAAATATGTGCCATATCCCAACCAAGACCTGAGCTTGCTCCTGTTATTAAAGCCTTCATATATTTCACCCTCTTTTTCTATGCTTATATTATAGCATAGCTTTTAAAAATGTCAATTCCCTGAATATTTTTGCCTTAAAAAAGACAAACCTATATATGAATAAAAATTTAAAGTTTTTTTAAAAAAACTATTGACATACCCTTATATTTCTGTTATAATAACATTCGTTGACAAATGGAGAGATGTCTGAGCGGTTGAAAGAGCCGGTCTTGAAAACCGGTGACGTGCGAGCGTCCGTGGGTTCGAATCCCACTCTCTCCTCCACTTTAAAACTTAATATTTTTAAGTATTTTAATTCCCTGACTATAAGAGGCTTAGCGGGAATTATTCTGTTTATGGAGAAGTACTCAAGTTGGCCGAAGAGGCGCCCCTGCTAAGGGTGTAGGTCGGGAAACCGGCGCGAGGGTTCAAATCCCTCCTTCTCCGCCACCATTAAGCAAGTCATTTTTTGAATGACTTGCTTTTTGTTTTTCTCCTGTGTTTATATTCTTCAAATACTCTATGGAATACTTGGGAGCATACCCATTTAATTTAAGGTGTATTGTGATTGCTAAATAAACTCTTGGGTCATTTCCTATATTTTCAAGTTCTCTTATGTCTATATGGTCTATCATATAGTTAAAGAATACCTTTAATTGTTCTCTTGATAATTCTTGAAAATCTTTATATGTAATATCTTCATGGGACTTGTTAAACTGCTTTCTTATTTCTCTTTCTTCTGCTGAAATATCAATAGTCTCGTACAGTTTCAACTGGTCATTATTTATAGATAATTGAGCAATAACATCTTCAAGTTTTTCTTTATAGGTCTTTACAAGTTCCTCATTATCTTCTGTGAGCATTAAATCAAGCAATTTGTTTTTCTGTGTTGTAATTTTTGCTATATCTTTTTTAAGTTTGGTAATGTCTTTCTTTTTGCTCTGCAAGATTTCAAGTTCTCTTGTAAGTTGCATTTCAAATTGTTCTTTATACATTGAAGATGTCAAAATCTCTCTCATTCTGTATAAAACAAACTTTTCAAGGAGTTCTGCTGGTATCAAGTGAGTAGAACAAACACTTTTCCCATTTCTCCTACGTGCACCACAACCATAGTAATGTATTTTTCCCCTTGCTTTACTGCTACCAGTAGTGGGAATATATAAACTGTGGCAATGCTCACAGAACACCAACCCAGCAAGTGGAGCAAGAGATGAAAGATTTCTTGAAATATTATTTACTCCATTTTGCTTTTTTCTCTGTCCCATCATAGATTGAACAGTTTCAAAGTCTTCTTGACTTATAATAGGTGTATGAGTATTCTCAATGGTAATCCATTCATTCTCTGGATTAAACTTTCTGCCACTGCCTTTGGGAGCTCTTCTGTTGAATACAGTTTTGCCAATATAAGCATCATTTCTGAGCATACCAAGAACAGAGTTTTTACTCCAATATTTACCCTTTGGTGGTGTATAGTTGTTTTCATTGAGATAGTTGCAAATCAGTTCTCCACCTTTATTGTCAAGATACATACTAAAAATCAATCTAATAACATTTGCTTCAATTTCATTAACTTGTAAATGAGAATTAACAAGGTCATAACCATAAGGAGATTTACCATTCCATTCACCTTTTTTAATCTTGTTTATAAGACCTTTTTTGACTTTTAATGAGTATTCCAAAGAATAACCTTGGTTCATCATAGAAGAAACATTTTTTACAATGAAAGAAGAAAATGGGTCCATTGTGTCATAATGTAATTGTCTTGTATAAATAATCTTGACATTGTTTTTGGTTGCAAAATTATTTACAACAATACTATCTTCAAGATTTCTAAACATTCTGTCATCGGAAATAGCAATTACACAGTCTATATCTTTGTTGTATATATGGTCTAAAACAAACTTTCCTTGTGGTCTGTCTTTTAATGGGTGATGATATGCACTTACACCAGCATCAATATAGACTTGGAGTAATTGTATATCATTATCTCTGCAATAGTCCTCAATCTCTTTCTTTTGGGTATCTAATGAAAAACCTTCTAAAACTTGTTCTTCTGAACTAACTCTACAATATGCTACTGCTTTCATAGTGAAAACTCCTTTACTATCTTTGTATGCTTATATTATATCATATATTGTTATATTTTGAAATAGGCATTCTAAACGAAGATGATGTTTGATTTTTTACTTGCCCCTTTGTATTCTGTTTCCCTTGTTGGTATGTTGTGATATAAGTGTTAATCATTTTAGGAAACAGAATACTCCCCCCTTGTTCAAGAAAAAATCATAGATTTCTCCTTGAACAAAGGGTTAAAAAAGAAACATTTTGAGGTTTCCATTTATAGGTTATCAACCACTTTCAAAC
>JAZRPY010000002.1:0-109611 GCA_045649415.1 Clostridia bacterium | reverse complement strand
CCGGTACCAAGAATCCGAAGAAATTCGGATTCTTGGCGTATATTCCTCGTTAGCTCAGTCGGTAGAGCGCATGACTGTTAATCATGATGTCGTTGGTTCAAGCCCAACACGAGGAGCCATAGAAACCGAATGATTTAGATGACATATCTTTATCATTCGGTTTTTTATATAATTTGAATAAAATAAATTTTTAGAAACTATTGAAAAGTTTTTTGAAAAGTGATATAATGCTTTTAAACTTAATAAATGGGAGCTTGTAGTACAGGCTGAGAGGAAGATGCGACCTTCGACCGAGAACCTGATTTGGATAATGCCAACGTAGGGATGCCTGATACATTGTGTTAGGAGGAACAAAGAACTTTTAGGAAGTTACCAAGTCGGTAACTTCCTTTTTTGTTTGGCTGGGTTTTTTATTAGGTTAATAAACAGCCGGTAACTACGGCAGAAAGAGACAAGAATGTATAAGACACAAATGGAAGCTGCAAGGAATGGTATTATTACAGAGCAAATGAAAATCGTTGCCGGGGATGAATACAAAAATCCAGAAGAAATAAGAGATCTTGTGGCAAAAGGACAAGTTGTGATTTGTGGAAACAAACTACATAAGTGTATAGAACCAAAGGGAATAGGTTCAATGCTTAAAACAAAAATCAATGTAAACTTAGGCATTTCGAGAGATTGTAAATATTATGATATTGAAATGGAAAAAGTACAAGCATCAATAAAGCTTGGTGCAGATGCTATAATGGATTTATCATCGCATGGAAACACTCAGCCATTCAGACAGAAACTTGTAAGTGAATGTTCGGCGATGATTGGTACTGTTCCGGTTTATGACAGTGTTATACATTATCAAAGAGACTTGGCAACACTTACCGCAAAAGATTTCATTGATATTATAAGACTTCATGCCGAGGATGGTGTGGATTTTGTAACCATTCATTGCGGTATTACAAGAAAAACTATTGAGCAGATAAAAAAACATAAAAGAAAAATGAATATTGTATCCCGTGGTGGCTCTTTGATTTTTGCTTGGATGAGTATGACAGGAAATGAAAACCCATTTTATGAGTATTTTGATGAAATACTAGATATTTGCCGTGAATATGATGTTACAATCTCGCTTGGGGATGCTTGCCGTCCTGGATGTATTGCAGATGCAAGTGATGTATGTCAGATTGAGGAGCTTGTTCGACTTGGTGAGCTTACAAAGCGTGCATGGGCAAAGGATGTTCAGGTTATGGTAGAAGGACCCGGACATATGCCATTAGACCAGATTGAAGCTAATATGAAAATTCAGCAGACAATCTGTATGGGCGCGCCATTTTATGTGTTAGGTCCTATTGTTACGGATATTGCTCCGGGATATGACCATATAACTTCAGCTATAGGCGGAGCGATTGCAGCTTCGGCAGGTGCGGCATTTCTTTGCTATGTAACTCCTGCAGAACATCTTGCTCTTCCGAATGTAGAAGATGTAAAGCAAGGTATCATTGCATCGAAAATTGCAGCACACGCCGCAGATATTGCAAAGAAAATACCTCATGCAAGAGATATTGATGATAAAATGGCTGATGCGCGAAGGTTCTTTGATTGGGATATGCAGTGGGAGTGCTCGATTGATCCCGAAACGGCAAAGAAAATCAGAGATGACAGAAAGCCGGAATTTGAGGAAAGCTGTTCAATGTGCGGTAAATTTTGTGCTGTAAGAAGTATGAATAAGGCTTTAAATGGCGAACACATTGATATATGATAAAATGAAAAGAGGATAATGAAATGAAAACAAACACTCAAAAAATTGTAACAGCTTCAATGCTTGCAGCACTTTGCTGTGTAGCAACAATGATCATCAAGATACCATCACCACTTAAAGGCTATATTAATTTAGGTGACTGTATTGTACTTCTTTCCGGTTGGCTCTTGTCTCCTGCATACGGATTTGCGACCGCAGGTGTTGGTTCAGCACTTGCTGATTTATTCTCTGGTTATGTAGTATATGCTCCGGCAACTTTTATCATCAAGGGCATTATGTCAATTATTGCACATTACTGCTTTAAGGGTATGCATAACAAGTTTGGCAACACACCTTCAAGAATTATTGGAGGAGTTTTGGCTGAGATTGAAATGATTCTCGGATACTTTGTGTTTGAAGGATTTATGTATGGATTTGCACCATCTGTTGTAAATATTCCTGCAAATGGAGTTCAGGGTGCTGCAGGGCTTATCATTGGTTTAATGCTTGTTAAAATATTTGAAAAATCAAAGATCTTTTAATAGTCATCAGTGGCGTCTAAACCATTCGGCTCTTCCATAGAAACCGAATGATTTAGATGACATATCTTCATCATTCGGTTTTTTATTTGATATGAAGAAAATAATTTATCTTAAACTATTGAAAAGTTTCTTGAAAAGTGATATAATTTTTATAAACTTAATAAACGGGAGCTTGTATTACAGGCTGAGAGGAAGGTGCGACCTTCGACCGAGAACCTGATTTGGATAATGCCAACGTAGGGATGCCTGATACATTGTGTTAGGAGGAACAAAGAACTTTTAGGAAGTTACCAAGTCGGTAGCTTCCTTTTTTGTTTGGCAAGGTTTTTATTGAGTTAATAAACAGCCGATAATTTACGGCAGAAAGAGGTAATTTATGTTAGGAAAATGTCTTGAAAATGTGAAGGAGAAAACACCGCTTATTCACAACATCACAAACTATGTTACAGTTAATGATGTTGCCAATGCCCTGCTTGCATCTGGGGGAAGCCCCATTATGTCGGATGAACCGGATGATGTTGCGGATATTACATCTATCTGCGGAGGACTTAATATCAACATTGGAACACTGAATAAAAGAAGTATTGAAGCTATGTTTATTTCCGGTAAAAAGGCAAAAGACCTCGGGCACATTGTGCTTCTTGACCCTGTAGGTGCAGGTGCAAGTAAACTCAGAACAGAAACTGCACTTAAAATTATGAATGAAATTAAGCCTGATGTAATCAGAGGGAACATATCAGAGGTTAAAACCCTTGCATTAGGTAGCGGAACAACCAAGGGTGTGGATGCAGATGTTGCAGATATAGTAACAGAAGATAATCTTGATTCAATGATTGGGTTTGCAAAAGCATTTTCAAAAAAGGCAGGAGCAGTTATCGTAATAACCGGTGCAATAGATTTGGTAGCAGACAGCAAAAAGTGCTATGTAATTCGAAATGGCTCCCCTCTCATGAGTCGTATTACAGGAACGGGATGTATGCTTTCCGCACTGGCTACCGCATATGCAGTTGCAAATCCTGATAATATAACAGAAGCTATTGCAGCATCTGTGTGTCTTATGGGACTTGCGGGTGAGATAGGAGTGTCAAATATGAAAGAAAGCGAAGGAAATTCAAGTCTTCGTAATCACATTATAGATTCTATATACAATATGGATGCAGATACACTAAATAAAGGAGCAAAATATGAAGTGCGATAAAAAATCATTACTATTATATGCGGTAACAGACCGCACATGGTTGAATGATGATACCTTATATGAACAGGTTGAGAAAGCAATAAAGGGTGGAGTTACTTTTGTTCAGCTTCGTGAAAAAAAGCTTGATGAAGAAAGTTTTCTTGATGAAGCATTAGAGATACAGAAATTGTGCAGAAAGTACGACATACCTTTTGCTATCAATGACAATGTTGAAATTGCAAAAGAGATAAATGCTGATGGCGTACATGTTGGGCAAAATGATATGGGAGCAGCGAATGTAAGAGATATCCTTGGAGACGATAAAATCATTGGCGTGTCGGTTCAAACAGTAGAACAGGCAGTACTTGCTGAAAAACAAGGAGCAGACTATCTTGGTGTGGGTGCTGTTTTTCCAACAGGCTCTAAAGCAGATGCTGAAGATGTAAGTTATGAAACATTAAAAGCAATATGCGAAGCAGTAAATATTCCAGTTGTGGCCATAGGCGGAATTAGTACCGGTAATGTTTTAAAACTTAAAGGTAGCGGTATTTCGGGGATAGCTGTAATAAGTGCTATCTTTGCTGCAGAAGATATTGAATCTGCAACAAAGAACTTGAAACAACTTACAGCAGGGGTGGTATCAAAATGATAAAAGGTGCAATTTTTGATTTAGACGGAACTTTAATTGACTCTATGTTTATTTGGGATACCATTGGACAAGATTATTTAGAATCTTTCGGTATAGAACCAAAAGAAAACCTTGCCGAAGTTTTCAAGACTTTTACGCTTGAACAAGCCGCAGAATATTATCGTAATCATTATAATATTAAGCTTTCTGTTAAAGAAATTGTAGAAGGCATAAATGATATGGTTGCCGAAATATATCGTACAAAGGTAGTTCTTAAACCGGGGATTAGTGATTTTTTGAAAAGACTACAGAGTGCAGGTGTGAAAATGTGTGTTGCAACTGTGACGGACAAACCTATTGTAGAAGGTATTCTGAAGCGTTTGAATGTGCGAGAATACTTTTCTGAAATATTTACCTGTTCTGAAGTTGGATATAACAAAGAAACACCTGAAATTTATAGACAAGCTCTAAAGCATCTTGAAACTGAAAAAACTGAAACGGTAGTATTTGAAGATGTTCTTCATGCATTGAAAACTGCTAAAGATGATGGGTTCAAAGTTGCGGCAGTTTATGATTCACACGAACCAAAACAAGAGGAAATGAAAGAAATTTCAGATTATTACATAATGGATTTTGGAAGCTTCTGCTTTACGACCGAAATGAAAACGGCATTAACTATTGCCGGTAGTGATTCAAGTGGTGGTGCAGGTGTTCAGGCAGATATTAAAACTATGACAATGAATGGTGTTTATGCTATGAGTACCATTACTGCTCTTACTGCTCAAAATACACTTGGAGTAAGAGCAATTTTAGAGGTGACACCTAATTTTCTCAAGGAACAACTTGATGCCGTATTTGAAGACATATTCCCTGATAGCGTAAAAATAGGAATGGTATCATCAAGTGAGTTGATAGATGTAATTGCAGAACGGTTAAAGTTTTATAATGCAAAAAATATTGTAGTCGATCCCGTAATGGTAGCAACAAGCGGTTCTGCACTTATAAAGACAGATGCAATAAAAACACTTATTGAAAAGCTATTACCCCTTGCAACGCTTGTAACTCCAAACATCCCCGAAGCAGAAATCTTATCAGATATGAAAATCAAGAGTAAGAACGATATGATAAAAGCAGCAGAATTCATTGAGAAAAGCTACGGATGTTGCGTTCTGTTAAAAGGCGGGCACAGTATAAACGATGCAAATGACCTTTTGTGTGAAAATGGCAGGTTTGTATGGTTTGATGGAAAGAAAATCAATAATCCTAACACTCACGGAACGGGGTGTACTTTATCATCTGCCATAGCATCAAATCTTGCTAAAGGACTTAATCTTGCAGAGTCAATAAAAAAAGCAAAAGATTACATATCTGATGCACTTGCCGCAGGTCTTGATTTGGGGAATGGTTCAGGACCAATGAAACATAATTTTATATTAAGCGATGGCATCTAAATTGTTCGGCTCTTCCAAAACAAAAAAGACACCTATGTGGTGTCTTTTTTGTTTTGTTTACTGCAAACGAGAAGATTCGAACCCCGAGGGGCAGCAAGCGTGAAGAAAACGATTGATAATCGTTTCTTTTGGTACTCTTATCTTTTTACTTTTCTCTCTTCACTCTTCACTAAAAATTGCCGTTTCCAGAGAATAGAGAATAACTTTGCTTTTGTAAAGTTTATTTTTATAAGTGTGGAGCAAATAAATAATTATATTTTAAATTATACAGAATAATTTTCTATTCTATTATTTTCGTACAACTTAATGTAGGGTCAAAACCATCTTCCGAATTGTCTTTTGAATGATATACGAAAACATAGTCACAGGGGAGTTGCTTAGGTGTATATCCTGTAAGCGACTTAAAAACTCTATTGAAATTTCGTATTGTTCCAAATCCACAAGAAATAGATATTTCTGTTATAGTCATTTTTTTATTATGTATTTTTTCGATTGCGTTAGAGATCTTAAGAATGTTTAAATATTGTGTAAATGTCATCCCTGAAAGGCGACAAAAATATTTAGAAAAATATGATTTGTTTAAATTCATGTATGTGACAGCATCTTCAAAGGAAATATATGCATAATTGTTTGCAAGCAGTTCTAACAATTTTTTATGTTTTTCTGTTTGTTTATTATTTTTTGGTGATAGCAAAAATGCTTGTTTACGAAATATTTCAATAAGAAAATTTGAAACAATTAATTCTGCAGCAACAAGGTATAAATCCTTCTCATTTTTAATTTCGTCATATACTGATTCAAAAACCTGTAAAATGTTTGGGAAATTATCGATTACGGGGAAAATCAGTTGTCGATTACCTATGATTTTTTTGACATTAACAGCATCAGTTTTTACAATGCCTATTATACTTTCTGTCGTGGCTTTTATGTAGTGAATATCTTCACTATTTATAAATGCACAACTCCCCTGATACATCTCAAATAAGTTATCATTTATCATCAATTCTGCCGAGCCTGCCAGAACAAAGACCAATTCGTATTCTATATGCCAATGTGGTAGATTATGAAGGTGTTTATATTTGATAGCTGATATGTTTTCGGCACCGAAAAAAGTATTGCTTTCAAAGAGAGCTTTCATTTGCATAAACTCCTTTCTAACTAAAAAATTCCAGTTTTAGTGTATATTCACATATATATGATAGCACAAAAACAAATAAATGTCCATAATTTGATGATTAAATTTCTTGAATATACTCTGGCAATATGTTATTATACAACAAAAATCATTAAATATTAAGTGAGGCGATACTATGAAAAAAATATATTTTATTACAGGAAGCCAGGATTTATATGGAGATGAAACTTTGGCACAGGCCGAAAAAAACGGAAAAGAAATTGCTGCTTTTTTGGACGGTGCATTAAATGTTTCGATTGAGGCACTGCCTATTGTAAGAAATCATAGCGACGCGGAGAAGGTTTGTGAAAAAGCAAACTGTGATGAAAACTGTATTGGTGTTATTATGTGGATGCATACATTCTCACCTGCAAAAATGTGGATAAGAGCACTGCAACTTCTTAAAAAACCTATGCTTCATTTACATACTCAGCATAATGAAAAGTTACCTTATGGCAGTATTGATATGGACTTTATGAATCTTAATCAGTCGGCTCATGGTGACAGAGAGTTTGGATTTGTTTGCACTCGTCTTGGTATTAAACGAGAAATTGTTGTTGGATATTATAAAGATGACAATGTAGTTGAAAGTATAAGCAAATTTGCCGATGCGGCAAGAGCAATTGATTTCAGCCGTGGAATGCGAGTTGCAATGTTTGGTAACAATATGCGAGATGTTGCAGTTACCGACGGTGACAGAGTGGAGAGCGAAATCAAGTTTGGTTGGAATGTTAATTACTATGGCATTGGTGATTTGTGTGATATTATTGATAATGTGACAAATGATGAAATTGATGTAAAACTTACAGAATATAATAATATATATGATATGGATACAGATGATGCAGAAGCAGTGAGAGAGCAGGCAAAGTATGAGGTAGCGTTTGATAAATTTATAAAAAATAATAATATATCTGCATTTACCGATACATTTGAGGACTTGCACGGATTAAAGCAACTCCCCGGTCTGGCAGTTCAGAACATAATGGCAAAAGGAATAGGCTTTGGCCCTGAGGGTGATTATAAGACCTCAGCACTTTCTGCGGTACTTTTTGAAATGGCAAGAGGAAGAGACGGAGCAACCGGCTTTACCGAAGATTATACATATGATTTGACACAGGATAATGAATTAGAACTTGCAGCACATATGCTTGAGGTTTCACCTGTATTTGCGTCAAACAAACCTAAAATTCAGGTACATCCATTAGGCATAGGTGGAAAAGCAGATCCTGCAAGACTTGTTTTTGATGGCATTTGTGGCGATGGTATTGCAGTATGCATGGTAGATATGGGAAATCGTTTTCGTTTGATTTGTGCAGAAATAACGCTTGTTCAACAGCCTGAGCCAATGCCAAAGCTTCCGGTTGCCCATATGATGTGGAAATTAAAGCCTGATTTTAAAACGGGGGCTGCTGCATGGATTTATGCAGGCGGTGCACATCACGCAGTAGTTTCAACTGCTCTAACTGTTGACGATATAAGACTTTTTGCAAAACTTACAGATACAGAACTTGTAGTAATTGATGAAAAAACAGATTTGGCAAGCTTTGAGCAACAGCTTAAAATGCTTGACATAATAGCAAGAGGGTGATTAAATGCAGAAAAAAATTGAAAAAGGACGCACCTTCCTTGGAATTGAATTTGGTTCAACAAGAATAAAAGCGTGTCTTATTGATGACATGTACACGCCTATAGCAAGTGGTAGTTATGAGTGGGAAAATCAGTTTGAAGATGGATACTGGACATATTCTCTTTCAGAAGTTCATAAAGGACTGAGAGAGTGTTTTAGTGACCTTTCAAAGAATGTATATGATAAGTATGATGTGAAACTTACAACTGTAGGTGCAATGGGAGTTTCAGGCATGATGCATGGTTACCTTGCCTTTGATATCGATGACAATTTGCTTGTTCCTTTCCGTACATGGAGAAATACTACTACTGAGGTGGCATCAAGTAAGTTAACGGAATTGTTTGGGTTCAATATTCCTCAAAGGTGGAGTATTGCACATTTGTATCAGGCAATTTTAAATGGTGAGGAGCATGTATCAAAAACGAAATATATAACAACTCTCTCTGGATATGTCCACTATTTGTTAACAGGGAAAAGAGAGCTTGGTATTGGTGAAGCGTCCGGAATGTTTCCAATAAATAATAACGATTATGATGCGCAAATGATTGAAAAATTTGATAAAATTTCAACTCTTGAAAGGAGCATATATGATCTATTGCCTGAGATAAAACAGGCGGGAGAAAAAGGGGCTTACCTGACGGAAAAGGGAGCTGAAATTTTAGATCCCACAGGAACATTTAAGGCGGGAGTTCCTCTCTGCCCTCCGGAAGGTGATGCAGGTACGGGGATGGTAGCTACAAATGCTGTTAAACCAAGAACAGGAAATGTATCAGCAGGAACATCAATTTTTGCCATGCTCGTTCTTGAAAAAGCATTTTGTGACATACATAAAGAAATTGATATAGTGACAACGCCCGATGGTTTTCCTGTTGCGATGGTTCATTGTAATAACTGTTGCGGTGAAATTGATGCTTGGGTAAATTTATTTAATGAATTTGCAGAACTTGCAGGTATGTCAATGGGTAAATCAAAGATCTATGATATGTTATATAAGAATACTGAGCTTGCCGATACGGATTGCGGCGGGATTACTGCCTACAACTATTTGTCGGGCGAACACGTAACAGGAATTGAAAAAGGATTTCCTATGTATTTCCGTACACACCAGAGCAAAATGAATCTTGGAAACTTTATAAAGGCTCAGCTTTACTCAACCATGGCTACACTTAAATTAGGTGTTGATATTCTCTTTGAAAACGAAAATGTTGCAATAGAACAAATTCAGGCACACGGCGGACTTTTTAAAGTAAAGGGTGTTACCCAGCAGATACTTGCAAATGCACTCAATACTAATGTTTCTGTAATGGAAACAGCAGGTGAAGGCGGTTCATGGGGCATGGCATTGCTTGCTGCTTTTATGAATAGTGATGAATTATCTTTAGCAAACTGGCTTGATGACAAAGTTTTTATAAATATGAATACAGAAACTGTCACTCCGAATGAAGATGGCGTATGTGGATTTTCAGAGTATATAAAACGCTACAAAGCAGGGCTTTGTGCAGAAAAGGAGTTGGGAATTTGATATGTTGGAAAATTTAAAAAAGCAGGTGCTTGAGGCAAATCTTTTGTTGCCTGAATACGGACTTGTCACATTTACCTGGGGAAATGTTTCGGCAATAGACAGAGACAGTAATTGTATGGTTATAAAGCCGTCAGGTGTGGAATATGACAGAATGACCGCAGATGATATGGTGGTTGTTGATGTGAAAACCGGTAAAATAGTTGAAGGAAAATGGAGACCGTCAAGTGATACACCTACTCACTTAGAGCTTTACAGGGCTTTTTCTGAGGTTGGCGGAATTGTTCATACTCACAGTAATTGGGCAACATCGTTTGCTCAGTCGGGCATGGGGATAATGCCACTTGGTACTACGCATGGGGATTATTTCTATGGTGAAATTCCATGCACCCGTGCAATGACTCGTGAAGAAATTGGTGGTGAATATGAAAAAGAAACCGGAGCAGTTATTATTGAAACTTTTAGGGATACAGACCCCATGGCAATTCCCGCTGTACTTGTGAAGAGTCACGGACCTTTTGCGTGGGGGAAAGATGCACTTGATGCTGTGCATAATGCAGTTGTTCTTGAAGAGATAGCATCTATGAACTTCCGTACAATGAGCTTAAATCCCCAAATTAAAAATATGCAACAAGAGCTTTTGGATAAGCATTATCTGCGCAAGCATGGAAAAAATGCTTATTATGGACAAAAATAGTATGTCATCTAAACCATTCGGCTCTTCCAGAAAAAGAGACATTTTTCGTTGGAAAATGTCTCTTTTTCATCGATATAAATCTCTTGCGAGATTTTCGATATGTCATAAATGACTCGATATGTGCTGACGCACTCGATATATTGCCTTGCGGCAACGAGATTTATATCATATCGAGTTTGAGCGAAGCGAAAACATATCGATTTTACGAAAGTAAAAATATCGAGCAATTGAAGATTGCATATCGACTAAATATTTTGTTACATCTATTTCGTACTCGAAAGCCAAAATTCGCGTTCAAAATAGATGCAATCTGTTTTGACTGCATTTTTACGCGCTTTTCGAGGATTTTTCAAAATCCAATTTGAATAAAAGATAGTAGATGCACCTACCGTTTCAACCAGTCTCAAACCAGAGACAACGGCATAAATCCTATAAAACTCCGACTTAACTACATAATAGATGAAAGTTGGAACATACAGGATACGAACCCTACAGGAATATTAGGTGGTATAGGTATTGTTTATATGCTTATAACCATACATTTTTTTACAGTTTGGTGGGTAAAATTGTTTTTAAGAGAGTTTATAAAATAAAAAGTACTGAAATTTCAGTACTTTTTATTTTAGCATAAAAAAGCTCGTCACATATGTTATAAAAAATTTAAAACCAAAACAAGAGATTTTTGGATAAAGATTTATTTTTTTTCAGCTTTTAAATATGCAAAAAAAGGACATAATAGAATTGAAAAATAAATTAGCAAAGGGTTTTTAAAAATGTCAAAAATATATGTGAAAAACAACGGTCCTCTAAGGGGAAGTGTAAGGATTAGTGGGGCAAAAAACAGTGCTTTACCTATCCTTGCATCCTGCATTTTAGGTGGCAGAGAAAATATTTTATATAACATTCCAAGGCTTAGTGATATTGATGTAATGCTTGAGCTTTTATCAAGTCTTGGAGCAAGAATAAATATTTTTGACGACAAAATTATTATTGATGCAGGACATATAAAAAGTCACACAACGCCCTATGAGCTTGTCTGCAGAATGCGAGGCTCATTTTTGTTGTCGGGAGCATTACTTGCAAGATACTCAAAGGCAAGAATTTGTATGCCGGGAGGATGCCCCATTGGTGCAAGACCTGTGGACCTGCACTTAAAGGGCTTTTCCCTGATGGGTGCTGAAATATCAAATGGCTACGGATATATAGATATGAGTGCAGAAAAGCTGCACGGAGCAAGGATTTATCTTGATTTTCCATCGGTTGGAGCAACTGAAAATTTAGTTATGGCGGCAACTTTGGCAGAGGGTGAAACTGTTATTCAGAATGCTGCTGCAGAGCCTGAAATTGAGGACTTGGCAAGCTTCCTTATAAAAAGAGGAGCTATAATTGAAGGGGCAGGGAGTGACACCATAAAAATTATTGGTGTTAAGGAGTTAAAATCAGCAACACACTCTGTGATCCCTGATAGGATTGAGGCAGGAACATTTATGAGTGCTATTGCAATCACCAACGGCAAGGGAAGAGTAGAAAATGTGAATATCAATCACATAAGACCAATGCTTGCAAAATTAAGGGAAATGAATGTGGAGATTGCAGAGGAGGAAAGCGCAGTTGTTGTAGATGCATACAAAAGGCTTGTGTCCACCGATATAAAAACAATGCCATTTCCTGGATTTCCAACGGATATGCAGGCACAATTCGGTGGACTATTAAGCGTGTCTGAGGGAACAGGAATGATTGTGGAAACTGTGTTTGAAAACAGATTTTTGCATGCGAGTGAATTAAATAGAATGGGTGCAAAAATAAAAATTGAAGGGCGTACCTCGGTGGTGGAGGGAGTAAAAAGCCTGACAGGGACAAGGGTTAAGGCTCCTGATTTAAGGGGTGGAGCAGCACTTGTTCTTGCAGGACTTTCGGCAACAGGAGAAACTCAGATAGAGGATGCGTGGCACATAAACAGGGGTTACGAGAACTTGGAGGGTAAACTATCGGGTCTTGGAGCTTCAATTTGTGTGGAAAAATAACACAAAAACAAGGAAATTACTCCTATTTTATATATAAGTATATTTTAAAAATGGTTGAAAAATTTCGTCATTTATGTTAAAATATATAATTGCAAAATGGGAGTTTGTTAGTTTTTGACTGCTTTCATTATAGATTGGGAGGAAATAATATGAAAATCAGTTTTCAACACTTGCCTGCCCGATGTATTCCTGGTCGGACATATATTCAATGGCAAAGGACTTGAATTTTGACGGAATAGAAATAAGAGGCTTGGGTGAGGACATATTCTCGGTGAAGGCGCGTCCGTTCACAGAGGAAAGATTGCCCCACACAATTGAAAAGTTAAAAAAGCTAAAGCTTGAAATTCCTTGCTTATCCTCAGGAATTGCCCTGAAGGATAAAACTCATGCGCAAAAGTGTATGTATGAAATCAAGGAATATTGCATACTTGCTGAGAAATTAGGAACCCCATATATAAGAGTTTTAGCAGACCTTTCTCCTGCGCCTGAGGGTGAGGTGAATGACGAGGAAATCGCAGAAGCACTAATAAGCCTTGTGCCAGTTGCAACAGAGCATAATGTGACCTTGCTTGTGGAAACAAATGGCGTGTATGCTGACACAAAAAGGCTAAGAAGCCTTCTTGACAAGGTTGCAAGCGACAGAGTTCAGGCCTTATGGGATGTGCACCACCCATACAGATTCTTTGGTGAAGCACCTGAGGAAACTGTAAAGAATTTGGGAGGCTACATAAAATATGTTCATGTGAAGGACAGTATCAATCAGGACGGAGAAATCGTATATAAAATGATGGGTGAAGGGGATTTGCCATTAGAGGCTATGCTTGGAGCCCTGAAGGATATAGGTTATGATGGATATGTGTCATTAGAATGGGTAAAGAGATGGGCAAAGCATTTAAGTGATGCAGGTATTGTGTTCCCTCACTTTGCCAACTATATGAGAAAATATAGAACTCGTGAGCTTGAGGAGAAGGAAACGGGTAAAAAAGGCAAATATGTGTTGCCAAAGGAAGGCTTGATTGACTACACCTTCCCTGATTTGCTTGATAAAATCTGCGAAGAGTTCCCGAATCAGTATGCTTTCAGATATACCGAGCTTGACTACACAAGAACATATCCCGAATTCCGTGAGGATGTGGATAATTTTGCAAAAGCATTGATAGCAATGGGAGTTAAGAAGGACGACCATGTTGCAATCTGGGCAACTAATGTGCCTGCGTGGTTTATCACCTTCTGGGCAACTACAAAAATCGGAGCAGTGCTTGTGACTGTAAACACATCATATAAAATTCATGAGGCAGAGTATCTTTTAAGGCAATCAGATACCCACACCCTTGTTATGATAGACGGATATAAGGACTCGGATTATGTGGGAATTATGAATGAAATATGCCCTGAGCTTGCAAAATCAAAGCTTGGAGAACTAAACTGCGAGAGATTGCCATACTTAAAGAATATAGTTACCATTGAGTCAAAGCAACCGGGATGTTATTCCTGGGATGAGGCAATTAAGCTTGGAGAAAAAGTTCCATATTCTCAGGTGGAAGAAATGCGTGCCAAGGTAGATAAGCACGATGTTTGTAATATGCAATATACCTCAGGAACAACAGGCTTTCCAAAGGGTGTAATGCTTATCCACTATAATGTTGTTAATAATGGTAAGGCAATTGGGGATTGTATGGACCTATCCTCTGCCGATGGAATGATGATTCAGGTGCCAATGTTCCATTGCTTTGGAATGATGCTTTCTATGACTGCATCGGTGACTCATGGTGTTACTATGTCACCTATCACAGCCTTTTCACCAAAGAAGGGTCTAGAATGCATAAACAGGGAGAAAATCACCTGCTTCCAGGGAGTACCAACTATGTATATAGCAATGATGGGGCATCCTGATTTTGAGAAAACCGATTTTTCATATATGAGAACGGGAATTATGGCAGGCTCACCCTGTCCTATCAAAACTATGGAAGAAGTAATCGAAAAAATGAATATGAAGGAAATCTGTATCACCTATGGTCAGACAGAGGCATCTCCTGCCCTGACTATGAGCAAGACTACCGATTCCCTGGAAACAAGAGTTAACACTGTTGGCTCGGACATATTCGGAGTAGAGTGCAAAATTGTGGACCCTGAAACCAATGAGGACCTTCCTGAAAACACAGACGGTGAGTTTGTGGCTCGTGGATATAATATAATGAAGGGCTATTATAAGATGCCCGAGGTAACTGCTGCTGCTATAGACGAAGAGGGATGGCTTCACACAGGGGATTTGGCAAGAAAGCTTCCTGACGGAAACTATAAAATAACAGGCAGAATTAAGGATATGATAATCAGGGGTGGAGAAAATATTTATCCCAAGGAAATTGAGGACTTTATATACACTCATCCCAAGGTTAGTGATGTTCAGGTAATTGGTGTACCCGACAAGCAATATGGTGAGGAGATTATGGCGTGCATAATCTTAAAGCCGGGTGAAGAGTCCTCAGAAGAGGAAATGAAGGAATATGTTATGAGCCATATGACGAAGCATAAGGTGCCTAAGTATATTGATTTCGTTCAGGAATTCCCTATGAACGGAGCAGGTAAGATTTTAAAATATAAAATGAGGGAGCAGGCAGTTGAAAAATTTAAGCTCCATCAGGCAGAGAATATTGTAACTGCATAAAATAAAATCGGTGTGAATTATCACACCGATTTTTTTAACTTAAAATCAAATTTATTCCTCATTGTAGCCTAAATCAAAGGCTTTTTTATTTACCTCTAAAAACTTTTCAGGCACTGTCTTTTCAATTGCCTTAATCCATTTTTCATAAGGGATTTCTGAGTTTTTTGCAAGAACACCGATTAAAACAACATTCACAGCCTTGGTGTTTCCTGCTTTTTGTGCCAATGAGAAGGCATCCACCTTAACAAAATCAGCTTTAGCTTCAATTTTCTTGTCAATATCCTTTGGGTATTCCATTCTACCTGTAATAACAGGCATTGGATTGATTTTCTGGTCGTTGGCAATCATTCTGCCTGATTTTTTCAAGAATGGTAATGCTCTGTAAGCCTCAAGCATTTCAAACGCAAGAATTATATCAGCTCCACCCTTGTCAATGATAGGAGAATAGACCTTATCACCATATTTCACATAGGTAACAACGCTTCCACCTCTCTGGCTCATACCATGTACCTCGGAAACCTTAACATCATAGCCCTCGCCTATGACAACATTTCCTAAAATTCGGCTTGCAAGAAGAGTTCCCTGACCACCGACACCAACTATCATAATATTTTTAGTCATAAGCTTAGTCCTCCTTTTCTATTGCATCAAATGGACACACATTCATACATAGTCCACAACCATTACATTGGGTTGCATCAATAAATACTGCCCCATCCTTTTCAGTGATTGCAGGACAACCAAGCTTCATACATACTTTACATTTTCTGCACTTTTCGGTGATTTTGCAGTTGCCTGAATACTTAACGGTTTTCAATAATGCACAAGGTCTTTGAGCAATGATAACCGATGGCTCTTCTGCCTCCAACTCGGTTTTCACAACATTTTCAAAGGTCTTAACATCGAATGGGTCTGCAACAGTTATTCTCTCAACACCAACCGACTTACACAGAGCAATAAGGTTAACCTGTTTGGTTGGCTCTTTTCTGATTGTGTAGCCTGTGGTGGGGTTTTCCTGATGACCTGTCATACCTGTTATAGAGTTATCAAGGATAATAACAGTGTTGATACCCTTGTTGTAAACTACATCCACAAGACCTGTGATGCCTGAATGTATAAAGGTGGAGTCGCCAATAACAGAAACTGTTTTTTTAGCAAAGTCGTTACCTCTTGCCTTCACCATACCCATTGCCATACCGATACTTGCACCCATACATAGAGTGGTATCCATACTGTCAAGGGGAGCAACTGCACCAAGAGTGTAGCAACCAATGTCACCACAAACATTCAAACCAAGCTTTTTCAAAACATAGAAGGTTCCTCTGTGTGGACAGCCTGCACACATAACAGGTGGTCTTGCAGGGAGTACCTCATCCAATTGATTAAATTCGTCAGCCTTCTCTCCAAGAACTGCTTCTTTAATCATATTAGGGGTATATTCGCCTAATAGGGTAAGCTTTTCTTTGCCAACCACGCTTATTCCTAAAGCCTTTATATAGTCCTCAATAAAGGGATCTAACTCCTCCAACACAAATACCTTGTCAAATTTCTTGCAGAAATCCTCGATTTTCTTAGCAGGCAGAGGATATACCATACCCAACTTCAGATATCCCACCTTGTTGCCAAAAGCCTCCTTGGCATACATATATGAGGTTCCTGATGTGATAACACCAATTTTTGAGTCATTCAATTCAACTGTGTTTATATCTGCACCTTCTGCATACTCAATCAAATCAAGTGTTCTTTTTTCAACATCCACATGGCGCTTGATTGCATATGCAGGCATCATAACATTTTTAGGTGAGTTCTTAACATAGTCTTTTAAAGGAACATTATCTCTTTCATTTAACTCAACCAGACCCTGAGAGTGAGATACTCTTGTGGAAAGCCTTATAAATACAGGAGTGTCATACTTTTCACTCAATTCATATGCAAGCTTAGTAAAGTTCTTACATTCAGAACTGTCCGAAGGCTCAAGCATAGGTATTTTTGAAGCTCTTGCATAGTGTCTTGAGTCTTGCTCGTTCTGGGATGAGTGCATACCTGGGTCGTCTGCAACGCAAACCACCAAGCCACCATTAACTCCTGTGTAGCTTACAGTGAATATAGGGTCTGCCATAACATTCAGGCCCACATGCTTCATACAGGTCATACTCCTTGCTCCACCAACCGAAGCACCAACTGCAACTTCGCAGGCTACCTTTTCATTGGGTGACCATTCAGCATAAATTTCGTCATACTTTACAATATTTTCAGTAATCTCAGTACTTGGAGTACCGGGATATGATGCCACAACTGTTACGCCTGCTTCATACGCACCTCTTGCAACAGCTGCATTTCCTAACATTAGCTCCTTCAAAATAACACAACCTTCCTAACAATATTAGTTTTTAATTTGTGACTCAACCAAGCTTTCGCCACAATAGATTTCTCTCAATTTTGGCTTTTCAATTTTACCTGTTGGATTTCTTGGTACTTCTGCAAAGATGATTTTGTGTGGACGCTTGTATCTTGGCAGATCAAGACAGAATTGGTTAATTTCCTCTTCTGTGCACTCAAAATCAGACTTCAATTCAATAATGGCTGCAGTTACCTCACCCAATCTCTTGTCGGGCAAGCCGATTACTGCCACATCCTTGATTGAATTGTGCTTTCTTAAGAAATCCTCAATCTGCACAGGGTAGATATTCTCTCCACCTGAGATAATAACATCCTTCTTTCTGTCCACAAGATAGATAAATCCATCCTCGTCCTCTTTTGCCATATCCCCTGTGAACAACCAACCGTCCTCAAGACAGCTCTCGGTTGCTTTTTTGTCGTGATAGTAGCAGGTCATAACACCGGGGCCTTTAACTGCAAGCTCTCCGACCTCGCCTTTTAAAACCTCGTTTCTGTTCTCGTCAACAATTTTTGTTTCCCAGCCATAGCCTGCCTTACCGATAGCACCAACTTTATGTATATTTTCCACTCCAAGATGAACACAACCCGGACCAATTGACTCACTCAGGCCATAGTTGGTGTCATATTGGTGGTGAGGGAAGATGGCCTTCCATCTCTTTATAAGGCTTGGTGGAACAGGCTGAGCACCAATGTGCATTAAACGCCATTGTGAAAGCTCATAGTTTTCAAGCTTGATTGCGCCTGAGTCTATAGAGTCTAATATATCCTGTGCCCAGGGCACTAATAACCATACTATAGTACATTTTTCGGAGGACACACTCTCTAAAATCCATTCAGGCTTAACACCCTTTAATAATACTGCTCTGCTTCCCGACACAAGACTGCCGAACCAGTGCATTTTTGCGCCTGTGTGATATAGAGGTGGAATACACAAGAACACATCGTCTTTTGTTTGGGCGTGGTGGTTTTGTTCCACCAAAGCGGCATGCATAAGACTTTCGTGATTGTGGAGGATTGCCTTTGGAAAGCCTGTTGTTCCTGATGAAAAATAGATTGCGGCATCATCCTCATCTGTTAGCGTGATGTCAGGCTTCTTTGAGGAGCAGTAGCTTGATAAAAGCTCATAGCTCTCTGCAAAGGAGGGGCAATCATCACCCACATAAAACATCTGACTAACCTCAGGAATTCTTTCGTAAATTTCCTCGATTCTGCCAATAAATTCTGAGCCAAAAACTAAAGTGGTTACATCTGCAAGACCAAGACAATATTTAATCTCGTCAGCAGTGTATCTATAGTTTAAGGGAACTGCAAGAGCGCCTGTTTTTAATATTCCAAAGTAGATAGGTAGCCACTCAATAGAGTTCATTAGAAGAATAGCAACCTTATCTCCTTTTTTTACGCCTCGGCATAACAAGAGGTTTGCAAATCTGTTTGCAGCCTTGTCAAAATCCGACCAGGTAAGCTCCTTTCTTGATTTCTGAGCCTTTGTAGGCTCAATCAGTGCATACTCACGCCAGGTAACCTTGGCTTTTTCCAATAGCTGAGGAGTTATCTCCACAAGACTTACATCGGTAGCGTATGCTTTTGCATTTCTTTCCAAAAAATCAGCAATAGGCATTTTGAAATTTCTCCTTATATATTATTTATTACTTAACAAATATTGTGTCGATATATTCTTTGTCGGGCTTTTTGGTGAACAGGCTCACTACGGGTACTATAATCAAGGAAAGCGTCATTGCACTAACACCCATTTCTGGTGCAAAAGCCATTGCAGAGGCAAAGTCCTTTGTTATGGTCTTGTATAAAATCATAACACCCACAGTTGCCACACTGCCAATCATACCTGCCCATGCACCTGCTTTTGTGGTTTTCTTCCAGTAGATACCCCAGATGTATGCGCCTATGAAACAGCCTGACACAATTCCCCAGGAAAAAGACATTATATTAACAATAATTGATATGTTCATTGTTGCAAAGATGTATGATAAAATAACGAATACCAAGCATAAAATTCTTGATAGCTTAACTTGCTTTTTATCGTCAATCTTCTTTGAAACCTCAGGCAACAGGTCAACTGCAATTGCAGAGGAAGAGGTTAGAACAACCGATGCAAGAGTTGACATTGATGCAGACAATAATAAAATCAGTATTACTGCTAAAATCACAATTGAAAATGCGTTTGAGCCTAAGGCGTTTATGAGCATTTCGGGGATAACTGCATCCTTTCCTCCTGCAGGCAATTGGTTTGAAAGCACCAATCTTGATAAAGAGCCGATAAAGTATGCACCAGAACCTATCAACAAGCAGAAGAAGGTTGAAATAATGGTTGCCTGCTTAACGGATTTTTCGTCCTTGATGGCATAGTACTTTGTAACCATCTGTGGCAGTCCCCAGGTGCCGAAGCTTGTTAGAAGAATATTTATGCACAGGAATTTCCAGCTGCTACCACCATATATATTAGTTAATTGACTGCCTGTTATTCCGTCCCCGTTGTCAGGAATTTGGGATAGTTTTATAAAGCCTTCCCTTAAACCTCCCACAGCATCGCAGTTTACCACTGCAAAAATCATACAAACTACGCCGATAATCATAATTATGCCTTGCACGAAATCTGTGTATGCAGTTGCAACATAGCCACCTAAAACAAGATATGATGCAGTTAAAATTGCAATAATAAGCATACAGTATTCAACTGAAATTGCAGGGAATATAGTGTTAAACATTGAGCCTAAGCCCTTGTACACTGCTGCTGAGTAGGGAACTAAGAAGATGAATATAATGATTGCTGCAAAAATTTTCATAGGCTTTGAATTATATCTTGCCTGGAAAAATTCGGGCATTGTTTTTGCCTTCATAATATGAGTCATACGACGGGTACGCTTTGCTGCCAACAACCATGCAAGCAGGCATCCTAAAACTGCATTTCCCATACCAATCCAGATGCTTCCAATTCCAATATCCCATCCGTGCTTTCCTGCATAACCAACAAAAATTACTGCCGAAAAATAAGAAGTGCCATAAGCAAACGCTGATACCCAGGCTCCTATATTTCTGCCACCTAACAAAAATCCGTCTAAGGTTTTTGTTCTCTTGTAGCTTGCCCAGCCTATTGCCACCATGCCTAAGGCAAAAAGAACTAATGCAACAATTGTTGTTGCTTGAATTTGCTGTAGATTTTCCATGTTAATTACCGTCCTTCCATATTACATTTTTTCAAGAAAAAGAGCATAAAAATAAAGCTCTACCATACTACTGCCCTTTTTCGTTGCAAGAAATATTGTTTCTTGCACCTACCATGTTACAATTCTACATCGATTATTATATCACACTATTTTCAAAAAGAAAAGGGTTTTTATGAAAAAAAACAAAAAAGCAAAAATTTGTTGATTTTTGCTTTTTTATTGTTAAACACATTTCTATTTTATGAGATATAAAGATAAACTTTTAAATCCATCTCTCAAATTCAACATATCACATACCTTGAATTGTTACCTTTTTTCAAATAAGCCTGTAACAAATTGCCAAAGAGCAGTCCATTCGTCAGTTTTTCCGTCCTTGATTGCAAGGTCAATTTCGGCAATACTGTACACACATTGGGACAAAAAATCTATGTTATATGTCTTTTGCATATATTTTTTTGCAATAAATGGTGGGAGCTTTGTTTTCTTTGCAATCACATCCATACTCTCTCCGTCCTGAAGCATAAGCTGAGTTAAAAGAAGCTTATCAAAGCAGGAGAAAAGAGTGTATAGAATTTTAAATGCCGACTCCTTCACAGTTTTCATATCCTGAAGAATTGAGAGGGCAGTATCTGCATCCTTTTTAATAATTGCATCGGTCATCTCAAAAACTCTCACATTCAGGGATTTCGAAACAAGGCGTTCAATATCCGAGCATGAAATGTCACCCTGACAATAGTTTATCAGCTTGTCAATTTCATTTTTCAAATTCCCCAAGCCCTCGGCACAGATTTCAACAAGGTATTCTGCATCCTCTTTTCGTATGCTTTTTTTTGCAGACAAAAACTGGCGTTGTGCCCAGTTTACAAGGTCAACAGGGGACAGGTGTGAAAATTCAACCACTTCTCCTTTTTTGTCAAGAGCCTTGTAAATAATGCTTCGTTTATCAACTTCCTTTTCTGCAAAAATAAGAGTAACATAGTCGGGGAGATTATCTATAGTGTCCAGCCAGAACTGTTTTATCTCCTCTGTTGCAGATTTGAAAATGTTTGTATCCTTAATAATCAGAAGCTTATTTTCCGACATCATTGGATAGGTGTCTAAAAAATCCGAGATATCAGACAGGGGAATTTTTATGTCATCTGCCACAAAACGATTAAACTCAGGAAATCCACCGTCGTCAATAAGACCCTTTATTTTTTCTATATACATATCAATGAGGTAGCTTTCCTCACCATAGAAAAGATAAAGAGGGGATATTTCATTGTCTTTTATTTTCTTTTTTAATGTTGTGATTGTAGCAGTCGCCAATTTTTTATCCTCCTTATGATATTATCAGGAAAAATCAAAAACCACCCGTCCGTCTTCAAGCTTTAGCACGGCGTCAAAGTTTTTGCCTGATTTTTTTGAAACAAATCCCTCTATTTTGGGGGTTTTGCCTGTAGATAAAAGAGCCTTCACATTATTTATGGAAATAATTCTGTCGCAAATTTTTTCGGTAATGGAGAATTTGCAACCATCCTTGTAGCCCGAACAACCATAGCCGAAACGGGTTCGTATAACATCCTTGCCACATAGAGGACATTTTCCTGCCACATCTCCCAAAAAACCGATATCTGTGTCAAGATTTGGAGGGGTAGCCTTGTTTTCAAAGACCTCTTTAATTTCCTTTTTCGCAATTTCTATACTGTCATTTACAGTGAATTCACCGTGAAAAACCTTTTTAAGTGCCTTACCCATTTCCGAGGTTTTATATTTGTCCATACTTATTTTCATAGCAACAAGGGATTCAATAAGATGCTCGCCATCGGGAAGAATGGTATATACATCCTTTTTTAGCTGTATATATTTACTCCTTCTTGCATTGTCGATTATGCCTGTTCTTGTTGCCTCAGTACCAAGCTCAAGACCTTCAAAGATTGCTCTGTATTCCTCGGAGTCGTCCTCAGTTGCAGCTGCCTTGTCCTCTTTGAAGGGATTTTTGAGATAATTGTTGAGAGTTTCAATTGTGTAGTGCTTGGGTGGAGTGGTTTCCTTTTCTTTAGGCTCAAACAAAACATTCACCTTGTCACCCTTTTCAAGCATGGGGAGGGTTTTATCCTTTTTGTTGTAGTCATCATACCTTGTCCAGCCCGGCTCAACCATAACTGTGCCTTTTAAGCTAAATTCCTCAACACCACCTACATCAATCTTGATTTCGGTTTTTTCAACAATGCAGTCCTCGGCACAAAAAACTGCCACAAAGCGACGCATTATGGTACTGTAAACAATATATTCATTTTCACTTAAACTATCTTTTTTAGGGATTTTGTGAGTGGGAGTGAGCGCTGAGTGGGACTCAATTTTGGAGTCATCAAATATACTTTTCTGGAACTTGAATTTAACGGGGTATCCAAGCTTTTCCACCTGTGCCAATACTCCCTTTATTTTGTCTTGTTCAGCAGTTGCCAGATACTCCGAGTTTGTTCTTGGGTATGTTACATACCCTTTTTCATAAAGCTCCTGAACGATTTTCAAGCTTTCCTGCATAGACATCTTATATTTTTTACCAAGTACATTTTGTAGTTTTGTAAGAGAATATAATTTGCCGGGGAAAAGTGTATCCTTTTTCTTTTTCTTATATGTTACTGTTGCAGGCAATGAGTTTAGCTTTTCGCAATATGCCTTTGCCTTTTCAAGCTCATCCTTGGAGAATTTTTCCTTAGAGGTCAGCTCAAGCTCCTCGCCATTTGTGACTGCCTTGCTCGCTACTGCATAGTATATTTCACTAACAAAATTTTTAATTGACATATCCCTGTCGTAAATAGCCTTAACAATAGGCACAATAACTCTGCCCACTCTTAAAAGTGAGCCTGATTTCAAGGTGGCATATCGGGTTAAGTTAACACCATAGAGCCAATCTATATATGTTCTGGCAAAGCCCTCGTTTGCGAGATTTTCGTAATATGCCTCGTCCTTCATTTCGGAAAGAGCCTTCAGGATAGTTTCTTTTGTCTGGTCGGGAAGCCAGAGTCGCTTAAAGGCTTTTTTCGATTGGAGCGCCTTTCCAACGCAGATTCTAACGATTATTTCTCCCTCTCGGTCAGCATCGCCTGCGTTTATAATCATATCAACATCCTGTCTGTTCACAAGATTTTTTATAATCTCAAATTGACGCACAACACCCTGGTCAACCTTCTTGTTGGCGTCTTTTTTTAATTCGAAGATGAATTTGTCGGGAAAGCAGGGAAGATTATCCAAAGTCCAGTTTTTTGTGCCCTGAGGCAACGGAGAATAAACCTCCACATCGGCCAGTGAAAATAAATGACCAAATGCCCAGGTTACTATATACTCATTATTTATGAAAAAACCATTCTGCTTTTTCATATCAGAAAGGCTTGATGCAATATTCCTTGCAAGACTTGGCTTCTCTGCTATAATTACCTTTATTTTAATTACCACCTTTTGCCTTATGTATGGCTAAAATTCAACTAAATTCCTATTCTAATTATTATATAATAAACGAGGGAAAAATGCAAGTAAGTAATTTATAATTTGATTTACAACTGCAAAAAAATAATATATAAAATTTTTATGTGATTATTGACAAGGCAAAAACTATGTGTTATAATCATAGCATTGAAAAAAGCAAAAATTACGACCGCTAAGAAATTAGCCGAGGCCACACGGACAGCCGGGTCGGACGCCGAAGCTTATGAGGAGACTCATAAGGGCAGCTTGTATGCTGCATTATTGATTGAGTTAAAAGCTCAAATTTTATAAGTTGGTTACTTTATAACCATAAACGATTGATAATATCGACTTGTGAAACGGTCAATAAGAGTACGCGTGTAATGACTCTCGAAACCTATCCTGTTAATTTGCTTGAAATAATGAGAAAAGGAACAAGGCAAGTGATATTTTTAATCACTTGTCTTTTATTTTTTTTAAGGTATGTGGGAGGGAAAACAAATGAAGAAAATTATTGAGTTTAAAAATGTGTCTAAGCACTATGAAAATGAGGTGGTGCTTGATAATTTAAATCTCGATATTTACGATAAGCAGTTTATAACCATTTTAGGACCTTCAGGTTGTGGAAAAACAACAACCCTGAGGTTGATTGGTGGCTTTGAAACTGCAGATAGTGGTGAGATTTATTTTGATGGGAAAAGAATAGATAAAGTGCCTTCATATAAACGCTCTGTCAACACAGTTTTTCAAAAGTATGCACTTTTCCCACATATGAATGTGTATGAGAATATTGCTTTTGCACTAAGACTAAAAAAGATGTCTAATAAGGAGATATCCAAAAAGGTAAAGGAAATGCTTGAGCTTGTGGCTTTAAAGGGCTTTGAAAGAAAGAATGTTACCAACCTGTCGGGTGGTCAGCAACAAAGAGTTGCAATTGCAAGAGCCTTGATTTCCAAACCAAAGGTATTGCTTCTGGACGAGCCTCTGGGAGCACTGGATTTAAAGCTTCGTAAGGATATGCAGAACGAGCTTAAGAAAATGCAGAAGCAAACAGGGATTACCTTCGTGTATGTAACTCATGACCAGGAGGAAGCGTTATCTATGTCAGATATGGTGGTGGTTATGGCAGACGGACGAATTCAACAGATAGGAACACCAACAGATATCTATAACGAGCCTCAGAATGCCTTTGTTGCCGACTTTATAGGCGAGAGTAACATTGTTGACGGAATAATGGAGTCAGATTTAAAGGTAACCTTCTCAGGACACACCTTTGAGTGTGTGGACAAGGGCTTTGGAAAAGCCGAGGCAGTTGATGTTGTTGTAAGACCTGAGGATGTGGATGTTGTTCCCATCGATAAGGGAATGTTGACAGGAGTTGTTACCTCTGTCACTTTTAAGGGTGTGCATTATGAAATAATAGTGGATATCGGTGGCTTTAAGTGGATGATTCAGACTACGGATTTTGTTGGTGTTAATGAGAAAATAGGCTTATTTATTGAGCCTGAAGCAATCCATATTATGAAAAAATCCGAGTACTCAGGAAGATATGGTGACTATTCAAGCTTCAGTGACGAGCTTGATGAGTTATCCAATGTTGATATGGTGGAGGATTAAACTATGCAGGATAGAAAGCTTTTATCGGGCAAGATTGTGGCATATCCACATATTCTTTGGTCAATTTTGTTTATAATCCTGCCTCTTATATTTGTTATTTATTATGCCTTCACAACAGTTGACGGACAATTCACTCTTGAAAATATCCAAGCTCTTGGTGAGCACACACAAACCTTTTTATTGTCTATCAGCTTGTCGGTGATTGCAACCTTTTTCTGTTTTTTGTTCGGGTACCCTCTTGCATATATAATAGCAAGGGCAAAGCCGAAAACTCAAAGAGTGTTAGTGACTCTTTTGATGATGCCTATGTGGACAAACTTGTTAATCAGGACCTATTCAATGATGGCAATTATGGACGATGGTGGAATTATCAACACAATATTAAATGCACTTGATATGGGAACTGTCCATATGATTGGAACTAAGGCGGCAGTTGTGTTTGGTATGGCATATGACTTTTTTCCATATATGGTTATGCCTATTTATACTGCTATTTCCAAAATTGATACCAGCTTGATTGAGGCCGCTTCCGACCTTGGCTCAAGCAATAGAAGAGTAATGACAAGAGTGATTCTCCCTCTGTCAAAATCAGGCATTATATCAGGAATAACAATGGTGTTTGTACCATCAATAAGCACCTTCTATATTTCGCAGAAATTGGGTGGTGGAACTTTCGATTTACTGGGTGATACCATTGAAAGACAATTCCAGAATATCAATACATATAATGTGGGTGCGGCAATTTCACTTGTTATGATGATATTGGTACTCACCTCTCTTATTATAATGAACAAATTCGGTAAAGAGGGAGGGGAAACAGAATGAAATTAACATCTAAGGTATATACTATACTTGTGTTTTTGGTTTTATATATCCCGATACTTGTGTTGGTTTTGTTTTCCTTTAATAGCACAGGCAACACAGGTGGCTTCACAGGCTTTTCTCTTTATTGGTACAGGGAGCTTTTTAACAGTGCAGATGCATTTAATGCACTTAAAAACACCCTTATTCTTGCAACCTATGCTTCAGTAATCTCAACAGTTATAGGAACTGCTGCTGCTATTGGAATTGAGAAATTTAAGTCCAAGGCATTAAAAAGTGCAACTCTTTCAGCAACTAACATTCCTATGATGAATCCCGATATAGTAACGGGTATTTCAATGATGCTTTTGTTTGTTTTGGTGGGAACTATTATAGGCGTAGAGGAAAAGATTGGATTTTCAACTATCCTTATTGCACATATAACCTTTTGCTTGCCATATGTTATCTTATTGGTAAGACCAAGGGTGTTGGGATTAAACAAATCCCAGAGCGAAGCTGCAATGGACTTGGGATGCACACCCTTGAGAGCCTTTTTCAAGGTGGAGCTTCCTGCAATAATGCCCGGAATAGTGGCAGGCTTTATCATGGCATTTACCTTGTCTATGGACGATTTCGTTATAAGCTATTTCACAACAGGTAACGATTTTCAGACATTGCCATTGTTAATTTATTCAATGACTAAAAAAGAGGTTAAGCCTGATATATACGCCCTTTCAACTTTAATGATTACGGCAGTTTTAATTCTGCTTATTCTTTCCAACTTTGTAAACTCAAAGGGAAAGAACAAGGAAGAAAGGAAGTGATAAAAGGTGAAAAAGTTTTTTACACTTATGATATGCCTTATATCCGTAGCAAGCCTTTCCTCTTGTGGGGAGAAGGAAGAAAAAGAGGTACTGAATGTATATAACTGGGGTGAATATATCTCCGATGGCTCGGAGGGGACTTTGGATGTAAATAAGGCATTTGAAGAATATTATTTCGAGAAATTCAATAAGGAAATCACAGTTAATTACACAACCTATGCAAGCAATGAGGATATGTATAACAAACTAAGAAGTGGTGCCGCAAGCTATGATATTATTATCCCTTCTGACTATATGATAGACAAAATGAGAAGAGAGGATATGCTTTTAAAGCTTAACTTTGACAATATCCCCAACTATCAGTATATAGACGAGCAATATAAGGGTAAATTCTATGACGAAAATAATGAGTACACAGTGCCATATTTTTGTGGAAATGTAGGAATTATTTATAACCCCACCTTGCTTGATGGAGAGGTAACCGATTGGGATTGTATGTGGAATGAGGAGAATAAAGGAAAAATCCTTCAATTCAATAATCCCAGAGATGCTTTTGGAACTGCTATGTATTACAAGGGCTTTGATGTGAATACCACAAATATAGAAGAGTGGAATGAGGCGGCAGAGCTTTTAAAGAGCCAAAAGCCATATATCCAGAGCTATGTAATGGATGAGATATTCAATAAAATGAAAAATGGCTCAGCGGCAATCGCTCCATATTATGCAGGTGACTTTTTAACTATGTATTTAGACAATCCCGACCTTGCATTCGTATATCCCAAAAATGGCTCCAATATGTTTGTGGACGCTATGTGTATTCCGGCTTGTGCGAAGAACAAAAGAGCAGCAGAGGAATATATAAACTTTTTCTTAACTGAGGAGATTGCAGTTGCGAATGCAGAATATGTGTGCTATGTATCTCCTAATGTGCTTGTTGCAGAAAATGAGGAGTATATAGAATGTATGACCGAGATTCACGAGGATGCATTAGAAATCCTGTATCCACCTGAGGACATTAAATTTACTTATTATGAAAATCTTGATATTGAAACCACCAAGCTTATGAATTCTCTGTGGGAAAGCTTAAAGGTTGAAAGCTCGGTGGAGGCAAGGGTTTATATCTTTGCAGGTGCAATTGTACTTGCTCTGCTTGTACTGATGATGGTGATAGGAATAAGACGCAAAATAAATAGCAGATATTATTAAAAAAGAGTACATAAAAAGGTGGATTTTAAAATCCACCTTTTAAAATTTTATAATAGAATATCCTCATCATAAATAGTTGCAAAGCTTGGATAAGTCAATATACCACGAATTTGTCAAGAATCTTTTAATATCTGCCTACCCTCGCCATTTATAATATAATTATCCTTATATATTAAATCTGAAACCTTTGAGAGTGTATAGTCCTTCTCTAATTGGGATAAAAGTGAGTCGAGTGCGTGGACTGTATGGCTTGTGCCTGTGTGCATCAGGATTATATCCCCTGAGCTTACTTTGTCTAAAACTCTTGATATGATTTTTTCGGGAGAGTCTGCCTTATAGTCAAGGCTATCCACCGACCATTGAATATAAACTCTTCCTGTTTCGTCACAGGCAGACACCACATCGTTGGTGTATTCGCCATAGGCTGCCCTGAAAAGATATGGCTTTTGGCCTGTTGCTTTTTCAATTATGGCATCTGCCTTATCCATATCCAAGACTATTTCTTGCTTTGACATTTTACTGTAGTGGGCGTGGTTGTAGGAGTGATTTCCGATTTCAAAGTTATTGTCTGCCAATAATTTTAAAGAATCGGGATATTTTTCTGCCCAATCCCCCACCAAAAAAAAGGTTGCCTGTGCATTATGTTTATTGAGTATTTCAATAATTTTTTCAATATCCTCATTTCCCCAGGCACAGTTAAAGGTGAGTGCTATTTTATTATCATCTCTTTCAACAGAATATATGGGGATTTCCCTTGAGCCCACCTTAAAAACGGGCGTGTATTCAACAAAAACAGCTCCAAGAACAAAAGAAAATATAACCAATAGGGAAGCCAAAAGGGTTTTTGCTCTTATGGCGAAAAAGGTCATAGTATCACTCCTTGCATTTCGGTTTTTAATATTCTATTTACTTTTTAAAATAATTATGATATTATATTTATTATACAATAGGATAAATATTGAATGACAGAAGGTATATAATATGTCAAATTTATTAAATGAAATCAGCCTTCCCGAAGGCATTAAAAAGCTATCGGATAAGGAATGTGAGCTTTTGTGCTCGGAAATAAGAGAATTTTTGGTGGATAATGTGTCGAAAACAGGTGGACATTTAGCATCCAACCTTGGAGTTGTGGAGCTGACGGTGGCAATGTACAGAGCCCTTGATTTTCCAAAGGATAAGGTTATCTGGGATGTGGGACATCAATCCTATGTGCACAAGATTTTAAGTGGCAGAAAGGATAGCTTTTCCACATTAAGACAGTTTGGTGGAATGAGTGGTTTTCCCAAAACCTGTGAAAGTCAGTTTGATTGCTTTAACACAGGTCATAGCTCCACATCAATATCGTCAGCACTTGGAATTGCAAAGGCAAGAGAAATTTCAGGGGATGCGGAGAATGTTATAGCAGTGTTTGGGGACGGTGCCCTGACAGGTGGAATGATGTACGAAGCCTTGAATCATATCGGTCACACCAAAACCAAGCTTATTTTAGTGCTTAACGATAATGCTATGTCCATTTCCAAAAATGTGGGAGCAGTATCGAAATATCTTAGAAATTTAAGAGCAAAGCCTGAGTATTTTAAGTCTAAAAAACGAGTGGAGAAGGCATTGTCAAGAATGCCTCTTTGTGGTGGTGCGCTTGCAAGATTTTTAAGGCAAATTAAAAGGGGTATGAGAAATCTTGTTTTGCCACCCTCTATGTTTGAGGATTTGGGAATTAAGTATATAGGTCCAATTGACGGACACAACATAAACGCGCTCTCGGATGCCTTGGAGGTTGCCAAGGAATCTAAAAAGCCTATTTTGTTGCACATAAAAACTAAAAAAGGCAAGGGTTTTTTGCCTGCAGAGCAATATCCTCAGTATTTCCACGGAATATCAAAATTCGATATTGAGCAGACAGAATATAAACGCCCCGAGAATGATGATTATTCGGCAAACTTTGGCAAGGAGCTTTTAAAAATTGCAGAGGAAAATAAAAAGGTTGTTGCAATAACTGCAGCAATGCCAATCGGCACAGGCCTTGATATTTTTGCAGAAAAACTAAGAAGCAGATTTTTTGATGTGGGAATTGCAGAGCAACACGGAGTAACCTTTGCAGCTGGTATGGCAATTTCAGGCTTTGTGCCAGTTGTGGCAGTTTATTCCTCCTTTGCACAAAGAGCCTACGACCAGATTTTGCATGATGTGTGTCTGCAAAAGCTTCATGTGGTCTTTTGTATTGACAGAGCAGGCGTTGTGGGTGCAGACGGAGAAACTCACCACGGGTTATATGATATTGCATATCTTTCGCATATGCCAAATATGACAATATTATCACCGTCCTCCTTTGTTCAATTTAAGGAGATGCTAAACTATGCGATAAATGTTCACACAGGACCTGTTGCCATAAGATACCCGAGGGGAAATGACCAATATCTTAGCACAGAGGCGTTTGAATATGGAAAGGTATATCTTAAAGAAGAAGGCAATAATGTGACAATTGTTGCATCGGGAAGAATGATGATAACTGCAGACAAGGTCTGCAGGCAATTGAGGGAGGATGGCAAATCTGCCGACCTGATTGAGCTTCCAACAATCATGGACTTTAATGTGGATGTTATAAAGAAATCAGTCTTAAAAACAGGGCTTTTAGCAGTGATTGAGGACCACACAAAAGTGGGTGGACTAGCTAATATTGTTACACAGAGATTGGTGGAAGAAAATGTGCTTGTGAATACTATAAGCTTTGCATATCCTAATGCACCCGTAACTCACGGAACTGTGGCAGAGCTTGATAAATTCTATGGTCTTGACAGCGATTCAATATTAAGTAAAATCAAGGAGAAAATCAATGAGTGAAAAGGTAAGACTTGATATTTATATGACCGACAACAAGCTTGCCCCAAGCAGAGAAAAGGCAAAGGCAATGATAATGGCAGGTCAGGTCTATATAGATAATCAAAAATGCGATAAAGCAGGAGTACTTGTTAATCCCGACAGTGTACAGGTTGAGGTCAGGGGTGACACTTTAAAATATGTGAGTCGTGGTGGGTTGAAACTTGAAAAGGCAATGAGTGAATTTCCTATAGTTCTTGAAGGGAAAACCACTATGGACATAGGTGCATCAACAGGAGGATTTACAGATTGTATGCTCCAGAATGGAGCTAAAAAAGTGTTTGCAGTTGATGTGGGCTATGGTCAGTTTGCATGGAAGCTGAGAAATGACGAGAGAGTCGTTAATATGGAAAGAACCAATATAAGATATGTAACCCAAGAGCAGTTGGGCGAAGAAATTGACTTTGCATCAATAGATGTTTCTTTTATATCCTTAAAATTAGTTTTGCCTGTTGTCTATGACTTATTAAAGGACAATGGCGAGGTGGTGGCACTTATAAAGCCACAATTTGAGGCAGGCAGAGAACAGGTTGGTAAAAAGGGTGTAGTAAGAGATATCAAGGTGCATAAAATGGTTGTTGAAGGGATAGTTGAGTTTTCAAAGGAAAAGGGATTTTATCCTGTGGGACTGTCTTATTCACCGATAAAAGGCCCTGAGGGGAATATTGAGTATCTGATTTATTTAAAGAAGGAGCAAGGTGAAAGGCTGGTTGAAAAGGAGCTTATAGAAAAGGTGATTGGGGAATCCCATAGCTCCTTAGAATAAAAAAGTGAGGGAAATATATGAAGCTTGTTGAGGAAACAATTATATCGGGAAACCGTGCTATTGCAAGGTCCTATGCAAAAATCAATCTAACTCTTGATATTCTGGGCAAAATGGAAAATGGGTATCACGAGATTGAAACAGTTATGCAGACAGTTGGACTTTTTGACTTGGTAGTGGTAGATATAATCGATTATGGAATAAGGATAAAAACCAATCTGGGATATCTCCCTGTGAATGAAAATAATATTGCCTATAAGGCGGCAGATGCCTTCTTTAAAAGGACAGGCATCAAAAAGGGAGCGAGCATACTCATTCATAAAAACATTCCTGTGGCGGCAGGACTCGCAGGGGGTAGCTCAAATGCTGCAGCAGTGTTAGCGGCAATGAATCTTTTGTTTTCAAAGCCATTAAATGATGATGAGCTTTTAGAGGTTGCAACAGGACTTGGAGCAGATGTACCTTTCTGTCTTACTGGTGGAACGGTGCTATGTAAGGGAATTGGTGAGAAAATGACTAAAATAAAGCAATTTCCTAAAAAGCATGTGCTATTGGTTAAACCTCCAATCAATATCCAGACTGCAGAAATATATGGTGCTATTGACAATGAGCCATTGCCTCCACATCCGAAAACAGAAGAGCTTATAAGTTCGTTGGAAAATGGCTACAATCCTGAGTATATGTTCAATGTAATGGAAATGGTAGTAACAAAAAAATATTCTGTCATATCGGGGATAAAGGAAAAAATGATGTTAAATGGTGCTGAGGTGTCAATGATGAGTGGAAGTGGCTCAACTGTGTTTGGATTGTTTTCTGACTATAACACTGCCAAAGCATCGCAGGATAGTTTCTCTCATCTTTATAAAGATGTGTACCTGACAACCATTAACTAAGTCTATGAAAATTAAAACAATCAAAGAAAATTTAATAAAGCTCATAAGACCTTTTCGTGAGAAAAGGTCTTATCATTGTATAGTGTGCAGAGAGATGCGAGATAAAAACAAATGCAGTCTGACAGATAACAATATATGTATATGCAAGGATTGTACTGATAAGCTTGATAGATATTCAAGTGTGGCAGTATATAAGGGTGGGAAAGACTATGTTTTTCTTATAACGGGTTATCCATATAAGGGACTTTTGAAAAGAGCCTTTTCGCTTTTTAAATTTTATGGTGAATGGGCATATGGTGAATTATTTGGCATAATGATGGCAGAAAGAATTAAGCCTGTTATTCAGGATATTGATATTGACTTGGTTTTATCGGTGCCTTTGTCTCGGGAAAGACTTATAGAAAGAGGCTATAACCAATCCTCAATAATTGCTAAAAGGGTATCGGAGGAGATTAAAATTCCTCATTGTGAAGATGCAATATTAAGAGTGAAGAACACTAAAAAGCAAAGTCTTTTAGGAAAATTTGAGAGAATAGAGAATATGAAAAATGCATTCCTCGCAAGAGAGGATATTATAAAGGGTAAAAACATTCTCCTGATTGACGATATTTTCACTCTTGGAGTCACAATGAACGAGTGCGCAGGCGAGATTATGAAAAAAGGGGCAAATAGTGTTGTTGGAGCAACGCTATTTAAAACTGAACTAAAAATCAGAGCAGACGAGGAAATTCCGTTTGTAACACATAAAGAATTTTAGTAGGATAAAATTTAAGAAATTTTTATTGAAATATTACAAGAATAAGACAAATAATAAAGAAATATTGCACTATTTTTTAAAATGTGATAAGATAAATGTATGACAATGGGTTTTTTATAATCAAAGTCCCGTTTATAACGAAAGGAATGATGTTTTCATGGAAAAAAGAGCAGGATTTGCACTCTTAACAGCTGCTGCAATAATGATGAGTTCAGTAACCTCAGTGTTTGCTGACACAAAGCTAAGCTTCTCTGATATTTCAGAAGCAAAGTACGAATGGGCAGTAGGCTACATAGAAGAAATGTACGAAAAAGGCTTCATAAGTGGTTATGAGGACGGAACATATAAGCCTGACAAGGATATAACAAGACTTGAGGCTATCTCACTTTTTGCAAGAACAATCAAGAGTGAGGCAACAGAGGCTGCAGTTGAAGCAGCAGTTAATAAGTATGGTGAAAAGGTTGAAAAGTTAGGCTTGAACTTTGGTGGCGAGGATGTTGCCTATATGCTATACAGAGGCATCTTAACAGAGAACGAGCTTGAAACATACTTGAGTGAAGAAAAAAGAAGTGAGGCTATGCCTCGTCATGAAGCTGCTGCAATAATCACAAAGGTGCTTTGTGCAGAAAACCAAGCAGCTGCAGAGGTTATGGTTGTTCTTGATTACACAGACGCTAAGGATATTCCAAACAATGCAAGCAAGTATGTATATTATGTAACTGACAACAATATTATGTCGGGCATGGGTGACGGAACATTCTCTCCAAATTCAGGCGTTCTTAGAAGCCAGATAGCAGTTATGCTTTCAAAAACAGTTGAGTTTATGAGATTCTCAGTTGAGGAATTAAAGGTTGCAAGTGTTGACGATATTAACATTATGTACTATGAGGATGGTGCAGATGTAACAACTGAGGAGCCTTTGGCAATGGGCTATAATGAAGACACAAAGTTCTATGTTGAGGGAGATATCGTTCAGGCAAAGAATGTTCCTGAAAATGTCAAGGCCACCTTCACATATGTAAAGAATGAGGTTGCTTTTGTTGATATTGAGAACAAGGAATCTGACAGGGTTGTAACAGGTGTATTGAAGGGTATTTCAAGAAACAATGGTATTTACACAATTGCAGTGGCAACTGCTAACGGACAGGAAAGCATACAGGTTGCTGAGGGTGCAGAAATCAAGTTCTCAGGCGCAACAGCTACATTAAGTGATTTTTCATCAGAAGCAACAGTAACAGTTTATGTTTCAGAAGGATTGGCAATAAAGGTTATTGGTGAGGAAAAGAACTTAACTATCACCAATGCAACAATTGAGGAAAATTCAATTGTTGAAGATAACACTATCACAATAAGCCATGCAAAAGACCAGTATAATGGCTTGAAGCTAATAGTTGCAGCAGATGCTAAGGTGATTAAAAACGATGTAACTGCAAGTATGTCAGAGCTATATAAGGGTGATGTTGTTAAGCTTGTTTTAGAGCATAACATAGTTAGGGAAATCAAAGCAGAGTCAATGAGAAAAGTTGTTGAGGGAACAATTAAAATAGTTGAAATTTCAGCCAATCCTAAGATGACAGTTACAGTTAAGGGCGTTGACAATGTTTATGATATAACAAGTGGTATTGAGGTTATCGTAAATAATAAGGAAGGCTCAATCTACGATTTCAGAGTAGGTGATATCGCAACAATCACACTTGAATCAAAAGCAGTTGTGAAGGTTGTTGTTAAGGGTAGTGCAGGAGTTCCATATAGTAAAACAGGTGTTATCTCATCAATCCATGACGGATACGGATTCATTAAGATTATGTATAACGACAATGGAGTATCCTATGAAGAAACTGTATATTGTGGAGATAAAACAAAGTATATCAATTCATCAGGAGCATCAAAGAGCTTTAAGGACTTAAGAACCGGCGACGCAGTAAGTGTTCGTGGTACAATGGCGAATGGGGCGTTTGAGGCAAGCTTGATTTTGATTGAGGTTGAGTAAAACTTTAGCCGAATAAACAGGGAGCTGTCTTGATAATAATAAGACAGCTCCCTTGATATTTATATTAGACATTAGAGGAGGATGTGATTTTCAGGTGAAAAAGTATCAATTGTATGGAAAATGGGTCACTATTTTTGTTTTAGGAGTTTTATTGATAGTGGTGTATAAGACCTTTGACAATTTCCAGAATATAATGAACTTTATCGGGAAGATATTCTCGGCATTAACTCCCTTTGTTATTGGATTTATTATTGCATACATCTTGAATTTCCCTTCAAAAAAATTAGAGGAGCTGTATGGGAAGGCGAAATGGAAATTTATAAGTAAGAGAAAAAAAGGGCTGGGAATTGCGTCGGTATATGTGATTTTTGTGTTATTGATATATGGTGCAATGAGTGTTGTAATCCCAAAGCTATACACTAACATTGTGGATTTTTCAAACAATATTATTCCAATTATACAGAATGGACTTGAAAGGCTTGAGGAGTTTCAGGAAAATACAGGGTTTACAATAATTGAGATAAATGAGGTAACAACAAAAAATATCCTCCAAGGTTTTGTGAGTAGCATAAATTTAGATGGAGTAGGCAAGTATGCTCAGGGTGCTATTGACTTTACATCAGGAGTTATAAATGTTTTAATTGCATTGATTGTATCGGTTTATATGCTAATCGACAAGGAAAGGCTCATTAGAAGAATTGAGCAAATAGCATCAATTTTAATTTCTGAGAGAAAACGAAACAAGATAAGAAAATACCTATCAAGAGCAAATGATATTTTTGCAAGCTATATCTATAGCAGTGTTTTGGACGCTTTGATAGTGTCAGTTCTGGCAACTGTAATTTTGTCTATTGTGGGAGTAAAGTATGCTATTATATTTGGTACATTCATAGGTATATGCAATCTTATCCCATACTTTGGTGCAATAATCTCCAACTGTGTCACAGTTATTATAACCTTGTTAACAGGTGAATGGGTTAAGGCCATATGGGTAGCAATAGGATTATTCGTTTTAGGTCAGCTTGATGGCAACTTTATCGGGCCTAAGATTATGGGTAACAAATTAGAGGTAAGGCCTATTTTAATTATATTTGCAGTAACTTTAGGTGGAGGCCTCTTCGGAGTCCTCGGTATGATTTTATCAGTTCCTATAATGATGATTATTAAGATGATTGCAGAAGAACTGTTGGACAATATCAAGGAAAAGAAATTAACCGAAAATAAAAATCAGGAGTGAGATTTATTTTGAATAAAAGGGTTGCAGTAGTCGGAGGAGGAGCATCAGGACTTGTGGCGGCGATTGTGGCAGCAAAAAAGGGTGCATCAGTTACCATATACGAAAGATGCGACAGGGTGGCAAAGAAAATTCTTGCCACAGGCAATGGAAGATGTAACATAACCAATATAAATGCAAATGAAAATAACTACCATGGTGAAAATCCCAAATTCATATTAAATGCCATAAACAGCTTCTGGGTGGAGGATACCCTTAGTTTTTTTAAGGCACTGGGAATTATAACCAAGGCAGAGAATAATGGCAAGGTGTATCCCTATAGCCTTCAGGCATCGGCAGTTACCGATTGCCTTAGATTTGAGGCAGAAGCCTTGAATATCAAAGTAGTGTGTGACTTTGAGGTGCAAAAATTAGAAAAAAAGGGAACGGAGCTTGTGGGCTATTCAAAGGATGGAAGAAGCTTTGTTGCAGATTCTTGCATTCTTGCAACGGGTGGAAAGGCATCGGAGAAGCTTGGCTCAAATGGTAGTGGATATCCTATAGCCGAGAGCTTAGGGCATAAAATCTCAAAACTCACACCATCACTTGTTCAGGTAAAAACTGATAATACATATACCAGAGCATTACAGGGCTTAAAGGTGAATGCCACAGTAAGCTATTATAAGGACAAAAAGATGATAAAATCCTCATTTGGAGAGGTCTTGTTCACCGAGTATGGATTGTCGGGACCACCTGTTTTTGATATATCAAGAGAGGCAGGAAGAAATGAGGGTGGAGAAATTCGTCTTGATATTATGAGTGAATATACTCATGAGGAAATAAGAGGTCTGTTAAAGGAAAGACAAACAGGCAAAAAGAGTCTGGAAAACTATCTAACAGGGATGCTCCCTAAAAAGCTTGCACAGGTTATGCTAAAATCTTGCGATATTGCACCCCTCTCAAGAAGCTCGGACTCTCTAACAGATAAGGAGATAGACAGAATAATTAAGAAAATAAAGGCATGGAGCTTTGATGTAAAAGGAACTATGTCCTGGAACAATGCTCAGGTTACAGCAGGTGGAGTTTTAACGAAAGACATAAATCCGAAAACTATGGAATCAAAGCTTGTTGAAGGAGTATATTTTTCAGGAGAGCTAATGGATGTTGACGGAGATTGTGGAGGATATAATCTCCAATGGGCGTGGACAAGTGGATATATAGCAGGTACGAACGCAGCAGAATAGAAAACAAGGAGGGGATAATATGATTAGATTCAGCAATTTAAGAGTTGAGATCAATCAGGAGCTTACCACAGAGCTTGTGGCAGAGCTTGTTTTATGCAACCCTTCCCAGATTAAAGAATGGCATATTTATAAAAAATCCATTGATGCAAGAAAAAAACGGGATATTCATTATAATTATGCAATAGATGTGGAATTTTTGGAAGAGAGCAAAATAAAGCTTTCCAAAAATGCCGAACGGGTGGTTGAAAAAGAATATAAATTCCCGAAAGTGCCACCTATGAAAACCAGACCTGTTATTGTGGGATCAGGGCCTGCAGGACTTTTTGCAGGTATAGTTCTTGCAGAAAATGGACACAGACCTATCATCATAGAAAGAGGGGAATGTGTTGAAAAAAGAATGGAGTCGGTTCTTTCATTCCAGAGAACAGGGGTATTAAATACTGAGTCCAATGTTCAGTTTGGTGAGGGTGGGGCAGGCACATTTTCTGATGGAAAGCTGACTACAGGAATAAAAAATATAAGGTGCAAAAAGGTTTTGGAATATTTTGTGAAATTCGGTGCACCTGAGGAGATTATATATTCATCAAAGCCACATATAGGAACAGACCTTTTGTGTGAAATAGTTAAGAATATGCGAGAATATATCAAATCTCTCGGTGGCGAGGTAAGATTTGAAAGTCGTGTGGAAAGGCTTGTTGTTAAAAATTCTCGTGTTACAGGAGTTATAGTAAATGGTGAAGAGCTTTTGTGCGATAATGTAATTCTTGCTATTGGCCATAGTGCAAGGGATACAATCCGTACCCTGTATCAAATGGGAGTTGATATGCTACAGAAGGCTTTTTCTGTGGGTGCAAGAATTGAACATTCTCAGGAAATGATAAATGATGCTCAGTATGGAGATAAAAAAAGCTTGCTTGGTGCTGCAGATTATAAGCTTTCTGCACATCTTGAAAATGGCAGAGGTGTATATACATTTTGTATGTGTCCGGGTGGGGTTGTGGTTGGAGCAGCTTCATATGAGGGTGGAGTTGTAACCAATGGAATGAGCTATTATAAAAGGGATGGCAAAAATTCCAATTCTGCTCTGCTTGTGGGAGTAAATCCCTCGGATTTTGAGGACAAAAATCCTATGTCGGCTATAAAGTTTCAGGAAAAAATAGAAAGAGCCGCATATATAGAAGGTGGGAAAAACTATTATGCACCAACACAGAGAGTGGGGGATTTTCTAAAAGACATTGCATCAACAGGTGAAGGACAATTAAAGCCTACCTACCTTCCCGGAATAAAATGGGGTAAAATAGATTGCTGTTTGCCAAAATTTGTGTGTGACTCAATGAGAGAAGCAATCCTGATATTTGATAAAAAACTAAAGGGTTTTAAAGATAAAGATGCAATTTTAACCGCACCCGAAACAAGAAGCTCGTCACCTGTGAGGATAATAAGAGGAGAGGATTGTCAGGCAAATATTGGTGGATTATATCCTTGTGGCGAGGGAGCAGGCTATGCAGGCGGAATAATGTCTGCGGCAGTTGATGGAATTGTGTGTGCAGAAAATATGGTGCTTAACAATGCATAAAAATAAACTTAAATGTATAATTATAAATTTTATGCAGTATTTTGTATAATTTATAGTAATATTGACAAAAACAAGTAATTTACAAGTAAAAAATCATAATTATTTCATAAAATAAGTAAAACACTATTGCATTTTTATTCATAGAGTTGTATAATTTAAAGTATATTTTTATAAAGAATGAGGGGAAAAGCCTTGAACACAAAAGAAATAATTCAAAAAGACAAAGAATTTTATATGAATACATTTGGTGAACGCTTGCCTGTTGTTTTTGAAAAAGGGCAGGGGATAAAGCTCACCACAATTGAGGGTGACACTTATAATGATTTTTTAGGTGGAATTGCAGTAAATGTATTAGGTCATTCACATCCTGAGTTTATATCGGCACTTCATGAGCAGATTGATAAGCAAATTCATCTATCAAATTACTACTATAATGAACCACAGACTATGCTTGCTGAAAAAATAGTAAAGCACTCATCAGCAGACAAGGTATTCCTTGCAAATTCAGGAGCTGAGGCAAATGAGGGTGCAATCAAGCTTGCAAAAATATATTTTTATAAAAAGAAAATAGATAAGTATGAGATTATATCTTTAAATAAATCCTTCCATGGAAGGACCTTGGCAACGGTTGCTGCAACAGGTCAGGAAAAATATCAGGCACCATACAGGCCCTTAGCACCTGGCTTTATTCAGGTAGAGCCTGATAATATTGAAGCCATAAAGGCTGCAATAACTGATAAAACAGCTGCTATTATGATAGAGCTTATTCAGGGAGAAAGTGGAGTTCATCCTATGAGTAAGGCGTATGTTGAGGCTTTGAGAAAAATATGCGACGAAAAGGGAATTTTACTGATATTTGATGAGGTGCAGACAGGTATGGGAAGAACAGGCTATTGGGTTGCACACCAGATGTATGGAGTAGAGCCCGACATATTCACAATGGCAAAAGCATTGGGTGGTGGAGTTCCAATCGGAGCAGTATGTGCCAAGGACTTTGTGGCAGATAGCTTTTCACCCGGTGACCACGGTTCAACTTTTGGTGGAAATCCTTTGGCATCGGCAGCAGGAAATGCAGTTTTTGATATTATTGAAAAAAACAAGCTTCTGGATAATGCGAAGGCTATGAGTGGTTATTTTATGGATAAGCTCCAACAGATTAAAACCAAATCAAACAAAATCATTGATTTAAGATGTGCAGGGCTTTTAATCGGCATTGAATTTGAAACAGATGATGCAAAGAAAATATATAAGAAAATGTTTGATAAGAAGTATTTAACAAGTCTTTGTGGAAGCACATTGAGATTGGCACCTCCTCTTATAATCACAAAAGAGGATGTTGACGGATTTATCAAGGCATTAGAGGAAAGCATAAAAGAGCTATAAAAAGAAGGGGATTTTATTATGAAGGATTTTATAAGTTTACATGATGTTAATAGGGAAGAATTATCAAAGCTTTTGGAACTTGCATTAAAGCTTAAAAAGGACGCGAAAAATGGGATATTCGAGCCAATACTAAAGGGAAAAACTCTTGGTATGATTTTTTCAAAATCCTCAACTCGTACCCGTGTATCCTTTGAGGTGGGAATGGTGCAATTGGGTGGATATCCATTGTTTTTGTCAGCTAACGATATTCAGCTTGGCAGAGGAGAAACCATCTATGATACTGCAAAGGTGCTTGAAAGATACTTAGACGGAATAATGATTAGAACCTTCTCTCATCAGGATGTTCTTGACCTTGCAGAATATGCAGATATACCCATAATAAATGCTCTTACTGATTTGTTGCATCCCTGTCAGGTGCTTGCAGACCTCCAGACCATTTATGAGAAAAAGGGAAAATTAGAGGGCTTAAAGCTTGCATATATAGGCGACGGAAATAATATGGCACATTCACTTATGTATGGCTGTGGAAAGATGGGAATAGATTGTGCAATTGCATCTCCTGAAGGCTATATGCCTGATTCAGAGGTAACTGAAAATGCAAAAATGGACTTTAAGGAAAGCTCAGCAGAGCTTATAATAACCAATGACCCGATAGAAGCTATCAAAAATGCAGATGTTGTTTATACAGATACCTGGGTTAGTATGGGTATGGAGTCAGAAAAGGAAGAAAGAATTAAAATCTTTATGCCATATCAGGTGAACGAAAAGTTGATGTCAAATGCGAAGGATAATGCAATATTCTTGCATTGTCTGCCTGCATACAGGGGTTTTGAAGTAACCGAGGATATAATAGACGGAAAGCAATCTGTTATATTTGATGAGGCAGAAAACAGACTTCATGCACAAAAGGCAATAATGGCAACACTAATGGGCAATAAATAAGGGATGATGAAAATGAAAAATTATGAATTTAACACACTTTTCCAGGTGCGCCTGGCAACCAAGGATGATATTGAGGATGTTTTGAGCATAACCAGAGAAGCATTTATAAAGTATAGGGAGCTTGCAGGAGTTGACCATACTGCTGCATTGGACGAAACCTACGAGGACATCGAAAAGGATATTGAATCAAAAATAGTTTTAATAGCATTCTCAAATGGTACACCTGTTGGAAGTGTAAGACTTGAAATTAACAAAGAGGGCAAAACTGCATATCTTAGCAGATTTGGTGTTAAGCTCACCTCCCAGAATAATGGTATCGGAAAGTCAATTATGAATATAGTTGATAAAATAATGATTGAGGAAGGCGTTAAAAAGCTTTCTCTTCATACAGCGTCAAAAATAACATCTCTTGTGAGATTTTATTATGGTCGTGGCTTTTACATTGACTCAACGGATAAGGAAAGAGGATATATAAGAGCATTATTGGTAAAGGATTATGAGTAAAGGGGAGTTATGAAAATGATTAAGGCAGCAGTTTTGGGAGCAACAGGATATGCAGGGATTGAGCTTGTGAGACTTCTAACAAATCATCCTGAGGTAAGCATTGAGGTTTTAGGCTCACAAACCTTCAAGGGTGAGAAGATAAGTGATGTATATCAGAATTTAAGGCATATTCTTGAAAAGGAATGCACTGAGGTGGATATGGATGCAGTGTCAAAATGTGATGTGGCATTCACAGCCCTTCCTCACGGAGCATCAAAGACAGTGATACCCGAATTGTTGAAAACAGGGGTAAAGGTTATTGATTTGAGTGGTGACTATCGCTATGACGATGCCAAGGTATATGAGGAGTGGTACGGAGAGCCTCATTCATCACCTGAGCTTTTGGCAGAATCTGTATATGGATTATGCGAGCTTCACAGAGATAAAATCAAAAAGGCAAGACTAATCGGAAATCCCGGTTGCTACACCACCTGTTCAATACTTGGTGCAGTGCCCTTATTGAAAAAGGGTATAGCCGATACAAAGAATATTATAATCGATGCAAAATCAGGAGTGACAGGTGCAGGCAGGAGCTTGAATTTAGCATATCATTTCTGCGAATGTACTGAAAATTCAAAGGCATATAAAATTGCAACCCACCGTCATACATCGGAGATTGAACAGGAGCTTTCAAATGTTGCAGGAGAGAGCATTATGCTATCCTTCACTCCACATCTTATTCCACAAAAGAGAGGAATTTTGTCAACAATCTATATGAATTTAAATAAGCCTTGCACAACTGAGGAGCTTGTTGATTTATATAAGGAATATTATAAGGACGAGTTCTTTGTTCGTGTGAAAAATGCAGGTGAGCTTCCTGAAACAAAGCATGTTGCAGGCAGTAACTTTGTGGATATAGGTATTTGTGTGGATAAGAGATTAAACAGAGCAGTTGTTGTTTCAACTCTTGATAATATTGTTAAGGGAGCAGCAGGACAAGCAGTCCAGAATATGAATTTAATGTTTGGATTAGATGAAAAGACTGCACTTGACCACGCAGGCTTCTATCTATAATTTGGAGGTAGGATATGGATTTTCTTGAGGTTGGAAAAATTATCAATACTCATGGCTTGAAGGGTGAGGTTAAAATTATGCCCTGGACAGATACTCCTGATGTGTTTGAGGACTTGGAGGGGGTATATTTAAAGAAAAAGGGAGAGAAGATATATTTCACAATTTCCTCAGTTAGATATCAAAAAAACAACCTGATTGTGAAATTTAAGGAGCTTAATGATATCAATGAGGCAGAGCCCTTGAAAAATAGCATTTTGTATGCAAAGCGTGAGGATTTGGGCGAGCTTCCCGAGGGAGTATATTATATTGCCGACCTTATAGGCTTTTCGGTTGTTAAGGACACAGGTGAGGTGCTTGGAAAAATCAAGGATGTTATCAACACAGGTGCAAATGATATTTATGTGGTAGAAAGAGAAAACAACAAGGATTTACTAATCCCTGTCATTGATGGGGTGGTTTTATCGGTTGATATTGAAAAAGGCGAGGCAGTTGTTCATTTAATGGAGGGCTTGGAGGATTTATGATAAGATTTGATGTGCTTACCCTTTTCCCTGATATGTTTGAGGCAGTGTTGGGAGATAGCATCATTGCCCGTGCAGTTGAAAAGGGCATAATTCAATTTAATTTTATAAATATCCGTGACTTTTCAAAAAATAAGCATAAGAAAACTGACGATTATCCCTATAGTGGAGGTGGAGGAATGCTTATGACTCCGCAACCTATCTATGATGCATATCAGAGCATTGTGAAGGATTTGGACTATAAGCCCTTCACTATCTATATGTCGCCACAAGGAAGGGTTTTCAGTCAGGAGCTTGCGAAAGAGTATGCAGAATATAAGCATATAGTGATTTTGTGTGGACATTATGAGGGAGTTGACCAAAGAATTATTGATATGCTTGTGGATGCTGAGGTGTCAATAGGAGATTTTGTTCTAACAGGTGGGGAAATTCCTGCCATGGCAGTGATTGACGCTGTATCGAGAATGTTGCCGGGGGTGTTGTCCTCCGAAAGCTCCTATGAAAATGAGAGCCATTATTCAGGACTTTTGGAGTATCCTCAATACACGCGTCCTGAGGAATTTATGGGAGTTTCAATACCTGAGGTGTTGATATCGGGCCATCACGCAAAAATTGAGGAATGGAAAAGAAAAGAGTCAATTAAAAATACCTTTTTAAAACGACCTGATATGCTTAAAAATGTTACCTTGACTAAAAGAGAATTAGAATATATAGAGCAACTAAAAAAGGATAGCTGATGCTATCCTTTTTAATTTTAGTGCCGACCTGAAATATAGCATATTCCAAACAGTAGCATTTCAACCACCACAATAGTTGCTCCCACAGGTGTTGAGAGAAGAATTGAGGCAATAATTCCAAGTCCTGCTGCAAGAACTGAAAATATGCCCGAAAAGATTATAACCGATTTGAAGCTTTTGAATATTCGCATTGAGGAGAGTGCAGGGAATATAACAAGTGCAGAGGTTAAAAGTGAACCCACTAAATTCATCGCAAGCACAATCACAATTGCAGCTATAATCGCAATAATCATATTATACATTTGACTTTTTATACCAATTGCAGTTGCAAAATCCTCGTCGAAGGTGACTAAGAATATTTTGTTATATAAAAGGGTGTATAATAAAATAACAGCTGCCGAGGCTATGGCGCATATTATAACATCACCTTTTGAAAGAGTTAATATTGACACAGAGCCGAAAAGGGACGAGCACACATCCCCTGATATATTGGGGGATGTAGAGAAAATGTTCATTAAGAGATAGCCTATGGCAATTGTCCCCACCGACACCATAGCAATTGCCGAATCCCCGTGAATTTTTGATCTTTTACCAACTCTTAAGAGTAAAATTGCAAAAATAATGGTTATAGGCATTACCACAAGCATATTCTGGGAGATATTTAAAACCGTTGCTATTGCCATTGCTCCGAATGCCACATGGGACAGTCCGTCACCTATATAGGAAAATCTTTTTAACACCAGTGTCACACCAAGAAGTGATGAGCAAAGAGCAATCAAAATCCCTGACAGGAGTGCATAGCGCACAAAGGGATATGCCATATATTCAGATAGCTTAATAAGTATATCGTTCATAATAAGGTCCTTTCAAAACAATCAATTAAAGCAGGAATTTCTGACCTGTCTCACTTTTCATATACTGGTCCTTAGTGCCGAAAAACACAGAATTGTGACCAATATGGAGAATGTGCGAGGAGTACTTTATAGCTGCTCTCACATCATGGGAAATCATTATAATAGTAACCTTTTTTTCGTGGTTCAGTGTGTTTATTATGTCATACATCTGGGCAGTTACCTTTGGGTCAAGCCCTGCAACAGGCTCGTCTAACACAAGCATTTTATTGGTGGCGCATAAAGCACGGGCTAAAAACACTCTTTGCTGCTGACCGCCCGATAGCTCTCGATAGGATTTTTTAGCCAAAGAGGAAATCCCAAGCATATCCATAATTTTCAATGCTTTTTTTCTTTCCTGATTTTTATAAAAAGGGAATACTCTATGTGAGCTTAAAAATCCCGACATAACTACCTCCATCACAGAGGCAGGAAAATCCTTTTGTATCTCCGATTGCTGAGGGAGATAGCCAATTTGGTTGTGCCAGAGTCCGTCACCCAATGTGATTTTTCCACCAATTGGCTTTTCAAGTCTTAAAAGTGTTTTAACAAGGGTGCTTTTTCCTGAACCGTTTTCACCCACAATAGATACATAATCACCCTGATTTATGGAAAAGGAGATGTCCTCAAAAACAATCTTTCCCTCATATCCCATTGTTAAATTTTCGCAAGTTAAATATGCCATAATGGTTAGCCTTTCTTAAATTTAATTAAATACTCTTTTTAAAACCTCAAGATTTTCAAGCATAATATCATAGTAGCTTTCATCGTCGAGGCTTGAAAGGGTAGATGCCTGCATTGATTTTAAGGATGCAATCTCCAATAGCTGCGAGGCAGTGTTTGAAATCACTGTGGTTGAAAGCTTTAAATTCTGGTTGTCGGTCACAAAAATCGCACTTGCTTTTTCAAGGTCTGCCTTTTTTGCTAGTTCCATAACGGTTTCAAAGTCGGATTCGGAATCGGCAGAGCAACCCGAAAATGCTATATGATAGCTTAAATTGTAGTCATTTGCCAGATACACAAAAGGAAATCTGTCTGCAAAGATAAGAGTCTTTGGAGTGGGAAATGCTTCTGCATACATAGAATCAAGCTTTTTGAGTGCTTGGGTATATGCAATTTTGTTTTCCTCGTAAATTGCTTGATTTTCCTGATTTTCCGAGATAAATGTATCTGCAATAACAGATGTAAGGGAAATTGCATTTTTAACTGATAGCCAGATATGCTCGTCGATAATTTCATTCTCGCTGTGAGAGTGGTTTTCCTCGGTGACAGAGTGTGGCAGAGAAAGTGGATTTTCGATATAGTCCATGAGCTTTATGGTCTTTCCCTGATAGGTGGTTGATTTCAAAACCTCCTCTACCCAAGCATCCGAGGTGCCACCTGTGTAGATTAAAATATCGCAATTGGTGAGCTTTAAAATGTCCTCTGTTGAGGGTTGATAGCTATGCAAATCACTTCCGTCATTCACTAATAATGAAAGAGAAACATCCTTTGCATCCTTTGTTATATTCCTTGCCCAATCATAATATGGTGCAATTGTGCATACAATATCAAAGGTATCATCAATTGACTTTTGTGGAGCATTACTGCACCCTGAGGAAAAGGACAAAACAATCATACACATAAAATAGGAAATAATTTTTTTAATCATTCGTCTTACTCCTTTTTGTTGCATTCGGAACAGGTGCCGAAAAGAATAGTTTGTCTACTGTCTATAGTAAAGTCGTTGGTGCTTTTAATCTCACTCATAACTCCTTGGGAAAGGGAGTGAGGCATATGCAAAAGCTTTCCACAGCCTGTGCATTTCAAATGCAGATGATGAGGGCAATCCTTCCCCGAAACAAGCTGATATAAAAACTTCCTTGAGTTAGGGGATGGAAACCTTTTAACAATCCCGTCCGACACAAGTCCGGGAATGAGCCTGTAAATCGTGCTTTTTCCCAAAGAGCCACAAGATTTTTGCTTTGTTATATTAAGGCAAAGCTCCTCAATAGTGAAGCTTTCCTCGCTATGCTTTGTTAAATACTCAACAAGTATTCTTTTTTGCTCAGTATTATATGAAGCCAAATTTCTCACCTCATTCAATTTGAGAGTTATTCTCAAATTATTATAAGGTAATTTTAAAAAATTGTCAATAAAATATTGAAAAATATATGGATTGTGGTAAAATATAAGAAAAGAGAAAAAGGGGAATAAGGTAATGGAAAAAATTCAAAGCTTTTGTGCAGACCACAGAAAAATTGTACCAGGAATATATAAAGCAAGAATAGATTATGATATAACCACATATGATTTAAGAACAAGAAAACCAAATGCTGGTGAGTATATGGATAATGAAACCATGCACACCTTTGAGCATTTGTTTGCAACCTATGTGAGAAATTCAAAAATCAAAGACAGGGTTATATATTTTGGACCAATGGGATGCCAGACAGGTTTTTATCTTTTGATAAAAAAAGCAGAGGATGAAGAAAGTGTAGGGATAATAGAGGATATTCTGGAGAAAATAGTAGCACATGAGGGTGAAGTATTTGGTGCATCTGAGATAGAATGTGGAAATTATAGGAGTTTAAAGCTTGAAAAAGCAAAGGCAGAGGCAGAAAAATATTTGGATGTTGTTAAAAATTATAGGCTTGTGCGCTATTATGATTAAGTAAAAGGAACAAAAACTGAAAATTTATAAGCAGAAAAATTAAAAACATTTACCAAAAATAAGCGATACAGATATTTTTTTTAAAAAATTTTTAAAAAAGTATTGACAATAAAAATGTTATCTGTTATAATGTCTTATGTTGTCACTCACTAAGTGTATGGGAGTTTAGCTCAGCTGGGAGAGCGTCTGCCTTACAAGCAGGATGTCACAGGTTCGAGCCCTGTAACTCCCACCATCATCTTTTTTAAGATGTATGATGTGACAATGACATCATTGCCAAAATTATGTGGCCCGGTAGTTCAGTTGGTTAGAACGCTAGCCTGTCACGCTAGAGGTCGTGGGTTCGAGCCCCATCCGGGTCGCCATTTTTTTTGACGAGATGCCTTTGTAGCTCAGTCGGTAGAGCAAGGGACTGAAAATCCCTGTGTCGGCGGTTCGATTCCACCCGAAGGCACCATCTGCGGGGGTGGCTCAGTGGTAGAGCGTCACCTTGCCAAGGTGAACGTCGCGAGTTCGAATCTCGTCTTCCGCTCCATTAAACAAAAGACGCTTGTAAAAAGAGCGTCTTTTATTATCTGGCACCATAGCCAAGTGGTAAGGCAGAGGTCTGCAAAACCTTTATTCCCCGGTTCAAATCCGGGTGGTGCCTCCAAAAATCCTCGTTCGCAAGAACGGGGATTTTTACTTATTACCTTTTCACTATTCACTTTTCCTTAAAAACGAACGAAGATTTTTGGAAAGTAATAAATAATAGTGAATAAGGAAAAAGTCAGGTGCAAACTCGTCTAAAGCCGAGTTTGTTTTTATTTTATGTTGTATCCGTTTTGTATATATTTGTTGTGTTAAAACAAACTAATTAAATATACAGATATTTGTGGACATTCATTTTAGAGTGTGATACAATGGATGCATAAACTCTTAGATGAGAGGAGCCATAAACAATGGACATTAAAGAAATTGCATTGAATAAGCACTATGATTGGAAGGGCAAAATTGAGGTAGTGTCAAGAGTAGAGGTAAAGGACAGTAACGATTTATCAACTGCATATACACCGGGTGTGGCAGAGCCTTGCCTTGTGATCAAGGACGATATTGAAAAGTCATATGAATTAACAAGGCGTTGGAATCTTGTTGCAGTTATCACCGATGGCTCGGCAGTTTTAGGACTCGGGGATATAGGTCCTGAGGCAGGTATGCCGGTTATGGAGGGAAAGTGTGTACTTTTCAAGGAATTTGCAGATGTTGACGCATTCCCTATCTGCGTTAAAACTCAGGATGTGGATGAGCTTGTTAAAACTATCTTTAACATTTCGGGAAGCTTTGGAGGTATTAACTTAGAGGATATTTCTGCACCTCGTTGCTTTGAGGTGGAAAGACGATTAAAGGAAATATGCGACATCCCTGTTTTCCACGACGACCAGCACGGAACTGCGATTGTGGTTGCTGCGGCCTTGTTAAATGCCTTGAAGGTTGTTAATAAGAAAATCGACGAAATAAAGCTCGTTATAAATGGTGCAGGCAGTGCAGGAACTGCAATTGCCAACCACCTTTTAAGATTGGGTGTTAAGAATTTAATTCTTTGTGATAAGTTTGGAATTATATGTGAGGGTATGGAGGATTTAAGCCCTGCCCACACAGAAATGAGTAAAATAACAAACCCTGAAAAAATCAAGGGAAGCCTTAGTGACGCTCTATGTGAAGCAGATGTGTTTATCGGGGTATCTGCACCAAACATTGTGTCGGAGGAAAATATTAAGTCAATGGCAAAGGACTCGATTGTGTTCCCAATGGCGAATCCTGTGCCTGAAATTTTGCCCTACAAGGCATTGTCGGCAGGAGCAAGGGTAGTTGGAACAGGTCGTTCAGATTTTCCCAACCAAATCAATAATGTTCTTGCATTTCCGGGAATCTTCAGGGGTGCATTGGATGTGAGAGCGTCGGAAATAAATGAGGAAATGAAAATGGCGGCATCCTATGCAATAGCAGAGCTTGTGTCGGCTGAGGAATTGAATGAGGAGTATATTCTGCCAAAGGCATTTGACCTAAGAGTTGGAAAGGCAGTTGCCTTAGCAGTTGCAAAGGCGGCAGTTGATACTAAGGTGGCAAGGATATAATCAATATCCCCGAGATATACATAGCAATATAGAATTGAAGAAAAATGAGGGTACAAAATCGGTTGATTTTATACCCTCATTTTTATCTATCCTTAAAAGCTCTGAAAAAAGCGTAATAAAATATGAGTAAGGAGAAATAAATCCTAATATGTTTAATTCATCAGGAAAACTTGCAATTATAACAGGTGCAGACGCAGGACTTGGACAGGGAATATGTATTCTTTTTGCTTGGTTTTAAAGTAATTAGTTGTAGTATATAAACAATCTTTTTATAATTGGTTGACACAAGGCAAGATAAATACTTATAATTATATGGAATAATAGAACAGGGGAAGGTACTAAAGTGAAGAATTTTTATTTAAGACCAGAAATTTTTTCGAGCCTAAAGGGGTATTCGAGGGAGCAGGCAGTAAAGGACATAGTTGCAGGAATTATTGTGGCAATCATAGCGTTGCCACTATCAATTGCACTGGCGTTGGCATCGGGAGTTGAGCCTGCCTGTGGAATATATACTGCTATTGCGGCAGGATTTGTTGTATCGCTCCTTGGTGGAAGTAGAATACAAATTGCAGGGCCTACTGCAGCCTTTGCAACAACTGTGGCAACCATTGTGGCAACTCAAGGGATGAATGGCTTATTCATCGCCACAATTCTTGCAGGCATTATGCTTTTGATTATGGGTATATTCAAATTGGGTAATCTGATAAAATATATCCCACACACAATAACAACAGGCTTCACATCAGGTATTGCAATCACAATCTTAGCAGGACAGATAAAGGACTTTTTAGGTCTTACATACCAAAATGGAGTAAAGCCGATTGAAACAATAGAAAAATTGATGGCGAATGTTGAGGCAATAGACACATTCTGTTGGGAAGCCTTGTTAGTGGGTATAGTATGCCTTTTAATATTGATTATATATCCAAAATTTGAAAAGAAGGTACCACCCTCACTGATAGCAGTAATTGTGGGAGTTTTAATGGTTAAGTTTATCCCGGGACTTGACGAGGGAGTGTACACAATAGGTGAGCTATACACAATCCCGAAGGGACTTCCCAGGGTTGATTTTTCGGCTATCAATATATCAGGACAAGCCATTGTGGCGGCAATCCCCAATGCATTTACCATTGCAATATTAGCCGCAATTGAGTCACTGTTATCCTGCGTGGTTGCAGACACTATGGTGAACTCAAAGCACAACCCAAATGCAGAGCTTGTGGCACAGGGAGCAGGAAATATTGCATCGGTTTTGTTTGGTGGAATACCTGCTACAGGTGCAATTGCAAGAACTGCGGCAAACGCCAATAATGGTGGAAGAACACCTGTGTCAGGAATGGTGCATTCAGTAGTTTTAATGCTTGTTTTGTTGTTCTTAATGCCATATGCCGAGTGGATTCCAATGCCCACAATTGCAGCTATTCTGTTTATGGTGGCATATAATATGAGTGAATGGAAAAAGGTGGTTGCAATTTCAAAAACAAAGAAGATTGCAGACATTATCATTATGGTGGCAACCCTCGTTTTAACAGTTTTGTTTGACCTGGTTATTGCAATTGGAGTTGGGATTTTGTTGGCAGTTGTATTTTGGGGGATTGGTAAAGTAAAAAAGAATAATTAAATTCTAAAATTTACTTGACAAGCTTATAAATGTGTGATAAAATACTAAAGCTTATGAATAAGCAAATCCTTGCCCGAGGGATGTTCTCGGGACATAAGTCCATAAGGAGGTGTAGAAAATGGCTGAAAAAATATTACACAGCTATGAAACAATTTTTATCATTGATGCAGGTTTGGAGGAAGAAGCAGTTAAGGCTGTTCAAACCAAGTTCACAGACCTGATTGCCAAGAACGGAACTGTTAATGCAGTTGACGAGTGGGGCAAGAGAAGACTTGCTTACGAGATTAATGATAAAACTGAAGGATACTATGTATTGGTTGATTTCACTGCTGAGGCAGATTTTCCAAAGGAATTGGACAGAAATTTCAAAATCAATGATAATATCCTAAGAGCAATCATAATCCGTAAGGAAGAAAAATAATCACGACCGAATGAGAAGGTGGAGTGTATTATGAACAAGGTAATTTTGATGGGCAGAGTTGTTCGCGATCCTGAATTAACTCAGACTTCAAACGGAACTTCCGTGCTGAGATTTTCAATCGCAGTGAACAGAAGATTTGCCAAGGAAGGTCAACAGGATGTTGACTTTATCAATTGCGTGGCATGGCGTCAGCAAGCAGAATTTATCTGCAGATTTTTCAAAAAGGGAAGTATGATAGCTCTAACCGGCAGTATCCAGACAAGAAGCTGGGATGCTCAGGACGGTCAGAAGCGTACTGCTACCGAGGTTATTGTTGATGAGGTTTATTTCACAGGCTCTAAGCAGGAGCAGGGAACATCAGGCAATGGTTTTGGTGGTGGCTTCCAGGAGCAAAAGCCATCAGCACCACAGGGAGATTTTGACCCTTTTGGTGATGAGGATATGGATTTTGCACAGATGGATAATGGAGCAGACGACGATTTGCCATTCTGATTTATTAAAAGATGATAAGAATTGTAATAAGGAGGTAACTAAAATGCCTGAAAAGACAGAAAGACCAATGAAGGCAAGACGCACAAAGAAAAAGGTTTGTATGTTCTGCGTAGATAAGGTTGAGTCAATTGATTACAAGGATACTGCTAAGTTGAGAAGATATGTTTCTGAGCGTGGAAAGATTGTTCCAAGAAGAATTAGTGGTAACTGTGCAAAGCATCAAAGACAATTAACCGTAGCAATCAAAAGAGCAAGACAAATTGCATTATTGCCATTCGTTGCTGAATAATAGTAAAAAACAAAAGAGTTGTTTTTCTATTTTGAAAAACAACTCTTTTTTAGTTTCTTATAAGCCTAATTGATTTTTAATATCCGATAGTGTTTTTTCGATAACACCTTCTGCATCCTCAACAGATGTGCCCACTGTTCCTAAATAAACTTTAATCTTCGGTTCTGTGCCTGAAGGCCTTACTATGAAATATGTTTTATTGTCAGACAAATTGTATTTTAACACATCAGATTTTGGGAATCCTTCAAAGGAAACGCCACAATCAGAGGTCTGGGTAAGATAATCGGTTGTGGCAATTATGTCCATTGAGTTTACCTTTGTAATAGGTGACTTTCTTAAATTCTTCAATAGCTCTGCCATTTTTTCCATTCCGTCTTTGCCTGGCATGGTGAAGGAAACGGTCCTTTCAATGTAGTAGCCATACTTTTGATATAAAGCCTGCAAAGCCTCGAAAAGTGACATATTCTTCTTTTTGTAGTATGCAGCCATTTCGGCAATCATCATAGTTGCAACAACGCCATCTTTATCCCTTGCGTGAGTGCCGATAAGGCAACCATAGCTTTCTTCAAAGCCATATAAATATGTGTGCGAGCCTGTTTTTTCAAACTCGGTCATTTTTTCGCCAATGTACTTGAAGCCTGTTAAAACATTCATAATTTCTACGCCATAAGCATTAGAAATGGCAGTTGATAGCTCAGTTGTAACAATAGTTTTAATAACAGCTCCGTTTTTGGGTAGAGTGCCGTTTGCTTTTTTTGATGCAAGGATATATTCATTCAACAATGCACCTGTTTGATTGCCTGTTAAAACTCTGTATATTCCCTCGGCATCACGAACAACTACGCCCACTCTGTCGCAATCAGGGTCTGTGCCGATGATCAAATCAACATTTTCCCTCTTTGCAATTTCAATTGCAAGTGAAAAGCCTTCCTTGTCCTCAGGGTTAGGGGACTTAACTGTTGGGAAATCCGAATCCTCTGTGTCTTGTTCCTTAACAACTATAATATTTTTAAAACCAATTCTTTTTAAAATTTCCTTGATGGGACGACTTCCTGTGCCATGGAATGGTGTATAGATAAGCTTGAAGGTGTCGGCAACATCATAAATTGCATCGGGATTTAATTGCTGAGTTTTGATTGTTTCTAAAAACTTCTCATCCAAATCCTTGCCAACGATTGTGACCAAGCCATTTTTCTTAGCTTCCTCCAATGGCATATATTTAATGCCTGTGAATATATCGGTATGGGCAATTGCCTTTATAACTATATCAGCAGCCTCAGGTGGCATCTGTCCACCATCTGCACCATAAACCTTGTAGCCATTATATTCCTTTGGGTTGTGGCTTGCAGTTATCATAACACCTGCAGCACATCCCAATTCCCTGATTGCAAAGGATACCTCAGGAACTGAATGTACATAATCAAATAAATAAACCTTGATTCCGTTTCCTGCAAGAGTTGATGCAGTCTCCTCGGCAAAAATGCGAGAGAAATGTCTGGTGTCATAGCCTATTAAAACGCCTTTTTCGGAGCCATCTGCAGCTTTTACATATTCACTCACACCCTGACTTGCCTGACGGATGTTATATATATTAAGCCTGTTTGTTCCTGCACCAAGCACGCCTCGCATTCCTGCAGTTCCAAACTCCAGGTCACGATAAAATCTGTCCTCAATTTCCTTTTCGTCAAGAGCTTTTAGCTCAGCCTTGGTCTTATCATCCACCTGTGGTGCAGAAAGCCATCTCTCGTAAGTTTCTCTGTAGTCTGACATTAAAAAGTCACCCTTTCATAGTTTATATTTTTATTATACTCCCAATGAAAGCATATTTCAATGGGAAGTTTTGTCGAATTATATTGTGAAATTATCTTGGTAGAGGGAAATATGCTCGGGTACACCGTCTTTATATATAGGTGTGGTTTCACCTAATATCAGTGGTCTTAAATAATTCATACATTCCTCTGTCACATCATTTGAGTGGGCTGATATGAAGCTATCAGGAACACATTTTTCTATATTGGCAATCCCTGAAATTTCGTTTTCAACAATCTCAATACTATATTCAGCTTTTCCAAAGTATTAAAAATCTTTTCATATACATCTTTGTCCTTGTCAGCCTCGGGAAGCTTTAATCGGCAAGAGCCTAAGAAGGCAGCAGAAGTAGTTTTTAAAAGCTCTCTGTTTTTTTTCTCCAGAAAGTATTTTATCACCTATATTATATAAAAAAGAGAATTAAAAGTCAATGAAAAAGCAACCAAGACAAAAATATTTTCCTTTTTTAATAGCATAATTATTCCAAATCAGGAAAAGCTATATAAAGAAACAAAAAAAGAGAGGGGAATTTTATGTTTAAGCAGTATATAGAAATCACGGATGTGTTTGCAAGAGAGGTGTTGGATTCAAGAGGTAATCCCACAGTGGAGGCAGAGGTTTACACCGAGTATGGAATGGGAAGAGCAATAGTTCCATCGGGTGCTTCAACAGGTGCCTTTGAGGCGATAGAGCTTCGTGACGGAGATAGAAAGAGGTATCTTGGAAAGGGCGTTAAAAATGCAGTTGAAAATGTGAATACAAAAATTGCAGATGCACTTTTGGGTATGAATGTTCTGGACCAGAGAGCCGTTGATAAGCAGATGTGTGTTTTAGATGGGACTCCCAATAAGGAAATGCTTGGTGCAAATGCAATATTGGCAGTATCCCTGGCAACTGCAAAGGCGGCGGCAAATAGCTTAAAAATCCCTTTTTATCGATATATTGGAGGAACTAATGGTAAAAAGCTTCCTGTACCAATGATGAACATACTAAATGGTGGTGCACACGCCAACAACAATGTTGATATTCAAGAATTTATGATTATGCCTGTGGGAGCATCTTGCTTTAAGGAAGGGTTAAGGCAATCTGTTGAGGTGTTTCATAGCCTGAAGGCATTGCTATCTGAAAATGGCAACACCACCTCGGTAGGTGATGAGGGAGGCTTTGCTCCTGATTTAAAGGAGGATGAGGAAGCACTTGAATGGATTGTGAAGGCAATCGAAAATGCAGGCTATAAAACAGGTGAGGACTTTAAAATAGCCATTGACGCTGCCTCAAGTGAATGGATGAGTGCAGACGGAACATATAAAATGCCAAAGTCGGGAAAGACAAGAACAAGTGATGAAATGATTGAGTATTGGGAAGGGTTGGTTAGTAAATACCCCATATTCTCAATTGAAGATGCTCTGGCTGAGGAGGATTGGGAGGGTTGGCAAAAGCTCACCAAAAGACTTGGAGATAAAGTTCAGCTTGTGGGAGATGATTTGTTTGTTACCAATCCAGAAAGATTAAAAAAGGGAATTGAGCTTGGAATTGGTAATTCAATATTGGTAAAGGTCAATCAGATAGGAACGCTTTCCGAGTCACTTGATGCAGTTGAAATGGCACACAAAAATGGATATACTGCAGTTATATCCCACAGAAGTGGTGAAACAGAGGATGCCACCATTGCAGATATTGCAGTGGCAACAAATGCAAGCCAGATAAAAACAGGTGCACCATCAAGAACTGACCGTGTTGCAAAATATAATCAACTTTTAAGAATAGAACAACAGCTTTCGCATATAGCACAATATGGTTTGTAAAAAAATAATCCCAAGGGTTACGCCCTTGGGATTATTTATATGTATTGATAGAGTAGTAGCTATTTTTTTTAATAGTTACGGTAATATCACCATTCTTGTCTGTTCGATAGACAGGGATGTTCATATCTTCAAATCGTTTTAAGGTCTTGGTGGAGGGAAGGAAATATGGATTATTCTCGCCTACGCTTATAATTGCCACCTCAGGAGAAACCTCTTTAAGAAAATACATGTGTGAAGAGGAGGCAGAACCGTGGTGAGCAACCTTTAAAATGTCGCATTTACCCCACTCGCCAGAATGCTTGGTTTCGATATTTGCTGTTATATCACCTGTAAATAATACAGAGCTATTGAAATATTCTGCTTTGATTGAGTAAGAGGTGTTATTCTCATTTACTGCCCTTAAATCTTTTTCGTTGGGAGATATTATTTTCAAAGTCAGCCCTGATTTATGTGAGATGATGTGACCTGCATCAAGCTTTGTAATTTTAATATTCTTATCTCTTGCAATTTTCTCGATTTCAAGCCTGTATTCGTTGTTTTCCATACAATCAGGAATCAAAACCTCTTTAACATTTAAATATTTCATTGCGGCAATTATGCCTCTTGTGTGGTCGCTGTGGTAATGTGACACAATTGCCAAATCAATATTTGTATAACCTTCACGCCTCAGGTATGGTAAAAATACTTTTTCGCCATAGTCGTAGCCATCTTTTTCAGTGCTTCCACCACCGTCAATGATTATTGTTTCATTAAAGGGTATGGATAAAACAGCACCGTCACCCTGACCAACATTTACAAAGCTTATGGTTAGGTTGTTCTTATTCATAAAGAGGCTTACAGTACCAAATACCAATATTCCACACATAAGAAAAGCTGCAAGCTTTTCGGGAGTTTTATCCTTTCGTCTTGCTTCAATGAGTCTATATAAAAGGAATAAACCGAGATAGAAAAACACAATTGCCAATATGTGTGGACGCTTTATATTGATTGTGTAAAAGGGTAACTTGGTAACATATTTTGGAAGGTGCTTCATAAAGTATAAAAGACCGTTGCTGATAAAGGAAAAAGGTGACACAAGTGTTCCCGATAAAAGCATATTTACAGGCTCAAGTATAAATAATGCACTCAGTATTGGCATATATAAAAAGCTAAGAAGCATCGAATATGGTGAGGTGGAGTAAAAATAATATGCCTGAAGTGGCAACATACCAATTGTGAGGGTTAGCCACAAAGCTATATATCTTTTAACGCTATAGGGTTTTATATATGTAAGCCGATTGGATAATAAAGGTACAAAATAGTAGATAAGTATATTGGCAGAAACTGATAAAACAAAGCCTGTATGATATAAAAGCAGAGGCTCGTCAAGAAGCAGTATTCCTATAGTTATTGAAAGGGAGGTAATATAATTGGAGTAACCAAGCTTCATTCTTAAAAGATAAAGAATGGATAAAAGTATCACTGTCTTTAAGATATATGGACGGTCTGAGCTATATATGGCATACAAAAACAAAAGTACAATCAACATAGCTTGTCGTTTATTCCTTTTTATGATATTACTCAATAATCCCACCATAGAAACAATTATAAAAATGTGCACATAGGCAGGATAAAAAAGACGCATAGTGTTGCTTTTGTTCAGGGTGTCACGAAACTCGGGCGAAAAATGAGAATCCGAGCCTGTTAAAACTGCCTTCATAATTGCGGCAGAGTCACTTGTGTAGCTATTATCCACCTTTTTGCATATTATATTCTTTATGGAATTTATAAAATATGTAAGCTTATAGCATTTAAATTTGGTATCACTAAGACGGGAATCATATGCATACATTTTAAAATAAATATCCTTTGCCTTGTGACTTCTGGCGCTGTCAAAATCACCATGGTTAAGGGAGGTGGAGAAGGTGTTTAGAAAGCCTTCAGCCCTTACAGAGTCACCAAATTCATACTTTTTAGAATCATTAAAAACTATATTTTCCTCAACCATATGAGTTTTGTTTTTATAGTCAATGCGACGAACTCTTAATATGTAGCTTGTGTAGTCCTCATATTCCTGTGGCATATCATAAACTATTCCATAGACGGTCACATACTTTTCCTTAAATTCGGATGCAGAACGAATGTTATCGGACATAGAATAATGGTATGAAAATATCCCAAAGCCAATCAAAAATACAATGACACAACGGAAAAAAGCCTGCTTTTTAAAAGCAAGCTTCAATATAAGTGATACTATAAAAAATGATAATACAAAAATAAGAGTATTATCAAAGGAAATAAAAGCACCTAAAAATATTCCTAAAATAAGACATAGAGTAAATTTAAAACTTATAGACTTCATAATTTATGTTTTTTTTCTTTTGATATATTATTTTCTTATGGCATCGAATTTTGTTATAATTGCATATGGCTGATAGGATAGCTTTGATTTTCTCAAGCCCTCGTCACCTGTGTCATCCTCACGATTTATAAATTCGTAGCCACCACAATTATGGATAACAAATTGCTGATTTATCATTGGATATGCACCACGAATATGTGGGTGCGCCTTTTCGATATGCACTAAAAAGGTGTTGTCATTAAGAGGGTCACCGATTGAAAAGGCAACCACCTCGTTGTTGGCTTTGAGAATGCCACCTTTAAGACCAAGAGGCTTAAAATATTTAAACGCAAGACGGACTGCACAGGTTTCATCAGCAAGACTTTTATTTTCAGCACAGCCTGATCTCTGACACCATACCTTGTGCATATTGATTGCCTCTTCAATATTGGATTCGGTCATATCCTCATAGCACCAGTCAGGATTTTCCTCAATGAATTTGTTTATATGATTTCTCTTTGACGACAATTTCTTACCCTTGAGAGTGCGAAGTCTTTCCTCAGAATAGACATAATCTGCAGAATTCCTGTTCTCCACAAAGGTGTAGCAATCAGGATAAATGCTATCTAAAAGCTCTGCCTCTTCTTTACTAAGACTATGAAAATTCATCAAAAATCCGTTTTCTTCACAATAGCCCAAAAGTGTATCTAATGCTACTTTGATATCCCCTGTCCCAGCAGGGAAAAGGAAGGAAGGATTATCTTTTTTTGCTGAAACATATAGCCACCCCCCATGGTAGCATATTTTCATATTTATAATGTTTCCCCATATAAAAAGGGTTGTAAAATTATATTCAAGAGAGTGCCTGGGGTGATTTTTAAGCACCGATTCAACAAGCGCTTTGTCCTCTATTTCTATTTCTTTAAACTGTAACACAAAAAAGGCTCCTTTTTGTTTTTTTCATTAGTTAGTATTTCTTTAGTTTAAAATATTATATATCTAATTTTAAAATAAGTCAAATAAAATTAAGAGACATTCTTGTAAACCTTGAAAATATATGATATAATCAAAAGAAGAAAAACATAAGGATTGATATAAAATGGCAAAGAAAAAAAGGGTATGGTTAATAGTTTTAATAGTTATAGTATCATTATTTTTGGTGTTGGGAATAGGTGTAACCTGTATCTATCAGTTTTCAATAAAGCCAAAAATAATAGAGCAATTGAATTCAACACCTGAAAAGGACACAGAACTTTCAAAGGCAGTGGGTGTTCTTATGGAGGAGGTTGAACAAATCCTGAAGGATGAGGAAATGCAGAAGTTTATCAATGAAGAGGAGCCTGATAAAGCACGAGAGCTCTTAGAAATGATTGAGAGCGTGAAAAAGGAAAAGGAGGAAGGCACAAAGCCTCCTAAAACTGCAGAGGAAAAGTATGATGATATTATTAACAATATAGATTCTGAGGATATGAAAATAGGGAAAAATTTTGCATCACGAGTGGATGTGGGGTATCTTTTAGGACTGTTAAATGATGGACTCACAAGAGAAGAAAGAAGAGAAATGAAAAACTATTTAAGAACAAGATTTTCTTCAACTGAAATTTCAAAGGGAATTGAATTATTCGGAAAATATTCTTATCTACTAAGCTAAAAAGACGGATTTTATATCCGTCTTTTTTTAGTCTTAATTTATTAAGTTATTATCGTATAAATCTTTGTATAAATAAAGTGAGCCACATATAGCAACCAAATCATTACTTTCTGTTGCTTTTTCTATAGCAATTGTAATATTATCACAGGGAGTAGCATCAATTCCTGATTGGTTCAGAACTTTTGAAAGCTCCTCGCTTGTTGCAGCTCTTGGGTTATTTAAAACCGATACTGCATATGCTTTTGGTTTTTCATAAGCATCAGTAATATTCTTGAGTGCTGAGGAAATGTCCTTGTCTCTCATAAAGCCCATAACAAAGGTGGGTTTTTTATCGGGATAATAGCGTTTGAGAGAATTTACTAATGAATTCATACCATCGGGATTGTGAGCACCATCAAAAATTATAGTGGGGGTTTGGGATATAATCTCAAATCTGCCCATATTTCTTGCATTTTCTATTCCATATCGGATTGCCTCTTCGGATGCACCAAGCTTTAGTGCTACCTCGATAGCAACACATGCATTTTCTATCTGGTGAAGACCTGAAATTCCCGATTGGAGATTTTCTATACCCTTATATGAAAACATCTCGTTAGTGCCTGTGGGCGAGTGGATTATGGGAGCAGATGCAATATACAATGGGTTATTTTTTTCTTTGCAGCTATCCTCAATAACCTTTAATGCCTCAGGGTACTGACCACAGGCGATGGTTATACCATTTTCCTTTATAATTCCTGCCTTGGCTTTTGCAATTTCACACATACTATTTCCCAGATACTCTGTGTGGTCTATGTCGATATGTGTAATTACCGAGGCAAGAGGTGTGGGGATAACATTTGTTGCATCCCTTTCTCCACCAAGACCTGTTTCTAAAATCACAACATCACATTTTTTCTCTTTGAAATAGTAAAAGGCAGCAGCAGTCCATATTTCAAATTGGGTAGGAGAAGTGCCTAAATCCTTCTGGGTTAAAAGAGAGAATTTTTCCACCTTTTTTAAAAGCCCATTTAATTCCTGCTCATTTATATTTTCCCCGTTAATTGATATTCTTTCGCACACACTCACCATATTGGGAGAGGTGTATTTGCCACATTTCAGACCATCGTGGGTGAAAATTTCCTGAAGGAATGCACAAACCGAGCCTTTTCCATTGGTGCCTGCAACATGAACAAACTTCAAGTCCTTTTCGGGATGCGAAAGGTAGTCAAGAAGTCGGGTGATACCCTCAAGCTCAAGTCGTGCAATTGCCTGAAAGCTATTGGCATATTGAATGAATTTATTGCCCTGCATTTAATTATCCCCTTTCCCGAGCATCCGTATCCTGTCTGAAAATTTAATAACAAAGAAAATTCCTATTATCTGTAATAAAAGGTTTATAATAAAACCGGGTATTCTTGATATAAACAATGGCATAAAATTCATATTAAATACAGGGGTTAAAAGATAGGTTGTGAGTAATGCATGGAGAAAAACCATCTGAAATACCACGCATAAAAACCCTTTTAGATAACCATTTTTTGAGGAAATCACATTTTTCAAAAAAAGTCCATAGGTAAAGCCATACAAAAATTCCACCACGGTGATTTGAGGAAGAAGTGCACCTGCAACAGGGTTCAGGGCATAGGAAATCAAATCCGACAAACCACCAACAATTCCACCCCACACAGGGCCAAAAAGCATAGCCGAGATTGAAACGGATATAAATTTTGTGGGAATTTTAAGTGCCGGCGTTGGACGGATAGTGAAAAACATTCCTAAAATCACAGTTATTGCAATAAGCATACCAAGACGGGCAAGGTCCTTTGTAGTTATATTTTTCTTCATTAAAAAAATCCTTTCTATAGCATTACTACAAAAAGGAAATAAATATAAAGCTCTCTGTTTTTGTAGCAACGGAATGCGAAAAACGCATCGCAAGCCCAATATGACTTTTCGTAAATCGGGCAACTTCCCGTCCCGATTTCACTTTACGCGCGAATTTCTACTTTGCTTATTTTAAACAAAACAAATTATAGCACAACTCATTTTTTTTGTCAATGAAAATGCAACAAAAAAGGATAAATTGAAAAGAAAAGTGAAATAATAAATAAAAAAATCAAGGGAGATAAATATAATGTTCAGAGGTAAAATTGTTATAGTGGGAGCAGGATATGTAGGCTCAACAACTGCCTTCACAATTATGCTGGGAGGATTTTTTTCGGATATAGTTATAATTGACATCAACAAAGCAAAGGCAGAGGGAGATGCTTTGGACATTGCCCATGGAGTATCCTTTGTGAAGCCTGTCAAGGTAAGGGCAGGTGACTACACGGAATGTACTGATGCAGATATTGTTATCATAACTGCAGGTGCAAATCAGGCTCCGGGAGAATCAAGGCTTGATTTGTTGAAAAAGAATGTTGAAATAACTAAGGATGTGGTGGAAAATATTATGAAATACGCACCCAAGGATGTGATTTTATTAACTGTTTCCAATCCTGTGGACATTCTAACCTATGTAACCTACAAGCTTTCGGGACTGCCAAAAAATCAGGTGTTAGGATCTGGAACTGTTTTGGATACCTCCAGATTAAAGTATATGATTAGCCGACACACAGGAATTGATGCGAGAAATTGCCACACCTATATAATTGGTGAGCATGGTGACAGCGAGGTGGCTGCGTGGAGTATCACCAATATTGGTGGAATGTCGATGCACGAATTTTGCAGATACACAGGCAAATGCTCACTAAATGACCTTGACACAATGTATAATGAGGTCAAAAATTCAGCCTATGAAATTATTGAGAAAAAGGGTGCAACCTATTATGCAATTGCAGTGGCAGTGGCAAAAATTGTCGAGTGTATTGCAGGAAACGAAAATTCAATTCTCACAGTATCGGGAGTTTTTGAAGGTCAGTACGGGATAGATAATGTGGCACTTTCGGTACCCACCAAGGTTGGTGGAGAGGGGGTGGAGAATATTTTGGAGGTACCATTCAGCCGTGAGGAAATGAAAGGACTGAGAAACTCTGCAGAAACACTCACTTCTCTTATAAAGGAAATAGGCTTTTGAAAAAAGAGTTTATAAGGCTAATCTGGTGTGCAGGGAAAATAGAGGCACTTAATATAATTTTAAGACGCAGGTTAAATAGAAAAATTAAAAGACAAGATGAACTGACAGACAGAACAACCATTATTATTTCAAATTCTCTTTCAGAAAATATAAAAAGCTTTAATAAAATGATAAAATAGCATTTTCAAGTGTGAGGAATGCTATTTTTTTTCTTATATTGTCAAAATTATTGTGTATGTTAAAAAATTCACACTTTATTTTGGTAAAAACAACAAGAAAAATATAGGCTAAATTACTTGATTTTATCGAAAAAAAGTGGTATTATATATGTGTATATATTTTATAACAAGGTCAAATGCCATGAGCTTTGGTCTTTTTGGCATGATATAAGGGTATTGCAGATTAACTTGATTTGTGATGCAGTTATAAATATATGTGTAAAAAAACAATTCGTAAAAACGAATGCAAAAATAAGGAGGAGATACCAGTGGCAAGAAAAATGAAAACTATGGATGGAAATAATGCTGCTGCATTTGCATCATATGCATTCACAGATGTTGCGGCAATCTATCCTATCACACCATCATCCAATATGGCAGAGGTGACAGACAAATGGGCGGCTGCAGGCCAGAAGAATATCTTCGGCGAAACCGTTAAGGTTGTTGAAATGCAATCAGAAGCAGGTGCTGCAGGTGCAGTTCACGGCTCATTGACAGCAGGTGCATTAACAACTACATACACAGCCTCACAAGGCTTGTTGTTAATGATTCCTAATATGTACAAAATAGCAGGTGAGCTATTACCATGTGTGTTCAATGTATCAGCAAGAGCATTGGCATCACATGCACTTTCAATTTTTGGCGACCATCAGGATGTTATGGCTTGTCGTCAAACAGGCTTTGCAATGTTGGCATCAACAAACCCACAGGAAGCTATGGATTTAGGTGCAGTTGCACACTTAACAACAATTAAGGGAAAAGTTCCTTTCCTACATTTCTTTGATGGCTTCAGAACATCTCACGAGTACCAGAAGGTTGCTTGTTGGGACTATGAAACCTTAGCAAAGATGGTTGATTGGGACGCTTTGAATGAATTCAGAAGAGGTGCATTGAATCCTGAGCATCCTGCTCAGAGAGGTACTGCACAAAACCCTGATGTATTCTTCCAGGCAAAGGAAGCTGTTAATAGGTATTATGCTGCTATTCCTGACTTGACACAAGAATATATGGATAAGGTTAATGCAGAAATTGGCACAGACTATAAGCTATTCAACTATTACGGTGCTTCAGATGCAGAGGAAGTAATCGTTGCAATGGGTTCAGCTTGTGACACAATTTCTGAAACAGTTGACTACCTGAATAAAAATGGCAAAAAGGTTGGTCTTATCAAGGTTAGACTATACAGACCTTTCTCAACAAAGCATTTTGTTGACGCTATTCCTTCAACTGTTAAGAAGATTTCAGTTCTTGACAGAACTAAGGAATCAGGCTCAGTTGGTGAGCCATTATATCTGGATGTTGTTGCAGCACTTCAAGGCTCAGCATTCCAGAACATTCCTGTATTTGGTGGACGCTACGGTCTTGGCTCAAAGGATACAACTCCTGCTCAGATTATTGCAGTGTTCAACAATAAGGATAAAAAGCAATTCACAATTGGTATCAAGGATGATGTAACAAATCTTTCATTGGATATCACAGAAAATCCTGACACAACTCCTGAAGGAATCACAAGCTGTAAGTTCTGGGGACTTGGTGCAGATGGTACTGTTGGTGCTAATAAGAACTCAGTTAAGATTATCGGTGACCACACAGATATGAATGTTCAGGCATACTTTGACTATGACTCAAAGAAGTCAGGTGGTTTAACAGTATCTCACTTGCGTTTTGGTGACGCTAAGATCACATCAACATATCTTATCAACAAGGCTGACTTTGTTGCTTGTCACAAGGCATCATATATCAGACAATATGATATGGTATCAGATGTTAAGCCTGGAGGCGTATTCCTATTGAACTGTTCATGGGATGCAAAAGAGCTTGAAGAGCATATTCCAGGTCAGGTTAAGAAGTATATAGCTGACAACAATATCCAGTTCTACACAATTGATGGTGTTAAGATTGGTAAGGAAATCGGCTTGGGTAACAGAATCAACACAGTATTGCAATCAGCTTTCTTTAAGCTTGCAAACATTATTCCTGCTGAGGATGCTATCCAATATATGAAGGATGCTGCAACTGCTTCTTACTCAAAGAAGGGTGATGCAATCGTTAAGATGAACCACGATGCTATCGATGCAGGTGCTAAGCAGGTTGTTAAGGTTGAAGTTCCAGCTTCCTGGAAGGATGCTAAGGCTGAAGATTTATCAGTTAAGTATGAGGGCGAAGGCACATTGATTGACTATGTTAACAATGTACTTGTTCCTATCAACCAATTCAAGGGTATGCAATTACCTGTTTCAACCTTCGAGCCATATGTAACAGGTCAGGTGCCTTTAGGCTCTTCAGCATTCGAAAAGCGTGGTATCGCAATCGATGTTCCTGTTTGGAATCCTGACACATGCTTACAATGTGGATTATGTTCATATGTATGTCCTCACGCTTGTATCCGTCCTGTTGTTTTAACAGAGGAAGAAAAGAACAATGCTCCTGAGGGAATTGTATATACAAATATGCGTCAGATGGATGGATTGTACTATGCAATGGCTATTTCAGTACTTGACTGTACAGGTTGTGGCTCATGTGCGAATGTATGTCCAGGCATGAAGGGCGTTAAGGCTTTGACAATGGAGCCATTGGATAAGAACTTAGACGCACAAAAGACCTTTGATTATGCAGTTGAGCTTCCTGAAAAGGCAGAGGTTGCAGAGAAGTTTGCAATCAAGACCATTAAGGGCTCACAGTTCAAGAAGCCATATCTTGAGTTCTCAGGCGCTTGCGCAGGCTGTGGTGAAACTCCATATGCTAAGTTGATTACTCAATTGTTTGGTGACAGAATGTATATCGCAAATGCAACAGGTTGTTCTTCAATCTGGGGTGGTTCTTCACCATCAACACCATATTGTGCAGACGCTGAGGGCAGAGGTCCTGCATGGGCTAACTCATTGTTTGAGGATAATGCAGAATTTGGTTATGGTATGTATTTAGGTCAAAAGGCATTGAGAAATGCAAATATTGCTAAGCTTGAAAAGATTGCAGCAGACGAGCCATCAGTTAAGCCTGCTATCGATAAGTTTATCGAAACAAAGGATGACGGATGTGCAAACAGAGTTGCAACTGAGGAATTGTTAAAGGCAATTGCTAACTTGAACTCTAAGGAAGCTAAGGATGTGTTGGCTGACAAGGAATATCTATCAAAGAAATCTGTATGGGTATTCGGTGGTGACGGTTGGGCATACGATATCGGCTTCGGTGGTGTTGACCATGTTCTCGCTTCAGGCGAGGATGTAAACATTATGGTATTCGATACTGAGGTTTACTCAAACACAGGTGGTCAATCATCTAAGTCAACTCCAACAGGTGCTATTGCTCAATTCGCAGCAGCAGGTAAGGTAGTTAAGAAGAAGGATTTGGCAGCAATTGCAATGAGCTATGGCTATGTGTATGTTGCTCAAATCGCACAAGGTGCTGACTACAACCAATGCTTAAAGGCTATGTTAGAGGCTGAAAGCTACAATGGTCCTTCAATCATCATTGCATATGCTCCATGTATCAACCATGGTATCAAGGGTGGTATGAGCATTGCACAAACAGAGGAAAAGAAGGCTGTTGAGGCAGGCTACTGGCACTTGTTCAGATATGACCCAAGATTAGAGCTTGAAGGCAAGAATCCATTCCAATTAGATTCAAAGCCTCCTGTGGCTGATTATGAAGAGTTCATTATGGGCGAAGTTCGTTACAACTCATTGGCTCGTTCAAATCCTGAAAGAGCTAAGGAATTGTTTGCAAAGGCTAAGGCTGATGCAGAAGCTAAGTATGCTAAGCTTGCAAAGTTAGCAGGTAAAGAATAATAAGCTTAAAAAAGGGCTGTGGTAATTAAACCACAGTCCTTTTAGTATGCAAAAGAAAAATGGTATGGCATAATGCCATACCATTTCTAATACTTTTAATTGTCCTCTGTTTTTTTCACATATTCCACATGGTCGCATATATCAAAGGCAGCTTGCTTGTGAGATATAATCAAACAGGTTTTATTAGTCATACTCTTAATTGAATTTAATAGCTTTTTCTCAGTTTCACTATCAAGTGCCGAGGTACATTCGTCGAGGAGCAACACAGGTGCATCATATAAAATAGCTCTTGCAATGGAAAGTCTTTGTGCTTGTCCTTCGGAGAGCCCCAAGCCCTTTTCGCCTATATATGTATCAAGACCATTTTCAAGTCTCTCCACAAACTCCCACAATTGAGCAATTTTAAGTGCCGAGATGATTTCCTCATCAGTTGCATTTTCGTTTGCAAAGGTGATATTTTCTCTTATAGTTCCCGACAAAACAAGGTTTCCCTGAGGCACATATGAGAACATAGGCCTTGTACTATTATTAACAGGGATTTTCTTGCCATCTTCAGTTTTGATATAAATACTTCCTAAAGAAGGCTCAAAAATGCCAAGTAACAGCTTTAGTGCAGTAGTTTTTCCAATTCCTGATTCACCACCAATTGCCACACATTCTCCCTTTTTAAATGACATATCAATTCCCGATACTACCGATGCTTTATTATATTTAAATTCCACATTGTCAAAAACAATTTCCGATAATCGGGAATATAAGCTATCAACATCTGTGATTTCATCTTTAATATTTTCATCCTCGGTGCTTTCAAGCTCAAGAATTCTCTCTGCCGATGCAATAACTGAAAAGGCTTGAGGAATAAGTGAGGAAATGTTTTTAAATGGCGTTTGTATCTGGTTAACCAACTGAATTATTGCTATAAATTCACCATAATTCATTGTATTCTGTGAAATTTTCAATGCTCCATAGGCAACTGCGAAATAGTAGCCTGCATTAAAAATCAGGAATAGACCAACATGAGCAATAATAGAAATTTTCGCCCTTTTCACTCTCAGCTTATAGCTCCTGTTCTGCAGTGATTCGCTATGGTCAACCACAGTTTTTTCGTTGTTAAAGGACTTAACAACCAATAAATTCTGAATAATTTCCAACATAAAGGAGCTTGTTTTTCCGTTTGCCTCCTGACATTCCTTGTGGAGTGCCTTATATTTTGTGCTATAAATTCTCGCACCTATTGCCACAAAAGGACCGATTGCCAATATAATCAGTGCAAGAGCTCTGTCAATAGTATAAAGATAGATAAAGCCACCAATGATTGAGGTAAGGAATAATGCAAGAGAGGGGACTATAGTTATAATCCCACTAACAATCACCGATATATCGCTGTTGAGCCTGTTCAAAAGCTCTCCCGAATGGTACTTTGTGATTGCAAGGTAGTCTTTTTGCATAATGGTTTTAAACAAGTGCCTTTTCATTGCAATTTCCATTCTTGATGAGGCGTGGACATTTAAAAAGTTCACTATCACCTGAATTATAAGCTGTAATAAAAGCATAGACAATAAAAAGCCTATGGTATGGGATAAAATCCCATCCTCAATACCTGTTGCAATATCAATCAATTTTCTGGAAAGTCCAACAAATTTTAAGGAGATAAGAGCAAGCAAGGAGGTCAGAATTGTCATTATCCCGATTATTAGATAGCTTCCTTTTCCGTGCTCATATATCCATTTCGATGCTTTTTTGTTCATAAAATCAACCTATTCTTAAGTTTATTTACTATCATTATATAATTTATGATACTTTTTGTCAATGAAAGATTGCTAATTCAAGTAAGAGAATACTCTAAAACAGGAAAAAATTGTTGTAAATTTAAATGTTTTATGATATACTAATCTATATGAAATAATATGGGAGAGTGTTGTCTTGTGAGGAAGCCTGATACCACAATTGAATATGTTGAACCAGGCTCATTGGCAGAGGAAGCAGGACTCTCTTCAGGTGATGAAATACTTTTAATAAACGATAATGAGTTTTATGATATACTTGAATATAGATATCTGATATCGGAAAGCGAAGTAGAGCTTAAGGTAAAAAAGAAAAATGGGAGTATTGAAATAGTCTATATCGAAAATGACTATGAGGATTTGGGTATAGAATTCAAATCGGGAATTATTGCTGAGGCAAAAAGCTGTTCCAACAAATGTATTTTCTGCTTTATTGACCAACTCCCGAAGGGTATGAGAGAAACAGTCTATTTTAAGGATGACGACACGAGATTGTCTTTCCTTCAGGGGAACTATGTAACCCTGACAAATATGAAGGATGAGGAAATTCAACGGATGATTAAAATGAGAATATCACCCATCAACATATCCGTTCACACAACCAATCCTGAGTTGAGAGAAAAAATGCTCAACAACAGATTTGCGGGAAAAATTTATGATATTATGAAAAAGTTTAAGAGTGCAGATTTATATATGAATTGCCAGATAGTTCTCTGCCCCGACTATAACGATAAAGCTGAGCTTGACAGAACGATTTCGGATTTGGAAAAGCTTATGCCCAATGTACTTAGCCTGTCCGTTGTCCCTGTGGGACTCACAAGGTACAGAGAAGGTCTTTGCAATATCACTTCATATAATAGGGATATGGCTGAAAAGGTAATTGAACAGGTGGAGGAATGGCAGAGGAAAATCTATAAAAAGCATGGAACAAAAATGGTGTATATAGCAGACGAGTTCTATTTAATGGCTGGAAGAAAAATTCCCGATGCAGAGGAATATGAGGCCTTCCCACAGATAGAAAACGGAGTGGGACTGATTGCTTCCTTAGAGGAGGAATTTGAGTCGGCATTGAAGCTTGTGAAAGACAAGGTAAGAAGCAGAAGCATTGCTATGGCAACAGGTGAGCTTGCATATCCATTTATCAAATCCATTGCAGACAGGATTATGGATAAGTGTGACGGTGTAAAAATCAATGTTTACCCCATAAAGAATAAATTTTTTGGTGGGGGAGTAAGTGTTGCAGGACTTGTGTGTGGAAATGATTTAATAGCTCAAATGAGGGATAAGCCAAAAGTTGATTTTATAACAATTCCCTCGGTGATGCTCCGTGACGGAGAGGATATTTTCCTTGATAATGTCACCTTAGAGGATGCAAAAAAGGAGCTTAACAGTGAGATAATCCCGATAAATAATGATGGATACGAGCTTTTGGAAACAATATTGGGAGAAGAGCTTTTATAAGATTTGAGGAAAGGAATGATGAAAATGAAGCCATTAGTGGCAATAGTGGGCAGACCAAATGTTGGAAAATCATCACTTTTTAATAAAATATCAGGACAGAGAATAAGTATAGTGGAGGATACCCCCGGAGTTACCCGTGACAGAATTTATGCAGACGCCACATGGCTTGATAAATCCTTTACCCTTGTAGATACAGGTGGTATTGAGCCTGCAGGAAAGGACGAAATTCTTGTTCAGATGCGTCGTCAGGCAGAGCTTGCAATTGAAATGGCAGATGTTGTAATCTTAATGGTGAATGTTAAGGATGGATTAACTGCCACCGATCAGGATGTTGCAGCAATGCTTTTAAAGGCAAGGAAAAAGATTGTTCTTGCAGTGAATAAGGTGGATAGTATAGGTGAGCCACCTATGGAATTTTATGAATTCTATAACTTGGGTTTGGGTGAGCCCATAGCAGTTTCGTCAACTCACGGACTTGGAGTGGGGGATTTGTTGGAGGAGGTCTGCAAGAACTTCCCCGAAAATGCCGACACCACCGAGGATGAGGATGAAATCAAGGTTGCAGTTATTGGCAGACCAAATGCAGGAAAGTCATCCCTGATAAATAAAATTTTGGGTGAGAACAGAGTTATTGTGTCCAATGTTGCAGGCACAACAAGAGATGCAATAGACTCACACTATCAAAATGGTGAGGACAAGTTCTTATTTATAGATACTGCAGGTTTGAGAAAGCGTGGCAAAATTGACGAGGTAGTGGAAAGATATAGCGTTGTTCGTTCTCTTGCAGCTATCGACAGAAGTGATGTGTGCGTTATTATGATTGATGCCAACGAGGGAATGACCGAGCAGGACACAAAAATTGCAGGCTATGCTCATGAACAGGGTAAGGCGTGCATTATTGCAGTAAATAAATGGGACTCAATTGAAAAGGACTCAAAAACCATGAACGAGTTTAAAAAGCGAGTTGAGGAAACCTTTGCATTTATGTCCTATGCAAAGATCATATTCATATCTGCAAAGACAGGGCAGAGAGTTGATAATCTGTTGGGTGAAATCAAGCTTGTTAATCAGCAACATAAACGCAGAATAACAACGGGAATGTTAAACGACATTTTAAATGAGGCAATTTTAAAGCAACAACCACCATCAGATAAGGGAAAGAGATTGAAAATTTATTATGGAACTCAAGCCTCAATTGCACCACCCACCTTTGTTTTATTCGCAAATTCTGAGGAGCTTTTTCATTACTCATATTTAAGATTTATTGAAAATCAGTTCCGTGAGGCGTTCGGCTTTGAGGGAACACCTCTGCACTTCATCATAAGGGAGAAAAATAAAAAGGAGTAAAGAATATGTTATATCTGACAGCATATCTTATTATAATAATTGCATATCTTATAGGAAGCATTTCAAGCTCGGTTATAATTTCTAAAAAAATTAGTGGTGAGGACATAAGAAATTCAGGCTCAGGCAATGCAGGAGCAACCAATATGCTTAGAGTACACGGAAAAAAAGCAGGGATTATCACTTTGTTGTGCGATGTTTTAAAAGGAGTTATCGCAGTAGGTATAGGCGTATTTGCAGACTATATGGTAAGAAAAAATCTGTATGTTGGAAATAGCTTTTTTGAGGCAAATATCCTATATGGCAATCTAAGGTATATAGGCGCAGTTTTTGTTGTGTTGGGACACGATTTTCCTGTCTTTTTCAAATTTAAGGGTGGCAAGGGAATTGCCACAAGTCTTGGAGTTATGCTTATGCTTGACTGGAAAATTGGCTTGATTGTTGCAGTTGTGGCAATATTGATAATGGCAGTTTCAAGATATGTGTCTTTAGGCTCGGTTATTGGTGCGATTATCTACCCTGTGGCAGTTTTAGCCTTTATGGCAGGAAAGAATAGCATCAATTGGGTGTATGTACTGTCAGCAGTTATTCTTGGGTTGCTTGCAGTATGGAAGCATCAAACTAATATTAAAAGATTGATGAATGGTACAGAAAATAAACTATTCTCAAAGAAGCAGGAGGTAAGATAAATTGAAGGTTTCAGTTATAGGCTCGGGAAGTTGGGGAACTGCAGTAGCCATCTTACTTGCAAAACATAACCACCAGGTATATCTGTGGAGCTGGCAACAGGAAGAAACTGACCGACTAAATAGGGATAGAGAAAACAAGGAATTTTTGCCTGGAGTAAAATTTCCTGATAATATAATTTGTACTCATAATATGGAAGAGGCAGTAAAGGATTCGGAGCTTATTGTAACAGTTGTGCCAAGTCCTGCAACAAGAACTACTGCAAGGGAGTTATCAAAGGTAGTGGTAGAGGGCCAACAGATAGTGAACTTATCCAAAGGACTTGAGGAGGGAACACTTCTCAGGCTTTCTCAGGTTATCAAGGAGGAAATTCCTCAGGCACAGGTTGCAGTTATGAGTGGCCCATCTCACGCCGAGGAGGTAAGCAGAGGCTTGCCCACCACCAATGTGGTGGCTGCTGAGAGTGCAGAGGTGGCTTTAAAAATTCAGGATATATTTATGGACGGTAATTTCAGAGTCTATACAGGTGATGACATTGTTGGAGTGGAGCTTGGAGCTGCACTTAAAAATGTGATTGCATTGTGTGCAGGAATATCCGATGGACTTGGCTATGGTGATAATACCAAAGCTGCACTTATAACAAGAGGTCTTGCAGAAATCACAAGGCTTGGAGTTAAAATGGGAGCGAAGCAGGAAACCTTTGCAGGCCTTACAGGTATGGGAGATTTAATTGTTACCTGCACAAGTATGCATAGCCGAAACAGGCGTGCAGGAATTTTGTTGGGACAGGGTAAAAGCTTAGATGAAACCCTTGAAGAAATTCATATGGTGGTTGAGGGTGTTAACACTGCAAGGGTGGCTTATGAATTAAGTAAAAAATATGATGTTGTTATGCCTATAGTTGAGGAAGCAAATAACATTTTATATTATAATAAAAATGCAAAAGAGGCAGTTTTCTCACTAATGACTCGCAGTAAAACAAGTGAGGGTATATAAATGAATGTGTTTGATTTTGATAAAACCATATATAAGGATGACAGTACAGTTGACTTTTACTTTTTCACTTTAAAAAGACATCCCTCTGTTGTTTTATATGCACCAATACTTATCTGGTCGGCTATATTGTGGGGATTGGGAATATATAATAAAACTCAGTTTAAGGAAAATTTCTATAAATTTTTAAAAGTCATAAAGGATATAGATAGTGAGCTTGAGAGCTTTTGGGACATAAATCAGGACAAGATAAAGGATTTTTACCTGAGGATAAAGAAAGAGGATGATGTGGTTATTTCTGCGTCCCCTGAATTTTTGTTAAAGCCTATATGCAATAGGCTTGGGATAAATTATCTTTATGCATCAAGAGTGGATAAAAAAACAGGTAAATATGATGGTGAAAATTGTTGGGGTGAGGAAAAGGTTAAAAGGTTTTACGAAGCCTTTGGTGAGGATAAAAAAATCAATTGTTTTTACTCCGACTCCCTGTCCGATACGCCCCTTGCAAAAATATCAGATGAAAGCTACATAGTAGCAGGGGACAAGCTTATTTTATGGAATGAATATAAAAAATAGTGGTATCAGCCACTATTTTTTTCATATGAAAACGAGCCCAAATCTTGACACAACAGATAATATTTGATATAATTGGTGTGTTGTCATAATATTTGATATTATGATCAGAGTGTTAAATAGCGAATTTTCGCCAAATATAAAAATGGAGGTAAAAAGGATATGGAAATATCAATCACTAAAACAACTCAACCGAAGCAAAAGCCACAAGACCAATCAAAGCTTGGCTTCGGTAATTATTACACAGACCATATGTTCATTATGAACTATGATGAGGGTGAAGGCTGGAACAACCCAAGAATTGTGCCATACGGACCAATTCCTTTGGACCCTGCAGCAATGTGTCTGCACTATGGACAAGAGGTTTTTGAGGGTATGAAGGCATATAAAACTCCAGATGGTGGTGTTCAATTATTCAGACCCGAGAAGAATATGGCTCGTCTTAATGTTTCAAATGAGAGATTGTGTATCCCCTTGATTGACGAAGCCTTCTGTGTTGATGCAATTAAGAAGTTGGTTGAGATTGATGCAGATTGGATTCCTACTGCAGATGGAACATCCTTATACATAAGACCATTTATTTTTGCAGTTGACCCACATGTTGGCGTTCATCCTGCACATCACTTAATGTTTGTTGTTATTTTATCACCTGTTGGTGCATATTATCCTAATGGCTTGAACCCTGTTGACATTTTCGTTGAGCAGAAGTATGTTCGTGCAGTAAAGGGTGGTATGGGTTTTACCAAAACTGCAGGTAACTATGCAGCATCTCTAAAGGCTCAGGACGAGGCAGCAAAAAATGGCTATACTCAGGTTTTGTGGCTTGATGGTATTGAAAGAAAGTATATCGAAGAGGTTGGCACAATGAATGTGTTCTTTGTGATCGGTGACGAAATTGTGACTCCTGAATTGTCGGGAAGCATTTTGTCGGGTATAACAAGAATGTCAACAATCGAGCTTTTGAGAAATCTTGGCTATAAGGTAACAGAGAGAAGAATTTCAGTTCAGGAGCTTTATGAAGCTCACGACAAGGGTGAATTAAAGGAAGCCTTTGGTACAGGTACTGCTGCAGTTATCTCTCCAATTGGTACATTTGAGTGGAATGGGAAGAAAATCACTGTTGCAGACGGTGGTATAGGCAAAATTTCACAAATGCTATATGATACTATCACAGGCATCCAATGTGGAAAGCTTGAGGATAAGTATGGTTGGACAGTTAAAGTTTGCTAAGAAGCATAAAAAAAGATGTGTGAATTATCACACATCTTTTTTTTTGTAATGAAAACCACTAAATTATATGGGTCGTTAATTATCAGTATTTACAGATTATAGTTTACATATAATGCAATATCTAATGCCTTACCCTCGTACATTCTCACCAGGGCGTAGTTATGGACTGTGTCATTGCTCCAGGAAAGGACATTGTTGTCACTATCCAGAAGAGAGGTGTCAAACTCGGAGGGGAATATATCATAAATTGTGGCAATTTCTGACTTATCCCTTCTTTTTGACATATCGCAGATATACACAAGTGTGTCGGGGGAAATGTCAACTATAATATCGTTATTATATATTCCTTGTTTATTGCACAGGGATATATATTTTTCATTAACCTCACGAATCATACCAAAGGCGTATTGCTGAGACTGATTGTTGTTGCCGCCATAGGTTGCAATAGGGATAGGGTTTAATCCGTCCACAATTGAGGCTTGTGAGAACAAATTCTCAAAATTCACGCCATAATCGGTAGCATCAAGAACAATATCATCAGCAGAAGGACGATACACAAGGTTGACTTTTCTAATCTTGCCACTCAGGGTTGCAGAGCATAGAATAATATCTCCCTCTTTTAACTTGTCAAGGGAGTCACCGTTAAGTGATGAGTAAATTGTGGGCTGAGCAGTGAGAGTTATATCATTGCTTATGTATAGCTCCACCTCGTTACCACGGTAGTATGCCACAAGCTTAGTTGTTTCGTCATAGTCGTTTGTAACAATAGGTGTTGCAGATTTCACCATCAAAAATGCCATTACTGCAAGACTTTTAGAGGGATATCTTTTAATACTGTAGTCCTCATCATCTTTGGGGTTTTCTAAAGGAATGTCCTCAACCGACAAAAACTCATCTATAATCAGTTCACTTTCAGGAATATATAGCTTGAAGCTTTCAACTGCTTTAGGAACTTGGTTTGAAATGTCAATCGTATAGTTTTCGTTATTTTTCTTGGCAGCACCTAAAACCTCAGCATAAATTAACTTGTTTTCCTTATCATAGCCACCAAAAACCACATTGCCAAGTAAAGCCTTGGAGCTTGAGAAGGTGACTCTTTTTGAAGCCTCCCGATTTGCCATAGCCGAGCCTGATAGAAGCACAAGGCTGAGGATTATCGATAGTATTTTTTTCATTGTATTTATTTCTCCTTATTCTGAGTATTCTCTAACTCTGTATTCAACGCCGATATCTTTAGCTATTTTCCTACAGGCTTCGATTTCAGCCTCGCCAATCACATCCACAACGCTCAATACCACACAAGGTACATATTCTTTAGCTTTTTTAGCAAAGTCAAGCATCTCATAAAAGCCATCCTCACCAAAACAGCATTTACATATTTTTTGATATTCTGCTGGTGTTGATGCATTAAGACTAATTGAAATAGTGTCAACAATTCCTTTTAGTTGTGGCGTGAGATCTGCCTTTGCACAATAGTTTCCATGTCCGTTGGTGTTAATTCTGATTTTTGAACAAGAGGTACTTTTTATAAATTTGCAGACCTCTATAACGGTTTCGAATCTCTCCAAGGGCTCACCATAGCCACAAATAATAATCTCATCATAGGACTTATAGTCCTTTTCAATCAAAGCATTTTTTATCTCCTCAAGAGATGGCTCATGGTCAAGCCATAGGTCGATATTATCCACTCCTGACGGGGTAAATCTTATGCAAAAGCTACACTTGTTAGTGCATCGGTTGGTGAGATTTATATATAATTGGTTTTGATATTTATATACAATGTTCATTGCCGACATAATTTTTTCTCCTATTCTATATTAAAGCATCTTTTTGCATTTTCAAGGGTTATATTTTCTATTTCCTCAACAGACATATTTTTAATTTCTGCAATTTTTTCAATCACAAATTTCAAATATGTTGAATCGTTTCTCTTGCCCCTGTGAGGCTCAGGCGTAAGATATGGACAATCGGTTTCGATTAAAATTCGGTCTAATGGAGTGTATCTTAAAACCTCTGCAGGCTTAACGGATTTTTTGAAGGTGAGTGAGCCGCCAAAGGCAATGTACATCCCCCAGTCGAGAATTTCTCTTGCCATTTCAACACTCCCAGCATAGCAATGAAATTCACCGCCTATGTCCCTTACATCCAAATCTCTTAAAATATCCATAGTGTCTTTATGTGCATCCCTGTCGTGAATTATAATGGGAAGCTTTAATTCTTTTGCTACCTCCACCTGTCTTTTAAACCACTTTTTTTGCAAATCTCTTGGTGAGTTGTCGTAGTAATAGTCAAGGCCAATTTCTCCTATTGCCCTCACTTTTTCGTGCTTACAGACAAGCTTTAATTTTTCCATATCCTCCTCTGTGAGCTTTGAAACCTCGTGAGGATGGATGCCTGCCGATAGATATATAAAGGGATATTTTTCACTCAATTGGTAAAGCTCCTGAATTTCATCAAGAGAGGAGCAGGAGTTCATTATATATCCCACATTATTCTTTTTCATATTATTCAAAAGCTCATCCCTGTCGGGAGTGAATCTTTCGTCGTTGTAGTGTGCGTGCGAGTCGAATATCATAGTTTTAAACTTCCTTAGCTAAAATTTATATTGCCCCTGCAATACCCATTACTGCGTAGAGTATAACCGAAAGACATAAGCCTACCGAAAAGCCTGTCTTTTTGGTTTGGGTTGTGAGAGTGTAAATATTTTTTCTGCATTTTTTGAGAAAGTGCATAAACAAAAATGGGAAAATAAATGCAGGAACAAGTGTGAATAAGTATTGAAAAGCTCCCAGACCTTCTAAGTTTATTGCAGACAGGGTAATGGAAAAAAGGTTGTTTGAAAAGTGTACAAGGATACAGGCAGAAAGTGAGCCTGTTGCAAGCTTCACAATTGCCAAAAACATTCCCATCACAAATATCATAACAAAGGAACGAAGGTCCATATGAAGCATACTGAACGCCAAAGCTGAAGCTAAAATGGTGGTTGCAATTCCATAGGGCTTGAGCATTCTCATTATGATGCTCCTGAATAAAAGCTCCTCCAAAACAGCAGGCAATAAGCAGATAACAAGGACCTGAATTATATATTCTCCAAAAGAATTAACAACAGGAACTGAGTTTGGCATTTCTCCTAAAAAGTTGTAAATCAAAGCTTGTATAGGAAGAAGAACAACCGAGAAAAAGGCTTGTGCACAAAAGGGAAGAACCATTAAAACAGGCACAAGGTCTTTAGAAAAGGTTGAGGTATTTAAACTCATAGAATTTTTCCTAAGCATTGATATTCCAATGATAATAGGAATAATAATTGACAGTTCACCAATGGCATATACTACATAGGGGTGGGAGTCAAAAAGTGGCATTAAGCTCAAAAGACTAAACAAAAATAAAAGACACATGGTTATAAAAACCAGCTTCCACACATTGCGATAGCTTTTATTCACACTTAATCAACTCACTTTCCGATATAATATAATCCATTCTGCAATCATGAGCATCAGAAAAAATTTCATCAACAAGCTGAAAATCATAGCATACTCCGATTTTTGTTGCATCTGAATGGGAGAGAGCCTTATCATAATACCCTTTACCCCAGCCTATACGGTCACCTTTTCTTGAAAAGGCAATCCCAGGGATTAAAAGGGTATCTATAAGAGTAATATCTGCCTTTATTTTATTAGCAGGTTCTAAAATTCCGAAGCTGCCATTCTTGAAATTTTGTTCCTCATAAAGCTTTGAAAAGTACATAGTTTGGGAAATAGTGTCTGTTACAGGCAAATATATATTCTTTCCATTTTCAAACAAGAATGGAATAAGAGATGACAAATCAACCTCATTTTTTATGGGCATATACAATGCAATATTTAATGAATTTAAAACCAAATCAGAGGAAATAAGTCGTTTAGAAATCAAATGGCTTTTTTCCTCGGCATCGCTTTTGCTCATATTATTTCTCAAATCTTTAATTGAACTTCTCAAATAATTCTTTTCCAAAGTGTAGCTATGCTCCTTTTTAGTATTGCATACTTTGTTTTACCTTGTCCTTGTTTTCCTTGCTTGTTAACGCCTCAAGCATCATAAATCCAAATTCTGCAGCAGCACCTGCACCCTTACCTGTTATAATCTTTCCGTCTCTGACAGCTTTATCAGAAACATATATAGCACCTTCCAAAAATTTCTCGAAACCTGGGAAACAGGTAGCTTTTTTGCCCTTTAACAAACCTATCTTACCCAAAATCGAGGGTGATGCGCAAATGGCAGTAACAAATATATCTTTTTCTATAGCCTTGTTAATAAGTTGGATTGCATCAGGACTCTCCTCAATAAGATTATGTCCCGGACCACCGGGGAGCATCAACAGCTCCATATCCTCTGGCAATACCTCATTTATTAAAATATCGGCATCTATCTTGATATTGTGTGAGCCTGTAACCTGTTTTTCGTAAACGCCAACAGTTTTTACAGCAACTCCACCTCGTCTTAAAATATCAATAGGCTCAATTGCTTCAATTTCTTCGAAGCCATCAACCAATAGTACATATACCATTTTCTTTTTCTCCTTATATAAAATTCAGGTTATACGCCTCTTTTATCAGGCTCCCACACAATTTTGTGAAGCTGTACCTGTAGTCTTGCGTCGGATAGAACGGGCTCTTTTATAATAAGCTTTGCTAGACTCTCCAATCCAAATGCACCATAGACTGCACCAATAAATATGTGTGGCATTTTTTCGTAGTGGGCTTTGAGTCTTTTTATAAGCGTTAGCATAGTGAGTGCATCCTCATCGCTTCCCACAACAAACTTAATCACATCATTTTCCTTTAGGTTGAAAAAATTATCAATAAGCATTCTGTCTTCCATATCACTTGAGGGTAGCTTATAGTCGATTGTGAAAAACAGGTTTTGGGGATTTTTGATTTTTCCCAACAGCTTCTTTATGTCACACGCTCCGTTAGTTTCAACATTAACTTCGTAGCCATAGCCCAAAAGCTCATTTATAAGAGAATCAATGTAGGGAGCTATAAGAGGCTCACCACCTGTTAGCGTAACTCTTTTATAAAGAGGATTAAGCTTGCTTAGAATTTGGCTTTCTGTCATTTCCGTGAACTCGCAAGGTTCCTCCTCACCAAAAAGGGAATAGAGAGTGTCACAATAGGAGCACCTCAGGTTGCAGCCTGCAAGACGGATGAAGGAGACGGGAAGCCCTGTTCTTATGCCCTCTCCGTCAATACTGTCGAATATTTCTATAACCTTATATTTCATATTTTCCATCCTTATGATTTATAATAGGAAGCAGTGTTGTTTTCACTTTCGCACACATCAACACGCCAGCAGTAGGGAGCAAGCTCGTTACAGATAAATTTTGCAAGATTCTCGGCAGTGGGATTGAAATCCACATGTTCATTTATAACCTTGTGGTCAAATTTATTCTGGATTTTCTCCTTTATATGCTTAAAGTCCATTATCATTCCGTCACTATTTAAGGTTTCACTTTTCAAATATACTGTCACCTGCCAGTTGTGACCGTGAAGGTTGGTGCAGGGTGACGGATAGGAAAGCTTTAAATAATGAGCAGCGCTAATTTCTAATTTCTTTATAACCTCGTACATAGTTTATCACCTTTCAGAGTTAATTATTTTTTGATGCCATATATTCATCATATCCTCTTTTTCTTAAAAAACAAGCAGGACAATCACCACACCCCTCACCGATTATACCATTGTAGCAGGTGAGAGTTTTGTTATAAATAAGGTCGAGAACTCCAAGCTTGTCGGCTAACTCCCAAGTTTGAGCCTTGGTGAGCCACATAAGAGGGGTGTGAATAACAAAGGGGTAGTCCATCGCAAGATTTAAGGTAACATTTAAGGATTTCACAAATGCATCTCGACAATCAGGATAGCCTGAAAAATCGGTTTCGCATACACCTGTCACCAAATCTGTTATCCCATGAGTTTTTGCCCAGATGGCAGCATAGCTTAAAAACAAATGGTTTCTGCCCTCCACAAATGAGTTGGGAGGAGTATCCTCAGGCTTTGTTTTCTCAACAGGGATATCATCCCTCGTTAACGAATTTGCCGACAACTCACTTATAATGGGTGTTTTGATTATTTCAAAAGGCACTTTCAAATCGGCGCATATTTCTTTTGCACAATCCAATTCTGATTTATGTCTTTGCCCATAGTCAAAGCCGATTGCCCACACATTTTCCTTTTTATAGTTCTCAATTGCCCAGAAAAGACAGGTGGTAGAATCCTGACCACCTGATAAAACAACAACTGCTTTTCTATCCATTTTATTCCCTTTCTTTACATATCAAGGCTTGTAAAAAGCCTTTCCTCTGCTAATTTTTCATACTTTGTTCCGGGTTTTCCGTAGTTTGCAAAGGGGTAGATGGAAATTCCTCCTCGTGGAGTGAAAATCCCCTTGACCTCCAAATACCTCGGTGACATCAGTTTAACCAAGTCCTTCATAATGATATTTATGCAATCCTCGTGAAAGTCGCCTCTGTTCCTGAAGCTGAAAAGATATAGCTTCAATGCCTTGCTCTCCACCATTTTTTCGTCAGGAATATAGTTAATAACAATTTTTGCAAAATCAGGTTGACCGGTTATAGGACAAAGAGATGTAAATTCAGGACAGTTAAAGGTCACCATATAGTCATTTTCAGGGTGTTTGTTTTGAAAGGTTTCCAAAACCTCAGGCGCATAATTGTCTGCATATACAGTGCTTTTACTACCCAGATGAGTAAGATTTTCAACTTCTTTTTTTGTTCTTGGCATATTATATTCTCCTTTATATAGTAAGCTTACTTCTTAATTCTCTTAAATTACATTTAATGTCTGCATTCTCATTTTTTCTGTGCACATGGTTTACAATCCTTGCCAGAGTATCTGTGTTCATATCTGATATAGGCATAAAGGATATATTATTTTTATCATCCAAAACACAGATAAAATCCATTTTCCTTATTGCCTCTGCCTCGGAATGACGAATGGTTTCAAGCTTTAAAATCTGAGTTGTAAAGGAAGTGTTTTCAAGATTTCTTGAAAGATAGTTTCTGCTTCCCACATATAACTTTGTGATTTTATTTATGGGAATTTCCTTCATAATCACCTTTGCAGGAATAAAATCTGCAAAGAATGAGGGCTTGAAGTGGATGTTGTATGAGAAAATTCCATTTTCCCAACATTGCATATACACCGTTTCATTATCTATTGCGATATATGACGGGGTTATGGTGTTGATTTTTATAACCACATATGATAATCCTAATATAACTGAAATTATATATAAAATTGCATAGAGATAATTTTTTATCATAATGCTGTAGGCAGCAAGGAAAATTCCTGCAATGGTTATTGCACCCACTATGGATATCAGGATAATATTAAGTGTTTTTTTGTTTTGAAGCAAGGATGTTTTTTCTAAGTAATCCATTTTATATTCCTTTCCTGATAATTTATCGGTTGGGCTTTTCCCAACCATCAATTTTACTATTTGAAATAGCAGTGAACATTCTTTTTTTAAGTCCGGGCGTTGTGGTTTTGTCAAGCTGAGCTATAAGCTCTTTCATATCCTCACGCTTGGTAACACCATCGGCAGGACATGGGTTTTTAACCACTGGTATATCAAGTCTGTTAACAACACCCTTAATATCTCTTTCCCTCACATATATGAGAGGTCTAATTTGATATATATTTGTCCTGTCAAGATATGTGACAGGGGAAAAACAACTTATTCTTCCTTCATATAAAAGGCTGAGCATAAAGGTTTCTAAAACATCATCATTGTGATGACCTAATGCAACCTTGTTGCAACCCTCCTCAATAGCAAAGTCGTTTAATGCACCACGACGCATTTTTGCGCATAGGGAGCAGGGATTCATTTCCTGTCGATAATCAAAAACAACCTCTTTTATATTGGTGTATTTAACTTTATATTCAATGTCATATTTCTTGCAAAAAGCCTCGATTTCTGAATAATCCAGATTATAGCCTAAATCAAGGGTAAGACCTGTAAGTGAGAAATTTTTTGGATAATATCTTTTTAATTCAGCTAATGCACCTGCAAGAATAAGACTGTCCTTGCCACCTGAAATTCCCACTGCAATATGGTCACCATCCTGAATCATATCATAATCCTCAATGGCTTTTCTGATATAGCTTGTGATTTTTTTCATATCAGTATCTAACCCTTTATGATTTCCTTATTTTTAACCAGATACTCAATTCCCGACACCAATGTTGCGATTGTGGAAATCCATATTAAGATGTCAGTTATTGGCTTTGCATAGCTTTCGTTGAAAAATGGGTTCAATAGAATAATTGCCGCTATGATTGCCACCATTTGAGTCACTGTCTTTATTTTTCCCGACATACTTGCTGCAATAACCTTACCATCTGCAACTGCAAGCATTCTTATGCCACTCACCATAAACTCCCTGAAAAGAACAATCATCAACGCCCAGGGTGACATTCTGCCTAAGCTCACAAGCACAATAAATGCAGAGGTGGTTAACATTTTGTCTGCAAGAGGGTCCATAAATTTTCCAAAGGTTGATATCTGGTTATAGTTTCTTGCAATATAGCCATCAAGAGCATCGGTAAGAGAAGCAATTATAAATATAAAAAGTGCAATCCCTTGCCATAATGCGCCCTCCATCATAAGAAAGACCATAAAAACAGGTACTAAAATCATTCTCAGAACAGTTAATTTGTTAGCAGTATTCATAATACACACACCTTTCTTAGTCTATCTGACGACCTGTGAGGTCATATTCGTCAGCGTCAAGAATTTCAATTTTTACAATTTCACCGATTTGAACCTCATCCTCGGCAGCAAAATAAACAGTTCCGTCAACATCAATACTATCCGATTTGCTTCTGCCGTAGTACATAAAGTTATCCATATCATAGCCCTCGGTAATAACATCAACTACAGAGGATATCTTTTCCATATTCTTTTGATAGGAAATTTCTTGTTGCAGACTCATAAGCTTATCACGGCGCTTCTTTTTTATGTGGTCGGCAACCTGATTTTCAAATTGTGCTGCAGGGGTATCCTCTTCCTTTGAATATTCAAAAACTCCTGCACGGTCAAATTTTATATTTTTAACGAAATCATAAAGCTCGAGAAATTGCTCTTCGGTTTCTCCGGGGAAACCAACAATAAGGGATGTTCTTATTGTGCAATTAGGAAGCTTTTTTCGCATTGATTTAATTTTTTCTTCAATTTCCTCTCTTGTTGTCCTTCGTGCCATACGACGAAGGATTTCGTTGTTGATATGTTGAATTGGCATATCGATATAGTTTAAGATTTTATCGTGCTTTGCCATAGTGTCAATAAGCTCGTCTGTGACTGCTTCTGTGTAGAAATAGTGGAGTCTTATCCACTCAATTCCATCTACCTTGCAAAGCTCATCCAGAAGCCTTGGTAGAGCATATTCTGAGTATATGTCCTTTCCGTAACGAGTGGTGTCCTGAGCTATAATAATAAGCTCCTTAATGCCTGATGAAGCAAGCTCTGTTGCCTCACTTACTATATCCTCAATTTTTCTGCTCCTATATTTTCCTCTTATTATAGGAATAGCACAATAGGTGCAATGATTGTCACAACCATCGGCAATTTTTAAGTATGCCACATGGGAGGGAGTGGATAAAATTCTTGGTAAATCATCAGGGGGAGTCCTGTTGATATGACCTGCAATTACAGGGCGCTTATTTTCCAAGGCTCCAGAAATTGCCTCAAGTATTTTATCAAAATCACCTGTTCCCACTACTGCATCCACCTCGGGAAGCTCTGAGAGAATATCCTTGTGGTATCTTTCTGCAAGACATCCTGATGCAACAAGCACCTTGCAATTTTTCTTTTTATATTCTGCCATTTCAAGTATGGCATCGATGGATTCCTGCTTTGCAGATTCAATAAAGCCACAGGTGTTTACAATAAGTATATCTGCATCATCAGGCTCGTACACAATTTCATATCCAAAATCCTTGATAATTCCAAGCATAATTTCTGCGTCTGTTTGATTTTTCGCACAGCCTAAAGAAATCATACCAACCTTGTATTTCATTTAATCATACCTTTCAGCCTCTGATTTTATTTCGTCAACAGAGGCTTTGATATCGCTGATATTATAGCCTCTTGTCCCAAAATAACGGATAGCTTTTTCAATATTTTTCTTTTCAAAGTCACCCTTTAGCTTTTTCCTGACCAATGGCAAAAGGATGTCCTTTTCATCAATTTCAATTTCATCAAGCACAGAGTCGATTATCTCGGAGGAAATTCCTCTTGCTCTTAAATCCTGAGCCACTCTCATTTTTCCATGCTTTTTCAGATTGATAAGCTCACGGGCCTTGCCATAGGCATACTTTTCGTCGTCTATAAAGGAATATTCCAAAAGAAATTCCATTATTTTATCAATATCCTCAGGAATCGCTCCTTTATGAAGGAGCTTTTCTTTAAGCTCATACTGAGAGTGAGATCGAAATTCCAAAAGTCTGAGAGCTTTTTCCTTTGCTTGTTCGTAAGATAGAGTTTTGTCCATAACACTATATCCTGAAATAGTCGAACAACTGTCCAAAATCTATGCCTGCTATTTCCTTGTTCTCATATTTTTCAAATAACGCGTGATAGCCTGATGTTATCTGCTCGGACTGGATGCCACATTTTATTGACATATATGCCTCAACATATGCAGAGAACTGGTCGCAGGCACGGATTATTTCTCCGTCAACGGGTGAGAATTCATCCAAGTTATAGTTTTTATTGATCTCCTCAGAGCTGACATTCAGGAAGTTGGAGTCAATAGAAATCTTGGATGTAAATTCTTCCTTGGTAAAGTATTCAAATTCCTTGTGCCATTCCTTTGGAATAAGAGGGAATACTATGTTATTCATCTGCTCGTCCTCAATTTCCTTGATTAAGTTGTCAAGTCCCTTAACCGATGCTTTTATTGGTGACACAATGTCACGGGTCAGAGCTTCGGGAAGGTCATGGAGAAGTGCTGCAAAGAAGTTGTTTGAAAGACGCTTGCTGCAAGCATCCACCTCTAAGGAGCAAAAATATGTAAGAATAGCTACAACCAACATATGCCCCATAACATGAGTCTGTGGCATACGGACTGCTCTTGACCATCTTTGCTGATATCTGAGCTTTCCAATCAAAGACAAAAATTCAACCAAATCAGGATTGGTGGCAAAGGCGTTAAAACCTTCAAAGGTGTTACAACGGGCAAGCCCCTTTGTTATTTCTCCCTTTACTTGTTCAATTCCATAGGTTGTTAGATTTTGTGGGTAGATAACCTTAAACTCCCAATCGGTTGCATAGTAGTGACCTGCCTTTAAAATCTCTTTTTCCTTTTTGGCATAATCATCATCAGTAAAATATCTGGTCATATGCTCGTAAAAGTCACCTTTCAGGCATTCTGTGCGTCCTTTTAATTGTTCAAGTATCCATTGATTTATCTGTTCACCCTTTTCCTTCATAAGCTTGTGGTAAACGGGTGGCTTGATGTCGGTGAGGATAACTCTGTGTAAAAACTCAAAGATTCCACCCTCAATAAGCTTAACGGGGTCATATTTTCCCTCTCCCTCGCATTTTGCCAATATGTATGCATAAAACATTTTATGTGCTTGTTTATCAAGTTCGGAAAAGCCAATCCAGGGACGAATATGGTCATTCCAGCGCTGAATTGAAGCGGCTTCGTGTATAGTTGAAATAAGTGATTTTCTAATCATTGAATACCTCACCTCATTTTAATATAATAAGTCCATTATATTATAACATATTTTCGGGAAAATACAAGGTTTTAATGAAAATTTAATACTTGTAAAATACGAAAAAGTGTTGTATAATAGAAATAATAGAGAAAAGGAACGGAAGATTTATAGATTATGGGTGAAATAGTACGACTTCAAAAATATATAGCAATGTGTGGAGAGGCATCAAGGCGTCATGCTGAGGAGCTTATTAAGAATGGGAATGTTAAGGTCAATGGCAAGGTGTCAAAGGAAATGGGAACAAAGGTGGAAATTGGTGCTGACAAGGTTGAACTTAACGGAAAAGAAATAAAGGTTATCAATAAGCAGTATTATATTATGCTAAATAAGCCTGCAGGCTATGTTTCAACTGTAAGTGACCAGTTTGAAAGACCTACCGTGGTTGATTTGGTTGGCGAGGATATAGATGCAAGAGTTGTGCCTGTGGGAAGGCTTGATTATGAAACAGAGGGACTTTTGCTTATGAGCAACGATGGTGAGTTTACCTATCGTGTAACTCATCCGAAATTCAAGGTGGACAAAACCTATGTGGCAATCCTGAAGGGTGGAATAACAGTTCAGGGCTTGAGGGCGTTGAGAAAAGGCGTTGATATCGGTGGCTTTATAACATCTCCTGCAGAGGTGGAAATTTTAGATGCAGAAGCAGGGAAAACAACCTTGAAAATTGTAATCCACGAGGGAAAGAATAGACAGGTGAGAAAAATGCTTGAGGCAGTTGGTTGCAAGCTTGAATATTTAAAACGCACCAATATCGGCAAAATTGAGCTTGGAAATCTGCCTTTGGGAAGATGGAGATATTTAACCTCCCACGAAATCAATTATCTGAAAAATCTGTAAAATCAAGGTAAAATATACAAAGTTTTAAAAACAGGTCGTGAAAAATTGTAATTTTTCAAAAAACAAGAAGTCAACCTGTGATATTTGCTTGCAAAAAATTACCATTTAGGGTAAAATATTATAAAAAGGGATAACTAAAGATTTTAAATCTTAAATTATAGAAAGAGGTAATGAAAATGAGTAGAAATGTATATGATATTCTCAAGGAAAGAGGTTTGATAGCACAGGTAACTCACGAGGAGGAAATAAGGGAGCTTCTGGGAAAGGAAAAGGTAACCTTCTATATTGGCTTTGACCCTACTGCAGACAGCTTGCATGTGGGACATTTTCTCCAGATGATAGTTATGAAGCATATGCAGGATGCAGGACATCGTCCTATTGCCCTGGTTGGTGGCGGAACAGGTATGATTGGTGACCCATCAGGAAGAACAGATATGCGTCAGATGTTAACGCCTGAAATAATTGAGCACAACTGTGAATGCTTTAAAAAGCAGTTGGGAATGCTCATAGACTTTTCAGACGGTAAGGCAATTATGGTCAATAATGCAGACTGGCTTTTAGGCTTGAACTATATCGAGTTCTTAAGAGATATCGGTGCTTGCTTCTCTGTTAATAAGATGCTTACTGCAGAATGCTTCAAAACAAGACTTGAAAAGGGCTTGTCATTTTTGGAGTTTAACTATATGCTTATGCAAAGCTACGACTTTTTGATGCTTAACAGAAAGTATGGTTGTAAAATTGAATTAGGTGGAGATGACCAATGGTCAAACATTCTTGGTGGTATTGAATTGTGTCGTAAAAAGGACCAGACTCAAGCCTATGGAATGACCTTCACCTTGCTTACTACATCAGAGGGTAAAAAGATGGGTAAAACTGCAAAGGGTGCTTTGTGGTTAGATCCTGAAAAGTGCAAGCCATATGATTTTTATCAATATTGGGTAAATGTTTCGGATGATGATGTTATAAACTGCCTGAAGCTTATAACCTTTGTTCCTATGGATGAAATCAGGGAAATGGAAAAGTGGGAAGGTAAAGAACTTAATCAGGCTAAAAAGCGTCTTGCATTTGAGGTTACAAAGCTTGTTCACGGTGAGGAAGAGGCTTTGAGAGTTAAAAAGGCTGCTGAGGAGGTTTTCTCAGGAGTTGGTGTGAGTGAGAATATGCCTTCAACCGAGCTTTCAAAAGAAGAAGCAATCGGCGTAGGTATTCTTGATGTGCTTATGTTGACAAAGTTAATTCCGTCCAAGGGAGAGGGAAGAAGACTTATTCAGCAGAATGGTCTGACTGTTAATGATGAAAAGGTTACTGATGTGAATATGACAGTGACTGAGGATATGTTCGGTGAAAATGGAATGATTATCAAAAAGGGTAAAAAGGTATTCCATAGAGTTATTTTAAAGTGATTTTATTAAAATCTGACTAAGAATAGAGATTTTGCGAAATAATATTAAAAAAGTACGGATTAAGGGACTGAATTATAGCATAGGCTATATTCAGTCTTGTTGGGGTGTAAACCTGCAGCTATCGGATGGCGTGGGACATTGATGGCTTGGGCAGGGAATGGGAGCTTTTCGAAAGAAAAATTTTAAGCCGAAAAGAAAAGGTTTTATTTTGGTGCGCTTTTTTAAAAAGTGTAATTGACAAAAGTACGGAGGTAGTATAAAAAGTGGCAAAGAAATCAAAATTAAAGATAATTCCGTTAGGTGGTCTTGACGAAATTGGCAAGAATATGACGGTGCTCGAGTATGGAAATGAAATTATAATCGTGGATTGTGGAATGTCCTTTCCTGACGACGATATGCCGGGAGTGGATCTGGTTATAAATGATACTTCATACCTGGAAAAAAATGTGGAGAAAATAAAGGGTATTTTCTTAACCCATGGTCATGAGGACCATATTGGAGGACTGCCATATTTTTTAAAGAATATCAATGTGCCTGTGTATGGCACACGCCTTACAATTGGTCTTGTTGAACACAAAATGAAGGAGCATAACCTGTTGTCAAGCGTGAAATTAAACAGTGTGAGATTAGGCGCTTGTGTTCAGGCAGGAAAATTCTTTAATGTTGAGTTTATAAGAACAAATCACTCTGTTGCAGACTCTGCAGCGTTGGCAATAAAAACCCCTCTGGGAACAATTATTCATATGGGTGACTTTAAAATTGACACAACTCCCATTTTAGGAGATGTAATTGACTTAGGCAAGCTGGGTGAGCTTGGAAAAGAAGGAGTGCTTGCACTTTTATCGGACAGTACAAATGTTGAACGCCCGGGCTATGCAATGAGTGAAAGAAGTGTGGGCGAGAAATTTGAGGAGATTTTCAAGGCGTGCAATAAAAGAATAATTGTTGCAACCTTTGCTTCAAATGTTCATCGTGTTCAGCAGATTATAAATGCAGCAGTGAAAAATGGCAGAAAGGTTGCAATTTCAGGAAGAAGTATGGAAAACATAGTTGAGATTTCCATTCTTTTGGGGTATATGAAAATTCCTGAGGGAGTTTTAATCAACCTTGATAATATTAAAAAATATCCACCTGAAAAGATTGTAATTATAACAACGGGCAGTCAGGGAGAGCCTATGAGTGCCTTAACCCGAATGGCATTTTCCGACCACAAAAAAGTGGAAATAACAAAGGATGACTTAGTAATTATTTCGGCAACTCCAATTCCAGGAAATGAAAAATCTGTTTCTAATGTAGTGAACGAGTTGTTTAAAATTGGTGCATCTGTTATATATAAAAGTCTTGCAGAGGTACATGTTTCAGGACACGCCTGTCAGGAGGAATTAAAGCTTATTCTTGCTTTGACAAAGCCTAAGTATTTTATTCCAGTCCATGGTGAGCACAGACATCTTGTGCTTCATGCTGAGCTTGGAAATCTTATGGGAGTGAAAGAGGAAAACTCATTTATTTTAAGTAATGGTAGTGTGCTTGAATTTTCGGAGGAGGGCGCAAAAGTTACGGGAGTTGTTCCAACAGGCAAGATTTTAGTTGACGGACTTGGCGTTGGTGATGTTGGAAATATTGTTTTAAGGGACAGAAAACATCTTTCACAGGATGGACTTATAATTGTTGTTGCAACCTTATCTTCTGAAGACAGAAGATTGTTGGCAGGACCCGACATTATATCAAGGGGCTTTGTTTATGTGAGAGAATCAGAGGATTTGATAGAGAATGTGAAAAGAGTTGCCCGTGAGAGTATTGAAAAATCAACACAGAATAAATACACTGACTGGGCAGTTATAAAGAATAATGTTAAAAATAACATATCCAAGTATATTTATGGGGAAACCAACAGAAACCCTATGATTTTACCTGTTATTATGGAAGTATAAAAATAGCTGCCAAGGGGACATAAAAAATCCCTTTGACAGCTATGCTTTTTAATAAAATAAAATGAGGAGTGAGATAGAGTATGCTTTCTCAGATAAATTCGTGTGGATTATATGGAATAGACGGATATTTAGTGAAGGTGGAGGCAGATGTCGGCAGTGGTTTGCCTGCATTCAGTATAGTAGGACTCCCTGATGCTGCAGTTCGTGAGGCAAAGGAGAGGGTATGTACTGCAGTTAAAAACACAGGCAGAAATGTGCCTGCGAAAAAGATTATAATAAATCTTGCGCCTGCAAGTCAGAAAAAGGAAGGCTCACATTTTGACCTTGCCTTAGCAGTTGCAATTCTTTCAGCAACTCAACAAATGAAGGTGGAGGATTGTGATGAAACAGCCTTTTTGGGTGAGCTATCTTTAGATGGTGGAGTGTGTGCGGTTGACGGAATTTTGCCTATGATAATTTCAGGATACAAGGCAGGAATTAAAAAGTTTTTTGTGCCATATGATAACAGGGATGAGGCAGCAGTTGTTGAGGGTGCTTGTATATACCCTGTGAAATCCTTAAAGGATATCCTTCTTCATATGAATGGTGAAAAAATAGTCGAAACACATCGGGTAGATTTAACGGGAATATTTAATAACAACAATTGTTCTATACTTGATTTTGCAGAGGTTAAGGGACAGGAAAATGCAAAAAGGGCATTGGAAATAGCAGCTGCGGGAAATCATAATGTGCTTATAGTATGATACATATACACGGTTAATGCAAATACCCATAAAATAAGGGGTTTGAGAGATGATATGGTTTTAAAAGCAGCCTAAATTTTGACCTTTTAAAACACCTTATTTCTGACGGATATTTAAAATTACAATATTTTTTGACACCTTGATTTTTTAATCAAAGGTGTTATTTTTTACTTATAGAGACATTCACAAAAGAACTTAACATATATAAGCACCTAATCTAACATATACATAATAACCTTGAGAGACAAAAATCTAATTTAAAGTAAATAAGATTAAAGGAGAGATTAATTATGTATGGGTTAATAGGTATGCAAAAGTTAGGAAAAAGAAATATGTATATGGTTGGTAGATTAGGAACTAATGAGGTGAAGTTTCTTTCAAGAGAGGCTATAAAACCAATGTTGTTAAAGAAAATGATTGTTAATGCTGTTTGGGATAATAAAGTAGTTATGACTTATGAAATATAATTTAAAAGCATAAAGGACACCATTTTTGGTGTCCTTTATTGATGTTATGAAATCATTGATAAATACCTATTGTTTAGTTTTTCAACATAGTTCTTAATTTGTGTTATTACACTTAATTTTTCAAGGCCCAAATCAGGGTTAAAGCCCATTACTGCAGAAAATGTATCATTGTTTTCTATTGCTTCTTCAATTAAACTATTATCTTCAATAACATTCAACAGAAAAGGTAATCTAACATTTCTATGTATTTCAGGTTTAACCTTTCTCTGTGCTGCTCTTATATCATCATAAAGCATATCTTCATTGTCAAAAATACATTCTGAATTATCATCAGTAGAGTCAAAGTCAGGTAATCTATTTATAAGCGTGACAGTAGGAAGTGTAATTTTACATTCTTCCAACACGTCTAATGAGTGCTGTGTATCTTTAAGAATGGGTATTAAAACAGTTTTAGGTGGCGTTCCACCTTTTGAATTCACTGTTTCTCCTGCAACAATAATTTTGTCTAATAAATTAAGAACTTCATCAGGTTTATATTTTTTCTTAATACTATCACATAAACTGATTTCCTTATATATACATTCAAAGATTTTTTCAATTCTTTCCTTGATTTCAACAGGTAAAAGTGTAAGTTGCTTTGCCTTCTCTTTTAGGTCATTTATTCTATTTTGAATACTTGCAATTTCTTGGTATTTATCTTCCTTTTCTTCATCACTAAACTTTACATACTTCATCATACCTATTAAGTTTTCCCTTGCTGTTTCTTGATTCTCTATTTCAGCCTTGATTTGTCTTATTTCTGCTGATTCATACATTGTTGGGTTTTCAAGTAATGAAATATATTGCTCTAATACTGTAATAAGATTAGTTAGGATGATTTCAAAATCATTTCTTATCAGCCATTGCAAATCACCTTCACATAATTGTTTTAGCCAATCATCAAGTTTAGTTTTATATAAGTTATTGCAGTTACAAACAGATGCTCCTTCAGATGCTTTTGTAGAACACTTGAAAAAGCCAGAACCACCATTATTATCATACCTAAAAGTATTGTGACAATATCTACACTCTAATATTTTCTTAAAATTGTGTGTAGGTGTTCTTTTACCTTTGACACTATCTTTTACTTTTCCTCTACATTGCCTTTTCTTGATAGCTTCGTGTGCAGCATAAAACTTTTCAGGTGGTATTAACATAGGAATATCATCTGTCTCTAATTTCTGATAATTTTCATTTATAACACTATAAGAAAACTTTTGAGAAAGTAAGATAGAACCTGTTGTATACTTGTTTGGTGTATTAACTCCCATATATTTTTCATTATACCAAATGTTGCGAATTGTCCTATGTGACCATGCTTTTGGTGGTCCATCATAGTCCTCGTCTTGAGGAGCATAGTGACCCTCTGAAAAGAGAATTTTGCTTGTTTCTTTAGCACCATATCCTTCAATACAGAGGTCAAACATTCTTACTACTACATCACCATAAATAGGATGTATAGTGTAATAAGCCTTTCTTTTTTTAGTGACAGGATGATATTCATAACCTGTTAATTTGCCAGATACAATGTTTTCTTCTCCACGAAGTTCATTATATAATGCCATCTCTCTACTTCTTGTTTCTGAAAATGCTCTGTCTTTGGCTAAATGTGTTCTTATGGCATCCATATCACTTGGATTAGCTGTTGATTTATCAATATCAATAAAATATACAATTACACCTGCTTTTTTTAAATCTTCAAGTAATCCTTCTGCGTTGGCTGTATTTCTTCCAAAACGAGATGTGGACTTAATCCAAATTTCTGAAAATTGCCTTTTTTCACATTTATTCTTATTAACGTGAGTAACAAGTTTTTTCTGCTTTAAGTATTCATTTTTATACTTTTTATCAGGATGTGGGATGTTCTCAAAATCAATAAATTCAACATCAAGACCTGCATCTTCTAACATTCTTACAAAGTCTTTTCTGTTATAGCTTGTACCAGAGATACCATAATCTTTATAACCTGCAACAATCTTATATTCGACATTAGGATTTTCCCTTTGTTTTTTTAAAATTACAGACTGAAAGTACTTAGGATTCCTATTGAAGCTGGTAAGCTGAGCTTCCTTCTTTGTGCTGCAGCGCCAATATAGACAGATATATATAATAGTTTTCTTTACTTTACTCATTATATTCCCCCTTAATTTTTAGATATAGTTATCCCATTATAGGGTTTAAAATTATAACTCTTCTTTTGATATTTGCCAAGAGATTTGACCAATTTTCAGAAGATTGCCCAGCAGAAACATAAAATTGTATATGTTTCTGCTGGAATTGGATTTATAATTTGGGTTTAACATAGTAGAGTCTTGTCCCACAGATTGAAGCATTTGCTATTTCTTTGATATGTAGTTTAACCCAACTAAAATCTACTTTTTCCTCTGAATTATCAGTCAAATTAACTGCAACATAATAATTATTTCTATGAAATCCTGTTTTTTCTCTTACAAAGACAGTCTTTCCATATTCTTTATTAGATTTTATTTTTAAAACATATTTCAATACTTTACACCTCAGACTTAAAGATACATAAGATTTAATTGAATAGCCATCATTAAAGCAACTATTTCATAATCTGTTTCTATATTATGAAAAGTCAAACCTTCTATTCTGTCAGCAAAATCTCTTCCTCTTTTATCACTCAAAAACCATTTTCCTCTTTCTAAATACATTTCATAAGTAGGTCTATTTCTATCTTGCAAACTTTTATTTATTTTCATAAAATCAGTAAAACTCTGTGCTACTGCCTTTTCGTTTAACTTTTTCTTGTTCATTATACTTGTCCCCCTTAATCTATAAACATTTTTATCCAATAAAGATTACCTTTTTCATTCTCATTTAATGCAAACTCACATATATCTTTTTCAAAATTCTTGTCAGAGTCAGTGCGTATATTCATAAAAGGTATATCGCCATAAAAGATGTCATCCTCTTTAATTGGAAATTCCACAGTCCAATTATTCATTATAAAACCATATTTTTCTACTCCAGAATAAATACGACAGATATATTTATGAGCCTCAGGTTTTTCATACATAATATAAATTTCTTTACCATCTTCCAATTCTAATTTAATTGTTGTAATTTTACTTTTTAACATAATTAGCTTACCATCCTTTTTTCTAAATTTTTTATACGAGATGTTAATTCTTTATTATCTTCACACATAGAATCATAATCTTCCTGTAAGTTAGCAAGTTCATCTTGTAGATGCTCTATTTTCTTGTTGCAACATTCAATATAAATTTGTTCAAGAGCATCCTCGCTAAATTTTTCAAGTTCTAATGAATAAACTTCTTGTAATGCCTTCAAAATTGAGTTTTTTATATCAATGATTGGCATTTTTTCAAAGTTATCAACTAATTCTTCTAACCAAACTTCAATGTCTGGAACATCATTTATATATATCATATATAACCTCATCAATATTTTAGTTTTTGTAGGGACTGCATAAGCAGCCCCACATTGATTTAATCTTCTTCATGTGAATTATGACAATCTTCACAAAGATAAATGCCATTATCCTCGCACCAAATATCATCATCTCTAACAACAAACCCACACTTCTCACACCTTGTAAAGCCTTCAGGCAATATTTTTCTATTCTGTAAATCAGTAACAGGATAAATCTTATCACCTGACATACCAACATTTGTCAGAAAATCTTTATTTGCAATTACTTCTTCCTTAGTCATTTCTCTTGGATGACAAAGACCAATAAAAGTTCCATCTGTTGCAAAATAGATAAACTCTTTACCTTTTCTTTCCTTAACAAATACTTTTCTACCTTTGATATTGGTTTCTACCAATAATTCACCATAATTCTTCATTCGAGAATTCCCCCTTATTATTTATAATTTGAAAACATTATCTATATGTTAAGCAATGGTTTTTAAATGAACAGATTGATTAATCCTGCTATTTGCAATATTGAAAAAAGATTCCTCTTTCTCAATACCTATAAACTTTCTGTTTGAATTTACACAAGCTACTCCCGTTGACCCTGAACCCATACAATTATCTAATACAACTTCTCCTTCATTAGTATAAGTTTTTATTAGATATTCTAACAGGGCAACAGGCTTTTGAGTAGGATGAACATTAGGTAAATCTCTTTTAAACTCCAAAATATTTCGTGGATAGTTAGTAAATTCTTGAAAGTATGTACCATCTCTATGGTTAATCTGACTTAAACTACCACCACGACCTTGTTTAACTACCTTGTTTAAAGGTTGCAGTCCTTGTGGATTATATGTGCATTGTTTCCTATAGAAAACACATATATCTTCTGTGATATTTAAGAATCTTCTTTTTGCTTGTGTAGGATTATCGTGGTTATCTTTCTTCCAAATTAAGCAATATTTAAAATTATTGATATTACTACTAATAGTCTGAGTGGTAAATGGTTGCTTACTAAATAATAAAATTGCACCATTCTCCTTAATTATTCTGTTGTATTGCTCCCATAATTTATCAAAAGGAATTACCACATCCCATTTGCATTTTGTTGTCCCATAAGGTAAATCACATAATATCAAATCCACACTTTTATCAGATATGTTAGGCATTACCTTTAAGCAATCGCCTTGAAATAAATTAATATTTTCCAAAATTTCTTCCCCCTAAAATAATTATTTTCACCTTCTTTTCTTTATTGGATATTTATAGTAAATACAAAACACTTGAGAATATAATCTCCTTAATTGCTGTATGTGTTTTTCAATCTAATAAAATATCAATATATGTAAAACCATTTTATAAGCAGATGGTTAAATAACTGCTATATCTTGATACTCAAAATCTTGACTTAAACTTTTTCTTGTTCTTTCATAAATACAAGGGTCTAATTCAACACCTAATGAATTTCTACAAAGTTCTTCTGCTGCTTTTAAAGTTGTCCCACTGCCCATACAAGGGTCAAAAATTAAATCACCAACATTGGAACAATCAGAAATCAGTTCCTTTATAAGATTATAATTCTTTTCAGTTGGATGCTCTTTACTCTTGCCATTTGGGTATCTAAACACATTACTTTTACATCTTGCATTGAAAGTGCATTTTCTTGGTTTATAATAAACAGCCAATTCAAAACCACTTGTATAGAAATATTGACCATTCATAGGTGAAGGGTTTGTTTTAGCCCAACATAATCCTCTTACTGTTCCTAATCTTTCCTTTTGTTTTTCTGCAAAATAACTAAAGATTTCAGAATATTGCTCCATACCACAGAAGATAATAATTGTTCCATTTGTAACCCTATCTACTTCTTTGAGAAAAGTCTGCAAATCAAATGTTAATTCATTGGCTATGCCCTTATCCAATGTTCTCAATCCAGAACTTTTTTTTCCGCATTCCCCATAAGGGATATCAGTTAGTGTTATATCAACACTATTGTCAAACATAGACTGCATAAACTTGATGCAATCAGCATTATAAATTTTACTCAAACAAATCATCCTTTACATAATTATTTCTCCATTTGTTTGATGATTTGTTACTCTCCTAAATGAAAACCTATCTTGAACTAATAAATCCTGTCACCTCAATATAGACTTCAGAACTTACACCTAATCCTCTCATTATCTTATTTAATGATGTGATAGAGGAATTTCTTCTTTCTCCACTCTCAATTCTACAAATCTCTGCTACACTAACACTTGATAATCTTGAAAGGGCACCTTGAGACAACCCATTTGCTAATCTTAAATATTTAATTTTATCAGACAAATCCCATTCTCTAAAACATTTCATATAATCAAAATTCCTTATTCTTCATAAATAACTTCAATATCTTCATTTACTCTGTCTAAGTTAGGAAAAAGAACTGTGTTCTCAAATTCTTTAATCCTATCTACAATAATGTTTGTTGTAATTACATTGTTTTTTACACATTGAATAACACTTGAATATTTTTCATATGTATTATCTTTTGCTGCATCAGCAGGTCTGATTATTACTGCATCACAATCATATTCTTTTATAACATTCTGACCTTCTAACACCAAAACTTTATTTGAATGTCCAATAATAACACCAACATTATTCTTATCAAGAATCTTTATATGATAGATATAATGAATTTTATCATACATAAATGAAACACCACTAATAATCATGCCTACTACTAAAAGGTCTAAAATTACTGAATTTACATAAGTAACAGTTAAATACTTATAGGATAAAGAAAGAAGTATTGATACAATTGCAACAAACAGATATTTCTTTGACTTTATAGGTCTTCCAATACCCAAAGGGATTAATACATTTCTAACACTATCAAAATTCTTCATTATAATTCCTCGCTTTCCATTTCAACAATATATTTCTCACAAAATTCTATAGGATTATTAAGTCCTTTAACCTTAAGATTTTCTACAAACATATGTATTTCATATCGTTCTTTAGGGTTTGAAATAAGAGTTTTATTTGACTTGTATGAGTTATACATTTTTTTAAAGCCCTCTTTTTCACATTTTTCTGCCCAACCTCTCATATTTCTCTTTACTCTATCAGAAGAATACATGCATACAGTTTCTTGCTCAAAATGGTCAATAATGTCATGAACAAACTCATCAACAGTAGAGTAAGCACAGTTTTCAACATTATAATTTGAATACCTATAAGGGTTAGCACTTAATGAAGTTCTATTCCAAGTACAAGCTCTTGTTTCATTCTCTTTTGTGACAACAACCTTACACTCTATTTTGTCTTCTTTTCTTGTTGCAATTACATTCAAAATGTAAGTTTGTCCATATCTTTCTACTTCATAACACACAACTTTTTTTAGTTCCTTATTTTTAACAACTGCTACACCATCCATATCAATTATTACAGAACTCATTTCACCTGAATCATCAAAAATATCTTTACAATTTGCATCTGTTATCTTGTTTAAGTTTTTATTATTTATATTTTTACTCATTTCTTTTTCCACCTTTCACATTAACCAATAGCATAGTATAAATTTTCTTTTTCAAAATCAACTTTACTTATAATTTCTTTAAGTTTTTCTAAAAGCTCTTTCATAAGCTCAACATCATATTCATCATGAGTTTCAGTCCATTCTTCAAAAGAATCAAATATAAGGTTCTTTCTTTCCTCAGTCATAAGATATCTAAAAGAATCATTAAGAGGATTTCTTCTATCACATTGCATATCATAAGAAGACCAAACTTTTGCAAATGCTGAATCCAAATCAGAAGTATTAGTATAAGCCATAAGATTTTTCTTCTGTTTATTATAATAATTCATATAAACTTCTGCTGTATCAAGGGGAAGTCCCTTTTCATTTTCATAATACAGAACAGAATCACCTACACTGTCAATAGTTGCACCTATATCATTAAAATACTCTGCTGCAATACTACAACCTAAATAACCATGAGACACATTCTTGTTGTCGTCTCTATAACCACCTAATCTTTTATTTCTACTGAAAAAACATACCATACTCATCTTACTTTTCCCCCTTATTAATAACTTTTTCATTTATTTTTTCTTGTAATACAAGCAACTGCATTGTTAAGGATGCTGCTATAATATCCACAGGATATTGAATTTTAAATCCCAAATATTCTTCAAATTCCTCTATTAAATAATTGTTTTTTTCTACCATTTCCACAGCAAGTTCTAAATTTGCCAAAAATCCCTTTGTATCTTTTTGGTTTATTAGATATTCCTTTGAAGAGTTGAAGAAAAACACAACATCTTCTTTACTATAAGTTACTTTTGTTCCTTCAAATACAATATTTTTATTCATGCTTATTTCACCTCAATATTTTTTGTAAATGTATTTATTGCCTTTTTAAGTAATTCTTCTTTTTTCTTTTTCTCTTTATTTAACTCTTCTTCTAAATGTTGTATTATGTCTAAGGACTGCTGATAATCTGTTTCAATTGCTTTTAAGCTATTTTCCAAATCTTTGATTTCCTCAATGGATAATTCTCTTTTAGCTCTATTATTACAGTCCTTATCTTCAATGCAAATGGAGTTTTTTAAACTATTAGAATGATTTTTTGCCTCAATGTAATAAGAGTCTCCTTCTAATCTCCAAGGCATACCACATTCGAAAGTATAAGTCCAAATCAAATCACAAACCTTACCTACATAAGCATTTTCTTTACTATTTTTATAATAATAATTTTCCTCTTCTTCTTTTAATATGTTTAACAAGCTGTGAAATGCTGCATCTACAAAACTTTTTGGTGTTGATATTGTGTCACTCCATTCATTAGATATAAAGTTACAAATATTAGTTCTAACAGTTAAATACCACAATATGCCTTCAGTGGTAATAGCTATTTCTGCATTATTTCTTTTAATCCATGCTTTCAGAGAGTTTGTGTTTACTACATTATAATAGGAAGTACATGGAGCTTTCTTTATAATTCCAGATTCGTAATCTTCTACAAACTGCTTAATTAAATCCATTACAGAAGAAATTGGCATATCTACTAAAGTGTCAATTATATCTATTTTTTCTGCCATTGTCGTTTCATCTTCTATGACATATTTATCATCAAGCATTTCATAACTCATTATCAAACCATTACTTACTTCCCAATTTTTCAAATTTTCTATTTTCTTCATTTTAACTTTCTCCTTAATTTTAATATAAATTTTCTTTTCCATATTCAATGGCAAGTTTTACAAAATCATCAAATGTGATATAACCATCACAAACAGTCTCAACATTCATATCATAGATATAACCTAATAGGTATTCACTACCATAACTATACTCAAGATATTTTCTAAACCAAGAATAGTAGTTTATTTCTTCATCAGTTAGTAGGTCTCCAAGTGCATAATTGTTATCTTCAAGCATACTATCAATGTGAGATAGAACTTGTTCTGTAATATTTTCTGCTAAATATTCTCTAAAGCTTTGTTGATTATCAACTTCTTGCTCTTCTAAATATGTAGATAAACAATTAACCAATTCTCCACACTCAAATCTCTCATATATGAAATTCAATACAAAGTTTATTTCCTCAGATATATCAATATTTAACTTTTTTGAATACATAGAGATAAATTTACTTTTCAATTTCTTATTCATTTTACAGAATAAACTGTTAATCGATTTGAGTGTTTCATTATTCAATGTGTCTGCACTGTCAATTGAGTATTTAACCATTTCTTTTAACACTTCTTCTGGAATTCTTTTGATAATACCAAAGGTATTTATTCTGTTATTGATATAATTATAAAAATCAGTAGTTATATGTTTCATATTTGTTAAACTATCCTTTTTCTGATTATTATTTATTTTATTTTTCATGTTTTGTATCCACCTTTCATTTTAATAGTGATAACTAAATATCATATTTTCTTTTTTAAAATTGACCTTTGAGATATATTCTTTAAGCTGATTTAATATTGATTTCATATTCTCAATATCATTTGATGACTTAGAGGATGCCCAATTATCAAAATTATCATAGAGTTTCTTTATTCTTTCCTCTGTCATTCTGTAATTTATTTCCTCATCACAATATCCTGTAAGAATTTCACATAATCTCTTTGCTTTGGTCTCTTTATATGTTTCAAAGCTACTGTTATCTTCTATGTCTACATAACTTAATTTGTAATCATCCAGAAAGCATACTGAATCACCAATTTCCAATGTAGGTAACTCTAATGTTTCCACAAGATAATCGATAAAAAACCTACATCCAATAATACCAATTGGTTTCCAATTATTTGCTCTTACAAAACCATCTTTTTTATTAACCTTTATAAATACACTATTAGCACTCATTACTAAATACCCCCCTAATTATTTTAATGCAAGTTCAGGATTTAGAAGCATATTAATAACTTCTTCAACCACGAATTTGTCGCTTTCTTCTTTTAAATTCCACATCATTCTTTGTAATCCACCAATGAGATTTATTCTATTATTTATGTCATAATTTTTCACTATAAGAAATTCTACACTACATAAGTAGATTAAACTTTGTTCTTTTAGAGATAGATTGTTTAGTGTTTTTTGTAACGACTGCTGTGTTCCTCTAACAAGGCAATCAAAACAGTATGCAAATTTATTGAATGTCTTTTCAGAACTTTTATGACCTTTATTTAGTTTCTTAGTGAACAGTTCTGTGTCTCTTGATTCATCTGCTCTCTGTTTCACCCAATAGAAATCCCACGAATCCTTAAAAGATAAATCCAAATCTAAAATTTTATAGATTTTATCTATTATGTGGTATGAATAGTTTAATGCTTTTTCTTGATTTTCAAAAACCTGTTTAATTTGTTCTTGTAGAACTTCAAGATAATCTTTTTGCTCACAATCCCCCTTTACATTAAAATTATTTACTTTTGAATTTGTAGCCGTCATATCAGACAACCTCCTTTATAAAAATTTTTATTTAGCATAGGGTTTTGTCCTTTGCTATGATTAAATTATACTACTGTTAATTTGGTTCTGCATTTCAACCCCTCAAAATACGCTATTTGCATTATTTTATTTTTGGGTTGATGTTGCTTTTGTTTAATTAAATGATGTTTTTGCGTTATTTTGGTTTTTCATATAATTAAAATCCCATCTTTGCTACATAACCTTTAAGATAATTCATATCCATACCCACAGTCCATAAAGCAATACCAAACATTAAGGCTCTTCCCCTAATATAATCTTCTTCTGCTGAATAAAATAAGTTGCTTAATGTATTAAGACAATCTATTTTATTATGTGTGTTTTGATAATATAGGAATGACATACATTGAACAAAGAATAGGATTTTATTTTCTGTTGGCATACTATTTATTTGTTCAATTTGACGTTCTCCACCACACAGTAAGATTATAAATGCCTGTCGACATTCTTCAAAATAATCTTTATATTTATCATTCACAACGTAGGCATATGCTAAATCTTGAATCATATAGTTGTTGTCACCTATAAGTTCTGTGTAAGTTTGGTCAAACTCTGGTGAATTAATAAAAGATGTGTCAAAACCAATTATTTTAAACGTAGCTATTACGAAATCTTTCAGTTCAGCGTTGAATGCATCTTTGTTACTCATAGCTACCTTTTCTAATGCCTTCTCTTCTTCATTAGTTAATTGTTTGTTTAACCGAAAATCCATTATGTTTCTTCCTTCCATAAAAGTTTTTGTGTTTGTGTAAGTCTTTTTCATTTTAAAGACCCTCCTTAAATAAATTTTTTATTTCAAAGGCGTTTGCCCTTGTTTACATTGATTATACTTCCATAATTTCTTTCTCTCAAACGAACTACCTAAAATGATGTTTCTGCGTTATTTTCTTCTTTCTTATTCATTATTTGTTAAGAAGAAAATGTTGCTTTTGCATTATTTTAATTCTTATTCATTTAATGAAAGTGATTTATATTGTGATTAGAGTGAGTTAAGGAGTTTTGAAAGGACGTGATTTTATTAATTTTTAGGAAAATATAAAAAATAAAAGAAAATATATACTCACTCTAATCACTATTCAATAACTCAAGACTTTTAATCTTGAAGAAATTGCGTTCTATCTTTGTTAACTTATCAAGGTTCTTTCTTCCTAATATATAAGGAAGTGTTATAATTTACCTGAATGCCTTATAATGTCTTATGTCTTATAGGAAGAGAGCATCAAGTCTCAAGTCATATTATTTAATAGGCTGTGCCTCTGTCCTCTTGACACTTAAAATTTTACCAGCAAACAGACCTTTTGAAAAATGAACTCCTTAAAATATTGCTTTTGCATCATTTTTGATTTGTTTATGATTTGAATTTGAAATAATAAATGATGTTTTTGCATTATTTTGTTTTCTATTTACTTAATTTAAGTATTTATAGTGATTAGAGTGAGTTAAAAAATAAATATTATAATTAAAGGAGCTTTATATGAATTCAAAAAAATACTCACTCTAATCACTTCCAATAACTCAAGATTTTTAATCTTGAAGAAATTAGCATAGTTAAGTTGTCAAGTTTCTGATTCTTCTTTAATAAGAAGTATTTAGACCTTTTTAATTTGCTTGTCATAAGGTAGGGCATCATAGTTGCGTGTTCAAATTATTTAATCAACTGTGCCTTATGTCCTCTTGACACTTAAAAGTTTATCATCACTTTGGTCTTTTGAAAAATGAACTCCTTAAAATACTGCATTTGCATTATTTTTAATTTTGTTGATTATGATTTGCAAATTAGTAAATGATGTTTTTGCGTAATTTTAAGTTAATAATCATTTTTCATTGCTTAATTTTTGTGATTAGAGTGGGTGGAGATAATTGGCTACAGTACTTTTTTGCAGGAAAATCAAAAAAATAAAAGAAAATTTATAACCCACTCTAATCACTATTCAATAACTCAAGACTTTTAATCTTGAAGAAATTGCATTTTATCATTGTTAACTTATCAAAGTTCTTTCTTCCTAATATATAAGGAAGCGTTTTAATTTACCTGACTGCCTTATAATGTCTTGCGTCTTATAGGAAGAGAGCATCAAGTCTCAAGTCATATTATTTAATAGACTGTGTCTCTTGTCCTCTTGACACTTAAAATTATATCAGTTGCAGTTTGGTTTGAAAAATGAACTCCTTAAAATACTGCTTTTACAACATTTTCTTTTTCAACTTGATTCTGTAATTTGAAATTAAATGATGTTTTTGCGTTATTTTGTTTGAAGTCACCTTTTAATTTGCCATTATGTGTTGTTTTAATTGGTTTAGTTAATAGTATTGAGAACTCTTAATATTATTTCTGCTCATAGGGATTAACCTAAACCTTAAATCAACAGATGACATTTTAGTTATCAGTAAGAAGAAAACCAACAGATTACAAATTATCAATAGTTATTTAATCGTGTCTCGTATCTCCTGACACCTAAAAGTATAAGGGTTATTGATTTTAACTTCAAACCAACTCTTTATTATGCTGCTTTTGCATCATTTTTCAGAAATCTTTGAGTATTGATTTGAAAATGAAATGTTGCTTTTGCGTTATTTAGTTTTGAAATTCATTCATTTGGTCCTTAATTATATGGATTACAAACTCTTATTTAATATATTGAGTCATATTCTCATTCGTTTTTACTCATAGGGATTAACATAAGTAATTAGCAATCTTCAAATTAAGGAGATGGTCAGAGGGAATAAACAATCAAGTTTTATTCTCTATTTGATTTTTCAACTGAGGTTTATTGCCCCCTGACACTTATATTTTTACATAATTCAAAATTATTTTCAAAACAAGTCCTTGAAATGATGCAATTACAACATTTTCTTATAATATGAATTATTTGAATAAATAAAAAATTCGCTTTTCAGCGAATTTTATGTTTAAGAATCAATATTTGTGTATGAAATAAGGCTATCAAACGGTATGTTTGATAGCCTTTAGTTTTGATTATTACTGTTTTTTAAGTGAATCCTTGTAATTTTTAAGCTTTGATATGATTTCTAAAAGGAGCAAGTCATCAGATTCGCCTTTTAGCAAACCATAATTTGTGCTAACCTCTTCATAAAATCCATCAATTGCAAGATAAGAGGATTCATCATCTTTTTCTTGTGTTGCTTTGTATAGGAATTCTAAATCATCTTCTCCAATTACTCTGATTGAGTGTCCTACTCCACCTGTATATTGCATTAAAGGTGTAAAGAAATCTTTATCTTCATCCCCAACAGTAACACCTCTGTTATCATAAAGGTCTAACTCCCATATTTCCTTACCACCTTCCATTCTTGTGCCATTACGTATGTTGTCACTTTGTATAATAACTCTTTGTGGTGGCTTTTTTTCTTTAGAAGGTGTATAATAGGCATCATCAAGAATAGGTGTAACTGTTATAACCTTGTTATTAATCCTATACTTTTTCCTATTTTCAAGTATATCAATTATTGTAGTTCCTTTTACTATCTGTCTAATTCGAGGGTTAATATCATTATGGTATAGAACTTCAATGTTATCCTTTACTTTCTTTTTATTTCCCCTAAATATAGAATGAGGAATAGAAGAATTTCGTGCTATTGTTAACCCCTCAATATATAGATTCTTTATTTCTTGTAATTCCTCTTTTGTAATCTGAATAAAAAGTTTATTTGTATAATTTATTGTTCCACCAGCATATGCACTATTTCTTATTAAACGATTTAAGCCTCTGTTGAAATATTTTGAAACCTCAGGGTCCATTGAACACATTGATTCATTTAATTGTTCAAGATGTTCTAATGTTTCTTTTTCTATCCCATATTTTGCCTGTATGCTTTCTGTAGTAAGATATGGATTAAATAATGAATCTGTATAGCCCAAAAGAGTTCCAGGTGTAGTGTTTAAGAAATTAGATAATTGTGAAACAACGCTTATGTCTGGCAGTCTTGTTTCAACCATGCTTAAAATTTTCCCAAAGTTACCTACGTTTTTATTCAAAAATCTTGCAAGGAAATCCTGTGTAAAGTCTATATTCATAGTTGTACTTGCTTTAAGAATTGCATTTTGTAATTCTGAATTGAATTGTAATTTCAATAACATTTCAAAGGTTGGTGTTAGTACATTAGAAATAAAGGTTGGTGAAAAATCAAAAACATCGCTTAATAACACTTCATAATATCTATCATATATAGTTGAAAGTTCGTATTCTGCTGCTGTTACCATATATTTATCGCTGTTAGGTCTATAATATTGTTTAAAGTATTTTTCAGCAGCAGTTTCATGTTTATAAATATTAAAATAGTCAATTTTAGAAGTTATTATTTTTTCGTCTTCATCATCAATTAAGTGCCTAAATAAATAGTACTTGCTTTCCATTGTATAGTTTAGAGTGAAAAGAGAATCATAAATATTAAAATTATTGTCTCCCTCTTGCTTTTCTGTTTCAGACCAAACCATATCATTCCAATCATACACTCCAGCCTCCATAAGAGTAGCATGAGTAAAAGCATATAATTTTTTTTGTGCTGTAAGTCTTCTTTTGAGTATAGCTTCTCTGTTATCATCTTCGCATGAATCTTCATTCACAATTTTAGCATCCTTTAGTAATGTGCGTATAGAGTATGGAAATAAACCATTAAAACTTTCATCTTCAATGCTGTCCTCAATAGTTTGTATTGTTGGGTTTATTTCGGGGGAAGAAAGATATTTACTTGATATTCTATATTTTAGAGAAACAATCATTAGAACATAAATTAATGTCTGATATTTCTCAATTTGTCCTAAAATTCCTTCAAGACACTGTGTATATTCATTAAATAGTTCTAAGTCAAAAGTTGTATAATCTGTAACCTTTTTTAATTTGAAAAGTTCTAATTTAAAATCTTCAATGGTATAGAGGGGTTTTTCCTTGCCTGCCCCTTTTTTCTCTATTCCCATCAATTCATATAATTCCAATAAATCCTCAGGTGTTAATTCACCATCTCTTATTGCTTGTCTAACACATTCTTCTAATAAGTTCTTTTTGAAATTTATGTGAAAGCAGTAATGTGGTAAATCATCAATATGTTTAGGTTCAATGAACTCATTTCTACACAAATTTCTTATCTGTAATCTTATATTATCATTTAATTGTGGTATTCTAAATAAATCAGTGATTATATCTGATTTTTCTTCTGCCAACGCTTTTTTTTGTTCATTTGTCAAAGGTTCTTTTTTTTGTCTACTCTTCTTTCTTTCCTTTTCTTCAACTTCTGCCTCTGCTTCTGCTTCATTTATTGCTTGAATAAGGTCATCGTGAGAAATATTATCCCACTCATCTTCTATATTCTGATTGACTTTTTTTTCTTCATTATCAGCCATAATATATAAACTCCTTTGTAGTTTTTTCTTTAATTATAACATAAATTGATGTCACTTTCAATAAAAGTGGAGATTTTAGGTGCATTTTGTGATAAATTTATTTAATTTATTGTTATTTCAATAAATCAACACAGTGTATAGACTCAATTATGCATATTTTTATCTACTTGGACATAAATCAACACAGTGGTAGAGTATTAATATGAGGGAAAAAATATATATTAATAAAATTTGTATTAGTAATAAAGTTTGTGCAGGTGATAATAATGAAATTGATAACATTGGTAAATATAATAAG
>JAZRPY010000001.1:0-18157 GCA_045649415.1 Clostridia bacterium | reverse complement strand
GGAACATCTAATGTAATGTTTTCATTATTTACTTTGATTACCGTATTATCGATTTGCATTATTACGGTAATATCTTCTTTAGTTGCAGTTACAGTTTGGGTATCTCCATTCCAGTCTACATTTGCTCCCATAGCTTCAAATATTTTACGCATTGGAACCATTGTTCTGCTATTAATCAGTTGAGGAGGAACATCAAAAGCCAGTTCCTGTCCATCAAGCAAAACTTTAATACCGCTGTCAGCATTAACAGGCATAGCAAACATACCTATTACCATAATTAAAGTTAAAAACAAACTTACTACTCTCTTACATTTCATTTTACTTTCCTCCATTTAAAATGTTATTTATATATTTTTCACTATTTCTCGACATAATTCGACTTTTGTCAAGACAGGGACAAAAAAATTAAATAGTTTATCAGCACTTTTTGTCGGCATTTTTTGAATGTCGATAAACTCAAGCGATTAAAACACCTTCCTAAAGGCTTCACTTTGAGGTGAAGCTGCCACGAAGCGACTGCTGATGTGTTAATATTCTAAATCAATATTTATGCTATATTCATCATCAATAAGTATATTGTGTAGTCTTCTTCACTTGCCCGATAGGGCAAACTTAGTTGAGTTCAAGTTTCACTTGAACTCATTATATCATACATACAATAGTTTTTCCACTAATTTTTATTATTTTAGCAATTCAATTGCTTTTTTTAGTTGTACATCCTCATTGATGCTCAAACTATGAACTAACATGTTTTCTTCTTCTGTCAAAACAATTGAATAATCAGGCTCTATTCCCTTCTGATGAATTGATATTCCGTTCGGGGAAAAATATTTTGATGTTGTAACTGACATTCCTGAACTATCATTAAACATATACAAGGACTGCACTATTCCCTTTCCATATGTAGTTTCACCAACGACTATGGCTCTTTTGTGGTCTTTTAGTGCACCTGTTAACACCTCGGATGCAGACGCACTATATTTATTTACAAGAACAACTATTTCCATATCATAAAACTCGTCATTAGAGTAAACATATTCTTTTTTACCTTTTTTATCCTCTGTATAAGTTATTATTCCCTCAGGAAGAAGTGAGTCGGCAATATTTGTTACAACCTCGAAATCTCCACCGGGATTATTTCTTAAATCGAGAACAAGCTTATCAACGCCTTTGTTTTCAAGTTTATCAAGCTCATATATAAATTCATCATATGTATCCATTGCTTTTTTATCAGAATTAACACGCCTGTCGAAGCCTGAAATCCTGACATAGCCTATGGAATCGTCAATTATTTTACTTTTTACCGTATCCTTTTCAACCATTCCTCTTACTATCTTGGTTTCATATTCCTCTCCATCTCTTTTTAAAACCAATTTAAATTCAATATCTTTTGAGCTGTCATCTGTTAAAATATTCATAATCTCTTCATAGTTTTCACTTGAAGCTATAGTATCATTAACCCTTACTAATATATCGCCACTTTCTATTCCTGCTTTATCTCCAGGTGAATTTTCGAATACCGAAATTATTTCTATATTATCACCGATTATGCCCACGGTTATTCCTATTCCAAAGAAGCTGTTTTCACGATTACTCATATAACCCTGAAACTGTTCATTTGTATAATAGTTCGTGTATTCATCGCCTGAAGATAGAGTTATACCAAGCATAGCATAATCAACCATTTTTTCTTTATCAAGTTCAAAATAAAATTCATCATTCATTATGTTCATTGCCTGATTTATCTTAATAATACCCTTTAAATTGCTTCCAAAACAAATTATAAAAATTGTTAAGATAAAAAGGGTTGTAGCTATCGCAGTATAGATAGTATTCTTTGCATTTTTGCTCATATTTTATATTCCTTTCCAAAAATAAGATTATTATTAAGATACTTTTGATGAATACTGATTATTACTTGTAAATTAAAATCTTTCCGAAAAAATTAACGGAAAGATTTTAATAAAACTCGTATCAATAATAAATTTTAAAAGAAGCTCATTGGATCTTTATATGTACCATTAACCATTACTTCAAAATGAACATGTGGTCCGGTTGAATTTCCTGTTGAGCCAACCTTGGCAATAACCTGTCCTTTAGAAACAGATTGTCCTTTAGATACCAAAAGCTTGCTATTATGCGCATATAGTGTCACATATCCACCACCATGGTTTATGGTTATATAATATCCATAACTACTATTATAGCCTGCAGTAACAACAGTTCCTGATTCGGCTGCAAGTACATTTGATCCTGATGGTGCACCGATATCAATACCTCTGTGGTAGCTTGTTGCCTTTGCATTTGGTTTTTTTCGATTACCAAAGGGTGATGTAACTCTTCTTGATGACTCAGCTGGCCAAACAAATTTTCCACTACCTGTATATGAAGTGGTGGGTGTTTTTCCTAAAGCTCTATCAAGTTCTGCTCTCAACTGATTATAATCACTTTCGGCTTGTGCTTCTTGCCTTTCCAAATTCTTGATATCTGAATTTAGTTCCTTTATTATGGCTTCTTTTTGCTTTTGCATTGCCTCTATCTCTTTTTTCTTGGCATCAAGAATACTTTTTGCTTCAATCTGTTCTTGTTGCTCTTTTTCAATAGTAGCTTTTGCATTTTCTATTTCAGTTCTTGCATTTACATATGTATTTATTAAATCTCTGTCATGCTGAACGATATCTTTTACAATTGCAATTCTTGTGAAGAAATCACCAAGCCCCTTTGCTTCAAACAAAATATCAAGGTATGATGTTCCACCATATTCGTACATAACCTTCATTCTTGTTTTGAGTTTATCGGTGTTTTCTTCGATTATCACATTTAAATCATTGATTTGCTTTTCTTTTTCTTCAATCTCTGCTTGTTTTTCTTCAATTGCAGTTTCAAACGCTTCAATATCTTCCATCAAATTGGAAATTTGCAAATCAAGGCTGTTTCTTTCCTTTATTTTTTCAGAGTATTCGGATTTTTTTGAGTTGATTTCCTTTTCAATCTTCTTTCTTTGCTCTTCCCTTTCCGCCATTTCTTCCTTCAATTCATTGACACTTTTCGCAGCATCCACATAAGGAATAACAAATGTAACAAGCAATAAGGATAAAATTAAGGATGAGAAAAATTTTCTTTTCATATTCTACCTCCTATGCCTTCAAATGCTTGCGCATAGAAATCAAGCTTCCAAAGATACCTATAAGACATCCTACTGCGAGGAATAGAATAATTATTATAGGTGCAATATCTCTATATGTAATCAAATCGAAAACATTCAAGTTGTATGTCTTTAAAAGACTTATAACTGTTATATATCCCCAAGACATTATTCCAAATGCAATAACAGAGCTGATTATTCCAATCAAAATTCCTTCCATAATGAATGGAACTCTGATGAATCTGTCTGTTGCGCCAATATATTTCATTATATTGATTTCCTTACGCCTGTTAAAGACAGTAAGCTTGACAGTATTAGAAATAATAACGATTGCAATTGCTAAAAGCAACGCCATTATAACAAGACTGAACTTTTTAACTATATTAGAAATGGAAATTACATTGTTAACAACATCCTGCTTATTCTCAACATGATCAACGCCTGACAAACTCTTTAGCTTTTCAACTGTTTCCTGGGTGTTTTCAATATTAACCAAGGTGATTTTATATGAATCACTGAATGGATTTTCTTCACCTTCAAAGCCTGTTAAAAGTTCTTCCTTGCCTTCAAACATATCCTTTTTTGCAAAATCAAGCATATCTTCTTTGGTGAACAATTCAGATGCTTTAACATTTTCAATACTATCAATTTCTGCTTTAATAGCCATAACTCTTTCGTAGGTTGTATCCTGAGTTAAAAATAATTGAACTTCGCACTGGTCCTTAACTTGATTACTTATATAGTTGATATTCAGTGTGAGTACAGTGAACAATCCTAAAATAACAAGACAACTTGTTATAGTAAACAAGGATGCCACTGTCATAAGTCCGTTCCTGACCATATTTTTTTTTGCCTGAGAAAAGGAATACTTAATCTTCGATAAGCTCATGCTCGTATGTACCTCCCATCTCGTCACGGACTAATTTTCCGTCTGATATTTCAATAACTCTTTTTTTCATTACATCAACAATGTCTTTGGCGTGTGTTGCCATAATAATTGTTGTGCCATAAGAATTTATATTCTCAAAAATTTCCATAATTTCCATTGCAGTTTTTGGGTTTAAGTTACCAGTTGGCTCGTCTGCAATCAAAATCATAGGCTGATTTACCAAAGCTCTTGCCAATGCCACTCTCTGTTGTTCACCACCCGATAACTGACGGGGAAACATTTTTGCTTTATAGCTTAGTCCTACCTGATTTAAAACAATAGGAACTCTTCTTCTTATTTCACGCCTTGTTGCACCAACAACCTGCATTGCAAACTCAACATTTTCATATACAGTCCTATCCTCTAAAAGTCTGAAATCCTGAAAAACAACCCCAATTTGTCGTCTTAAATATGGGATTTTTTTGTGAGGAAGGTTTGCAACATCAATATCGTTAAAGAAAATATCACCCTCGGTAACATTCTCTTCCCTCATCAAAAGCTTGGTAATAGTGGTTTTTCCGGCACCACTTGAACCAACAAGGAACACAAATTCGCCATTGTCAATTTTCAGACTAACATCCTGAAGGGCAATGGTACCATTATCATATTCTTTTGTGACATTTTTAAATTCAATCATAATATGTCCTCTCATTTTTAACTTAATAAAGGAGCTACTGCACATTTTATACCAATAACCGTTTGATTTTGTTATGTCATATTCATACGGGTTATTAAAAATGCAGCAACCCCTTGGATGTTCAACGATTTTTATATATTCATTGAATTGGAGACAAGGTACTTATGTACCATCATTGCTACCTTGAATACAATTGCCTGGTCAAACTTTCTAAGGTCAAGGCCTGTCAATTTATAGATTTTTTCCAATCTGTAAACAAGAGTATTTCTGTGAACAAACAGTTGTCTTGATGTTTCGGAAACATTCAGGTCATTTTCAAAGAATTTATTAATTGTTAATATTGTTTCTGAATCTAAAAGTGTTATATCACCCTTCTTGAATACTTCTTGCAAGAATAATTTGCAAAGCTTGATTGGTAATTGATAAATCAATCTGCCTATGCCAAGATTTTCGTAGTTTAGGATATACTTTTCTTCTTCAAATACCTTACCAACCTCAATTGCTACCTGAGTTTCTTTGTATGCATTATTCAACTGGTCAAGATTTTCAGCGACAGTGCTTACACCGATAACTGCTGAAAGCATTGTTTCTGCATGGATTGTATCCAAAATAGACTGAGCCATAGCGTCAAGCTCAGCAGGAGAAACAACTTCTTTTAGTTCCTTAATGAGAACGATGTTTTCACTATCAATATTTACGATAAAGTCTTTATCTTTATCTGGGAAGATATTTCTTATTACTTCATATATGCCAGATTCACCTTTTTTCAATACCTTTATGTAGAAAACAGCTCTTGGAATATCAATTTCTACATGAAGCTCGTGAGCTTTTTGGTGCAAATCAAATGCAAGCATATTATCAAAAATAATATTTTGCATAAAGATAGTTTTGTCGTACTTTTCATCATAATAGTATCTTACATTATTTGCAGCAACAGTAATTGCATTACAACAATACTTGGAAATTTCATCAGTTCCCTCAACATATACAATGTACTCTGTATATGGCTTGCCTGCAATTAAACGAACTGTGTATCCATTTTTGAAAAATACTTTATCATTGTTCCCTACTGCATAAATCAGTTCCTCAACAGTTTCATCGGATAATTCTGGTCCGTTTGCAGCTAAAACCAATCCTTGTGCATCTGCAATTCCGAATCTCTTTGGGAAAACCTCTGCCATTTGAGTAACAATGTTTTGAAACACTTTGCTTATCATCTGATATTGCCTCCTCGTATGTATTATTTAAATAGCTATAATTTTTTTAATATAATTTTATTCTGTTTAGGCATTTGTATTTAACAAAGAAAATATATCAAAACAAATGCCTATCAATAATATCATAACATAAAAAACGAAATTTGTACAGGTTTTTTCGTGATTTTTTATAAAAAATCTTTTTTTATTCGACATTTTTCTTTCAAGAAAGCTGAACATTATCAATCATCAAGATAGTCTTTTAATTTTTTGCTTCTTGATGGATGTCTTAGCTTTCTCAGAGCTTTTGCTTCAATCTGACGAATTCTTTCTCTTGTTACATCAAATTCCTTACCAACCTCTTCAAGAGTTCTTTGTCTGCCATCATCAAGACCAAATCTTAATCTTAACACTTTTTCTTCTCTTGGGGTTAGTGTTTTTAAAACATCAAACAATTGTTCCTTTAAAAGCACAAAGCTTGCAGCCTCTGATGGCGCAGGCGCATCATCATCAGGGATAAAGTCACCTAAATGGCTGTCCTCTTCCTCACCTATAGGTGTTTCCAATGAAACAGGCTCTTGCGAAATCTTAGAAATTTCTCTTACCTTTTCAACCGACATATTCAACTCCTTTGCAAGCTCCTCAGGAGTTGGCTCTCTTCCTAATTCCTGAACAAGCTGACGAGATACACGAACAAGCTTATTTATGGTTTCCACCATATGCACAGGAATACGAATTGTTCTTGCCTGGTCTGCAATAGCACGGGTTATAGCTTGTCTAATCCACCAGGTTGCATAGGTACTGAATTTATAACCTTTTGTGTAATCGAATTTATCTACTGCCTTTATGAGTCCTAAATTGCCTTCCTGGATCAAATCCAAAAATAGCATTCCTCTGCCCACATATCTTTTTGCAATGCTGACAACAAGTCTTAAGTTTGCTTCTGCAAGCTTTTTCTTTGCGCTCTCATCACCATTTGTCATTTTTTCAGCAAGGTCCATTTCCTGAGCTGTATCTAACAGGTCAACCTTACCAATTTCCTTTAAATACATCTTAACATGGTCATCGATATTTATTCCTTCAGGAATAGACAAATCTTCAAGTTCTTCCTTACTTATTTCAATATCCTCTAACTCCTTGTCCATATCCTCAATAATCTCGATGCCTTCCTTTTCAAAAACATCATAAACTGTTTCCAATTCCTTAGGGGATATTTCAATTTCTTCAAAGGAAACTGCGATTTCCTTGTTTGTTAAAACTCCCTTTTTCTTTCCATGTTCGATAAGCTCTTTAATAATGGCTTTTTTTGTTTCGATATCTGACATAGCATTCAATCCTTTCGGGTGTTATTTTATTTTTTTACAAAGCATTGCTTGTTGTAGTAATAATTCTCTTAATCTTGAAGGGTCTTTTTCGTTTAGAATTTCTTGTTTTATCTTTTCTCTTTTTATTGTTAAAATCAATTCATCAAATGTTTTCTCATCACTGTCATATATTTCTAAATTATAGAATACCGAAGATGCAATTTTCAACTCTTCACCTTCAAACTCATTTAAAAGCATTGCAGGCTCTATCTCATTTTTATCATCAACTGCCTGATAAATCATTTGAGCAAGCTTTTTATATATTTGATTAGAAAAGTCATCCGGTGTTAATTCGCCAATGATTTTTTGGCATAATTTCTTGTTCTGAGAAATGAGATTAAGTAATCGTTTTTCGGCATTTTCTATTGCATTTAAAGAGTTGCCAAGCACTGCAGGTGCATTCTTCTTTTCCTCACCACCCTGACTGTTTATGGTTTTTAATGGTTGGTTTGGTTTCTTTAATACTGATTTTTTAACTCTTTTTTTGTATTCACTATATATTGCCTCTGTACTAATTTCAGTTTCTGCCGATATTTTTTTAATATATGCATCCACCTCAACTGCATCACTGATGCCGCTCAAAATATCTGCAGCCTCCGATAAAAATTCAATTTTACCATCTGTTATATCAAGATTGTATTTTGATTTTGCAGACACAAGCCTGAATTCTGTGGAAGGAACTGCATCACTAATTGCTTTTTTAAACAATTCAACACCATTTTGTTTTATGTACTCATCAGGGTCCTTTGCGCCTTTTAGCTTTATGACCTTAGACTTTCCACCAACTCCGTTAATAATCTCAACAGCTCGTATAGCAGCTTTTTGCCCTGCCTCATCCGAGTCATAGCAGATTAAAATCTCATTTGAGTATTTAAGCATTAGCTTTGCCTGATCTTCTGTTAGTGCAGTACCGAGAGTTGCAACAACATTTTGTATCCCAGCCTGATACACGGATATGACATCCATATAGCCTTCTACTAATATCAACTTTCCTGAATTATCTTTTTTTGCAAAATTCAAAGAAAATAGGTTTCTTCCTTTGTTGAACACAGGTGTTTCTGCAGAGTTTAAATATTTTGGTGGCTTGTACCCATTTACTTCAACTGCATTTACCATTATTCTGCCGCCAAAACCAATTATATTTCCTCTTAAATCAATTATAGGGAACATAACTCTGTTTCTGAATCTATCATAAACTTTATCTTCTCTTACGGATACCAGTCCTGCATCAATCAATTCCTCATCTGTGTACCCAAGCTCATTCATATGAACATGAAGGCGTCCATACTCGTCAGGTGCATAACCTAATCCATAGGAAGTGATTGTTTTCTGGCTCAAACCCCTGTTTTTAAAATACTCCAGAGCTTCCTTTCCTTTTTGAGTTGTTGTGAGCTCAGTATAAAAAAATCTTGCTGCGGCTTTGTTCATCTCTAATATTTTTTTCTTTTTTTCGTGTGCTGCAAAGTTAACAGTATTATTTTCCTCAGGCAGAACTATTCCTACTCTGTCAGCTAAAAGCTTTATAGCTTCAACAAAATCAATACCTTCAGTTCTCATAACAAACTGAACAAGATTTCCACTTGCTCCACAACCAAAGCAATGGAATAGCTGCTTTTCTCTGCTCACATGAAAGGATGGAGATTTTTCTTTGTGAAATGGGCATAAGCCACTATAGTCACGACCACTTTTCTTAAGAACAACATATTGGGAAATATAATCCACAATGTCATTCTGAGAAAATACTTCATTGATAACATCGTTAGAATATAGAGCCAATTTTATCTCCTCCCTTCTTGATAATCTCATACTACTAATTTCGACATTGGCGAGCAAAAATCCTTTATTTTTTTAAAAATATTTTAACAGTATGTAATTTATCCCAATTTTTAATTTTTATTCGTATTTAATCAGGTTTTTTATAGCATTGGCAAGACTTTCGCATTGCTTGATTGCAAATAAATCCTCATTTGCAGGTTGGTGTGCTGATATTCCAAAATGTCCCATTCCAAATTCACTCGAATTTCCGATTATTGTCATTCCGTTAACCAAGGCACTGGAATGGATGTGGTCTAAAGTCCTTTCCTGACCACCATATTTTGAGCCACCCACAGTTATTGCTGCCATAGGCTTTCCAAGCCATGCCTTATTTTTTCTTATATCTCTTGTCTTATCAAAAAATGCCTTTAATTGAGCGGTCATTGACCCGAAATATACAGGTGAACCTATTAAAACAAAATCTGCCTCCGTAACCTTTTTATATGCTTCCTCAAGCTTTGTGTTTTTATAGCAAAGCCTTTCGCAAGGTGTGGTACAATTAACGCAAAAAGGTGTTTTTGCATCAAGAATTGCCTCGGTTACATTGATTATTTCAACATCCTCTTTCTTAAAATACTTCAACACCTCGTTTATTAAAAACTGTGTGTTTCCATCCTTTTTGTGACTTCCATTCAATGCTACAATTTTCATAAATTATACTCTCCTTAATCTATTTGATTTACAAATCCCATTCCATCTCCATAGTAGTTTGGCACTACCCCGGATACAACAGTTTCAATAACAGGCACATCTGTGTTTACGGTTGATGTTTCATGCATTGTTGCAGAAACCAATGTTATGCTCACCGAAATATTTAAGTCAATTTTGTGTTTAACCTGATTTATACCACATTCAGAAAAGCTTTCAATAAAATTTGCTTTAACATTTCCGTTAGGAATGATTTTCACCTTTAATGATGGTCCTAAGCCTGCAAATATTTCTTCATTTAACAAGCTTCCCAAAGGAATGTATATGTAATCTGCCGATATTTTTTCGATTTCGTCCTGAATGTTTTTTATAATATCAGCCTTAAATCTGTTCATTTCAATAGCATCGTTTGTTACTGAAACAAGATACCCTGAATCGTTATATTCAAAGGACAAAAAATCCTGATTCTCATACCCCGAGTCTAATACTTTCCATAGGGTTTTATTTATCATTTCCATAGCCTGATTATTAGCATATATTCTTGCGTGAGCTATGTAGTTAGGATAGACTTGTTTAAAAAAGAAAAGTAACATATCTAAAATCAAAAAAATAACTCCCAGAATAATAAGCGTTCTTTTTATAATTCGTCTTTTTTTATAGTTCAAAATACTATTTTTTCTTCCATATAGTCCCAATCTCATATAGCCACCTCCCTTTTTACATAGTATTCAAAAAGGGAAATTTTGCTAATAAATGAATAAATGGTCTGTCGAAATAAATCGACAGACCTTATCTTTTACTCATGATGTCCTTTGCATTTTTTACAACAAAAATCGCATTTATGTTCTTGGGATAAACTAATTCCCATTCTCTTTTGATAGTCTTCGATTGCAGAATGAATGGCCTCCTCTGCAAGCACTGAACAATGGATTTTTTCAGGTGGTAATCCGTCCAAAGCTTCCATAACTGCTTTGTTTGTTAGCTCCAATGCTTCCTTTATAGTTTTACCCTTTACCATTTCAGTTGCCATTGAGCTTGTTGCAATTGCAGCACCACAACCAAAGGTTTTGAATTTAACATCCTGAATCACATCACCCTCGATGTCCATATATATTTTCATTATATCTCCACATTTTGCATTTCCGACCTCACCTACTGCATTGGCGTTTTCAATCTCGCCAACATTCCTTGGGTTTGCAAAGTGGTCCATTACCTTCTCACTATACATATTATCCTTCCTTTCTTAAAACCTCTTCATAAAGTGGTGACATCATTCTTAATCTTTCGATTATAGGTGGAAGCACCTCTAACAAATAGTCAACCTCTTCCTCAGTTGTTTCATCACTCACACTTAATCTCAACGAGCCATGTGCAATTGCATGAGGTAAGCCTATTGCCAATAATACATGTGATGGGTCTAATGAGCCTGATGCACAAGCACTGCCACTTGATGCTGCAACACCCTTCATATCAAGCATCATAAGAATTGATTCACCCTCAATATATTTAAATGAAAAATTAACATTGTTGCAATTTCTTTTATCCCCTGCGGGTCCATTTAATTTGCAATATGGAATTCTTTCTTCAATACCTTTAATGAGCTTATTTCTCATTTTTTCCATCCATAAAACATTTTTATCAAGGTTGTTGGTTGCAATCTCAATTGCTTTTGCCATTCCTGCCATTCCGGAAACATTTTCGGTTGCTGCTCGTTTTCCTCTTTCCTGTCCACCACCATGAATCAGATTAGATATTTTTACGCCATTTCTGATATACAAAGCACCGATTCCTTTAGGTCCGTGAAATTTGTGTGCAGACATAGATAATAAGTCAACACCAAGCTCATTTACATCTATTTTCATATGTCCAATTGCCTGAACTGCGTCGGTGTGAAATAGAATCTTATGCTCCTTTGCAATTTTACCAATTTCCTTTATAGGCTGAATTGAGCCAATTTCGTTATTTACTGTCATTATAGAAATAAGAATTGTGTCCTCGGTAATTGCATTTTTAACATCCTCAGGATTTACCAAACCTTCGTTGTCAACAGGTAGATATGATATTTTATATCCATTCTTTTCTAAAAACTCACAAGTACTTAAAATTGCATGGTGCTCAATTGATGAGGTTATAATATGATTACCCTTGGTTTTGAGTGCATCTGCAATTCCTTTTATTGCCCAGTTATCAGCCTCACACCCTGAGCCTGTGAAATAAATTTCATTAGAATTTGCACCAATTGCATCGGCAATTGTTTTCCTGAATTCTTTAACTGCACCCTCTGCAGTTCTTCCTATTTTGTAAAACTTTGATGATGCATTACCAAATACCTCGGTTAAATATGGCATCATAGCATCAACAACCTCTTTTTTTATTGAAGTTGTTGCATTATTATCAAGATACACTGATTTTTCCATCTGTGTTTACTCCTCAAAATTAAAATTAAGATTTGAATACCTATTCATATTTTATTCCTTTTTAAACATTTTGTCAAGGTATTTGACAGAATATGCCTTTTAAAAAACAACAAAATTTTCCTGTACATTTTATAACTTTTCGTGTATAATGGTTAGTATAAACAAAAAGGTGGTGCTTTATGAAGATTTCAGGCGTTGTTTCAGAATTCAATCCCTTTCACAACGGGCATAAATATTTAATTGATGAGATAAAAAAGAATTCGGATGCTATCATTTCAGTTATGAGTGGTAGCTTTGTTCAGCGTGGAGATGTGGCTGTGTTCGATAAATGGCAACGAGCTAAAATGGCAGTATTAAACGGAGTTGACTTAGTTATCGAGCTTCCTGTTATATATAGCACTGCAAATGCTCAAGTTTTTTCAAGAGGAGCAGTTCAATTGATTGATAGCTTGAATTGTGTAGATGAGCTTGTTTTTGGTTCAGAATCAGGCGATATAAATGTTTTATGCGAGGCAGCTCAATTTTTATATGATAATAACATAGAATTTTCTTCTAAAATAAAAGAGTATTTGTCACAGGGTTTTGGATACGCTTCAGCAATTTCAAAGGCATCAAACGGATATATAGATGAAAATATCTTAAACGAATCCAACAACATATTAGGTATTGAATATATAAAAGCGTTGAAATCGATAAATAGCTCTGTAAAGGTAAAAACTATACAGAGAAATGGTGTTTCTCACGATTCAAAAGCGTCAATAAATGGTATAACATCTGCCTCCCATATTCGTGAAATGCTTGAAAAAAATCAAGATATTTCAACCTTTATCCCTGAAAATATCTATAGTATTTGTAAAGCCTCTAAGCTTTACAACATTTCACACTTAAATGACACAATTTTATACCTGTTAAGGACTTTGGATTCATCATATATAGAAACAATTAGCGATGTTGGAGAAGGTCTTGAAAACAGAATTAAATCTATTGGAATGTCTTCCCTTTTAATTGATGAAATTATTGACAAGGTGTCCTCTAAAAGATACACAAAGTCACGAATAAGAAGAATTCTTGTAGCTATTTTGTTAGGTATAACAAAGGAAATGACAAATATACCCATTGATTATGCAAGAGTTCTTGCATTTAATAATAAAGGTAGAGAAATAATAAACCAAATAAAAAAGAAATCTGCACTATCTGTGGTAACAAAAGTAGCAGACTTCAACACTGATTCGGTTTTGTTTAAAAAAGATATTCTCTCCTGTGATATTGCAGGATTGTGTTCGATCACTCCTGAGCCATCAGGAAGAGATTATATAACATCTCCTATATACATTGATGATTAAAATAGCTTTTTGCTATCCAAAAGTAAGGTTACAGGCCCGTCATTTTCCAAGGAAACAGTCATATCTGCGCCAAAAATGCCTGTTTGTGTTATAACACCTATTTCCCTACAATAAGCAACAAATCTTTCGTATAGGTTACTTGCTTTTTGAGGTTTGCCTGCTTTATCGAAGCTTGGTCGCCTTCCCTTTCTGCAATCCCCAAATAGTGTGAATTGGGAAACAATTAAAAGCTCGCCTTTTATATCGGACAGACTTAAATTCATTTTCCCTTGCTCATCATCAAACACTCTTAAATTTATAATCTTATCAGCAAGATATTTAACATCTGCTTCATCATCCTCATCGCAGACGCCTAATAGCACTAAAAAGCCTTTTTTTATTTTTCCATTTACCTCATTATCGATTGTAACTGAGGCATTATTTACTCTTTGAACAACTGCTCTCATTTTATTTCTCCATTTTTATTTGTATTTCTTCCCATTCTTTATACAGGTTATCAAGCCTATTTGTTTTATTGGCCAAAATCCTGGTTATTTCTGAAGCTTTTTCAAAATCTGTTGCAATCTGTGGCTCATTTAATTCAGCATTTAACTTATCTATTTCTGCCTCAATTGAAAAAATCTCATTTTCAATTTTTTTGAATTTTGTTTGTAGCTTTCTTTTTTCCGATTCAAGCTTTTTTGTTTCCTCATAAGAAAGCTTTGATTCTGTTGGAGCTTTTTGAGTTTTTGAATCTTTTATAATAACATTTCTTTTTTCAATATACTCTTCATAGTTACCATTAAAAGAAGTAATTCCTGACTCATTTAAGTATAAAATCCTTGTAGCTAAAGAATTTATAAAATATCTGTCGTGAGAAACCATTATAATTGTTCCGTCATACTCAGACAATGCTCTTTCCAAAGCCTCTCTTGATTTAATATCAAGGTGGTTGGTAGGCTCGTCCATAATAAGCAGATTAACACTTTTTAAGATAAGCTTAACAAGTTCAACTCTTGCTCTTTCTCCACCTGACAGGGTTTTTATAACCTTGAAAACATCCTCGCCCGTGAATAGAAATGTGGCAATAGCATTTCTCACTTGTGTTTGTGTTAATTTTGGATATTCGTCCCATACCTCATCTAATATAGTTTTATCCATATTAAGACCTTCCTGGAGCTGGTCATAGTATCCAAAAAGAATATTCTCACCTATTTTCACACTGCCACCCGAAGGCTTGATGTTTCCCATAATAATTTTAAGCAGAGTACTTTTCCCACATCCATTAGGACCTAAAATGAAAATTTTCTCACCCTTTGTAATATGAAAATCAACATTTGAAAAAAGGCTTTTTTGAGGAAATGACATAGATAAGTCTGTTCCTTTCAAAACATCATTTCCACCACCTGATAGCGCTTTAAAACGAAATTTTGTCTCTCTTTCTTCAGCTGATGGTTTAACTAAGGTTTCCTCAAGCTTTTTTATAACCTTTAGTTTACTTTCTGCAGTTTTTATGTTCTTTTCTCTGTTCCACCGTCTTTGTTGCTCAACTATTTTTTCCAGTCTTTCTATTTCTCTTACAGTGTTTTCGTAATTTCTTTCCTCTGTTAATTTTTCAATATCTCTCTGGTCCTGATATTCACTATATTTTAAATTAAGGGAATGAAATTTTTGACATTCTAATTCAAAGGTGCGATTTGTAACTCTGTCTAAAAAGTATCTGTCGTGAGAAATTATTATAAATGCACCATTGTAACCCTTTAAAAAATCCTCGAGCCATTCAACCGACTCAATATCCAAATGGTTAGTAGGCTCGTCTAATAACAACAGGTTAGCATCCGATAAAAGAATTTTTACAAGAGAAACTCGTGTTTTTTGCCCTCCTGATAAATTGCAAACATTCAGTTTTAAATCATCCTCTGTAAACCCGAGTCCCAATAAAAAGGCTCTTGTTTTATTTTTATATAAATACCCACCTTCATTTTGGAATTTTTCTGTAAGAGTGTGTTGCTTTTCAATTAAAATTTCAATGTTACCTGATTGACCTTCAATTTGAAATCTTATATCCTCAAGTTCATTTTCCATCGAAATCAAATGAGAAAAAACATCTAAAGCTTCGTCATACACAGTTTTATTTGAATTGTTACAGCTATATTGGTCTAAGTATCCTATTTTTAAGCTTTTGTTTTTAAATATATCGCCCTCATCTGCTTGCAGTTCGCCTGTTAATATTTTAATTAGTGTGGATTTACCTGCACCGTTTGTGCCAATAAAACCAATCTTATCGTGTTCATCTATGCCAAAGGACACATTTTCGAATATTAAGTTTTCTGCAAAGCTCTTTTTGAGTTTATTAACTGTAAGCAACATTTTTATATATCCTTTATATTTTAGTATTCATCATAGGTTCAATGTAATTATGTAATATACTATATCCATAGTATAAGTCGGGACACCATTTGCCACCTAATTGCTCTAAGGTTTCAACAGTTCCTGCCCATGGCATTTTTGAAACGGAATTATATCGTCCATGAGGCTCTCCAACAGGTTTTATACCTACATACGCCCCCATATGATTAAAGTGTCCTCTCACACCGTCGTCGGGAGTTTCAAAACTTTCATGGTCATAGGTGGAATCACCATTGGAGGTTGCAATTTTTATTCCTGCCCAGTTATTTTGTTCAGGTATAACATTTCCTCCATACAATCCAAATTTGGTTTCTTTTGCAGCTTGTGCGTATAATAATTCAGGGCAAATGCCTGTTATTTCGCCATACTTCCAATATACATCTGCGATTTCGATGAATCTGTCTGCAGCACCTCTTTGTTTTGCCCAGGCTTTTGCTTGTTCGACACTAACCTTAGATTCTGCTATCAACTTTGTTTCGGATGGAATAACTCCTAAATCAAGTTTTTCTCCCTTTTTCTCTGCCCTGATTACTCTGTATATTAACGAACAAGCCTCGGCTCTTGTTATATTATCCTTTGGATTTAAGTAAAAGTCGCTGCCTTTCATATATCCTCTTTCTGCTGCTATACACATCAATTTTGTATAATCATTGCTAACATCCTTGTAGTCCTTAAAATTAAAGCTTAATATATCTCTGTTTCTTATATTGCTTTCTTTTAAGCCACTCGCTAATACCAATGAAGCAACAAATTCCTCTCTTGTTGTTAATTGCTCCTGATCCTTATCAGTTATTTCATACTTTGAAAATAAATTAAAAATTCTAACATACGGAGCAGACCAACGAGTCTCAACAACAGGTTCATCGTCTGTTGTTTCATTATTATTTAATTTTTCATTTTGAAAAGTAGAAACTAATATTTTTGCAGTTTGCTCGTTGGTTATATTGTTGCCAAGTGCAAGGTCACCATTCTCCATACCATGCAAAATTTCGTTTTCCACACAATAGTCAACTGCATCCTTTGCCCAATCAAAATTAGCAGCGTTTACACTTAAAATTGATAGACAAAAAATCAATATACTCAAATATATAATTCGTTTCATAATAATCAACAGCCTTCCTTTTTATATTTATATCCTATTATATTATACCTTTGTTTTATTTGAATTTCAATAAATATCTCAATATGTAAAGAATTTGTCTAATTTATGAAAATTTTCTGAAAATAAAAAACCACTACCGCAATCAATTATGCAGTAATGGTTTAATATCATATAAGAACAAGGCTTATGCAGAATATACACTACATTGCTTCTTGTCTTTGCCTTTTCTTTCGAACTTAACTCGTCCGTCAATAAGTGCAAAAAGTGTGTCGTCACTACCGATACCAACATTGTTTCCAGGGTGGATTTTTGTTCCACGCTGTCTAACAAGAATGTTACCTGCTAAAACTTCCTGACCGTCAGCTCTCTTGACACCTAATCTTTTAGACTCGCTGTCACGACCATTCTTTGTACTACCCATACCTTTCTTATGAGCCATTTAAAACACCTCAGCTTTCAAATTGTGGTATTGCTTAAAATTAAGCATTGATTTTTTCGATTGTAACCTTAGTAAATGGTTGTCTGTGACCCTTTTTACGACGGTAATTTTTCTTTCTCTTCATCTTGAAAACATAAATCTTCTTTGCTTTGCCCTGCTTTTCAACCTTAGCTGTTACAGTTGCACCGGCAACTACAGGAGCTCCAAAGTTAACATTTTCACCGTCAGCCAGAACCAAAACCTTATCGAAGGTTACAACTTCACCTTCAGCAATTTCAAGCTTTTCAATGAAGATTGAATCACCTTCTGAAACCTTGTATTGCTTTCCACCTGTTTCGATAACTGCGTACATTTGATACACCTCCTTATAATATGAAGTCACGCTATCGTAGGTAGCAGAAATCTGCATTTTTAACCCACTCTATGCGGATACTATTATATTGTACTATATCGCTATAAATTTGTCAAGCTTTTTTTTAAATATTTTAAATTTTTTTAATAAAATCTCTTGACATTGTGAATTATAAATGGTATAATATCACTGTTGTCTAAATAGACTATGCACCAGTGGCGGAATTGGCAGACGCGCTAGACTTAGGATCTAGTGTCCCCGACGTGAAGGTTCAAGTCCTTTCTGGTGCACCAGCGACAAAAAGCTTACAGAAATTGACTGTAAGCTTTTTTCGTGCCTGTTTTTGTCAGGCTGATACTTCCTCGTAATCATCCTCATATATC